>NZ_JAIVKX010000012.1 GCF_020524285.1 Alloyangia pacifica
GGCACCTCGCCGCGCTCGAGCATCTCGATCTTGCGCGGGTCCTTGTCGACGCAGACCACCTCGTGGCCGAAGTCGGAGAAACACACCCCGGAGACAAGACCGACGTAACCGGTGCCGATGATCGCAATCTTCATCGCAAAAAATCCTTAGAATAATAAAACAATAATCACGGTTTACCGCTCCGGCAGCACAACTCAAAGCAGATTCGCCCTGCTGCGTCCCATTGCGGCATCCTGAGGGGAGGAAGTGGTGCCAGAGAGGCAGGCACCAAGGTATTTCCTGTGGCCGTCACTGCCGTTTCAGCCGAAAATAGACCGGCTTGACCACGGCCCATTCCAGATCGGCCAGACGGGGATGGCGCGCCTTGATCAGCCGGCGCCGGTGGAGCGCCCGCGTCGCCAGATCCGGCGTCACGCCCGGCGGCAGGGGCATGCCGAAGAGTTCCTGCAGCATGAGCATCTGCAGATCGAAGGCAAAGCGGAAGCCACGGTTCCGGCGCAGCCCCAGAAGCCAGGGCCAGTCAAGCTCGGCCCTGTGGTCGCGGACCTGCGTGCGAAGCGGCAGCAGATAGCGCAGGCTGATGCCGCCCCGCGCGAGCCCGGTGTGATGCAGCATGTCGTGGCTGATGTTGATGAGCAGGCGCATCGAAGCGTCGGGCACGTAGAATTTCAGACCGTCGCGATGCTGCAAGTCCCGTCTCAATTCCCAGTCGCCCACCGTCAGATAGCGCGCGATGTCCGACTGCAGGCCCGCATGAAGATCAAGCGTGCCGACGTATCCTTCCTTCCAGAAGCTGCCGGGCGAATGCGCGTATTCACTGTCCTCGAGCCGCTCGAAGCCGGCCCGCGCCAGCACCCTCTGTGCCAGCGTGACCTCCTCCGGCTCCACCAGAAGATCGACGTCGATCATCATGCGGTAGAAGTCCGACGGATCGTCCTGAAGGGCCATTTCGCTGGCCCCCTTGATCAGGGTCGGCACGATATCCGCCGCGTTGAGCAGAGCCGTGCATTCCGCAACCATGGCCCAGAGATTGCTGTTCCGACGACAATTGAGGGAATCGAGCTCTCCGAGATAGGCCATGGCCTCGGGTTCTGCTGCCGGGATGTCGCCCTGGCGCAGCCTGTGGAACAGAGCCGGGGTGACGAACTCATCGTTCGCGGTCCCGATAAGCCCTGCCCAGTCCGGCCCATGACCAAGGTCGCCGCAGAGCGCGCGACCGAGACTTTCCAGCGGGGAAGACGCTGCGATGTCTGCTTTCATGTGCCTGTTCCAATGCCGAAAAAAATTGGCGAAACGCGATCGAAAATATGAACGCGGGATACTATAAAGAATTTGAAAAAATCACTTATCTACAATCACTTTCTACTAGAATTCCAATTACCATACCTCCACAGCGTTCACTCTTCGCAGAACCGCGACACCTCGGCGAGGGCCCGCGGCAAATCAGAATAGGTCAGGCAGCCAAAGCGCGCGCCATGAAGGCATCCCGCCATCGCCTCGAAGACCTCCGGCGACATCGCCTCTTCGCCCGACCAGGCAGCACCCAGCATCGCCTGGAATGCCTCGGACAGCGACAGGTCCGACACCGAGGCCGGGCCGCTGTCCTGCCGGTCAAGCTTGAGCAGCCGGCCGACGTCCTTCCAGCCAGCGTCACCGCTAAGCCCAAGGTAGCGCACGCTCTGCGCGTCCGGGCGCAGGTGCTGCCCAGCGCCCTCGATCTCGGCGCGGCGATGCTCGAGCAGCGACCACGAGCCCTGCTTGAGCGTCACCGGAAACGGCAACGCAGAGACTTCGCCGCTGGGCGACAACAGCACGATGTCGTCGCTCAGCAGCCCGAAGCCCGCGCTTTCGAGGGCGGTGGCGAGCGTGCTCTTGCCGGCGCCGGCATCGCCGAGCAGCAACAGGCAGCGCCCGGCTCTCTCGAGCTGCGCGGCATGCAGCATGACATAATTCGTATGATCGAAGAGGACCTCGGTCATCTTGATCTTGAGAAGCGGCACCGCCTCATGCGGCGCCACCCAGTCGATTTCCTCGTCGCGGCGGGCGATGCCGATCCGGTCGCCCTCGCGCTGCACCACGATGTGATCGTCGCCCCGGCAGGGCGACACGGCAAGCTGTGCGAAGCTGGGCATCAGTTCCGTCCGAAGAAGCTCATCCTCGAAGGCAACGACGACCCGCACCCCGGCGAGGTCGAAAACTTCCCAGCACGCAACGCGCGCGGGGCCACCCGCTGTTGCCAGCGGCTCGAGCGCACCGATCTGCATCAAATCCAGGAGAATGCCGCCACCTGCGACAGCGGCGGCATCCGAGGGCACGGACGCAACGCCAAGTTCGAACCCTGCCCATGCCTCGGCCACTGGGGGAGTGGCCGAAAACAGAAGCTCCTTCTCTGGGACCAAGAGAAGATGCTGGCGGTTCACTTGCGCCAGCGTGACCCCTGCTGCGGGGAGGACAAAAAGGTTATCACTCAACGAAATACGTCTTTTCAAAAGGAAGAAACATCAGGACGCCTGAAAATGCCGGCGTCCGGTTGGCTTAGTGATACTTGCCGTACTTCTTCTTCATTTTGAACTTGTGCTTATGCTTGTGCTTCATGCCGCCCGACCGGAAGATACCGCCGGCATCTGCCTTCATCGAGGTGGAAAGAAGCGCCGTCACCGCCAGCGGGGTCACCGCTGCGTATTTCCCGGCCTTGCCAAGCAGTTCGCGACGGCCAGGGGATTCCAGGGAGTCCCCCTGGGGGGTCTTATCTGTCATCTTGAAAACTCCTTTTTTCAATGATTCGAACTATAGCGCAGCGGCGGAGGTCTGCCAATTATCTTTAAGGCTGTATTAACCTAACGCCCGAATGCACTTTCCCACGCCACTCGAGAAGAGGCGTTTAAGATGCCGGTTTCTGTCAAGATTTTACCTTCAAAGACAAGATGTAAGCGGGAAGCCCGGATGAAGAACGCGCGCGCGCCGTCACCGTCTCACCGGCGATCCGTTCAGAAAATAGGCAAACAACCGTTTCCAAAATGGAAACACAATCCGCGGAAGTTTCTGCCTCTGGCGCGGCTCGTCTTGCGGCGCGTCATGAAGACCATGCCCAAGACCAAGCAATGCCTCGCTCGAATCACTCAAATGCGGCACAGTTGCGGTCCGACGCGGTGGACCGCTCGGTGCCGTGCCACCCGGGAGGGACGCTTACAAGGCACGCTCACAAGGCAAGTCGCCATCCGAATGAGCAGGGCTGGCGGAGCACCGAGCAAAGACCTTCGCAGGGAAGAAAGCGCTTGCTTTGACCGCAGGCTGCGCACAAGAAAGTAGACATTATTTTTTGATTTTTAATACTTGGTAGGAGTTCATTGATGCGCACCGCATTGGTCACTGGCTCTTCGGGCTTTATCGGCTACCACCTCTGCCAGCGACTGCTAGACGACGGGTTTCGCGTCCTGGGCATCGACAATCTCTCGGAATACTACGATGTGGATCTCAAGCTGCGCAGGCAGGCGCTGCTGCAGAAGCATCCGGATTTCTCCGTTCTCAACGGCGCAATCGAGACCAAGGGACTGCTTGCCGAGGTCTTCGCCCGCGAAACGCCCGACGTGGTCGTGCATCTGGCGGCGCAGGCCGGCGTCCGCCACTCGCTGGTCAACCCGCGCAGTTATCTAGAAAGCAATATGGCCGGCACCTTCGAGCTGCTCGAAGCGGCCCGCGCGGCACCTCCCGGCCACATGCTTCTGGCCTCGACCTCCTCGGTCTACGGCGCCAACACCGAGATGCCCTACACGGAAACCGACCGCACCGATCACCAGATGTCCTTCTACGCGGCAACGAAGAAGGCCACCGAGTGCATGGCGCACAGCTACGCGCATCTCTACGATCTGCCGGTGACGATGTTCCGCTTCTTCACGGTCTACGGACCCTGGGGCCGACCGGACATGGCGCTGTTCAAGTTCACCAAGGCAATCCTCAGCGGCGCGCCGATCGACGTCTACAACCACGGCCAGATGATGCGGGACTTCACATATGTCACCGATCTCGTGCAGGGCATCCGGCTGCTGATCGACGTGATACCGCAGCGGCCCGAGGATGGCATTGTGCCCGCGGGAGACTCGCTGTCGCCGGTCGCGCCGTGGCGGGTGATCAATATCGGCAACTCGCAGGCGGTGCCGCTCGGCGACTTCATCGCCGCCATCGAAACCGCCACGGGGCTCGAGGCGAAGCGCAACCCGATGTGCATGCAGCCGGGCGACGTGCCGGCCACCTGGGCCGATGCGACGCTGCTGCACGAGCTGACCGGCTATCGCCCCGGCACCAGCCTTGCCGAGGGGGTGCAATCCTTTGTCGACTGGTACCGCGAGTACTACGCGACCAACGACTGGGCGGAAACCTCCGCCGCGCCGCAAGACCTGCGCCGCATCTCCTGACGTCTCGGCGGGACACCCTCGGGCGCCCCCCCTATACCCTAGCTCCTCAGGCCCTCAGCGCAGCACGTGCACCGCGCAGTGGGCGTGGCGGACGACCACGGCCGCGGTCGAGCCCAGAAGATAATCGCTCATCGCCGGCTGGTGCGAGGCGATGATGATCAGATCGCAGCCGTTCTCCTCGCCGTATTCGAGGATCGACCGGCCGGAATGCCCTTCGATCACCATGCCCTTTGCGCCCGGCACTTTCGCCGCCATGTCTGCCAGTTCCTTCTCCAGCGCGGCACGGGACTGCGTGAGGTACTCTGCGGGCAGATAGGAGATCGCGTAGCCGGGGATATGCTCCATGACATGCAGAAGCGTGATCTTGGCATCCGGCTCCGCAAGCGCCTGCGCGACCTCGATCGACTTGTGTGCCTTGGAATCACTGTCAAAGGCGATGGGCACGAGAATGTTCTTGTACATGCGAGGCCTCCTTTCCTGACCTGAGGTGACTATGCCCCCTGCAAAGGGATAGCACCTTGATACAAATCATCCTCCCAAGCCGCGGGCGGCAACACAATTCGGGCACAATTGCGCGCTACCTCTGGTTTCGGGCCGCAGAACGCGCCGCCCTTCCCTCCGGGCCCCAGGGCTCCACGGGAGGACCCGGTTTCGCCGGCAGACCTGAAAGAACGGTCCCCTTCCCCAAGAGACTGGATTTGTCGCCGGCCCGATGCCCGCGGCCCCTAGGAGGAGCACGCCCATGCGTTACCTGATCGCCGAAACGACCTGGAAGATGATTGGCCTCGGCCATGCGCTGTCGCAGACCGGCACGCTGCTGACCCGATGCGAAGCCGCCGAGGACATCGAGGAATTCCACCGCATCGGCGCGCATGACCTCCTGGTGATCGAGGCCGCCGTGCTGCGCAGCCAGACCACGCTGACCCGCCTGCGCGAGCTGAACCCCGAGGTGCCGATCGCGCTCATCTCGCGCCCGGTGGATGGTGCACAGATCGCCGCCTGGCTGATGGCCGGGGCCGACACCGTGCTGCCTTCCGAAGCCTCCCCCGAGGAGATCCTCGCCCGGCTCGGCGCCGTCGCCCGCCGTGCGCATGGGGTCTCCGGGCCGATCAGCGACTGCGGCCCGCTGCGCCTCGATCTGGAAAAGCGCCGCGTGCATTTCGGCGCCACCACGCTCTCGCTTTCTCCCAAGCTTTACGAGATCCTAGAGTTTCTCGCCCTGCGCCCCAGTCGGCTTGCCACGCGCGAGACCCTTATGAACCACATCTACGGCTTCGAGAACGAGCCCGCGCCGCGGGTCTTCGACGTCTACATGTGCAACCTTCGCGCCCACCTCGCCCCGGTCGAGGCGGCGCTCAGCATCGAGACGGTGCGCGGCGAGGGCTACCGTCTGCGGGTCACCGAGCGCCGCGGCGCCGCGCGCACCATGGCGGCCTGAGCCAGCCCCGATGCGCCCCGCTCGATGTGCCCTGGGAGGCGGTGTCAGTAGACCGCCGCCACCTCGTAGAGCACTGGCTCGAAACTCCTGCACAGCTCGTTGAAACGGCGGTTCCAAGAGCGCATCTCGGAACTGCGCAGCATGGCCAGGAAGTCCTCGCGGTGTTTCCACTGAGAGTAATTGGCGATCCGGGTCTGCGCGTCGTTCACGTGCAGGCCCGCCCCGACGAACCCCGGCTGCTTCGAGATGAAAGCGTCATACGCCTCTTCCAGCGCCTCGAGCAGGTCCTGGCAGGTGCCCGGGCTGGTCTCGAAAGTCGTGACGACCGTCTGGGCGGAGCTTGGATGGGTGATGGTGGGCATGGGATCCTCCTCCTGTGCCCCGTGCAGTCTGCCAGAAATTCCCGCACGTCCAAAGCCTTCCCTTTGTTTCGCGGCCGTGCCGTCACAGCCTGCGGAAACACGCCGGTCGCCCGAGAAAAGGGGGCGCAATCGCGCAACGGACCTGATAAGCTCCCGGCAAAACACGGATCACCCGGAACAGGCACGGACAGACCGGAACAGGCATGAGCAGTCCCCGTATCGACGAGACGCTGCGCGAGCAGTTGCTCTCTCGCCCCGACATGATTCTCGATGACCGCGACCTGATGCAGGCGCTCATCGCGTCCAACGAACGCGCCATGGGCTCCAATATCGTGGACCTGCGCGGCATCGCGATGGAGCGGCTGGAGTCGCGCCTCGACCGGCTCGAGGACACCCACCGCAGCGTTATCGCCGCCGCCTACGAGAACCTCGCCGGCACCAACCAGATCCACCGTGCCATCCTGCGCATGCTTGATCCGGTGGCCTTCGAGCCCTTCCTGCGCGATCTCAACGGCGAGGTCGCGGCGATCTTGCGGGTCGATGTCATGCGGCTGGTGCTGGAAACCGGCCACCCCGACGACACCCGCGCCGTCAGCAAGCTCGGCGACGTGCTGTCGCTGGCCGAGCCGGGCTTTGTCTCCAGCTACCTCACCGAGCGCACCGACGCGCCGCTGCGGCAGGTCACCCTGCGCCAGCTCGGCGCCGGCGACACGCGCATCTTCGGCCCGCGCGCCGACCTAATCCGCTCCGAAGCCTGCCTCAAGCTCGACTTCGGCCCGCGCCGCCTGCCCGGCCTGCTGGTCATGGGCTCCGAGGATCCGCAGATGTTCACGCCGCAGCAGGGCACCGATCTGCTCGCCTTCTTCGGCGGCGTTTTCGAGCGCACCATGCGGCGCTGGCTCTCGTGAGCCTCGCGCTCACACCCGCCGCGCGCGACGCGCTGCAAAGCTGGCTGGAGCACGCCCGCGCGCTGAAGAACGCCTCCGAAAACACCATCACCGCCTATCGTGCCGACGTGGCCGAGTTCATTGCCTTCCAGACGATGCACCACGCCGAGCCGCAGGGGCTGAAGCCACTGGCCCGGATCACCACCCCGGACATGCGCGCCTTCATGGCGCATCTGCACGCGGGCGGGGCTGCACCACGCTCCATGGCCCGCAAGCTCTCGGCGGTGAAGAGCTTCTACCGCTGGCTGGCCGAGCGCGAGGGCTTCGAGCCCACCGCCGTGCTCTCGGCCCGCGCCCCGAAATTCCAGAAGAAGCTGCCGCGCCCGCTCACCGAGGACGCCGCGCGCGCGATGATCGACACCGTCGAGATGCAATCGCGCGACGGCTGGGTCGGCGCGCGTGATGCGGCCGTCGTCACCCTGCTCTACGGCTGCGGGCTGCGCATCTCGGAAGCGCTGGGGCTGACCGGCGCCGACTGGCCCTTCGGCGAGTCGTTGCGGATCATCGGCAAGGGGGGCAAGGAGCGCATCGTTCCGGTCATCCCCGTGACCCGCCGCGCGGTCGAGACCTACCTGCAGCTCTGCCCCTTCGAGATCACCCCCGAAAGCCCGCTGTTCCGCGGCGCGCGCGGCGGCAAGCTCAACGCCCGGCTGATCCAGTCGGTCACCGAGAAGGCCCGCATGCAGCTCGGCCTGCCCGCCAGTGCCACGCCCCACGCCATGCGTCACAGCTTCGCCACGCACCTGCTGTCGGCCGGGGGTGATCTGCGCGCCATCCAGGAGCTGCTGGGGCACGCCTCGCTCTCGACCACCCAGGCCTATACCTCGGTGGACAGCGTGCACCTGATGAAGGTCTACGAGGCGACCCACCCCAAAGCACGCTGACCCCACTCAGGCCCGCGCTTGCCCTGCCGCGCGCGAGAGCGCAGAACAGCGGCATGACTGGACCTGACACATCTTTCGAGTCGCCCTTCTGGGCCGAAGGCGCGCTGGTCGCCGGGGTGGACGAAGTCGGCCGCGGGCCCCTCGCCGGGCCGGTGGTCGCCGCCGCCGTGATCCTCGATCCGGCGCAGATCCCCCTCGGCCTCAACGACTCCAAGAAGCTCACCCTCAAACGCCGCGAAGCGCTGGAGCCGATCATCCGCGCGCAGGCGCAGGTCGGCCTCGGCGTGGCCTCGGTCGAGGAGATCGACGAGATCAATATCCTGCAGGCCACCTACCTCGCGATGCGCCGCGCCGTCGCCGCCCTGCCCGTGCAACCGGCGCACCTGCTGATCGACGGCAATCGCCTGCCGCCCGAACTGCCCTGCGCCGCGACACCTGTGGTTAAGGGTGATGGCAAGTCTGTGAGTATCTCGGCCGCTTCGATCGTCGCGAAGATATGGCGCGACAATCTGATGCGGGACTTGGCGCAACAGTATCCCCATTACGGCTGGGAAACGAACGCAGGGTACGGCTCCAAAAGACACATGGAAGGCCTCCGAGATTTCGGTGTGACCCCACACCATAGAAGATCCTTCGCACCCATACACAATATCTTGTATCAAGACGCAAACGTAAGGTCCTGATTTAAAAAAACAAATTGACCCCGATTCGCTGTTCCCTCATTTTATCCCCAATCCAAGAGCGCAAAAATGCGCCGGGGCAGAGGCAGAGAATGACAGCAATGACGAAAACCAAGGGCGCAACTGCGCTCCCACTCAACACGATTCTTTCCGGCGACTGCATCGAGCAGATGAACGCCCTGCCGGAGGCGTCGGTAGATCTCATTTTCGCGGATCCGCCCTACAACCTTCAACTGAAGGGCGATCTGCATCGCCCCGACAACTCCCGCGTCGACGCCGTCGACGACCATTGGGACCAGTTCGACAGCTTCGCCGTCTATGACCGCTTCACCCGCGCCTGGTTGAAGGCCGCGAAGCGCCTGCTGAAGCCGAACGGTGCGCTCTGGGTGATCGGCTCCTACCACAACATCTTCCGCGTCGGCGCGGCGCTGCAGGACGAGGGCTACTGGATCCTCAACGACGTCGTGTGGCGCAAGTCGAACCCGATGCCGAACTTCCGCGGCAAGCGCTTCACCAATGCCCATGAGACGATGATCTGGGCCTCGAAGAGCGAAGGCGCCAAGTACACCTTCAACTATGAGGCGCTGAAGGCGCTGAACGAAGGCGTGCAGATGCGCTCCGACTGGGTTCTGCCGATCTGCAACGGCGGCGAGCGCCTCAAGGACGCGAACGGCGAGAAGGCGCACCCGACGCAGAAACCCGCCTCGCTGCTGCACCGCGTGCTGGTCGGCTCGACCAACCCGGGCGACGTGGTGCTCGACCCGTTCTTCGGCACCGGCACCACCGGCGCCGTCGCCAAGATGCTGGGCCGCGACTTCATCGGCATCGAGCGCGAGGACGCCTATCGCGAGGTTGCCGAGAAGCGCATCGCCTCGATCCGCCCCTTCGACCGCTCGTCGCTGGAAGTGACCCGCGCCAAGCGCGCCGAACCCCGCGTGCCCTTCGGCCAGGTGGTCGAGCGCGGCATGCTCAACCCCGGCGAGATGCTGGTGTCCTCCTCGGGCAAGAGTGCCAAGGTGCGCGCCGACGGCACGCTGATCGGCGACGAGGTGAAGGGCTCGATCCACCAGGTCGGCGCCCAGCTCGAGGGCGCGCCCTCGTGCAACGGCTGGACCTACTGGCACTTCAAGCGAGAAGGCAAACTGGTCCCGATCGACGTTCTGCGCCAGCAGATCCGCGACGAGATGGCCGAACGCCCGAACTGAGTTTCAAGAACAAGACAAAGGTTTCACGACCGCCGGTGCCTGCTGCGGCAGGCACGAACTTGCCCCGCCAGCGCTTCCGCGCGGCGGGGTTTTTTCTGTGTGACGCCGGAATGAAGCCAACCGAATCGAGGCCCGCAGCGCCGCCGTCCAGTGGCCGACCGCCCCCGGGCGGCCGCTATTGCATCGCCGCAGCGCGCGCAGACGCACGGCGGGATGTCACGACAAAGCGCCCCACCACACCCGTTGGAAGCGGCAGCCCGCGGTAACCTGCCGGCCTCCGCCGCTCTTGGAGAGCGTGTTGCCTCAGCGCCGCCCGGCCATCTTGCGCAGCGTGCCGTCGCGCCAGAGGCTCTCGTGCACGCCCACCATGGCGATATGGCCCGCGATCAGCACCGCCAGCACCCAGCCCAACTCGCCGTGCAGCAGCCCGGCAAGGCTGGTCGCCCATGCGATCTCAACCTCGCGCGGCGCGAAAACCTCGATGCCGAAGGGCGCAAACCCCCGCGTGCCGCCCCAGGCGCGCAGCAGGGCGAGCGTGGGAATGGCAATCATCAGCGCATAGAGCAGCCCGTGCCCCGCTGCCGCCGCCTTGGCGACCAGCCCGGAGCCATGATCTGGGCGGCGCTTACGGCTGGCCAGCGCCCAGAGCGCCCGGACCACCACCAGCCAGAAGATGACGAAGCCCACCGGCTGGTGCGTACCGACGAAGAAACCGACGAAATCATTGCGTCCGAAGATCAGCTTCAGCCCCATGCCGAGGAACTGCCAGAGGATCAGCACCGCCACCGCCCAGTGCAGCAGCCGTGAGACCGCGCCGTATCGTTCAGAACTATCGAAAATCTCCATTGTAATCTCTCCTGAAAATCAGGGCTGCGAGAGCCCGTCGACCATGACCATCACGCGCCCTTCCGAGCAGCGCTCGACCCGCGCATCGATGCCGTAGACCTGCGACAGGCTCTGCGGCGTCAGCACCTCGCCCGGCGCGCCCGCGGCGCGCAGCGCGCCGCCCTCCAGCAGCACCACCCGGTCGGCCCATTGCGCCGCCAGCGCCAGATCGTGCAGCACGGCGATGACGATGCGCCCCTCGCGGGCCAGCTTGCGCGCCTCCGACAGCAGGTGGAATTGCCGCGCCAGATCGAGCGCCGAGGTCGGCTCGTCGAGCAGCAGGAGCTTGGGGTCGCGGATCATCGCCTGCGCCAGACCCACCGCCTGCCGCTGCCCGCCCGAGAGCGCCGCCATCGGGCGCAGCGCCAGATCGGCGAGCCCGAAGCGCTCCAGCACCTCCAGCGCGTGACGCCCCGCTGCGGGGCCACGCAGCGCCCGCCCGGCCAGACCGCCACCGGCGTTCATCGCCACCATCAGGCTGTCGAGCACGGTCAGCGCCGAGCGGCTCTCGAGGCTCTGGGGCATGAAACCCACCAGCTTCGCCTGCTCGGCGCGCGGCAGGGCATGCAGCGCCTGTCCTTCAAGCGCGATCTCGCCCGTCGACGGCAGCAGGCCGGCAATGGCCCGCAGCAGCGTCGACTTGCCCGCCGCATTGGGCCCGGCGATCACCGCGAATTCACCGACGGCGAAGGGCGGCAGGCTCAGCCCGTCGATGACCTTGCGCGGCCCGCGCGCAACGGTCAGATCCCGAATATCAAGGCTCATCGTGCCTCCCTCCGCAGCACCAGCGCAAAGAACACCGGCAGCCCGACCAGCGAGGTCACGATCCCCACCGGCAGCAGGATGCCGGGCACCAGAAGCTTCGAGGCGACCGAGGCCAGGGACATCAGCAGCGCCCCGGTGAAGAGGCTCGCGGGCAGCAGGAAACGGTGATCCTCGCCCACCGCCATGCGCGCGATATGCGGCCCGGCGAGGCCGACGAAGCCGATGACGCCGACCATCGAGACCGAGGCCGCTGCCAGCAGACTTACCCGCACCAGCGTCCAGCGCCGCAGGTGAGCAACGTCGAGCCCGAAGCCCTGCGCCTGATCGCTGCCGAGCCGCAGCGCCGTCAGCCGCCATGACGCGGCGAGCGAAAACGGCAGGCAGAGCGCCAGCACCAGCGCCAGCACCGCGATACCCTCCCAGCGAGCATTGACGAGGCTGCCCATGGTCCAGAACACCAGCTGCTGCAGCGCGTCGGGCGAGGCGACGAATTGCACCAGCGCCAGCAGCGCCGCGGCGGTGAAGTTGACCGCGATGCCGAGCAGGATGACTACCTCGGAGCCGCCGCCGCGCAGGGCCGAGGCGAGCTGAAGCAGCCCAAGCGCCAGCAGCGCGAAGACGAAGGCGTTGGCCGAGACCGACCACAGCGCGGGGATGCCCGGGATCGCAAGTCCGAGCACGATCGCCACCCCCGCCCCGAGCGCCGCCGAGGCCGAGATGCCCAGCGTGAAGGGCTCGGCCAGCGGGTTGTCGAGCACCGTCTGCATCTCGGCGCCCGAAAGCGACAGCGCCGCACCCACCAGCAACGCCATGACCGCCACCGGCAGGCGCACCTGCCAGACGATCACCTCGGCGGCCTTCGGCACATCCCCTGCCCCGGTCAGCGCGCCCAGCACCTGTTCGAGCGGCAGGCCCGACGGCCCCGACACCAGGTCCAGCAGAACAGAGGCCAGCGCCCCGACCCCCAGCAGCACCACGAGCAGCACCCGGCGCTGCGTGCGCCGCGACTGTTCGGCAAGAATGGAATCGACCGCGCTCATTCGGCGGAAATCCAGTAGCTGCCGGTCATCTCGACCGGCGAGAAGCGCTCCTCGAACTCGGCCATGGTGGCCATCGGGTCGAGGTCAGGGAAGAGGTCGGGATGGATGCGCTTGGCCAGCGCCTCGATCAGCGCGATATGCGCTGGAAAATCGTTGAACAGGTGCCAGATGCCGATCGCCCGCCCCTCCTGCACCGCGCGCAGGTCGGCAAAGCCGGGCGTCTCGAGCAGATCGGCAAAACTCTGCTCCGCCGTCTCGGTGTCGATGCCCGCCCCCAGCACCAGCCCGCCGCGCGCCTTCATATGCGCGCCGCCCGTGGCCAGATAGACATCCGGGTCCGAGGCCAGCAGGTTCTCCAGCCCGACATTGCCCATCACCCCCGGCACGCTGTCGCGCCCGATGTTGTAGCCGCCCGCCGCCTCGACGAACTCGTCGAAGACGCCCGGGCCGACGGTGGCGCAGCAATTGGTCGGCGCGGCGTGCACGTGGATGAAGACCCGCGGCGGCGCGGGCTGCGCCGCCTTCAAGCTGTTCCGCACCGCATCCAGATGATCATTGTAGAATTCGGCGAACTCTCCGGCCTTGTCCTCGGCGCCGGTGAGCTCTCCGATCAACTTCAGGCTCGGCAGGGTGTTCTCAAGTGGCGCTGTGAAGAAATCGACAAAGGCCACAGGGATGCCCGCCGCCTCGAGCTGGCGCAGCGGCATCTCCATCTGCGGGTCGCGCGCGTCCATCAGGCTCAGCAGCACAAGGTCCGGCATCAGCGCAATGGTGCTCTCGACCGACAGCAGCCGGTTTCCCGCCCCCACGGGCGTGACGTCGGCCAGCGCCGGGAACTTGGCGAGATAGGCGTCATAGGTCGCCGGGTCGAGCCCCTTGTCCTGCCGCCAACCCGCCAGCAGCGCGACCGGATCGGCCTGCAGCATGCCGAGGACCGCCAGATGCCGGCCCTCGCCCAGGACGATCCGCTTTGCGGGCTGCTCCAGAACCACCTCGCGCCCGGCAAGATCGGTCACGCGGATCTCGGCCCGCGCGGACACCGTGCCAAGCGACATCACGAGAGCGACGAGGAGACTCACCAGCAGCCATTTCAAGAGGAGTGAATGCGGATGCCTGAGACGCAGCGTCATGGGAGTCCTTTCTTCGGCACGATCGGCCATTGCAGCCGGCGCCAAGGGAAATTACTTGAGTGGTATTGTCAACTAATAAGCCCGAGAGCGAACGTCATGTGCGCAAGCGCCCCCAAGGCCCCTCTGCCGCCGCACCAAGGGCGGGAGGCGACGCTGGAAATCCTTTCGGCCCCCGTTGCTTCGCATGTGCTGAGCAGCCGGGTGCTGCCGCGCGGGACCTGCGGGCCCACGGATCCCGAGGTGCCCGCAACGCGGCTCTTCCTCGCTGTGCCCAAGGCGCCCGCGCCCGAAGCCGGTTGGCCGATCCTCTACCTGCTCGATGGCAACGCGGCCTTCGATTTCCTGACCCCCGCGCTGCTCGAGGCCGCGCCGCGGCTGATCGTCGCCGGGATCGGCTATGACACCGACAAGCAGTTCGCCCGCGCGCATCGCATCTTCGACTACTCGCCGCCCGAGACCCCCGGCGCCGCGCCGCGCCCGGACCCGCATCACCCCGAGCGCCTTGCAGGCGGCGCCGAGGCCTATCTCGCGCGGCTGACCGGCGGCATCCGCGCCGAGGTGGAGCACGACCTGCCAGTCGATCCCGAGCGGCGCACGCTCTGGGGCCACAGCTTCGGCGGGCTCTTCACGCTCTTCACCGCGCTGACCCGGCCCGGGAGCTTCGCCCGCTTTGCGTCGATCAGCCCCTCGGTCTGGTGGGACGAGGCGCTGGTCACGCGGCTGGTCACGCAGCGCAGCATCGCGGAGGGCGCGCCGCGGCCACTGCACTTCGGCATGGGCGACAAGGAGAAGCGCACCGGCAGCGCCGGGCCGCAGCCCGAGGGGCCTCCGCCGCCCACCCTGCAGATGATCGAGCGGCTGCAGGCCGCGCCCGCCGGGCTGGAGATCGCGGCGCAGGTCTATCCCGGCGCGGTGCATATCGCCTCGCTGCCGGCCTCGCTGCCCGGCGCGCTGGCGCTGGCCTCCCGATCCTAGGAGACGCCGCGGGCGACCGCGCCGCAACTCAGGCGCTGCGCCTCTGCCGCCGACCCTCCGCCTCGGCCTGCGCCATGCGCGCCGAAAACTCCGGTCCCAGCGCATCGGCCGCCACCTGCGAGACCATCTCGGGATGCAGCAGCGGCAGGTCGAGCGCCTCGACCCGCGCCGCGTGGCTGTCCCAGAGCCCCGCGTGCAGGTCGCGCCCGGCGTGGTCCCGCGCGGCGCGGACATGGGTGAGGGTGCCGCCGTAGCGCCGGTGCTCATGATTCCGGATCAGACGGTTGGTGCCGGTGACAAGCTGCACCACCCCGTCGAGCACCGCGTCGGGCAGGCTGCCGAGCGGCGTGCCGCCCTGCTTGAGGAACCCCACCACCGCCGCGCGGCTGTCGAGCTCGGGATGGCTGTCCGGATCATGCCCGGCGATGACCAGCAAGGCGCGAAGCGCCTCGGCGTCCGACAGCTCCGGCTCGGCCCGCCAGCATTCGGCGGGGTAGCTGTCGAGCATGGCGACCAGCCCCGGCACGCGCCCGCGCGCGGCCAGTTCCACCGCGATCTCCTGCGCCAGGATCCCGCCGACCGACCAGCCGGCAAGGTGGATCATCCCCTGCGGCGCCTGCGCCTCGATCCGGTCCGCGTAGTCCACCGCGAGCGTGCGCAGACTGCCCGGCAGCGCCTCGCCCGTCAGAAGTGGCGACTGCACGGCGTAGACCGGGCGCGGCGCGCTCAGCGCCCGCGCCAGCCGCCGGTATCCCCAGCCGAGGCCACCCGCCGGGTGAAGGATAAAGAGCGGCGCCCCCTCCCCCTCGGCCAGGGGCAGCAGCGGCGAGAGGCCGGCCCGCGCCGTATCGGCCATCTCCAGCGCGCGGGCGAGCTGGGCAAGGCCGGGGGTCTCGAAGATCTGCCCGAGCCCCGGATCCTGACCAAAGATGGCCTCGATACGGAAGCTGAGCGTCAACGCCGTCAGGCTGTCGCCGCCGAGGTCGAAGAAATCCGCCTCGCGGCCCGGGGTCTGCGGCAGGTGCAGCACCTCGCGGTAGAGCGCGGCGAGCCGCGCCTCGACCGGACCGACCGGCGGCGTGCCCTTCGGCATCTCCAGCACCGGCGCGGGCAGCGCCTTGCGGTCGAGCTTGCCCGAGCTGGTCATCGGCCAGCTCTCCAGCGCCACCACCGCCGAGGGCACCATGTGCGAGGGCAATGCCGTTGCCAGTTCCGCCAGCAACGGCGCGGTGTCGAAGTCGGGCCCGGTGAGCACGTAGGCCACGAGGCGCGGGTCCGCGCCGCCGTCAGCGCGGGCGAGGACCACGGCATCACGCACCTGGCCGGTCGCCTTGATCGCCCCCTCGATCTCGCCCGGCTCGATGCGCATGCCGCGGATCTTCACCTGGTGATCGGCCCGTCCCGCGTAGACCACCGCGCCGTCGGGGCGCAGGTAGGCCACGTCGCCGGTCGCATAGAGCCGCTCTCCGGGGCGGAAGGGATCGGCAATGAAGCGCTCCTCGGTCAGGTCCGGACGCCCGAGATACCCGCGCGCGAGCTGCAACCCGCCGAGGTAGAGCTGCCCGTGCACCCCCGGCGGCACCGGACGCATGCGGGCGTCGAGCACCATCACGCGGGTGTTCCAGACCGGGAAGCCGATGGGCAGCGGCAAGCTGTCGTCCTCGGGGGCTGCGTCCCAATAGGTCACGTCCACCGCCGCCTCGGTCGGGCCGTAGAGGTTGTGCAGCTGGGCCTTCACCCGCGCGTGGAAGCGGCTGCGATGCTCGGCGGTCAGCGCCTCGCCCGAGCAGAAGACGCGGGTGAGCGCGAGCCCCTCGGAGGCCGGGGCCTCGAGGAAGGCCGAGAGCATCGAGGGTACGAAATGCATCGTCGTGATGCCCCGGCGCCGCACCAGCCGGGCGATCGCCGAAGGGTCGCGATGCGCGCCCGGCTCGGCAAACACCAGCGTGGCGCCGCAGAGGTAGGGCAGGAACAACTCCCAGACCGAAACGTCGAAGGTTGTCGGCGTCTTCTGAAGGATGACGTCCTGCGCGCCGATGCCGTAGTGATCGCGCATCCACAGCAGCCGGTTCACGATGGCGCGGTGCTCGATCATCACCCCCTTGGGCTCGCCGGTGGAGCCGGAGGTGAAGAGGATATAGGCCAGATCGTCCGGCGTGGTGCCGGGCTCGGGCGCCTCGCCGGTCTCGGGCCATGCCTCGGGTGCGAAGGGCGCCATACCGCCGGCGTCGAGATCCGCCTCCGCCAGCAGCGCGACCGCGCCGGTGCGTTCGAGCAGCGCGGCGAGACGGGCGGGCGGGTTCTCGGGATCGAGCGGCACATAGGCCGCGCCCGCGCGCAGGATCGCCACCAGCGCCACGGCCAGATGCTCGGAGCGCGGCAACGCGGTGGCCACCACCTTGCCCGGCCCGGCGCCTTGCGCCCGCAGCGCAGCGGCGAGAGCCGCCGAGCGGCGGTCCAGTTCGCCGTAGCTGAGGGTCGTATCGCCGTAGACAACCGCGGGCGCCTCGGGCGTGGCACGCATCTGCGCGCAGATGAGGTCGGTGAGAGTCGCCTCGGGGATCGGGTGCTCGGTGGCATTGACCTCCTGCACCGTCCAGCGTTCCTCGGCAGGCGTCAGCGTGGGCACGTCCGCCAGCCGCGCCGCGCCAAGTGCGGCGGTGAGGAAGGCGGCCAGACGGTCGAGATGCGCGCGCGCCTCATCGGCAGTGTAGAGCGCCGGGTTGCTGTCGATCTCCAGCGACAGCGAAGCGATGGCATCGCCGCGGAAGGTGGCGGTGATGTCGTCCACCGCCCCGGCCCCGAGGATGTGCAGATGCGCCTCGAGCCCGGCGAAACGCGGCGGCATGTCGAAGGGCTGCACGTTGATCATCGGCCCGTAGAGCCGCGCGTCGATGGCCGTGCGGCGCAGGTCGCGGCGCAGGTGCTCCGAACGGTAGCGGCCGTGCTTGCGCAGCGCGCCGAGCCGCTGTGCCTCGGTCTTCAGCAGCTCGGACAGCGGCGCATCCTCGTCGGGCTCGCAGCGGTAGGGCAGCACGTTCATCCACATGCAGGGCACGCGGGCGGCCTTGGTGCCCATGCGCGCCATGAAGGGCAGGCCGTAAACCCGCTCGCCCACGCCCGAGACGCGCGAGAAATAGGCGGCGCTCAGCACCGTGAGCGCATCGGGCCAGCCGACGCCCGCGGCCTTGGACACCGAGTTCAGCGCCTCGCAGAACTCGGGCGGCAGGTCCAGCCGCGCGCGGTCGAAGCGCGCCGAGGTGACCGCCCGCCCCTCGGCGGGACCGGCGACCGTTTCGAGCCCGCGCATCTCGTCCTGCCAGAAGGCGGCATCGGCGGCGCGGCGGTCGGACTGGCGGTAGGCGGCGTCCTCCTCCAGCACCGGCTCCAGCGCCTTGAAGGGCGCGGGGGCCTTGCCGGTGGTGTCCGCCGAATAGAGCTCGCCGACCCGGTTGGTCAGCAGCACGATGCCGAAGCCGTCGGTGGCGAGATGGTGGATGCGCTCGTACCAGAAAGCGCGATCGCCGCCGAGCAGGTAGAGCACAAAGCGCCCGGCCTGCTCCGCGGCCAGATCGACGGCGCGACCGCTGTCGGCCTGCATCCGAGCCAGTGCCTCGTGCTCGGGACGGTCGGCCCCCGAGAGATCCACCACCTCAAGCAGCGGGGCCTCATCAGCCAGCCATTGCCGCGGCGCGCCGCCCTCCATGCCGAAGCGCAGACGGAGCGCCGGGCTCTGCGCCACCGCCGCGTCGAAGGCGCGGTGGAAGCGCGCCACGTCCAGCGGGCCGCGGAGCTCGATGTACTGGCCGCAGTTGAAGATCGGGTTCGCGCGGTCCAGTGCCTGTGCGTACCACAGACCCTCCTGCGCCTCGGTCAGCGGGAAAGCCGCGCGCCCCGTCGCCATGTCAGGCCCCGGCGTGCTGGGCCGCGACGACGCCCCACCAGCCGGCAAAGGTCTGGTGCTCCCAGATCTCGGAAAGATCCGCATCCTCGGCCTCGTCCTGCCAGGTCATGACCAGCGACATCAGCCGCATCGAGTCGAGCCCCAGGTCGAAGAGGTTGGCCTCGGCGGTGATCTCCTCGGGGGCGATCTCCAGCGCCTCGGCGATATCGGCGCGCATTTTCTCTTGCGTGAGGCTCATGCGGCGTCTCCTTTTTCCAGGTATTTCTCTTTCAGCGCGGCGCGCAGCGCCTTGCGGCTGACCTTGCCCACGGCGGTGGTCTCGAATTCGGGCACGAAGACGATCTGGTCGGGCACCTTGAACTCGGCGATGCCGCGACCGCGGACGAAGGCCTTGAGATCCTTCGACTGGACCTCGCCTTCTTCCGAGCGCACCACGAAGGCACAGGTCTTCTCGCCCAGGAAGCGGTCGGGCAAAGCCACCACCGCGGCGTCGAAGACGCCTGCGTGGGCGATCAGGTGATCCTCGACCTCCTCGGCCGAGATCTTCTCGCCGGCGCGGTTGATGTGGTCCCCGGCCCGGCCCCGCACCTCGAGATAGCCGCCGGGCAGGCGGCGCACCACATCGCCGGTGCGGTAGAACCCGTCGGGCGTGAAGCTGCGGGCGTTGGCCGAGGGCTCCTCGTGGTAGCCGCGGATGGTGTAGGGCCCGCGGGTGTAGAGATTGCCGGGCTCGCCCTCGGGCACCGGATTGCCGTCGTCGTCGAGCACCAGCACCTCGTCGTCGGGGCTGATCGGGCGGCCCTGGGTATTGATGATGATCTCTTCGGGATCGTCGAGACGGGTGTAGTTCACCAGCCCCTCGGCCATGCCGAAGACCTGCTGCAGAGTGCAGCCGAGCACGGGGCGGACCTTTGCCGCCGCCTCGGGAATGAACTTCGCCCCGCCGACGCCAAGCACCTGCAGGCTCGACAGGTCGTGCTTGCTGCGCGGCGCGGCCTGCATCCAGAGCAGCGCCAAGGGCGGCACCAGGCCGGTGATCGTCACGCCGTGCTCGGCGATCAGGCGGAAGGCGACCTCGGGCTGCGGGTTGGGGCTCATCACCACGGTGCCGCCCGCGTGCAGCGCGCCGAGATAGCCGGGCGAGCTCATCGGGAAGTTATGCGCCGCGGGCAGCGCGCAAAGGTACACGCTCGCGTCGCTCAGGCCGCAGATCTCGGCAGAGGCGCGAACGCTGTAGAGATAGTCGTCATGGGTGCGCGGGATCAGCTTCGGCAAGCCCGTCGAGCCGCCGGAGATCTGCAGGAAGGCAACTTCGCGCGGGTTGCGCGGAACCGGGGCGGAAAGCCCTGCGTCCCCAAGGCTGTCGAAGGCGATGAACTCCGCCGCCTCGCCAGCGACGATCACCTGCGCGATGGCCTCGACCTCGGCCAGAACCCTACGCGCCAGCGGCAGGTAGTCGAAGCCGTCATGCCGGTCCGCGACCACGTAGGCGCGCGCGCCGGACTTGGCGGCCAGATGCAGCACCTCGGTTTCGCGATGCGCCGGCAACGCGTAGACCGGCACCAGCCCAGCGTAGAAGAGACCGAAAGCGGCGGCGAGGAATTCCGCCCGGTTCGGCAGCTGCACCAGTACCCGGTCGCCCGGCTCCAACCCGAGATCGGCGAACCCCTCGGCGGCGATGCGGGCGCGGCGGGCAAGCTCGGCATACGTCCAGCGGGTGTCCCCGGCGACAAGGGCGAGGCGCTCGGCGTGAGCCGCCGCCAGCCGGTCGAGCATCTGACCAAAGGTCTCGCCCTGCCAGTAGCCCTTTTCCACATAGCGCCGCGCGAAATCTTCGGGCCAAATCTGCTGGGGGATACTCATGGTCATGTCGCCTCTGACTGTTCCAGAGCGACCGCGTGACCGGTCGCGCCACCTTGCGCTACCAATCACTACAAAAATGGTCAACTTACAAGACCGTGTTTCTTAGACGGAATGCCAAGCCCCGTGCCGCGCGTCAGGTCGGCTCAGCCCCTGCGGCTCAGGTAGACCCCGAGCAGGATCAGCGCCACGCCCGAAATCTGCATCCACAGGATCGCATCCACCCCGCGCAGCAGATCGAACGCGACGCTCGACAGCATCTGCCCGGCGACGAGGAGCCCGCCGGTGAGCGCCGCCCCGAGGCGTGGGATGAGCCAGCTTCCGCTGGCGACGAAGACCACCCCGATGGCGCCTCCGGCCCAGGCAAACCAATGCGCCGAGACAGCTTCGGCGGGCCACAGGCTGCCGGCGAGCAGCGCGCAGGGCACCAGCACGACGAAGCCGACCAGGTGATTCCAGAACGAGGACTGCATCGCCGAGGTCGAGAGCGCCAGCCGCCCGTTCAGCTGCCGCGACAGAGACACCAGCATGCCCGAGCCGATGCCGAGAAGCACCATCCAGATCATGCGCCGCTCCCCCGCGCGAAGATGATCAGCAGCGTGCCCACGATGATCGCCGCCAGCGCCAGCAGATCGTTGCGTCGCGGCAGACGGCGCTCCAGTCCCAGCGCCCCGGTGGCGTCGAAGATCAGCGCCAGCGCCACCTGCCCCGCGAGACCCAGCGCCATCGTGCCGGTGAGCGCCAGCGAGGAGTTCACCACCACGGTCGAGACCACCACCGTCAGCGCCCCGGAAATGCCCCCCAGGTAGGCCCAGAGCGGGGCCCGACCGCCGGGCCCGCGCCGCAGCGCGGGCCGGCGGACCCAGAACACCCCCAGCAGCAGCACCGCCACCAGAGAGCCGACACCATGCGCCGTGAGCGAGGCAAAGATCGGCGTGGTGTGCGCCGCCATCATGCCGTTGCTGAGCAGCATGAGCGTCAGCAGGCTGCCGGCGCAGAGCGCGGCGAGAATCTCGAGCGGGTGCGGCCGGCGCGGCGCTTCGGCGCTGGAAGTGCGGGCTACCATAAAGTGTCCTGCTGTCTGGAATTCGCGTGCCACCTCCTTACCCATCGTAAGGGATGGACGTAAGCCCCCGGATGCACGCGGCGCGGCGCCAACCTTCCAATCGCGCAGGCTCGCATCGAGGCCGGAGAGGGCGGAACCGCGGCCCAAGCCGCCCCGCCCCGGCCCGCAAGAGCGTTGCCGCCGGGGCGCGCGGCGCTACCTCCCCCTTAGTCGTTACTCACGATGCCCGCGAAGACGGGCCGGTCGCACAAGGGGAGAATTCATGCGCATTGCTATCACTTCGATGACCATCGCGGCCGCCACGGCGGTCGGCACGGCGGCATTGGCCGAAGACGTGTCCTATACCGTCGATGATGAGACATTCACCGGATATTGGGCGGAAGCGGAATCTCCCAAGGGGCTCGTGCTGATCATGCACGACTGGGACGGCATGACCGACTACGAGCGTGAGAGAGCCAACATGCTGGCCGATATGGGCTACAACGCCTTCGCCCTCGACATGTTCGGCGACTCGACGCCGACGGAAACGATGGACCATCGGCGCGCGGCGACCGGTGCGCTCTACGAGGACCGGGAGCGGATGCGGACCCTGATCAAGGCCGGCGTGGATGAAGCCTTGTCACGCTCGAGCGTCGAGCAAATGGTGGTCGCGGGGTATTGCTTCGGCGGCGCGGTGGCGCTCGAAATGGCCCGCAGCGACATGGCTGACACGGCGAGCGGATACGCGACGTTCCACGGCGGCCTCACCACCCCCGAGGGGCAATCCTGGGGCGGAGACGAGCCGCCGCTGCTCGTGCTGCATGGCGGGGCGGACACATCCATCAAGATGGAAGACGTCGCCACCCTCGCGACGGAACTCGAAGCGGCTGGCACGACCTACACGATTGAGGTGTTCTCCGGCGCGCCGCATGCGTTCACCGTATTCGGCTCCGACAGCTACCAGGAACGCGCCGACGTCGCGAGCTGGGATGCCTTCAACAGCTTCCTGTCGGCGCAGCTTCCGGGCTGAGGTCTTCATTGGATGGGGGAGAGGCAGGGCGAGCCCTGCCTTCTCGTCCTCAGGCCATCCCGCCGTACCCCATGAAGCCGACGGTGGGGTTGCTCCCATCGGACCCCACCGAGCATTGCCAAGGCGCGCCGCTGGGGCCGATCCGCATGTAGACGGAGCTTCGGGCGCCGGAGGATCGCGATCCAACGACCTTCAGCCGGCCCGAGGTTTCCGCCGCCAGTTTTGCCCGGCACGCGCGCACGGCCGCGTTGCTTGCAGAAAAGCGCCCTTCGACGAAGCCCGTGGAAAGGGGCTGAATCTGCGGCCCTCGGCCACAGGCACTTACGGCAACAAGGATACTCACCATCGCGATAGTCCTGACCTTCTCGATCACCGGCAACCTCCCTCTCCATCGGCAGTCCCACGCAGCCTGATGCACACGGCGGCGCGTCTCAAGTGGGGCTGTCGAAATCGTGTCCCTTCCCTCCGGGCTTTGCCGCGCGGTCCAGAGCATGCCAAGCCCGCCCAACCGTCGAGGTGGCGTTGTGGCATGCGGTAGGTTTGCCAAGTGCCAGGCGGCGGGTTTGGGAAGCAGCCCCCCACGGCCTAAGAACACCAACATGGGGTCGGGGCTTGCGCGGACTTTCGTCGTCCTCCACGGGATCTACAGGAAGAGTTCCGGTCGTTCCTGCTGAAACTTGGCCATGCGAAGTCGCCCACGCGTGAGGTGCTCGCGCAGGATGGATTTCGCCTCACCCGCATCCCGCCGCCTGAGCGCCGCGACGATGCGCTTGTGATCGTCGAGCAAGAGCTGCGCGTTGCCCGCTTCGCCGAGGTTCAGGCGGCGAAGACGGTTCAAGTGACTGCTTCTTGTCTGGATGAGCGTCCAGAGGGGCAGCATTCCCACGGCCTCGAATTGGCCGCGGTGGAAGTCGGTATCGAGTTGGCTGAATTTGCCGAAATCCCCGATTTCCAAGGCGCTGGCCTGAGCGCGCAGGATCGCATCGAACTCCGGCCCGATGTCTTCCTCCATCCGGCAGGCCATCTCGACGACCTCAAGCTCCAACGACAACCTTAGGATGGCCGACAGCCGCACCTCTTCGAGGTCTATCGGGCTCACGATCGTGCGGGCTCTCGGGTGAATCGCAATCAGGCCCTCGCTGCTCAGCGCCTGCAGGGCATCGCGGACCGCGGTCGAACTCACGTTGAATTTCGCCTGCAAGGCTTTGCGGTTGAGCGGCTCTCCGGGCATCAGCCGCAGGGCGTAGATGTCCTCGCGCAATGTCTCCACGATCTTGTCCGATATTGGTTCGATTGCTGGCTTCATCGCGCACCGCCGGATCATTGAGCACTGGTCCATTTCTCTAAAGCAGCGCGTCGGGGCGATCCATCCGCAACCGGCCCGCGATGTCATGAGGCACTCTGCCACATGCGACAATCTGTCTTGCAACTACCATACCAGCGTGCGAAAGCGCATCTGATGCATCAGTTCCCCATGTTCCGATGCTCGCAATAACGAACCTCCCAGAGCTCCGTCGCACCTCCCCCTCGCAGGTCCGACGCCTGTTTTGCAGATGGAGCGAAAGAACGGACCAATGACCAACACAGAAAGATCCTTCCGCGGGTCGGGCATCCTCCTGCTCGTCTACGCAGTGCTGGCCCTGCTGACCGGGGCCGCACTCCTCTATCTTGGGGCGCGGCTCGCCCTCGCGGGCGGCAGCGTCTACTACATCCTCGCCGCCCTCGCGACGCTGGCCATCGGCGTGCTGATCCTGCGCAAGTCCGCCCTCGCGGTCTGGCTGCTCTTCGCACTGTCCCTCGTCACCCTGATCTGGGGCCTTGTCGAAACCGGCTGGAATGGCTGGGCGATGATCCCGCGCTTCGACTGGCTCATCGTCATGGGCCTGTTCATGGCGGCCCTCTGGCCGGTGTCCCGCCGCGTGTTCGGCAGCATCGAGAAACCGCTCGCCCGCGGACGCTACTTCGGGGCCACCCTGGCGGTGCCGGCGATCATGCTGGTGTGCATCCTGATCCCGATCTTCGCGAATCCGGAGGTTGATCTGGCCGAGGCGGATCCCGCACGCACTTCGACCGGCTTCAGCCGCAGCAACCCCGAAAAGACCGATGGCGAAGTCGCCGCATCGCACGACGCGGAAAGCTGGACGGCCTATGGCGGCTCGAACCTGAGCCAGAAATACTCCCCCGCGGCGGAGATCACCCCGGCGAATGCCGCGGGCATGGTCAAGCTGTGGGAATTCCACACCGGCGATTACCGCCCGGCAGGCGCCAAGTACGGCTACGCGGGCGAGAACACCCCGCTCAAGGTCGGCGACACGCTCTACATCTGCACCACCGGCCAGCAGGTCTTTGCGCTCGATGCCGGCACCGGCGCTGAGAAGTGGCACTTCGATCCCGAGGTCGACCCGGAAGCGCGCTTCACCAACGGCGTCACCATCTGCCGCGGTCTCGCCTATTACGAGGCCCCCGAGCCGGTCGCGGAATGCCAGACCCGCCTCATCTGGGGCACCATGGACAGCCGCCTCGTGGCAATCGACGCCGAGACCGGCGAAGCCTGCAGCGCGTTCGGCGAAAACGGCGCCTACGACCTGTCGCAGGACACCGACTCCGACGTGCCGGGCTTCATCGGCGTGACCACCGCACCGACGATCATCGACGGGGTGGCCGTGGTGGGTCACAAGATCACCGACGGCCAGGACTACCGCGCCCCCGCGGGCGTCGTGCGCGGCATCGACGCGGTGACCGGCGACATGCTCTGGGCCTGGGATCTTGGCCGCGAAGATCCGACCGCGCCGCTGGCCGAGGGTGAGCATTTCACCCATGCCACGCCGAACGTCTGGTCGCCGATGGCGGCCGACGCGGACCTGAACCTCGTGTTCGTCGGCACCGGCAACGCCTCGGGCGACTTCTACGGTGCCGACCGCACCGAGCGTGACGAGGAGTACACCGATGCGGTGATCGCGCTCGACGCGCGCACCGGCAAGGAACGCTGGCACTTCCGGACCGTGAACCACGACCTGTGGGACTTCGACATCGGTCCGGCGATGAACCTCGTCGACTGGCCGACCGAGACCGGCACCCGCCCGGCGATCATCCAGGCCACCAAGGCCGGGCCGATCTTCGTGCTGGACCGCGAAACCGGCGAACCGCTGGAGCCGATCGAGCAATACGACGCCCCGGACCAGCCCGGCGTGCCAGACGACTGGGTTGCCGACACGCAGCCGCTCTCGCCCAACATGCCCAACACCGTGGGCGCGCCCAACAAGGGCGACATGGAGCTGCTGACCGAGGCGGACGCATGGGGCATCTCGCCCTTCGACCACCTGATCTGCCGCATCCAGTTCAACCAGATGCGCTATGACGGGCTCTATACCCCGCCGACCACCGGCATCGGCTCGATCGGCTATCCCGGCAACCATGGCGGGATGAACTGGGGCGGCGGCGCCATCGACCCCGAGCGCGGCCTGATGCTCATCAACTCCGAGCGGCTGCCCTACCAGATCTACCTGATCCCGCGCGACACCATCCCCGACGCGAAATCGGTGGTCGACAAGCGCAACCACAAGGAGAGCTTCATGCCGCAGATCGG
Organism: Alloyangia pacifica; assembly: GCF_020524285.1. Taxonomy (GTDB): domain Bacteria; phylum Pseudomonadota; class Alphaproteobacteria; order Rhodobacterales; family Rhodobacteraceae; genus Salipiger; species Salipiger pacificus_B. The sequence goes on from NZ_JAIVKX010000012.1 coordinate 26,149, forward strand.
CCTGCCCTACGGCGCCAAGAAGGCCCCCTGGATGGGCCCGCTCGACATGCCTTGCGTTGCGCCGCCCTGGGGCTACGTGGCGGCGCTTGACCTGCGCTCGAAGGACGTGCTGTGGAAGCAGCCGATGGGCTCGGCGATGGATTCCGGTCCGCTGGGGATCAAGATGGGCCTGCCCATCACCATCGGCACGCCGTCCAACGGCGGCCCGCTGGCGACGGCCGGTGGCATGATGTTCATCGGCGCGGCGCTCGACCAGTACATCCGCGGCTACGACAGCCTGACCGGCGAGCTGGTCTGGGAGGAGCGCACCGATGCGGGCGTCAACGCGAACCCGATGAGCTATGAGATCGACGGCCATCAGTTCGTGGTCGCTCAGGTCGGCGGGCACTCGTCGATGGGCACCAAGACCGGCGACGGCTTCGTGGCCTGGGGCCTGCCGCCGGACGGCTACTCCGGCCCGAACATCGTCGAGTCGAGCGTCATCCTGTCCGGCGACACGGTCGATCGCGCCAAGCAGGGCGACGCCAACATGGCGGCCGAGTGACCACCCGGACCATCTAGAAGGGAAAGCGCCGGCATCGTCCGGCGCTTTCCACGTCGTGGCCCGGGAAGGTGCGGTCTATTGACGAGGGCCCCTGCTCAGACACCGTTTGCCACTCTATTGGATGCCACCCACTTTGCCCGGCGCCCACCTCTCGACCCTCCGCGGGATTGGTGCTTTCACGGTGATTGAAGCATCTGAAGAATGGTTTCTCTCCATACGGCGTGAAAGAGTTGGCCTCCCAATGCTGGCCGAAACCGCTGCCCTGTGCGGAGACCGGTGGCCGTTTCACCGGCAACACGGCTCCCCCTAGGGAAGTTTCATTCTGTATTGATTTTGTCAGGTATTGAGCATCGCTTGCGTTCGTGACAGACAGGGCGACAATGGAGTCACATCTCCCCGTGCATGCCAGCCTCCGGAGACCCGAGGGCAAGCCTTTCTAGCCAAAGTCAGGAGACCCTAGTTTTGCGCATTCTCCGCATGACCCTGCCGCTTCTTGCGCTGCTGCCGCTGCCGCTGGCCGCCCAGGAGGCCGATACCGACGGCGCGCTGTCGCTCGAGCTGAACACCACCAAGAGCGTCGAAGCCGGCTGCCAGCTGAGCTTTCTCATCCAGAACGGCCATGACACCGACATCGACGCGGCGGTCTACGAGACCGTGCTGCTGAACACCGAAGGGCAGGTCGACCGGCTGACCCTCTTCGATTTCGGCGCCCTGCCCGCGGGCCGCCCCCGCGTGCGGCAATTCGTGGTGCCGGGCACCGGCTGCGACGGGCTCGGACAAATTCTCATCAATGGCGCCAACCGCTGCGAAGCGGGCGGCGCGGACTCGGATCTCTGCATCAAGGGACTCGAGCTGAAGTCGCGCGGCGACGTGGAGGTGATCGGATGATCGACATGATCCTGGACGGCATCCGCCGCATCGCCGACCTCGGCGGGCCGGTGGTTTTGCTGCTCGTCGCCATCTCGCTGCTGACGCTTGCGGTGGTGCTCTACAAGTTCTGGCAATTCACCGCCTCCGGCGTCGGCCGCCACGCCGCGCTGCGCGAAGCAGTTGAGGCCTGGGACCGCGGCGACCGCACCGGCGCGCGCGAGGCGCTGAACCGCTCGCGCTCCTACCTGCGCCCGGTGATCGACATGGCCATGTCCGGCCAGACCGACCCGGCGCGGCTCGAGGCCGAGGCAGAGACCCGCTTCGCCCGGCTGGAAAAGGGCTTCCGCCTGCTCGACTCCGTGGCGCAGCTGGCGCCGCTGCTGGGCCTCTTCGGCACGGTGCTCGGCATGATCTCGGCCTTCCAGTCGTTGCAGGACGCGGGCAGCCAGGTCGATCCGTCGATCCTCGCGGGCGGCATCTGGGTGGCGCTGCTGACCACCGCCGTCGGCCTCGTCGTCGCCATGCCCACCGCGGTGATCCTGAGCTGGTTCGAGGCGCGCATGGAATCCGAGCGGGTGCTGGCCGAGCGCGCCGTGCACACCATCCTGTCGCCCACCGGCACCGGTGCCGAGGCGCTGCGGGCCGAGGGTGCCGCACGCCATGCGTAAGATCCGCCGGCGGCGGAGGCTGTCGATGACCTCGCTCATCGACGTGATCTTCCTGCTGCTGCTCTTCTTCATGCTGACCTCGACCTTCACCCGCTTTGCCGAGGTCGAGCTGGCCGCCGCCAGCTCCGGGGCCACCGCCTCGGACACCCGCCCGCTGTTCCTGCAGCTCGCACCCGAGACGATCCGCCTCAACGGCGCCGAGGTGACCCTCGAGGAGCTGCCGGCCAAGCTCGCCGAGACCCGAGGCGACGCCGCCGAGGAGGACGCATCGCAGCCACTCATCGTGGCGCTGCGCGGCGAGGTCAGCGCGCAACGGCTGACGGATCTGCTGGTCGCCCTGCGCGGCGTCAGCGGCTTCCGCGCCACGGTTCTGGGAGCCTCGTGATGCGCCGCAGGAAACAGAAAACCGAGCGCGAACCGACGATCGCGCTGATCAACATCGTCTTCCTCATGCTGGTCTTCTTCCTCGTCGCGGGCACCGTCGCTCGGCCGCTCGATCCGACGCTGAACCTCGTGCACACCGCCGATCTCGAGGGCGCCGCCCCGGCAGACGCGCTGGTGGTCAACGCCGATGGTTCCATGTCCGTGCGCGGCGAGGCAATCGATGCGCCGGAAGACTTTCTCGAGGCGCTCGGTGACGAGGCGATGAGCCTCGCCCGCATCGTGCCGGATCGCGAACTGCCGGCCGCCAAGCTGGTGGAGATCGGTCGCGCGCTGCGCGCCGCCGGGGCCGAGAAGGTGATGATCGTCACCGAAAGGGGGCTGGAATGATCGCATCCTCGCGCAAGGTGAAACTCGCCGCCGCGGTGCTGGCGATTTCCGCCCATGGCGGCGCGCTTCTGGCGGTGATGCCACCGACCATGCAGGCCGAGATGGAGGGCATGGCGGGCGGCACCGACCTCGCCCTCGGGACCGATTTCGCCGACATGGCCATGGGCACGATCAGCGCCGACCCGGTCGAGGAGACCGCCGAGACGGTGCAGCCCGACCAGCGGGAGCCGATCCAGCCGCAGCAGGTCGAGCAGGCCCGGCCCGTGACCCCGCAACCCGTCGCCCCGGCGGTACCCGCAGAGGCCGAGCCGCTGCCCGAGCTGACCGCCGCCCTGCCCGTCGTCCCTGCGCTGGATGCCGAGCCGGTGCTGCCCGTCGCCCCGACCGAGCAGGTCCAACCCGAGGAGCAGCCGGAACCGGAGGTTCTGGAAGCGCAGCCGCCCGAGACGGTGGACCAGCCCGATCCGGACGTGGCCGAGCCCGTGCAACCGGAACCGGAGACCCTCACCGCCGAGGCGCCGGACCCCGAGACGATCGAAGCCGAAGAGCAGGAGCCCGAGCCGGAGGAGGTCACCGAGGCCGCGCCGGAGCAATCTGCGCGTCCGAAGCTGCGCACGCCCGACGTCGCGCAGCGCGCACGGGAGCCCGACCCGCAACCCCGGCGTACGCCGGAGGCGAAACCCGAGCCGCGCCAGCAGGCCGCGCGTCCGCAGGGCAATGCCGAGCGCAACGCCACCGCCGGGGCGGCCACGGGCCGGGCCGGAGGCAGCTCCGCCACCGCCGGCAGCGGCGGCCAGGCCAGGGAGGCCGGCAATGCCGCGGCGAGCAACTATCCCGGACAGGTGATGCGCAAGCTCTCGCGCGTGCCGCGGCCGCGGGTGAACGCGCGCGGCGCAGCCGTCGTCGCCTTCCGGGTGTCCGGGAGTGGCAGTCTGGCAGCGGCCTCCGTAGCGCGCAGCTCGGGCTCTGCGGCGCTGGATCAGGCCGCCCTGCGTGTCGTGCGCAGCGCCTCGCCCTTCCCCGCGCCCCCGGCAGGGGCGCAGACAAGCTTCACGGTGCAGATCAAGGGACGCTGATCGGCGGGCGGCGGCGGGTCTCCCTGCCCCGCCCCAGTCGATCAGAGCGACAGCACGCCGCGCGCCATGGCCAACGACAGGGCCTGTTCGGGCGCAGCCACGCCCAGCGTCCGGCAGGCGCTGAGCAGGTGACGCGCCGCCTCTTCCTCGGTGATGGTGAAGCGCTCGGCGACCTCATTCAGCCGCAGCCCATGGGCGAGGTAGCTCAGCACGTCCCGCTCGCGCGGGCTGAGCTGGGCCCATGGCGACTCGCAGGCCCATTCCTGCGCCATCTGGTCACCGGGCGGCAGGATCGCGTCATTGAGCATCGCCGAGACCGCCCGAAAGGCGCGACCCGTGCCCGGACCATAAAGATCCACCGGGTCGTCCTCGCATCCCAGAACGATCGTCCGCTCGGTCTCTCCGACAACCCATGTCTGGGTCAGGAAGTAGCGGAACCCGAAATCCATCAGGCAGCCGAACATGTCGCGGCTCCGCCTGTCCCGGATGGTCCGGAGCTTGTGCGGAATGTCGACGAACTGGCTCGGCACACCGGCCTTGCACGCGGCCAGAACGCTGTCGATCTCGTAGAAGCGGGCCTGCTGGTACTGTCGCAGCCAGCGCGGGTCCATGGAGCTGCGCAGCCAAGCCAGCTCGCGCGAATCGCGCATGATCGCCCCGCAGTTGAGATCCTTGGCGCCGATCCCACGACCGACATTTACCACCGCGTCCCATGCCTCCTGCGCCCCACGGGCACCGGCGAGGGCATCCGCGGTGTCGATCAACAGCTTCGCGTAGCGTGTCGAACCCATCCCACTCACATCTTTGTCTGCGTATCCCGCAAAGATGTGACCACGGGATTGCAACAAAGACCAGCGCGAATTTTGGTCCCTCTCCTAAAGAAATGGTTGCAGCAATATTCCGCCGAACACCACCCCGAGCCCCGCGGCGATGAGCAGCCCCCGCAGCGGCGCCGCGCGGCGCCCGATCAACCCGTAGGAGACCAGTGCCAGCCCCAGCCCGATGCGGACAAAGGCAAAGAGCGCCAGCGCCGGAGAGCTGGTCAGCTCGAGCACGCCGGGGTTGGCGACCATGCCGAGCGGGATGATGTAGAGCCCGATCCCCAGCGCCATCGCCGATCCGGCCACCTTCACCCAGTTCTCGCCGATCATCCCGGCCGCGATGAACACGGCGCCGCAGACCGGCGGGGTGATCGTCGACAGCAGCGCGAACCAGAAGACGAACATATGCGCCTGCAGCGGCTCGAGGCCGAGCTGGGTCAGCGCCGGGCCCGCGACCGAAACACAGATCACATAGGCCGCGGTGGTCGGCACCTCCATGCCCAGCACGAGGCAGGCCAGCGCGGTGAGGATCAGCGACGGCCAGAGCAGCCCGCCCGAGCCCGACAGGATCAGCGAGGTGATCTTCACCCCGAGCCCGGTGACCGCCAGCACCCCGATGACGATCGAGGCGCAGAGGATGATCGAGGCGATCATCGCCACCTGCTTGGCGGCGTTGACCAGCGCCTCGGTGACGCGCTCGGCGGTCTGGCGGGCATCGAAGGTGAGCCTGCCGTTGGTCAGCAGCAGCGCGGCCCCGGCAAGGATCGCGAGGCAGGCGGCGTATTGCGGCGTGTAGCCGACGCCGAACATGCCGATCATCAGCACGGTGAAGGGCACGAGGAAGAACAGCGAGGTGATCACCACGTCGCGTTTCGCCGGCCGGTCCTCGGCGGCGATGCCCTTGAGCTCGTAGCGCGAGGCATAGGCGTTGATGCCGACCCAGACCGCCCAGAAATAGAGGATCGCCGGCAGGATCGCCGCGCCCATGATCTGCGTGTAGGGCGTGCCGGTCAGCTCGACCATGACGAAGGCCCCCGCCCCCATCAGCGGCGGCATGATCTGCCCGCCCGAGGAGGCCACGGCCTCGACGCCTGCGGCCAGCCGCTTGGGATAGCCGAGCCGGGTCATCGCCGGCAGGGTGATCGCGCCCGTCGAGGCAACGTTGGCGCTGGCCGAGCCGGAGATCGAACCGAAGAGCGCCGAGGAGAGCACCGAGACCTTGGCCGCGCCGCCGGTCAGGCGCCCCGCCGCGGCCGCCGCGACGTTCATGAAGCCCTGCCCTGCCTCGCCGGCGTTCAGCACCGCGCCGAAGATCACGAAGATCGACACCACGCCCACCGAAACCGCGGTCAGCGAGCCCCAGAGCCCGCCCTCGGCGATGGTCATCGTGCCGAGGAAGCTCTGGATCGGCGTGCCCGCGTGGCCGAATTCACCGGGGATGTGCTGGCCGAAGAGCGCGTAGGCCAGCGAAAGCACCGCCACCAGCGGCAGCGGCCAGCCGATGGCGCACCGCGCCGCCTCGATCACGCAGACCAGCAGCACCACGGCGACGCCGATCTGGAAATTGCTTTCCAGGAAACCGTACTGATCGCCGAGCATCTCGTGGTTCAGCGCGATCCAGCCCGCCGCGCCGACGCCCAGCACGGTCAGCACGGCGCCAGAGATCATCTGCCACCGGCCCTTGGCCCCGAAGAGGAAGACCCAGGGCAGGGCCGTTGCCATGTGCAAGGGTCGGCTGACGAGGTTGGGCACGAGCCCCGAGAAGACCAGCCCGAGGTGATAGACCACCACCAGCGCCGCCAGCCCGATCCACACCGCCCGCTGCCATGCCGCGCGCGGCAATTGCGTCTCCAGAGCCATGTCCTGCCTGCCCTTCGTCTCAAAAGCGGTCGGGCCGGACACATCTGCCCGGCCCGCCTTGAATAATTTAGTCCGGACTTACTTCTGAGCGTCGCTCAGCGCAATGCCCGCCTCTTCGTAGTAGCGCACGGCACCGGGGTGCAGCTTGCCACGAACGTTCTCCAGCAGCGCCGGGTCGACGCCGGTCCACCAGGGGGACTCCTCGCCCATCCGCGCCTTCTCTTCCCAGAAGGTCTTGGTGAGCTGGTAGGCGGTGTCCACGTCCATCTTCGTGGTGGTGTAGGCGACAACCGGCAGCGAGGTGGTGGTGATGTCCGCGTCCTGACCGGCATAGGTGCCCGCCGGGATCACCAGCTTGGCGCGGCCGGTATCGGCAACCTGTTCGTCGCTCAGCGAGAGCACGGTCACATCGGTCGAAGCCGCAGCCTCGACAACGTTCGGCGCCGGGAAGCTGCCGGCGGTGACGAAACCGTCGATCTGGCCGTTCTTCAGCGCCGGCACGGCGTTCGACAGCTCGACGTCGGCGATCTTCACCTTGCCGTCGAGGCCGAAGAGACCGAGGTATTTCTCGCCCTCGGAGGCGCCGAAGCTGCCCTTGCCGAGCAAGATGTTCTTACCTTCCATCCCGGCGAAGTCGGTGACGCCGCTGTCGTTGGACATGACGAAATGCATGGTCAGCGACGGCAGCGGGAAGAGCGCGCGGATCTCGCCGAAGGCGGGGTTTTCCTTGCCCTCGAAGGCCCCCTTGCCGCCCTGCGCGGCCGCGACCAGCGCCGGCGGCGAGGTGAAGACGTAGTCGCCGCCGCGGGCGCGCACTTCCATCACGTTCTGCTGGCTGCCCTGGCTTTCCTCGACGGTGACGATCACGCCGCCGTCGGTGCCCGCCTTCATCGCCTCGGCGATCTGCACGCTCATCTGATAGTAGGAGGAGCCCGACTTCGCCGCCTTCAGCGTCACCCGGGTTTCCGCCTGCGCCGGCACCGCTGCCAGCAATGCAAGCCCAGCCGCCAGCGCGGCCTTGCCAAGAAAGTTCATTTGTCCAGCTCCTCCAAAAGCTTCGCGCGACATAGACACCGCGTGTCCCGTGGGGTCAAGCAGATGCCGAGCGCGGTCTTCGCCCCCGCGGGGGCGCCTCCCGGCGCGAGCATGGCACAGGTGGCGCGGGTTTAGCGAGAGGCCCTCGCCGCCTTTCAGCGGATGCCGAAGGTGAAGCTCATCTCGGCGCGGCGGATCTCGCCCGGGCGCAGCACCGGGCTCTGCGCCCCCCAGCTCTCGGGCATGTTGATCGCATCGGGCCAGATTTGCGGCTCGAGGCAGATGGCGTCGTGCTTGCGGGCGGCAAAACCGCCCTTGCCCGGCACCGAGCCGTCGAGGAAGTTGCCGGTGTAGACCTGAAGCCCCGGCAGGTTGGTGGTCATCCGCATCAGCCGCCCGCTGGTCGCGTCATGCAGCTCGATCTCGCCGGGATCGAGGCAGAGGCAATGGTCGTACCCACCGAGCGCGCCGGAGCGCACCGCGGTCAGCGGCTGCCGCCCCTCGCGGAAGTCGAAGGGGCTGGCGCCGACCGGCGCGACGCCGCTGGGGATGAGCTGCGCGTCCACCGTCAGGTAGCGCGACGCGGGCACCTTCAGGCGGTACTCGAGCGCCGAGCGCGGGCGGGTCGGCAGCGCCGAGAGACCGGCCAGCGCAAAGAAGCTGTGATTGGTCATCGACACCAGCGTCGGCGCCTCGGCCTCGGCCTCGTAAGTGATGCTGAGACAGGGTCCCGCCGGGGTCTCGCGCAACGCGTAGATGGCGCGCGCGGTCAGCGTGCCGGGAAAGCCCTGATCTCCCGCATGGCTGACCATCTCGAGCGTCACCGAGCAGTCTCCCAGTTCGGACACCGCCCAGTTGCGCCGGTCGAACCCGTCGGGCCCGCCGTGCAGCGTGGTCTCGCCCTCGTTCTGCGCCAATTGGTAGTCGCGCCCGTCGAGGGCGAAGCGCCCGCCCGCGATGCGGTTCGCCACGCGCCCCACCGAGGCGCCGAAGAACATGCGATGGTCGAGATAGCCCTGCAGATCGTCGAAGCCGAGCACGATGTCATCCACCCGGCCCTCGCGGTCCGGCACCCGCAGCGATTGCAGCGTGGCCCCGTAGGTGAGCACCTCGGCGCTCACCTCGCCCGCGCGCAGCGCGATGCGCTCGACCGGCGTGCTCGAGCGCACGTGGCCGAAGGGGTGGCGCTCAGGGATCGTCATGGAAGGCCTCGACGCGGGACTGGGCGCCCAGCAGGAAGGCGTCGGCCACCAGTTGCAGCGGCGCCAGGTCGACGTCGGACTCGCCCGCCGCGATCAGCTCTGCGAAGCGGGCGTAAAGTCGGCGGTACTCGCGGTCCTCCGCCGAGATCCGCGCCTCGCCGCCGACAAAGAGCTTCGCCCCGCCCTCGCGCAGCAGCACCTCGGGACCGTCGGTCTCGACGAGGATGTCCCAGGTCTGCGGGCCGGTCTGGCGCCAGTCGAACTCGGCGCCGACGGGCGCGCCGGAGGCGGTTTCCATCTCGAGCTTCGCGGCGATGGGGGCCTGCTTGTTTTCCGGCACTTCGAGGTGTGCCGCCACCGGGTGCACCGGCTCGGGCAGGATGCGGGTGAGGATCGACAGCGCGTTGATCCCCGGATCGAACACGCCGAGTCCGCCCGGCTGCCAGATCCATTCCTGCCCCGGGTGCCAATGGCGCACATCTTCCTTCCAGGTGATCGTCGCGCGCTTGATCTTGGCTCCTGCCAGCAATTCCCGCGCGTCCTCGACCGCCGCCGCCTCGCGCGAATGCCAGGTGGCAAAGAGCGTCACGCCCTTCTCCCGCGCCAGACGCGCCAGCCCCTCGACCTCCGACACGCTCGCCCCCGGCGGCTTTTCCAGCATCACGTGCTTTCCGGCGTTGATCGCCGCCACCGCCTGCGCGAAGCGCCCCTGCGGCGGGGTGCAGAGCGAAATGGCCTGCAGGCCCGGCGCCTTGGCCAGCATCTCGCCCACATCGTGGTAGGAGGGCAGCGTCTCATGCCCGGCGTGACGGCTGGCGATGGCGGCCAGTTGCAGCGCCGGCACGTCCTCGAGCGAGGGCAAGTGCTGGTTGCGCGCAATGGTGCCGAGGCCGACGAGGCCAAGCTGGATCGGATCGCTCATCAGGCGTCTCCCGTGTCGAGTATGAAGGCGGGCTCCGCCTTGCCCTGCCCTGCGCCGAGTTCGGCGAAGACCGCGCCGGAGCGCGGCGCCTCGGCCAGAGCGTCGGGGCCAAGGCCCTGCGTCGCGGTGGTGCAATAGAGCGTGGTGAAATCCGGCCCGCCAAAGGCCGGGCAGGTGCTGTGCGGGGCATCCATCTCGTGGCGCGGGCCGAGGCTGCCGTCGGGGGCGATCTCGATCACCGCGCCCTCTCCCCAGAGCGCCACCCAGAGCGTGCCCGCCGCATCCGTCACCGCGCCGTCGGGGCTGAGCCCGGCGTGGCTGAAGTCGACGAAGACCTCCGGCGCGGCGGTGGGCCAACCCGAGCCATCCAACGCCACCCGGAACAGCAGCCGCGCGTCGGTGTCGGCGAAGTAGCCGCAGCCGCGCGCCTGGTCGAAGCAGAGTGCGTTCGGGATGGTGATCCCGTCGACGATGGTGCGCAGTTCGCCTCCGTGATGACGGTAGATCGCCCCCGCGTGCGGCTCGGCGCTCTTGCCCATTGTGCCGATCCAGAAACCGCCCCAGGGATCCGCCCGCCCGTCGTTCGAGCGGGTCACGGCCTTGTCCTTCTCGAGATCCACGAGATGCGCAAAGACGCCCGTGGTCACGTCATAGGTCCACAGCCCGGTCTCCGAGGCCACCAGAAGCCGGTCGCGGTCGATCCAGGCCGCCGCCGAGCACATCTCGGTCAGCGGAACGGCGCGGGTATGCCCCGTGGCCGGATGGTGCGACAGCAGCCGCCTGCCGGTGATGTCGAACCAGAACAGCTCCTCGCGAAGGGGGTGCCAGAGCACCCCCTCGCCAAGCGCGCAGGTCCGGGCGTCGAAGACCTCCATCAGTGGCTGTCCTTGCCCACGTCGTTGCCGCGGCAGCCCTTGAGGAAGTCGAGGTCGGCGCCGGTATCGGCGCCCTCGACGTGGCTCTGGTGCAGCCAGGCGTAGCCGCTGCCCGGCAGGTCATGCGTCGGCTTCCAGGCGGCGAGACGCGCGGCCAGCTCCTCGTCGGGAATGTCGAGGTGCAGGCGGCGGCTCTCCACGTCGAGCTCGATCATGTCGCCGTCCTTCACCACCGCCAGCGGCCCGCCCGCCGCTGCCTCGGGCGAGGTGTGCAGGATCACCGTGCCGTAGGCGGTGCCCGACATGCGCGCGTCGGAGATGCGGATCATGTCGGTGATGCCCTTCTTCAGCACCTTCGGCGGCAGGCCCATGTTGCCGACCTCGGCCATGCCCGGGTAGCCCTTGGGCCCGCAGTTCTTCAGCACCATGATGCAGGTCTCGTCGATGTCGAGCGCCTCGTCGTTGATCTTGGCCTTGTAGTCGTCGATGTCCTCGAAGACGACGGCGCGGCCCTTGTGCTTCAGCAGGTGCTCCGAGGCCGCCGAGGGCTTCAGCACCGCGCCCTTGGGCGCGAGGTTGCCACGCAGCACGGCGATGCCGCCCTGCTGTGTCAGCGCCTTCTCGAGCGGCAGGATGACGTCCTCGTTGTGGTTCACTACGTCTTTGACCTCATCCCAGATGCTCTGCCCCGAGACCGTCAGCGCGTCCTTGTGCAGCTGGCCGCTCTCGCCAAGGCGCTTGAGCACCACCGGCAGGCCACCGGCGTAGAAGAACTCCTCCATCAGGTATTTGCCCGAGGGCATCAGGTTGACGATGGTCGCCACGTCGCGGCCGCAGCGGTCCCAGTCGTCGAGCGTCAGGTCGATGCCGACCCGGCCCGCCAACGCCAGCATGTGGATCACCGCATTGGTCGAGCCACCGATGGCGCCATTGGTGCGGATGGCGTTCTCGAAGGCTTCCTTGGTCAGAATATCCGACGGCTTAAGGTCGTCTTTCACCATCTGTACGATGCGTCGGCCCGAGAGCTGCGCCATCACGCGGCGGCGGCTGTCCACTGCCGGGATCGCGGCATTGCCCGAGAGCGCCATGCCGAGCGCCTCGGCCATCGACGCCATCGACGACGCCGTGCCCATGGTGTTGCAGGTGCCGGAGGAGCGGGACATGGACTGCTCCGCCTCGAGGAACTCCTCCTGCGTCATCTCTCCGGCCTTCACCATCTCCGAGAACTTCCACAGATGCGTACCGGAACCGACGCGCTCGCCCTGGAAATAGCCGTTCAGCATCGGCCCGCCGGTCACGACGATCGAGGGCACGTCGCAGGAGGCGGCGGCCATCATCAGCGAGGGCGTGGTCTTGTCGCAGCCGACCATCAGCACCGCGCCGTCGATCGGCTGGCCGCGGATGGTCTCCTCGATGGCCAGCGCCGCGAGGTTGCGGAACATCATCGCCGTAGGGCGGAAGGTGTTTTCCGAGGCCGAAAACACCGGCACCTCGACCGGGAAGCCGCCGGCTTCCCAGACGCCCGCCTTCACCTTTTCCGCCAGCTCGCGCAGGTGGCCGTTGCAGGGGGTGAGATCGGACCAGGTGTTGAGGATGCCGATGATCGGGCGCCCGTCGAACAGGTCGTGCGGGTAGCCCTGGTTCTTCAGCCAGCCGCGGTGGTAGATCGTGTCGCGCGAGTTGCCCGAGTACCAATGGGTCGAGCGCAGCTTGCGCGGCCAGGGGGCGGGGGTGAAATCCTTGACGGACATGGGTGCCTCCAGAGCGGCTTGGTATTGGGGGCTGAGCGCGCGGCTCAGCCCTGTTTCGATTTGTTGTAGACGTCGAAGATCACGGCGGCGAGCAGCACCAGACCCTTGATCATCTGCTGGTAGTCGATGCCGATGCCCATGATCGACATGCCGTTGTTCATCACGCCCATGATGAAGGCGCCGACCACCGCGCCGACGATCTTGCCCGAACCGCCCGCCATCGAGGCGCCGCCGATGAACACCGCCGCGATCACGTCGAGCTCCATGCCGAAGCCGGCCTTGGGGGTCGCGGTGTTGAGGCGCGCGGCGAAGACCAGACCCGCCAGCGCCGCCAGAACGCCCATGTTGACGAAGGCGAGGAAGGTCAGACGCTCGGTCTTGATACCCGAGAGCTTGGCCGCCTTGCGGTTGCCGCCAAGCGCGTAGATGCGGCGACCGATCACCGTCTTCTGGGTGATAAAGGCGTATATGATAATCAGCACGCCCATGGTGACCAGCACGTTGGGCAGGCCGCGGAAGGTGGCGATCTTGAAGGTCAGGAAGAGCAGCGCGCCGCAGACGATGGCATTGCGCACCCAGAAGAAGTTCGCGGGCTCGCCCTCGATGCCATAGGCCTTGTCCCGCGCCCGCTCGCGCAGGCCGAGCCAGACGATGGCGACGGCGGCGATGATGCCGACGCCCATGGCCAGCAGGTTGAAGTTGCGCGATCCGGCGATTTCGGCCAGCCCGGCGGTCATCTCGCGCGGGAAGAGGTCGGGCACGAAGCCGGTCGACAGCATCTGGAAGCCCGGCGGGAACGGCCCCACCGACTGCCCCTGCAGCAGCCACAGAGAGGCGCCGCGGAACACCAGCATGCCGGCCAGCGTCACGATGAAGGACGGGATCGACCAATAGGCCACCCAGTAACCCTGCGCCGCGCCGATCAGCCCGCCGACGACGAGACAGGCGAGAATGGTCAGGGGCACGGGCCAGCCCCAGTGCACGATCATCACCGCCGCCAGCGCGCCGATGAAGCCGAGCACCGAGCCGACCGACAGGTCGATATTGCCCGAGACGATGACGATGAGCATCCCCAGCGCCATGATGATGATGTAGCTGTTCTGCAGGAACAGGTTGGTGATGTTCACCGGGCGCATCAGCGTGCCGCCGGTCACCGCCTGGAAGAACACCATGATGGCGATGAGCGCGAACAGCAGGCCGTATTCGCGCATGTGGTTGCGCAGGTAGTGCTTCAGGCCCTGGCCTTCGGACTGCCCTGCGGTTTCTGCCGTTTGAGTGGACATGTCCCCTCCCCTCTCACTCGCTGACGATGAGCGACATGATGCGCTCCTGGCTGGCTTCCTCGGCGGAGAGTTCCCCGACGAAAGCGCCTTCGTTCATGACATAGATGCGGTCGCACATGCCCAGCAGTTCGGGCATCTCCGACGAGATCATCACAACGGCTTTGCCTTCGGCGGACAGCTCGTTGATGATCGAATAGATTTCGTATTTCGCGCCGACGTCGATGCCGCGCGTGGGCTCGTCGAGGATCAGCACCTCGGGCTCGGTGAACAGCCACTTGGCCAGAACCACCTTCTGCTGGTTGCCGCCCGATAGGTTGCCGACCTGCTGCATCACCGTGGGCGTGCGCGTGGCAAGCGCCTTGCGGTAGCGCTCTGCGACCTCGGTCTCCTCGGCCTCATTCAGCACGCCCTTGTCCGAAACACCGCCAAGGTTCGACAGCGTGGTGTTAAAGCGAATGCTCTCGTCGAGGATCAGCCCCAGAGATTTGCGGTCCTCGGTGACATAGGCGAGGCCGTTCGCGATCGCCCGGTCCACCTTCGACACGTCGATCGGCGTGCCGTGCAGCGACACTTCGCCCGAGATGTTCCGTCCCCAGCTCTGGCCAAAGATCGACATGGCCAGCTCGGTGCGGCCCGAGCCCATGACGCCGGCAATTCCGACGACCTCGCCCGCACGGACGTTGAAATTGATGTTCTTGATAACCTGGCGCTCGGCATGCTCGGGGTGCCAGACGTTCCAGTCCTTCACCGCCATCACCACCTCGCCGGCGCGGCGCTCGCGGTCCGGGTAGCGCTGCGACATGTCGCGGCCCACCATGTCCCGCACGATCTGATCTTCCGAGAGGCCCTGCGAGGCATCAAGTTCGGACACTGCCATGCCGTCGCGGATCACAGTGACCGTGTCGGCGACATAGCGCACCTCGTTGAGCTTGTGCGAGATGATGATGCAGGTCACGCCCTGCGCCTTCAGCTCCAGCATCAGGTCGAGCAGCTTGCGGCTGTCGTTCTCCTGCAGCGCCGCCGTCGGCTCGTCGAGGATCAGCAGCTTCACATCCTTGGAAAGCGCCTTGGCGATCTCCACGAGCTGCTGCTTGCCAACGCCGATGCTGTCGACCAGCGTGCCCGGCGCATCGCGCAGGCCGACCTTGGCCAGCAGTTCCTCGGTGCGGCGGAAGGTTTCCTGCCACTGGATCACGCCGCCGGCCTGCCGCTCGTTGCCCAGGAAGATATTCTCGGCGATCGAGAGCTGCGGCACCAGCGCCAGTTCCTGGTGGATGATGACGATGCCCTTGTCCTCGCTGTCGCGCAGCGTCCTGAACTCGGCGAGCCCGCCATCGTAGTGGATTTCCCCGTCGTAGCTGCCCACGGGGTAGACCCCGGAAAGCACCTTCATCAGGGTCGATTTTCCGGCACCGTTCTCGCCGCAGATCGCGTGGATCTCGCCCTCGCGGACCTGGAGGTTCACCTGGTCGAGCGCTTTCACCCCAGGGAATTCCTTGGTGATGCCGCGCATCTCGAGCAGAAGAGTCATGACCCGTACCTGCCTTGTATGAAGTGAGGGTCGGGGGAGGCCCATGGGCCTCCCCCAATTCAGCGCCCCGGGAGCAAATGGGGCGCTCGGGAGGATCGCTTACTTGATCTGGTCTTCGGTGTAGTAACCGGAGCCGACCAGCACCTCTTCCCAGTTCGAGGCGTCCACCGGGACGGGCTCGAGCAGGTAGGACGGGACGACCTTCACGCCGTTGTCGTAGGTCTCGGTGTCGTTGATCTCGGGCTCGGAGCCTTCCATCACCGCGTTGACCATGCCGACGGTGACGCGGGCGAGTTCACGGGTGTCCTTGAAGATGGTCGAGTATTGCTCGCCGGCGAGGATCGACTTCACCGACTGCACCTCGGCGTCCTGGCCGGTGACGATCGGCATCTTCAGATCGCCCGAGCCGTAGCCGACGCCCTTGAGCGAAGACAGGATGCCGATGGACAGGCCATCGTAGGGCGCGAGCACGCCGTGGACTTCCTTGTCGGTGTAGTTGGCCGACAGGATGTTATCCATGCGCGCCTGAGCGACCGCGCCGTCCCAGCGCAGCGTGCCGACCTTGTCCATGCCCATCTGGCCGGACTGGATGACGATGTCGCCGCTGTCGATCAGCGGCTGCAGCACCGACATGGCACCGTTGTAGAAGAAGTAGGCGTTGTTGTCGTCCGGCGAACCGCCGAAGAGCTCCACGTTCCACGGCTTGCTGTCGGGGAAGCGCTCCTCGAGGCCCTCGACCAGCGAGGTTGCCTGCTGCACGCCGACCTTGAAGTTGTCGAAGGTGGCGTAATAGTCGACGTCGCCGCTGTCGCGGATCAGCCGGTCATAGGCGACGATGCGCACGCCCGAAGCGGCGGCATTGGCCAGCGCGTTCGACAGGGTGGTGCCGTCGATGGCGGCGATCACCAGCACGTCGACGCCCTTGGTCACCATGTTCTCGATCTGCGCGAGCTGGTTGGGAATGTCGTCTTCTGCGTATTGCAGGTCGGTCGCGTAGCCGGCTTCTTCCAGCTGCTTGACCATGTTGTTGCCGTCGTCGATCCAGCGCGCCGAGCTCTTGGTCGGCATGGCGATGCCCACGGTGCCCTTGTCCTGGGCGAAGGCCGCGCTGGAAAGCGCAACAAGGCTTACCGCGAGCGCACCCGCGAGTTTCTTGAGTTTCATCGGTATCCTCCCGTTGAAGGGGGCGTCTCCCGCACCCCGCTGGTCCCCGTTGGGGACGTCAAAAGTCCTACTTAATGGTGACATACCGAACAAATACCAATATTCGTTATCCGCATAACTGAATTGGTATGTGATATGTCCGAGCTGCTGAGAAACCTGCGCCCCGCGCAGGTCCGCCTGATCGCGGCGATTGCCGAACACGGGCAACTGCAGGTGGCGGCCACCGCCTGCCGTATGACCCAGCCCGGTGCCTCGCGGATGCTCTCCGAGCTTGAACGCGCCATCGGCGCGCGGCTTTTCCAGCGCACGCCCAAGGGGATGGAGCCGACGCCCACCGGCGCGCTGCTCGCCCAGCACGCGCGGCGGATCGAGCACGACCTGCGGCGCATGGCCGAGGATTTCGACGACCTGCATTCCGGGCTTGGCGGCACGGTGCGGGTCGGGGCGGTGACCGGCCCGGCGCTCGGCCAACTGGTGCCGCAGGTGCAGCGGCTGAAGACGCTGTCCAGCTCCGTCGACGTCTCGATCGAGGTCGCGCCCTCGGTGGCGCTGGTACAGGCGCTGGAGCGCGGCGAGCTCGATTTCGCCCTCGCCCGGCTGCCGCCGCAGGTCAACGAGCGCGACTTCATCCTCGAACCGGCCCGGGACGAGATCGTGCAGCTTCTGGTGCGTGAGGGGCATCCGATGCTCGGGCGCAGACCGGTCGCCATCGCCGACCTGCACGGCACGCGCTGGATCCTGCAACAGCGCGGCGCGCCGATCCGAGCCGCCATCGAGACCGCCTTCCACGACGAGGGGATGACCGCCCCGCCGGACGTGATCACCACCTCCTCGCTGCTGGCAATCATCGCGCTGCTGAAGGATTCCGATGCCGTCGCGCCCATGTCGCAGGAGGTCATCGACCTCATGCTCGAGCCGCCGGTCTCGGCCGAGCTGCGGCGGCTGCAGTTGAACCGGCTGCTGACCGTGGAGCCCTACCTGATCATCCAGGCGCGCGGGCGACACATCTCAAAAGCCGCCGACCGGCTTCTGGGGATGGTGCAGGAAAGTATCCGCAGTTTCTGACGGTATTCCCGGCTTCGGGAATATTTCTCACCGGAATTCAACCCGCCCGGCGCACCCCGCCGGCGGGCGCATCCTTCACCACCTTTTCCATACAAAGGCGCGCGCGCTCCGGCACCCCGGCACGGATCGCATCGACGATGGCGCGGTGCTTTTCGACGCTGCGGGCGAGATCGCCCGGATCCCGCGCCTCCTCGGCCTCGGCGATGAGCTGCGAGTAGAGCGCCGCCTGCACCAGATCGCCCAGCGACTGCAGGAAGCGGTTGTCCGAGAGCTGCAGGATCAGCTTGTGGAACTCCAGATCCGCCATGGCAAAGGCGGTGCGGCTGCCCGCATGCGCCAGCGCCTCACAGCTCGCCTCGAGCTTCGCGTGTTCCGCGGGCCCCGCCCGCTCGGCCACCAGCGCCGCCGCAGCGGGCTCGATGATCAGCCGGATCTCGTTCAGATCGGCGACGAAGCGCCCGGGCGTCTTCTGTTCGGAATGCCAGCGCAGCACGTCGGGGTCGAACATGTTCCACTCGGACGAGGGCTGCACCCGCGTGCCGACCTTGGCCTTCGAGGCCAGCATGCCCTTGGCGATCAACGTCTTCTTCGCCTCGCGGATCACCGTGCGCGAGACGCCGAACATCTCTTCGAGGTCCGGGTCGAGCGGGATCATCGCGCGCTCGGGATATTCCCCCGCGACGATGGCCAGCCCGAGCTGGTCCACCACATGGGTGGTATGGCTCTGGGCGCGGTCCGAAAACCCGCCGCCCGCCGTCAATGTCATGATCGCGCGTCTGATGCGGTCAGAAGCCTTATGCGCGCCGTCGTTGCCCAACCCAGTCCCTTTTGCAGCATGATGAAGGCGAAGAGCAGGCCCCCGATCACGATCTTCGTCCACCAGCTCGAAAGCGTGCCGTCGAAGACGATATACGTCTGTATCAGCCCCATGATGAGAATGCCAAAGAAAGTGCCCGCGACAAATCCGCTGCCACCGGTCAGCAGCGTGCCCCCGATGACCACCGCGGCGATGGCGTCGAGCTCGACGCCGACGGTCGCCAGCGAGTAGCCCGCCGAGGTGTAGAGCGTGTAGACGATCCCCGCGAGCCCGGCCAGACCGCCCGAAACGGCGTAGATTCCGATGGTCGTCCGGGCCCGCGGCACGCCCATCAGCTGCGCGGTCTGCGCCGAGCCGCCGATGGCATAGACGTTCTGGCCAAAGCGCGTGCGGTGCAGCACGATCATCGCCGCGACATAGGTCAGCAGCATCAGCGCCCCGGTCAGCCGGAAGCGCCCGCCGCCCGGCGCCTTCCAGTAGAGCGACTGCAGCCAGTCGTAGAACTCATGGGTGATCGGCACGGACTCGGTCGAGAGCACATAGGCCAACCCGCGCATCAGGAACATGCCCGCGAGGGTGACGATGAAGGGCGGCATCTCGAGGTAGTGGATGATCCCGCCCATGGCGGCGCCGAAGCCGGTGGTGATCAGCAGCACCAGCGCAAAGGCCACCAGCGGATGGATCGAGGTCTCGCGCAGGATCACTGCGAGGAAGACCCCGGTGAAGGCGATCACCGATCCGACCGAGAGGTCGATGCCGCCGGACAGGATCACGAAGGTCATGCCGACCGCGGTGATGCCAAGGAAGGCATTGTCGGTCAGCAGGTTGGCGACCACCCGCGTCGAGGCCATCGCCGGGTATTGCGCGGCGCAGAGCACGAAGGCCAACACGAAGGTGGCGAGCGTGATGTAGAGCGGAAGCTTGGTGGACTGGCTCATGACTGACCCTCCTCTTGCGGGGTCCGCGGGGCCGGCTTCGGCCTTTCCCGCAGCACCGGCCCTGTCGAGGCGCGCAGCAGGTAGAGGCTGTGGCGCACGCGCGGGCTCTGGATGACGAGGATGGCGATGATGATCAGCGCCTTGATGACGAGGTTGAACTCCACCGGCATGCCTGAGAGCAGGATCAGCGAATTCACCCCCTGGATGATCAGCGCCCCCAGCAGGGAGGCGGTGATCGAGAACCGCCCGCCCAGCAGCGAGTTGCCCCCGATGACCACGGCGAGGATCGCATCGAGCTCCATCCAGAGCCCGGCGTTGTTGGCATCCGCACCCTTGATGTCGGCGGCAACGATGACGCCCGCCAGCGCGGCGCAGAGCCCGGAGACGAGGTAGACCGCGATCAGCAGCACCCGCGCATTGATCCCGGCAAGGCGCGAGGAGGTCTGGTTGATCCCCACCGCCTCGATCAGCAGGCCAAGCGCAGAGCGGCGGATCACAAGGCCCACGGCGCAGGCCACGGCGATCCAGATCCAGATCGGTGTCGGGACGGCGGCGATGGTGCCGGCCCCCAGCCGGATCAGGCCGGGGTCATTGAAGGTCAGGATCGCGCCCTCGGTCAGCAGCTGCGCAATGCCGCGCCCGGCGACCATCAGCACCAGCGTGGCGACGATCGGCTGGATGCGGAAGATCGCCACCAGCAGCCCGTTCCACAGCCCGCAGGCCGCGCCCGCCGCCAGCGCCATGAGCACCGCCAGCGTCCAATGCGCGCCGCCCACCACGGCCGAGGCGGCGACTGCCCCGGCGATGGCCATCACGGCCCCGACCGAGAGGTCGATGCCCCGCGTGGCAATGACCAGCGTCATGCCGGTGGCCAGAAGCGCCGTCGGCGCACCGCGGTTGAGCACGTCGATCAGGTTGCCGAAAAGCCGCCCATGCTGAAACTCGATGTTGAAGAAGCCCGGGAACACCAGCACGTTGGCCGCCAGCACCAGCGCGAGGATGATGATCTGCGGCATGACCCGCTTGAGCGTGGATTTCATCATGCCGCGTCCTCCGCCGCGATGGCCTCGACGATGGCCTTGGTGGAAATCTCCGCCCCGCTCAGTTCCCCCACCTGCCGCCGGTCGCGCAGCACGACGATGCGCGAGGAATAAGCCACCAGCTCCTCCATCTCCGAGGAGGCGACGATCAGCGCCATGCCCTTCTCGCGCAGGTCCTCGATCAGCGCGATGATCTCGGCGTGCGCCCCCACGTCGATACCGCGGGTCGGCTCGTCGAGGATCAGCAGCTCGGGCTCTGTCGCCAGCCAGCGCGCCAGCAGCGCCTTCTGCTGGTTGCCGCCCGACAGCAGCCGGATCGGCATGTCGAGCGAAGCCAGCCGGATATCCAGCGCCTTGACGTAGTGCTGGGCGATTTCCTCGGCCTTGGCGCGGGGAATGGGACGATGCCAGCCCTGCCGCGCCTGCAGCGACAGGATGATGTTCTCGCGCACCGACAGGTCGCCGACGATGCCGTCGGTCTTGCGGTCCTCGGGGCAGAGCGCAAAGCGGTTGCGGATCGCCTCGCGCGGGTTGGTGATGCGCAGCCCCCTGCCCCGCAGCTCCGCCGTGCCCTGATCCGCCGCGACCACGCCGAAGACCACATTCGCGGTCTCGCTGCGGCCCGAGCCGAGCAGCCCGGCAAGGCCGACCACCTCGCCCTCGCGGATCTCCATGTCGAAGGGCTCGATGCTGCCGCCCTTGCCGAAGCCCTTGAGCGACAGCAGCAATTCGCCGGGCTCGGAATGGGCGCGATGGTGCGTCGCTGCCTCGAGCTGGCGACCGAGCATCAGGGTGACGATCTCGGTCTGGCTGACGTCGGCGAGCCGCCGGGTGCCCACGACGCGGCCATTGCGCAGGATCGTAGCGCGGTCCGAGATGGCAAAAACCTGATCGAGGAAATGGGTGATGAAGACGATGGCCAGCCCCCTGCCCTTCAGCCGCTCGATCACCGAGAACAGCAGCTTTACCTCGTCGTGGTCGAGGCTGGCGGTGGGCTCGTCGAGGATCAGCACCTTGCCGGAAAGTTCGACGGCGCGGGCAATGGCGACGATCTGCTGGATGGCGATGGAATAGCTGTCGAGCAGCCGTCCCGGGTCAATGTCGAGCCCGTAGTCGCGCAGCACCTCGCGCGCCTCGCGCTTCATCCGCCGGTGATCGACCATGCCCCAGCGCATCGGCTGGCGGCCAAGAAACAGGTTCTCGGCCACCGTCAGGTTCGGCAGAAGGTTCACCTCCTGGTAGACGGTGCCGATGCCGAGCGCCTGGCTGTCCAGCGGATCGCGCGGGTCGATCTCGACGCCCGAGAGCGCGATCGTGCCGCCGTCGCGGGTGTAGGCCCCCGTCAGGCACTTGATCAGCGTGGATTTCCCCGCGCCATTCTCTCCCAGCAGCGCGTGCACCTCGCCGGGATAGAGCGCCAGCTCCACGTCATCGAGCGCGATGGCGCCCGGAAAGAATTTGCTGATGCCGCGCGCGTGCAGCACCGGTTCTGGCATGGCCATCCCGAGTTCCCTCCCCTGGAACAGGGTTGTGCGCCTCCCGGACCCCCTCCGGAAGGCGCGTCTGGCAGGGGCATCGCCCCCGCCGCGCAGCGTCAGTATCCGAGATCCTTCTTGCTCTCGTAAATGGCCGCGTTGTCGTCATCGCTGGTGTAGAGCTTGGACTCGGTCTGGATCCACTTCGGCGGCATGGTGCCATCCGCCCAATAGGCCTCGAGCACGTCGAAGGCCGGGCCCGCCATGTTCGGCGTCAGTTCCACCGTGGCATTGGCCTCGCCGGCCTTCATCGCCAGATGGATATCCGGCACCGAGTCGATGGAGACGATCTTGATGTCCTCGCCCGGCTTCAGCCCGGCTTCCTTGATCGCCTGGATCGCGCCAACGGCCATGTCATCGTTATGCGCATAGAGCGCGCAGATGTTCTCGCCGCCCTCGGACTTGAGGAAGCTCTCCATCACCACCTTGCCCTGCGCCCGGGTAAAATCGCCGGTCTGGCTGCGGGTGATGCTGATATTGTCTGCCGCGGCGATGGCCTCCTCGAAGCCCTTCTTGCGCGAGATGGCGGGCGACGAGCCGGTGGTGCCCTGCAGCTCGACCACCGGGCATTCGGCGTCGCCCACGGCCTCGACCAGCCAGTTGCCGGCCACCATGCCCTCGTGCACCTGGTCCGATGTGACGGCGGTCATGTAGAGATCCTCCGGCGCGTCGATATTGCGGTCGAGCAGGATGACCGGAATGTCGGCGTCCTTGGCCTCTTCGAGCACTTCCTCCCAGCCGGTGGCGACCACGGGGGCCAGCAGGATCGCATCGACGCCCTGCGCGACAAAGCCGCGGATCGCCTTGATCTGGTTCTCCTGCTTCTGCTGCGCGTCGGCAAACTTCAGGGTAATGCCGCGCTCCTCGGCCTGTTGCTTGGTGACCGTTGTCTCGGCGGCCCGCCAGCCGGATTCCGAGCCGATCTGGCTGAAGCCGACGGTCTCGCCCTCGGCCATGGCAACAGCGGGCACAAGGATAGCGGCGCTTGCGAGCAAGCTTTTCAGAATATTCATGGTGTCCTCCCTTAGACCTCTCCTCAGGTCCTTCGGATATTAAGTATTACTTTATTACTATTGTAAAGCTTGCTGTGGTCGGGTGACACGGAGGTACCTGATATCAGTGGGTTACGCCGCACCCGGCTTGAGCTTTTCCAAGGCAGGCGCGACTCGGTGGAAGAGGATAGAGGGCTTGGGTGGGGCACGGAAAGCCGGGGGCTCTGCCCCCGTCGTCGCCTCCGCGACGACTCCCCCGGGATATTTGGGGCCAGACGAAGGCGGCATGCCGGCCTACCGGCAGGGTCAGCCCGTGATCTCGATCCGGCGCAAGCCGGGAAATTCCTGCGCCGCCATGCCCTGCAGCGGGCGGAGGTGGTGGGTCAGAACGTATTGCGCGGCAAAGGCCGAAGGCGCCCGGAGCAGCAGCAGCCCCTGCTCGAAACTGTCGAAGTCGAGCCCGGAGAACCAGCTTCTGTGCAGACCGGGATCGCTCTGCGACAGCCGCGACAGGGTGCGCGCCCAGGGGCCGCTGTCGGGCGTCGCTGCGGCGGCCGCCGCGGGTTCCGCGGCACGGGCGCCGAAGTCGACGCGGACCACCTTTTCGCCGGTAGCCTCAGGCTCGGGCTGCTGCACCTCCATGCGGGCGGTGAAATCAGGGCCGACGTTGTCCCAATGCGGCGCAGAAAGCCGGTAAACCTCGGAATAATTGAGCCGGTAGGCGGCCACCCTGCCCCGCACGCCTGGCCTGAGCTGGAGGAGGATCTCGGACTTCGTCAGGCGCTTGATCTCGCGTTTCACCGTGCGCTCATCAACCGACCAAAGCCGCGCCATCTCGCGCTGGCCCACCGTCAACTCGTCGTTGCGCCAATTGTAGCGGGCCGTGACGATGGCCACGAGCCGCAGCATCGAGGTCTGGAATCCCGGTGATCCGTTCAGCCCGGCAAGGGCCAACGCCGTCAACAAGTCATATTTCTGGGAACCTGCCTGAGGTCCCGTAAATCGTTTGAAGTCCATGTCCGTCTGCTCTGCCGCCGAATTGGGACCGGCTTCATTGGCCGATTCCCCGTTGGCTTCGACACTGCTCGATTTTCCCGTCGTTTGTCAATGTGGACAAAAAAGCGGGACCGGAACCCTTATCCAAATTTATTTGGAAAAAATCGGTTCTTTGGTAATGGGTGACAGGCATGGTGACACCAATATAGGGGGTGTTTGTCACCTTATCCACCGGTTTGGCCCCAAAGCTGTCACCGAGTCTGTGCCTTGGGTGCCGCAGAAATCCCGTAATCCTGAAAATCTCCGCCGAAATACGAGAAATGCAAACTCTGGGTTTTGCCCTTTCCGCCATTCGCGTTATTGAAAGGACAGTAGCAGAAAACACGAGCAGGCTCATGAGAGACCATTCCGACCTTCAATCGATGAACGAACGCAGCCTCGCACAGCAGGCTGCGGTGCGGCGCGCGACCTTCTCCCCGGCAGAAGAGAAGATCCTCCGGCCCTTCTCCATCTGGGAGATCAGCCACTTCATGTTCGACGTGCCCGCGGACACGCTGCGCAAGAAGCTGGCCGACGATCCCTCGCTGCCGCAGGGCTCCGTCGAGGAGGACGGGCGCCAGCGCTGGTTCTCGCTGCAGGAGATCAACGAGCTGCGCCGCCGGCTGCGTTTCCGCGGCAAGTCGCTCCTGCCCCACCGCCCGGCCGGCCGCGCCATGCGCGTCGCGGTGTCGAACTTCAAGGGCGGCGTCGGCAAGACCGTTGTGGCCCAGCACCTCGCCAATGCCGCGGCGCTCGACGGCTACCGCGTCCTGGTGATCGACTTCGACCCGCAGGCCACGATGACCCACTCAATGGGGCTGACCGAGGTGAAGGAGTGGAACACCGTCTGGGGCATCATGTGCCGCGACCTCTGCCGCGAGGCGGACCGGATCGCCGCGGCCTACGATGACCCGGCCGACTGCCCCTACCCCACCGCCGACGAGCTGCCCGAGGATGTGCAGTCGATCGGCGCGCAGCGCATCCAGGACTTCATCCAGAAGACCGCCTGGCCGACCATCGACATCATCCCCTCCTGTGCCAACGCCGCCTTCGTCGAGTTCGCCTCGGCGCAGTACCGCGCCATGCACAAGGCCTGGAGCTTCTTCGGCTGCGTGTCGCGCTACCTCGACGAGCTGCCCGAGGATCAATACGACCTCATTATCTTCGACTGCCCGCCGGCCATCGGCTACCAGTCGCTGAACGCGGCCTTCGCGGCGGACATCCTCTATATCCCCTCGGGCCCCGGCTACTGGGAATATGACTCCACCACCAGCTTCCTCGGCCAGCTCGGCGATGCGCTCGAGGATATCTCGGACGGCTTCGCCAAGGTCGCCGAGGATGCGGGCATCCGCCTGCCCAAGCGGTTCGAGGACGTGCGGCTGCTGATGACCCGCTTCGAACAGTCCAACCCGCTGCACGTCGCGATGATGGATGCCTTCCGCAATGTCTTCGGCGCCGACGTCTGCAAGCACGCGATCGAGATGACCCGCGCGGTCGAACAGTCCGGTCGCTTCCAGCAGTCGGTCTACGAGCAGGACTACCGGCAGATGACCCGCGAGACCTGGAAACGGGCACGGCAGAGTTTCGATGCCGCCTACGACGAGTTCAAGGAAGTGGTGCTGCGCGCGTGGGAAGCGAAAGGCGCGAAGGAAGAGGTTGAGGCATGAGCAGCAAGAACAAGTTCGGTTTTGGTCCGATCGAGCCTGCACAGGTGAAACCGCGCCGCCGCGACGTGGGCCCGATGGGCGCCGCGGTGCGCGAGGCGGCAAGCAGCATGACCGAGAGCACCGAGAACCTCGTCGAGCAGCGGCGCCAGAACGCCACCGACGCCAAGGCGTTTCGCCTGGCCCAGGAAGAGGGCCGCGTGCTGGTCGCGATCCCGCTCGAGGACATCCGCACCGATGATCTGCCGCGCGACCGGCTCGACCTCAGCGGGGTGGCGACCTCGGACGAGATGGAGGAGCTCAAGGCCTCGATCCGCGAGCGCGGGCAGAAGGAGCCGATCGAGGTCTACCGCACCGAGACCGGCTACCAGCTGAAGAAAGGCTGGCGCCGGATCACCGCGCTGGAGCAGCTTCTCACCGAAACCGGTGACGCGCGCTTTGCCAAGGCGGTGGCGCGTGTGGCGGAAGAGGCGGGCACGCGTATCGACCTCTATATCGACATGGTCGAAGAGAACGTGATCCGTGAGGACCTGAGCTTCGCCGAGATGGCGCAGGTGGCGATCACCGCGGCGCAGGACGCCGGGCTCGACGGGATGGGCGCCGAGGAACTCGTCGGCCGCATCTACGCGTCGCTGCACAAGATGAAGCGCTCCTACATCCGCAGCTTCGTCTACCTGCTCGAACAGCTCGAAGAAGCGCTGCCGTATCCGAAATCCGTGTCGCGCAACCTCGGTGTCGACGTGGCGCGCAAACTTCAGGCGGCACCGGAACGGGCAGGGGCGCTGCGCAGCGTGCTGTCGACGGTGAGCTCGGTCGAGGAGCAGGCCGAGGTTCTGAAGAAATTCGTGCAAAGCGCGGAACGCGCCGAGGCGAAGTCGCAGGACACGCCGCGCCAGCGCAGCGTGAAGTACGAGTTCCATGTCGGGCTGTCGAAGGTCACCGCGCGCAAGGGCGAGTGCCGGATCCTGTCGGAGATCGATTTCTCGTCGGTGGACCGCAAGCGCCTGCAGCGCGCGGTGGAAGCCTTCGAGGCCGCGCTGCGCGACGGGTAACCCATGGGTTACGGAGGCGGGGGGAGGTAACCCGACCTGAAAACAAAGGGCACGAGAGGCCGGTAACCCATGGGTTACCGGCCTTTTGCTTGTCCAGCCCGAATGGGGTCGCGCGCGCATTGGCGGACAAGGGTGCCGGTTGGCGAGGAGGTCTTCTGCTCGCAGGTGCAAGCGGTCGATGCGCCTCGGGGCAGTCGCGCTGAGTCCGGATGCGGAAGCTCTGGTCGCGCACGGAGGTGGCGCCAGCGGCAGCGGTAGGAACAGGACTCTGGGTAACCCATGGGTTACCCAGAGTCCGCGGTGAGCCTTGGTGGCAGAGCCAGGCGGCTCCGGAGGCGCCTGCGGCGCCGAGCCGTGTCGCGCGAAAGAAGGCCCAACGGAGGAAAGGCTTGGAGGTGTGCGTCAGCCGTAGAGAGGGCGTGACGGGACAACCAGATCAAACCGCGTGGCGCGCCGTGGGGCTGGGGGAGGGGGCGGAGCTACCGAGCGAAAGCGCCACGATCCGGAAGCGCGCGTATCGGGGAAGCGCGACTCCGCAAAACACATAAAATCAGGGTGATTCGCCCCGAAAACACGGCGAATCAGGGGGTTAAAGCCGGAATTCAGCGCCGAATCGCCGCTAAATGTATGAGATAGAATGAAAAATCCCGGCAGATTTCGCTGCCGGGACGGGGATTTGTCTTTCAGGGCGGGATTTCGGGCGAAATCAGACGATCCCGCCGCCCGCGCCGCTCACCTCGGGACGCTCCGCGGACACCTTGGCCCGGTAGTCCGAGGCACGATAGGCCGTCACGGGATCGATCGCCGCGCCGGCGTCCTGCCGCGCCATCGCGAGGATCGGCTCGACATCGACCCGGTAGGCGGCCTTCAGCGTGGCGGCGGCCATCAGGGCGTCGTTCTCCTGCTGGAAGCCTTTCAGGGCCTCACGATCCACCAGAAGAGCCTGAGCATAGGCCCGGCGCACCTCGTTCGCCGAGGAAATCAGGCTCTCGATCGGGTCGGTGACGTTGTGCGACTGGTCGAGCATATGCGCGGGCGCGAAGCCTTCCTTGCCCTCGGCGGGGACCAGCTCGTTGAACACCAGGAACAGGCGGAAGGGGTCGATGCTGCCGGTGTCGAGGTCGTCGTCGCCATACTTGCTGTCGTTGAAGTGGAAGCCGCCGAGCTTTCCGAACTGGATCAGCCGCGCCACGATCATCTCGATATTGGTGTTGGGCGCATGGTGGCCGAGGTCGACGAGGCAATAGGCCCGCTCGCCCAGTTCCTTGGCGATGAGGTAGTTCGTGCCCCAGTCCTGCACCACGGTGGAGTAGAAGGCGGGCTCGAACATCTTGTGCTCGGAGAACAGGCGCCAATCCTCGGGCAGGCCCTTGTAGATGTCCTGCATGGCAGAGAGATAGCGCTCGAACTGCGCCGTCAGATCGGTCTGTCCGGGGAAGTTCGAACCGTCGCCGATCCAGACCGTCAGAGCCTTGGACCCGAGTTTCGAGCCGATTTCGATACAGTCCAGGTTATGCTCGACGGCCTGCGCGCGCACTGCCGGGTCGGTGTGCGAGAGAGAGCCGTACTTGTAGCTGAGCTTCTGGCCGGGCTGGTCCTGAAAGGTGTTCGAGTTCATCGCGTCGAAGCCGAGCCCGAGCGAGGCGGCCTTTTCTAGTAGCGCCGACGGATCTTCCTTGTCCCACGGGATGTGCAGAGACACCGTCGGCGTGGCCGCCGTGAGCTGGTGAATGACGCCGCAGTCGTCGAGCTTGTCGAAGATGCCGCGCGGCTCGCCACCACCGGGGAAGCGGGCGAAGCGGGTGCCGCCGGTGCCCACGCCCCAGCTCGGCACGGCGACGCCATAGGAGCCGACTTTGCGCTTGATAGTGTCGATATCGATGTCGCGGCGGGCGAGCTGGGCGCCCAGCATCTCGTAGTCGAACTTGAGCGCCTCGGCGCGTGCCGCGTTTTCCGCGGCAATGAGATCGCTGTCGATCATGAAATCCTCCCGTGCCGCCTCTCCATGGCGGCGTCAAAAAGGCGGCACGAGGGTCTCGCGCCGCCGGAACAGGGTCTTATCGCGTGAAGGCTTCCTTGTTGCCCGCATCGACGTTGAGGATGTTGCCGGTGGACTTGGCCGAGAGGTCGGAGGCCAGGAAGTAGGCCGCCTCGGCAATGTCCTCGGGCAGCACCGAGCGTTTCAGCATCGAGCGGTTGCGGTACATCTCCTCGAGCCCCGCCTTGTCGGTACCGTAGGTCGAGGCGCGCTGGTCGAGCCATTCGCCCTCC
This sequence comes from Alloyangia pacifica, assembly GCF_020524285.1. Taxonomy (GTDB): domain Bacteria; phylum Pseudomonadota; class Alphaproteobacteria; order Rhodobacterales; family Rhodobacteraceae; genus Salipiger; species Salipiger pacificus_B. Next base: position 54,931 of record NZ_JAIVKX010000012.1, read on the forward strand.
CAGATGCGCGAGCCGCGCAGCACCGCGTCGGGGTTCACCACGTTGACCCGGATACCATGCTCGGCGCCCTCCAGCGCGAGGCAGCGGGCGAGGTGCAGCTCGGAGGCTTTCGCCGTGCAATAGGCCGAGGCATTGGGCGAGGCGGCGAGGCCGTTTTTCGACCCTATGAAGACGATCGATCCACCCAGTCCCTGCTTGCGCAGCAGTCCGAAGGCCTCGCGCGAGACAAGGAAGTAGCCGGTGGACAGGATATCCATGTTGCGGCTCCAGAGCGCCAGCGAGGTCTCTTCGACGGGGGCCGACGACGCGATGCCGGCGTTCGACACCAGGATATCGACCCCACCGAATGCCACAGACGCCTCTGCATAGGCTCTGGCAACGGCGTCTTCGCGGGTCACGTCCACGGACACGGACCGCACGACATCCCCCGAATAGAGACTGGAAAGCTCCGCGCCGACCTTCTCGGCGGCGGCAAGGTCAATATCGGCCAGCACCACGCAGGCGCCCTCGCGCAGCAGCCGTTCGGCGGTCGCCGCGCCGATGCCGCCGCCACCGCCGGTGACCAGCGCCACGCGGCCCGCCAGCGACTTCGGTTTCGGCATGCGCTGCAGCTTCGCTTCCTCCAACAGCCAGTACTCGATATCGAAAGCTTCCTGTTCGGGCAGCCCCTGGTACTCGCTGACCGCCGAGGCGCCGCGCATCACGTTGATGGCGTTGACGTAGAACTCGCCGGAGATACGCGCCGTGGCCTTGTCCTTGGCAAAGGTGATCATGCCGACGCCGGGAACCAGATAAACCACCGCGTTAGGGTCGCGCAGGGCAGGGGAGTCAGGTCGCTTGCAGCGCGCGTAGTAGGCGGCGTAGCTCTCGCGGTAGGCTTCGACCTGCGCCGGAAGGCTGGCAAGCACGGTGTCCAGATCCGGCTTGTTAGGGTCGAAATTCACCACCAGCGGCGCGATCTTGGTGCGCAGGAAGTGGTCCGGGCAGGAGGTGCCCATCGGGGCGAGGGTGTCCAGCGCGTTGGAATTGACGAAGTCCAGCACGGCCTCCTGGTCGTCGAAATGGCCGACCATGTGCTGGTTGCCCGAGACCATGCCGCGGATCGCCGGCATCAGCGCCGCCGCTACTTCGCGACGGGCTTCGGGGGCGAGGCTCTGCAACTTGGCGCCGCCGAAGGCCGGCTTGCCGTCGGTCCTGGCCTCGAGCCAGGCAATGGCCTCGTTGATGATCTCGATGGTGGTGGCGTAGCAGCTCTCGGCGGTGTCGCCCCAGGTGAAGAGACCGTGGCTCTCCAGCACGACGCCGTCGGCCTCGGGGTTCTCGAGGCAGAACTTCTCCAGCCAAAGACCCAGCTCGTAGCCGGGGCGCTTCCAGGGCAGCCAGCCGATGCGCTCGCCGAAGATCTCGCGGGTCAGAGCCTTGGAATCTTTCGAGGCGGCGATGGCGATGATCGCGTCGGCGTGCATGTGGTCCACATGGGCGCGCGGCACATAGGCGTGCAGCGGCGTGTCGATCGAGGCGGCGCGGGGGTTCAGGTTGAAGGTGCAATGGGGCAGGTAGCCGACCATCTCGTCCTCGGACTCCACCCCGCGGTAGACACCTTTCAGCGCGCGCAGCTTGTCCATGTAGAGGGTCGAAAACCCGTCCAGCTTCATCGAGCCGACGTCGCCGCCGGAGCCCTTGACCCAGAGCACCTCGGCCTCTGCGCCGGTGAGCGGGTCGCGCTCGATGACCTTGGCCGAGGTATTGCCGCCACCGTAGTTTGTGATTCGCTTGTCCGACCCCAGAAGGTTGGACCGGTAGAGCAGCTTTTCCGGCTCGCTCATCCCCGCAGCCTTGCCGCTATCCCACAGATTTTGCAGGCGGTCCTTGGCCCGTGTCAGCATGGTGATCCTCCATTGTCGCGGTCCGGAATGGCCGCCTCCTCGCCCTGAAAGCTGCGGCTCGCCCCGCGTTCTGTCAACCAGAAACGATCAGAAACGATCATGCGGCAGCGCAGCATGATTGAAACTGAAAAATGATGATTGACTTGATCGGGGATTCGTCCAATCTGAACCGAACGGGAGGACCAGATGCACGAAACCGAACGCCACAGGATCATTCTTTCCGCCGTCCAGGAGCGGCCGATCGTGACGGTGTCCGAGCTCGTCGCGCTGACCGGGACCTCCGAGGCGACGATCCGGCGCGATATCGCCACGCTGCATGGCGCCAAGCGGCTGCGCCGGGTGCGCGGCGGCGCCGAGGCGCTGACGCCGCCGCCGCTGCCGGGGCTGGCCGGACGGCCCTTCGCGGTGAACCAGGCGATCAACATCGACCAGAAGCAGGCCATCGCGCGCGAAGCCGTGGCGCTCTGCGACGATGGCGAGGCGATCATCATCAACGGCGGCACGACGACCTTCCAGATGGTCCACCCGCTGGCCAACCGCCGGCTGCAGGTGCTGACCAACAGTTTCCCGATCGCCGAGCACCTGCTGAAGAATTCCAAGAACACGGTGATGCTGCCCGGTGGCGCGCTCTACCGCGAGCAGAACATCATCCTGTCGCCCTTCGCCAACGACATGACGCGGCACTATTACGCCAAGCGCATGTTCATGGGCGCCCATGCGCTCGGGCCGATCGGGTTGATGGAGGCGGACCCGCTGCTGATCCAGGCCGAGGAAAAGCTCATCGACCAGGCCGACGAGCTGGTGGTCCTGGTCGACAGCACGAAATTCGACAACCGCTCGAGCCTGGTGCTCTGCCCGCTCGAGCGCATCGACATCGTCATCACCGATGACGGCATTTCCGACCGCACCGCCTCGATGCTGGAGGCAGCCGAGATCCGGCTGATCGTGGCGCAGACCGGACGGGCGAAAACCGCCGGGGCAGGGTGACCGCCCCGCGCGATACGTGAACGCTCATAAATCAGGGAGGATACCATGGGCATTTCGAGACGACTTTTCGGAGGGACCGCGCTGGCCGCGATGATGCTGGCCGGCGGTGCCGCGCAGGCGCAGGACAATGTGCGCATCGCACTGGTGGTCAAGGCGCTCGGCATCGGCTTCTTCGAGGCCGCCGCCAAGGGCGCAGAGGAGGCCGCCGCCGAGCTGGGCAATGTCGAGGTGATCTACACCGGCCCCACCGACACCACCGCCGAAGGCCAGATCGAGGTGATCAATTCGCTGATCGCGCAGAACGTCGATGCGATCGCGGTCTCCGCCAATGACACCGACGCGCTGGTGCCCGCCTTGAAGAAGGCGATGCAGCGCGGGATCACCGTGATCTCCTGGGACAGCGGCGTCGCCCCCGAGGGGCGGCAGCTCCACCTCAACCCCTCGTCGAACCCGCTGATCGGCAACATGATCATCAAGCTCGCCGCCGACAACCTGCCCGACGGCGGCGAGGTCGCGGTGCTCTCGGCCACCACCACCTCGACCAACCAGAACATCTGGATCGACGAGATGAACAAGGTGATGGGCGACTACCCGGGCATCGAGGTGGTCACCACGGTCTACGGCGACGATCTCGCCGACAAGTCCTACCGCGAGGCGCAGGGCCTGATGCAGACCTACCCGGATCTCGACGCGATCATCGCGCCGACCTCGGTGGGCATCGTCGCCGCCGCCCGTGCCGTCGAGGATGCCGGCAAGGTCGGCGAAGTGAATGTCACCGGCCTCGGCCTGCCGTCCGAGATGGCCGGCGCGATCGAGAGCGGCGCGTCGAAGAGCTTCGCGATCTGGAACCCGATCGATCTGGGCTACTCGGCCACCTATCTCGCCTACGAGCTGGCCACCGGCGATGCCGAGGCCGCGCCGGGCGCCGAGATCCCCATGGGCCGCATGGGCACGCTGACCCTCGACGACAACAACGAGGGCGCCATGGCCGATCCCTTCGTCTACGACAGCAGCAATATCGACGAGTTCAAGAGCATCTTCTGATCCGCTCCTGACCTGAGCCCCGGCGCGCGTTTGCGCCGGGGTCCCACCCAAACCCACTTATCGGGGGCCTCGATGCAAGTCAGCCTCACCACCCCGCCCGTCGCCGAGTCACGCAACGGGGCGACGGCCGATGCCGCGCCCGTGCTGCGGCTCGAGGGGATCACCAAGACATTCCCGGGGGTGAAGGCCCTCGACGGCGTCACGCTCGAGCTCTACCCCGGTCAGGTCACCGCGCTGGTGGGCGAGAACGGCGCGGGCAAGTCGACCATCGTCAAGACGCTCACGGGCATCTACCAGCCCGACGGCGGCACGATTTCCCTTGGCGGGGAGCCGGTGCACTTCGCCACCGCCCAGGACGCCACCGCCGCCGGGATCACCGCGATCCACCAGGAGACGGTGCTCTTCGACGAGCTTTCCGTCGCCGAGAACATCTTCATCGGCCATGCGCCGCGCGGGCGGTTCGGCCTGATCGACTGGTCGAAGATGCGCCGTGATGCCCAGGAGATCCTGTCGCGCATCGACGCCGATCTCGACCCCGACATGCCGTTGCGCGAGCTCGGGATCGCCTCGAAGCACCTCGTGGCCATCGCCCGCGCGCTCTCGGTGGACGCCCGCGTCGTCATCATGGACGAGCCCACCGCCGCGCTCTCGCACAAGGAGATCGAGGAGCTCTACGAGCTGGTCGAGCGCCTGCGCGCCGAGGGCCGCGCCATCCTCTTCATCTCGCACAAGTTCGACGAGATCTTCCGCATCGCCGACCGCTACACGGTCTTCCGTGACGGGCAGCACGTGGGCTCGGGCCTTATCGCGGACGTGGACGAGGCCGAGCTGGTGCGCCTGATGGTGGGCCGTTCGGTGGACCAGATCTTCCCGCAGCGCGCCCACAACGTCGGCGACGAGGTGCTTAAGGTCGTGGGCTACGCCCATCCCACCGAGTTCGACGAGATCAACTTCACCCTGCGCCGCGGCGAGATCCTCGGCTTCTACGGGCTGGTCGGGGCAGGGCGCTCCGAGGTCATGCAGGCGCTCTTCGGGGTCACCCGGCCCAGCAAGGGCGCGGTGCGCATCGACGGGCAGGTGCGGGTGATCCGCTCTCCGGCCGAGGCGGTCGAGAATGGCATCGTCTACGTCCCAGAGGACCGCGGCAGGCAGGGGGCGGTGATCGGCCTGCCGATCTTCCAGAACGTCACGCTGCCCTCGTTGGCGCAGACCTCGCGGGGCGGCTTCCTGCGCCTGTCCGAGGAGTTCGCCCTCGCGCGCGAATATACGGAACGGCTCGACCTGCGTGCCGCGGCGCTGGATCAGGACGTCGGCAACCTCTCGGGCGGCAACCAGCAGAAGGTGGTGATCGCCAAGTGGCTGGCGACGAAACCCAAGGTGATCATCCTCGACGAGCCCACCAAGGGCATCGACATCGGCTCCAAGGCGGCGGTGCACGGCTTCATGGCCGAGCTCGCGGCGCAGGGCCTGTCGGTGATCATGGTCAGCTCCGAGATCCCCGAGGTGCTCGGCATGTCCGACCGCGTCATCGTCATGCGCGAGGGGCTCATCGCCGCCGAGCTCGAGGGCGAGGCGCTCACCCCGGAAAACCTCGTGCGCCACGCCGCCGGCATCGGGGCGCAGCCATGACCCAAGCGCCAACCCAAGCCACTTCTTCTCTTTCCAAATACGCCGGGGGTGAATTCGCGCAGCGAAGAGGGGGCAGCGCCCCCCAGCCCCCCTCACCAGCAGGAGCCGCCCTATGACCCAGTTCCTGAAATCCCGCGAGGCGATCCTGTCGGCCGCGATCCTCGCGCTGCTGATGCTGATCGCCAGCCGCTTCCCGGCCTTCGTGGCGCCCAGCAACCTCGCGCGGGTCTTCACCGACACCTCGCCGCTGATCCTGCTGGCGCTGGGGCAGACGGTGGTGATCCTCACCCGCTGCATCGACCTGTCGGTGGCCGCCAACCTCGCGCTCACCGGCATGGTCTGCGCCATGCTCAACGCCACCTACCCGGGCGTGCCGGTGGCGGTGATCCTGGTGCTCGCGCTCGTCATGGGCGCGGTGATGGGCATGGTCAACGGTCTGCTGGTGTGGAAGCTGAACATCCCGCCCATCGTGGTGACGCTGGGCACGATGACCATCTACCGCGGCATTATCTTCGTCATCTCCGGCGGCGCCTGGGTCAACGCTCACGAGATGAGCCATGCCTTCACCGGCTTCCCGCGCGCAGAGCTGCTCGGCCTGCCGGTGCTGGCCTGGATCGCCATCCTCGTCACCGGGCTGTTCTTCCTCGGCATCGCGCGCACCCCGCTGGGCCGCGCCTTCTACGCCGTGGGCGGCAACCCGCATGCGGCGGTCTATACCGGCATCGATGTCGGGAAGACCCAGTTCATGGCCTTCACCATCTCCGGCATGCTCGCGGGGCTTACGGGCTATCTCTGGGTCGCCCGCTACTCGGTGGCCTATGTCGACATCGCCGGCGGCTTCGAGCTGGAGGTGGTCGCCGCCTGCGTCATCGGCGGCATCTCCATCGCCGGCGGGGCGGGGACCATCCTCGGCACGCTGCTCGGCGCGCTCTTCCTCGGCATCGTCAAGAACGCCCTGCCGGTGGTCGACATCTCGCCGTTCTGGCAGCTCGCCATCTCGGGCACGGCGATCATCGTCGCGGTGGCCTTCAACACCCGTTCGGGCCGCAACAAGGGCCGCATCATCCTCAAGCGCGCGGAGGGCCACGCATGACCGAGACCGCATCCCACGGGCAGGCGCCCCGCCACATCCCCGACCGGCTGCAGGGCCCGGGCGCGCGGCTGCTGAAGAGCTGGGAGCTGCTGCTCTTCGCCGTCGCCGTGGCCATCTTCGTCGCCAACAGCTTCGCCTCGCCCTATTTCCTCAACGCCTGGAACCTCAGCGACGCCACCTTCAATTTCACCGAAAAGGCGATGATCGCCTTTGCCATGGCGCTGCTGATCATCAGCGGCGAGATCGACCTCTCGGTCGCCTCGATTATCGCGCTTTGCTCCACCGCCATGGGGGCGGCGGTGCAATACGGCGCGGGCACGCCCGAGATCGTGCTGATCGGCCTGGCCACGGGTCTCGCCTGTGGCGCCTTCAACGCGGTGCTTGTGACGAAGATGGGGTTGCCGTCCATCGTGGTGACCATCGGCACGATGAGTCTCTTCCGCGGCATTTCCTACATCGTGCTCGGCGATGGCGCCTACCGCGGCTACCCGGCGGACTTCGCCTACTTCGGGCAGGGCTACGTCTTCTGGGTGATCTCCTTCGAGTTCGTGCTCTTCGCCCTCTTGGCGGTGCTCTATTACATCCTGCTGCACCGGACCAACTTCGGGCGCATGGTCTATGCCATCGGCAACAATGCCACCGCCGCCAGCTTCTCGGGCATCCGGGTGGCGCGGGTGAAGTTCATCCTCTTCCTGCTCACCGGGCTCATGTCGGGCGTCGCGGCGATCTGCCTGACCTCGCGGCTCGGCTCGACGCGTCCGTCCATCGCCTTCGGCTGGGAGCTCGAGGTGGTGACCATGGTGGTGCTCGGCGGCGTGTCGATCCTCGGCGGCTCGGGCTCGATTCCCGGCGTGGTGATCGCCGCCTTCGTCATGGGGCTGGTGACCTTCGGGCTGGGGCTGCTGAACGTGCCGGGCATCGTCATGTCGATCTTCATCGGCCTGCTGCTGATCGGGGTCATCGCCCTGCCGCGGCTCTGGGCCATGTGGAGGCGCTGATGGAGAAATACGCCTTCCGCATGGAGCTGAACCCCGGCTGCGCCGAGGAGTACAAGCGCCGCCACGACGCGATCTGGCCCGAACTGGTCACGCTGCTGAAGGAGGCCGGGGTCGAGGATTACTCGATCCACCTCGATCCCGAGACGAACCATCTCTTCGGTGTGCTCTGGCGGCGCGAGGACCACGGCATGGACGCGCTGCCGCAGACCGAGGTCATGCAGCGCTGGTGGGCGCATATGGCCGACATCATGCGCACCCATCCGGACAACGCGCCGGTGGCGGTGCCGCTCGAGCCCATGTTTCACATGAAATGAGATCGCGATGACCAAGCCGCCCCGCCCGAGCCCCCGTCATGTCGCCGTCTGGGACATCGGCAAGACCAACGCCAAGCTCGCCGTCGTCGACATTGCCAGCATGTCCGAGATCGGCGTGCGGACCCTGCCGAACAGGGTACTGCGTGACGGCCCCTATCCGCATTACGACATCGAAGGGCTCCGGGCCTTCCTGCTGGAGGGGCTGACCGCGCTTCAGCGCGAGCACGGCATTGACGCGATCAGCATCACCACCCATGGCGCCTCGCTGGTGCTGCTCGATGGGGCAGGGGCGCTGGCCTGCCCGGTGCTGGATTACGAACATGACGGGCCGGACGGGCTGGCCGATGCCTACGATCAGCTCCGCCCGGACTTTGCCCTCACCGGCTCGCCGCGCCTGCCGATGGGGCTGAACGCGGGCGCGCAGCTGCATTGGCTGCTGGAAACCCGGCCCGGGCTGCGCGAGCGGCTGGCGCAGGTGGTGACCTATCCACAGTACTGGTCGGGTTTGCTCACCGGGCGGTTCGGCTGCGAATACACCTCGCTCGGCTGCCACACCGACCTGTGGCAACCGCGCGAGGGGCGTTTCTCTGCGCTGGTCGCCGCGCTCGGGCTCGAGGGGAAGATGGCACCGTTGGCCCATGCGGGCGATGTGGCCGGGACGCTGCTGCCGGAGATCGCCGCGCAGACGGGGATCGCGCCGGAGACGCCGGTGCTCTCGGGCATCCACGATTCCAACGCCTCGCTGCTGCCGCACCTCAAGGCGCTGCCACAGCCCTTCGCGGTGGTCTCGACCGGCACCTGGGTGATCTCCATGGCCGTCGGCGGCGCGCAGGTGCCGCTCGATCCGGCGCGCGACCTGCTGATCAACGTGAACGCGCTTGGCGGCCCGACCCCCTCGGCCCGCTTCATGGGCGGGCGCGAGTACGAGAGTCTGAAGCCCGAGACCGGCCCGCACTCGGACCGCGACGTGAGCGCCGTTCTGCAGCGGCAGGCCATGTTGCTACCCTCGGTCGAGACCTCCTCCGGCCCGTTTCCCGGGCGGCACGGCGGTTGGTCCGAGGCGATGTCGCCCGGCGAGAAATCCGTGGCGTTGGCCTTTTACCTCGGGCTGATGACCGCAGACTGCCTGGCGCTGATCGGGGCCGAGGGGCCGGTGATCGTCGAGGGGCCCTTTGCCCGCAACGCGCTGCTGCTCGACATGCTCGCCGTGGCGACGGGGCGCGAGGTGGCCTGCTCCGCCTCGGCCACCGGCACCAGCATCGGCGCGGCCCTGCTGGCGGTCGAAGCGGCCCCGGTCGGCGCTGTGCGGCCGCATGAGATGACCTCCGACCGGGCGGCGCTGCAAAGTTACGCAGCGGCATGGCGCGCGGCGGTCCGGCACGATCCCTCCGAGGGGGCTTTTGTCCGCCGTGCAAACGGCTAGGGTGCGCGCAAGCGAGGCGGTCTCCGCCCAGCCATGCGCGATTTCCCGAATCCGAGAGGTTTTCCCATGCCCTTCCCGACCAATCCCCAGACCGTCGCCGTCATCGGCGCGGGCACCATCGGCGCCAGCTGGGCGACGCTGTTCCTCGGCGCCGGCCTGAGCGTCCGCGCCAGCGACCCGGGCGAGGGGGCCGAAGCGAAGCTGCGTGCCTTCGTCACCGCCGCTTGGCCGTCGCTCGAGACGCTGGGCCAGACCTCGGGCCGCGCCGTCGACGAGGCGCAAGCCGCGCTTGCCTTCTTTGCCACGCCCGAAGAAGCGGCCACCGGTGCCGAGCTGGTGCAGGAGAACGCCCCCGAGCGGATCGAGATCAAGCGCGAGACCTACGCCAGCCTCGAGTCGGCGCTGGCACCCGAGGTGGTGATTGCCTCGTCGACCAGCGGCATCATGCCCAGCGAGCTGCAGGCCGAGATGAAACACCCCGAGCGGCTGGTCGTCGGCCACCCGTTCAACCCGCCGCACCTCGTGCCGCTGGTCGAGGTGGTGCCGGGCAAGCTGACCTCGGAGGCGGCGGTCGAGGCGGCGATGGCCTTCTACAAGTCGGTCGGCAAGGTGCCGATCAAGCTCAACCGCGAGATGATCGGCCATATCGCCAACCGCCTGCAGGCTGCGGTGCTGCGCGAGAGCGTCTACCTCGCGCGCGAGGGCGTCGCCTCGATGGCGGACATCGATCTTGCGGCCTCGATGGGGCCGGGCCAGCGGTGGGCCTTCATCGGGCAGGGCAAGATCTTTGCGCTGGCGGGCGGCGTCGGCGGCATGGCGCATTTCCTCGATCACCTCGGGGATGCGGTCGAGACCTGGTGGGATGACCTGGGCGATGCGCGGCTCGACTCCGAGACCCGCGCCATGCTGACCGAGGCCTATGGCACGCCGACCGAGGAGAGCTTCGCCAAGGATGTCGCGTTTCGCGATGCGGCGCTGCTGCGCCGTCTCAAGGCGCTGTCGGAAGATTCTGAGGGGTGAAGCCGGGCGAGCGTCGGCCCGTGGGTTGGCGCTGCAAACGCAGAGGTCCACGCTTTATGCCAGCCAAGTCCGCGTGACCTCGTTCACGAGCAAATGAATGACAAAGCGCCAGCCCGCCCGGACGGGCCGGCGCTCGCCCGGCGGTGCTGCGCGCCTCGTTCCGGGCTGGCGTCACCCCGCCACATGCGCCAGCAGCAGGCAGCTTTCCGAGTTCAACACGCCGGGCACATCGCGGATCTCGCGCAGCACCCGGTCGAAGTTGACCAGGGAGTCGGTGCGGATCTCTACCACCAGATCCCATGCGCCATTGGTGGCGTGGATGGTCGAGACCTCGGGGATGCGGGTCAGCGTGCGGATCACGTTGCGCGACAGCCGCCCCTGCAGCTCGACCATGGTGATCGCGCGCACCTCTCCCTCGACATCCTGATCCGTCTCGATGGTGAACCGCCGGATCCGCCCCTCGGCCACCAGCGCCTCGAGTCGGGCGCGCGCGGTGGTGCGCGAGATTCCGACCGTCTGTGCGAGCTGGGTGATCGACATGCGCGAGTCGCCTCGCAGGGCGGCTATGATGGCACGGTCGGTGGCGGCAAGCTGGGTCATGCTGTGCATTTTGATTTCATGATTGATCAAAGTGAATAGCAAATATGCCGGATTGGTCACTTTGATGAGCGGAAAAGTCACCAATCCGGTGCATGATGCGGCAAATCCAGATGGAGTGACCATGTCCAGAACCTGTTCCCTTCTCGGCGCCCCGGTGCAGACCGGCGCGTCGCAACCGGGCTGCCTGATGGGCCCTGCCGCCCTGCGCACCGCCGGTCTCGAGCCGACCCTGTCCGAGCTCGACTGGCAGGTGAGCGATCTTGGCGATCTGAATATTCCGGCGCTGTCCCCGCGGGGACACGACAACGCGGCGATCCACAACCTCGCCGAGACGATCGCCTGGATCGAGGTGCTGGAGGCCGCGGCCTTTGACGCGGCCAAGGCGCACGATCTGCCGATCTTCATGGGCGGCGATCATTCGATGTCCGCCGGCACCGTGGCCGGGATGGCACGCTACGCGCAAGGGCAGGGGCGTCCGCTCTTCGTGCTCTGGCTCGACGCGCACCCGGACCTGCACTCGCTGGAAACCACCACCAGCGGCAACCTGCACGGCACGCCGGTGAACTACTTCACCGGCCAGCCGGGCAATGACGCCTACCCGCCGCTCGCCGCCGCCGTGCCGACCCAGAACATCTGCATGATGGGCATCCGCTCGGTCGACCGCGCCGAGCACAAGCTGATCTCCGAGCAGGGCATCGAAGTGCACGACATGCGCGCCATCGACGAGACCGGCGTGCTGGCCCCGCTGAAGACCTTCCTCGAGAAGGTGCGCGCGGCGAACGGCCTGCTGCACGTCAGCTTCGACGTGGATTTCCTCGAGCCGGGCATTGCGCCCGCCGTAGGCACCACCGTGCCCGGCGGCGCGACCTTCCGCGAGGCGCATCTGATCATGGAAACCCTTGGCGACAGCGGGCTGGTGCGCTCGCTCGACCTCGTTGAGCTTAACCCCTTCCTCGATGAGCGCGGGCGCACGGCGAAACTGCTGTGCGACCTGACGGCGAGCCTGTTCGGCCGCCGCGTGCTCGACCGTATGACCCGGAGCTTCTGATGATGGCCGTGAAACCTGCCGATCTCAAACCGTCCGCATTGGCCTATGTGCCCTTCGTGTCGGTCGAGAACATGATGAAACTTGTGCACGCCCATGGCGTCGAGGCCTTCATCACGGGCCTTGCCTCGGAGATCGAGGATGACTTCAAACGCTGGCCCGAGTTCGACAAGACACCGCGCGTCGCGAGCCATTCGCGCGACGGGGTGATCGAACTGATGCCGACGGCGGATGCCGAGAACTACGGCTTCAAATACGTCAACGGCCATCCCAAGAACATGCGCGAGGGCTACCAGACCGTCACCGCCTTCGGCGTGCTCTCGTCGGTGGCCAACGGCTACCCGATCCTGCTGACCGAGATGACCCTGCTGACCGCGCTGCGCACGGCGGCGACCTCGGCGCTGGTTGGCAAGTACCTCGCGCCCGAGGGGGCAGAGGTCATGGCGATGATCGGCAATGGCGCGCAATGCGAGTTCCAGGCGCTGGCCTTCCGCGCGCTCTGCGGAATCAACAGCCTGCGGCTCTACGACATCGACCCGGCTGCGACCGACAAGGCCGAGCGCAACCTCAAGGCGCAGGGCTTCGAGGTGGTGCGCTGCGACAGCCCGGAAGCGGCGGTCGAGGGCGCGCAGGTGATCACCACCTGCACCGCCGACAAGCAATATGCGACGATCCTCACCGACAACATGGTCGGCAGCGGCGTGCACATCAACGCCATCGGCGGCGATTGCCCGGGCAAGACCGAGCTGCACCGCGACATCCTGCTGCGCTCGCAGATTTTCGTCGAATACCCCGAGCAGACCCGCATCGAGGGCGAGATCCAGCAGCTTGACGACAACCACCCGGTGACCGAGCTCTGGCAGGTGATGCGTGGCGAGGTCGCCGGCCGACGTGATGCCAAGCAGATCACGCTGTTCGACTCCGTGGGCTTTGCCATCGAGGACTTCTCGGCGCTGCGCTACGTGCACGCGCTGGTGGCGGACGGGCAGTTCTGCGAGCAACTCGACCTATTGGCCGATCCGGACGATCCCCGGGATCTGTTCGGGATGCTGACCCGCGCCGGCTGAGTGACATCCGGCTCGAACCAAAGGCGCCCCGCGGGGCGCCTTATGCCTTGTAGGCGGCCATGAAGACCCGCACCGCGTCCTTCGCGACGCGGGCGATCTCTTCCTCGGTGGGGGCGTCGGGGCGGCGGCCGAAGAGCCGCGGGCGCCAGGTCAGCGTGGTCGACAGCTCTATGAACTGCCCGGCGGCGAGTTCCGGGTCGGTCACGTTCAGGTTGCCCGCTTCGGTCTCGCGCCGCAGGAAATCCTGAAGACAGCTCAGGAAGTGCTTCGCCCCCGCGTCGTAGAAGCGGGTGCCCAGTTCGGGCATCCGTTCGACGACGCTGATGACGATGCGCTGCGCGCGGATCACGTCTTCCGAATTGAGCTGCGTCGACAGGCCCACGGCATAGGCCAGCAGCCGTTCCTCGATGGTGCCGGCCTCGGCCAGACGCGCGAAGATGCCGTCGAAGAAATCGCGGCGCTTGTCCTCGACCAGCGCGACGAAGAGGTCTTCCTTGTTCTCGAAGTAGACGTAGAGCGTGCCTTTCGAGACCCCCGCCGCCTTGCAGATGCTGTTCATCGAGGCGGCGTCGAATCCCTGATCGACAAAAACCTGCCATGCGCCGTCGAGGATTTGACGGCGTTTTTCAGGGTCTTCGCCTGCAGCATGGCGGCGTTTCTGCGCGCAGGCCTTGGCCCGCTCCGTGAGTGTGTCGAGTTTCATGACGCTCATATAATCGAACCGTACGGTTCGATGAAGTCTTGATTTCGTAACGGCAGCCGCCTATGTCCAGTCGAACCGAGCGGTTCGATCAGCGAATCTCTCCTCCCATTCTGCATTCGACACCCGAAGGTGACCTCCATGTCCCGCCACGACCGCATCGAAACCGACGATCCCGAGACCCGCCCCGCGACGGCTCCGCAAGCCACCACTCACGAAACCGCGGAGACGCCGCCCAAGAGCGGCCGCAAGAAGCGCATCCTTGGGGGGATCGCGCTTCTTGCGCTGCTCGCGGGTGGCTACGAGGGCTACGGCTGGTGGACGACCGGGCGCTACATGATCGAGACCGATGACGCCTATGTTCAGGCGGATCTCTCGCTCGTGTCGTCCAAGCTGCAGGGATATGTGGAGGAGATCCCGGTGCAGGCGAACCAGCATGTGAGCAAGGGTGACGTGCTGGTGCGGATCGAGGATGGCGACTACCGCATCGCGCTGGAACAGGCGCAGGCGCAACTGCCGACCCTCGAGCGCACGCTGGCCCGGATCGACGCCGAGACCGCCGCGGCGCAGGCGACGGTGACGCAATCGGAGGCCGAGCTCTCCGCCGCCGAGGCCGCGCTGCGCAGCGCGCAGACGGCGCTGACCCGGGCGCAGGGATTGGCGGAGCGCAAGGTGACCTCGCAGGCGGATCTCGATGATGCCACGGAGGCGCTGGAGACCGCCAAGGCCAACCGCGCCGCCGCCGCCGCCGCGATCAAGGGCGCCGAGGCGCAGGTCGAGGTGCTCAAGGCCGAGCGCGCCGAGACCGAGTCCAGCCGCCGCGAGATGGAGCTCGACATCGCGCAGGCGCAGCGCGACCTAGACCACACCGTGCTGCGCGCGCCGTTCGACGGCACCGTCGCGAACATCGCCATCGAAGAGGGCGAACTGGTCAGTATCGGCGCGCGGCTCGCTGCCGTGGTTCCGGATCACGGGCTCTACGTCGAGGCCAACTTCAAGGAAACCCAGCTCGCCGGGATCCGGCCGGGCGAGACCGCCAAGGTCAGCATCGACGCCATGGAAGGCCATGAGGTCGAGGGCCGCGTCGTCTCTGTCGCGCCGGCCACCGGCTCGGTCTTCTCGCTGTTGCCAGCTGACAATGCCACCGGCAACTTCACCAAGATTGTGCAGCGGGTGCCGGTGCGCATCGAGCTGCCCGAGGGCACGCCCGGACTGCGTGCCGGCCTGTCGGTGGTGGTCGAGATCGACGAGCGCACCGCGCCCGAGGGCACGGAGCTGGCGGAGGTCTCGCAATGAGCACCGCCGCCCAAGCACCGGCCGAAGAGCCCGAACTCACGCCGCGCAGGATCGCGGCGTTTTTCGTCATGGTCTTCGGCATGTTCATGGCGATTCTCGACATCCAGATCGTCTCGGCCTCGCTGCCGGAGATCCAGGCCGGTCTCGGGGCGTCCTCGGACGAGATCAGCTGGGTGCAGACCTCCTACCTGATCGCCGAGGTGATCATGATCCCGCTTTCCGGCCTTCTGGGGCGGATGATGTCGACGCGCTATCTCTTCGCGATCTCGGCGGCGGGCTTCACCGCGGCTTCCTTCATGTGCGCCACCTCCGGCTCGATCAACGAGATGATCCTGTGGCGCGCGGTGCAGGGCTTCCTCGGCGGCGGCATGATCCCCTCGGTCTTCGCCGCCGCCTTCACCCTCTTCCCGCCGTCCAAACGGGCGATCGTCTCGCCGCTGATCGGCCTCGTCGCGACTCTCGCCCCCACCGTCGGCCCGACGGTCGGCGGCTATCTCAGCCACGCGATGAGCTGGCACTGGCTGTTCCTGGTGAACGTGCCCGCGGGCATCGCGGTCACCATCGGCGTGCTGGCGCTGGTGGATTTCGACAAGCCGGACTGGAAGCTCTTCGACAGCTTCGACTGGATCGGCCTCGGGGCGCTGGCCTGTTTCCTCGGCGCGATGGAATATGTGCTCGAGGAAGGGCCGGGCAACGACTGGTTCCAGGACGAGATCGTCGCCGTGCTCTTCGTTGTCATGGTGCTGGGCGGCATCGTCACCTTCTGGCGGGCCTTCACGCTGAAGAACCCGGTGGTGGATTTCTCGGCCTTCGCCGATACCAATTTCGCGGTGGGCTCGGTGTTTAGCTTCGTCATGGGGATCGGGCTCTACGGGATGACCTATCTCTACCCGCTCTACCTGTCGTCGATCCGCGGCTACGACAGCCTGATGACCGGCGAGACGGTCTTCGTGTCGGGGCTCGCCATGTTCGTCTCGGCACCGCTGGCGGGGATCCTGTCGTCGAAGATCGACCTGCGGCTGATGCTGATGATGGGCTTCATCGGCTTCGGCGTGTCGTCCTGGATGCTGACCGGCATGACCGCCGAGTGGGACTTCCAGGAGCTGCTCTGGCCGCAGGTGCTGCGCGGGCTGTCGTTGATGATCTGCATGGTGCCGATCAACAACCTCGCGCTCGGCACATTGCCGCCGGAGAAGATGAAGAGCGCCTCGGGGCTCTACAACCTCATGCGGAACCTCGGCGGCGCGGTGGGCCTTGCGGTGATCAATACGCTGCTCACCGACCGCGGCGCGCTGCACACGGCGCGGCTCAACGAAGCGGTGAACTGGAACAACCCCGAGGCGCTGCGGCAGCTCGAGATGATGGGACAGAACCTTGCGGCGCAGGGCATCGACGGCGACAAGGGCGCGCTGCAGCAGATGGCCGGGCGGATCGCCGAGCAGGCGACGGTGATGTCCTTCATCGACGTCTTCCTGCTGATCACCGTGCTCTTCGCGGGGCTCGCGATCATGGCGCTGGCGATGAAGCCGCCGGCGAAAGGGGCAGGGGCGGCGGCGCACTGACGCCGCCCGGTCGGCAAACCGGAAAGTCGGAAAACGAAGAAGGCCGCCGGACTGTCCGGCGGCCTTCCTTTCATTCAGCAATCGACGTGTTCGGCGATCGGCGCTCGGACTCTCAGCCCTTGCGGTGCTTCTTGGGGCCGGCCTTCTTGTGGGCACCGTCGGTGTCGCGGAAGGTCTTCTTGGCACCGAACTTGCCCTTGGGCTTGTCGCCATCGCGGCGCGGGCGGTCGAAGTCGCCATCCTCGGACTTGCGCTTGAAGCCGCCCTTGCCGGGGCCGCCGAAGGGCTTCTTCTTGAAGCCGCCTTCCTTGCGGAACCCGCCGTCCTTCTTGAAGCCGCCGGGCTTCTTGGGGCCGCGCGGCGCGCTCTTCAGCTCCTCGGGCAGGCCATCGACCTCTTCCATCACCAGGCCCTGCGCCACTTCCATGTCGGGGCCGAGCGCCTCGAGGAAGCCCGCGACCGCGTTGTCGGCGATCTCGACGTAGGTCAGCTCGTCGGCGATGCGGATGGCCCCGAGCGACTCGCGGGTGATGTTTCCGGCGCGGCAGATTTTCGGCAGCAGCCAGCGCGGGTTGGCGTTGCCTTCACGGCCGACGGTCACGGTGAACCAGCGGCTCGGGCCGAAGGGCTCGGTGCGCGGCGCCTTCTCGGCGCGGGCGTCGACCGGCAGCAGTTCCTCGGGGGCCGAGCGCAGGCTGCGCCACTGGCGCACCATCGCCTGGGCGATTTCCTCGGCGCTGTATTTCTCGGTGATCTGGGTCACCAGCGCGGCATCGCTCTCGGGCGAGGGGTCGGTCCACATGGGATCGGCCAGCATCCGCGCCTCGTCACGCTCCATCACGGCGTCGGCGGAGGGGGCTTCGCCCCACTCGGCCTCGACCTTGGCGAAGCGCATGATGCGCTCGGCCTTCTTGCGGTCGCGCAGCGGCACGATCAGCGCCGAGATCCCCTTGCGCCCGGCGCGGCCGGTGCGGCCCGAGCGATGCAGCAGCGCCTCGTTGCTCTGCGGAAGCTCGGCGTGGATCACCAGGTCGAGGTTCGGCAGGTCGATGCCGCGGGCGGCGACGTCGGTGGCGACGCAGACGCGGGCGCGGCCATCGCGCATCGCCTGCAGCGCGTGGCTGCGCTCGTCCTGGCTCAGCTCGCCCGACAGGCCCACCACGGCGAAGCCGCGGTTGGTCAGCCGCGACACCAGACGCGACACGGTGGCGCGGGTGTTGGCGAAGACGATGGCGTTGGGCGCCTCGTGGAAGCGCAGCAGGTTGGTGATCGCGTTCTCCTGGTCGCCCTGGGCGACAATCACCGCGCGGTACTCGATGTCGGAGTGCTGCTTGGCGCCGCCCTGCACCTGAACGCGCTGCGAGTCGCGCTGGTAGCGCTGCGCGAGCTGGGCGATCTGCGGCGAGACGGTGGCTGAGAAGAGCAGCGTCTGACGCTCGGGGTTCGACGCCTCGAGGATGGTCTCGAGGTCTTCGCGGAAGCCGAGGTCGAGCATCTCGTCGGCCTCGTCGAGCACCACGGCCTTGACCTGCGACAGGTCAAGCGCGCCGCGGCGCAGGTGGTCGCAGAGACGGCCCGGGGTGGCGACGACGATATGCGCGCCGCGCTCGAGCGCCCGGCGCTCGGTGCGCGCGTCCATGCCGCCGACGCAGGAGGCCATGACAGCGCCCGCTTCGGCATAGAGCCAGGACAGCTCGCGGCGGACCTGAAGGGCCAGCTCGCGGGTCGGGGCGATGATCAGGGCTTCCGGCGCGCCGGCGGCGCCGAAGCTCTCGGCATCGCCGAGGATGGCGGGGGCAATGGCGAGGCCGAAGCCCACCGTCTTGCCAGAGCCGGTCTGCGCGGACACCAGCAGGTCGGCACCGGCGATGGCCGGGTCGGTCACGGCTTCCTGTACCGGGGTGAGCGTTTCGTATCCGCGGGCTTGCAGAGCGGCGGCGAGGGTCTGTTTCAAGGTCTGAGATCCGATCCAAGGACTGTCGGCGAAGGAAGTCGGTACGAGGAGTCAGACCGAGTCAGGGCGCCGGGAAAGGGTGCGCTATATACCCTGCATCCGAGTCCGTAAAGCGTCGATTGCGCTCAGCCGAACAGCGTGGTGATGAGTAGGAAGCAAAGCGCCGACAGCAGCGCCGAGGCCGGCACGGTCACCAGCCAGGCGGCGATGATTGTCATCAGATGCGAGCGGCGGACCAGCTTGCGGCGCTGGCGTTCCTCGATCGGCAGCAGCTTGGTGGCACGCGTCGCGCCCTCGGTCCGGGCCCGCCGCGCCATGTACCATTCGCGGTAGAAGCCGACGCCGAAGACGCCGCCCACGGCGATGTGGGTCGAGCTGACCGGCAGGCCGAGCCAGGAGGCAAGGATCACCGTCAGCGCCGCCGAGAGCGCGACGCAATAGGCGCGCATCGGGTTGAGCTTGGTGATCTGGCTGCCGACCAGCCGGATCATCCGCGGCCCGAAGAAGATCAGGCCGCAGGAGATCCCCAGCGCGCCGATCATCAGCACCCAGTAGGGGATGACGGTCATCTGCTCCGCGACCTCGCGGGACTGCAGCGCCTTCACGATCGCGCCGAGCGGGCCGACGGCATTGGCCACGTCGTTGGCGCCATGGGCAAAGGACAGAAGCCCGGCCGAGATCACCAGCGGCAGGCGGAACAGCACCTTGAGCGAGGCGTTGCGGTTCTCCATCCCGCGCGATCGGCGGCGCACCAGCGGAATGGCGATCAGCCAGCTCAGCACGCCGACCGCGAGGCCGGAGAGCGCCGCCTGGTGCAGGCCGATGCCGAGCAACTGCCGCAGCCCCTTGAGCGCGAGGTAGCAGGCGAAGGCGCCCGCCATGACCCCGATCAGCACCGGCAGCCAGATGCGCGCGGCGGCGATCCGGTCCGGCACGTACATGATCTTCCACTTGATGAAGGCCAGCACCGCCGCCGCGATCACCCCGCCCAGGATCGGCGAGACCACCCAGCTTGCGGCGATGGCGCTCATCGTCGGCCAGTTCACCGTGCCGAAGCCGGCGGCGGCGATGCCCGCGCCCATGACACCGCCGACCACCGCGTGGGTGGTCGAGACCGGCGCCCGCAGCAGCGTTGCGGCGTTGATCCAGACGGCGGCGGCCAGCATGGCCGACATCATCGCCTGCACGAAATGCGCGCTGTCGGCGATCTCGCCCTGCGCGATGATGCGGTCCGAGATGGTCGAGACGACCTCGCCCCCGGCCAGCAGCGCCCCGGCGGTCTCGCAGAGGGCGGCGATGGCGATGGCCCCGGCCATCGACAGGGCGTTGGCCCCCACCGCCGGCCCCATATTGTTGGCCACGTCGTTGGCGCCGATGTTGAGCGCCATGTAGGCCGCGAAAGCCGCGGCGATGGCGATCATCAGCGTGCCCTGCAACTCGCCGGCGGCGAGCGCGACGATGGCGGCGACCAGGGCGATGAACACCAGCGAGATGCCGACGCCGACCAGCGGCCGCGCGGTGTGCAGCGCGGCGGACTCGATCAGCGACATGCGCCCGAGATCCTTGTCCAGCGTCGGCCAGTGCTGCTCGGAGTCGCGCTCTGACGCGGGGCCGGCCGCGCGATGCCTGGACTCGGTCATGGGCTTCAGCCGATCTCGGGCTGTGGCAGGAGGCTCGGCACCTGCGCGAGCAGAATCTGCAAGCCGGGCTCGTCGACCATCTTAGCAGCTTCGCTGGGCGGCACCCAGCGCCGTTCGCGCTGGCCGGCCTCGGGGTAGTCGTCGCGCAGCGGCTCGGTCACCTCGGCGGCATAGACGAAGACCACGGTGTCCATCGGCAGGCCGCCATCGAGACGCTTGTCGTAGCGATAGCTGCCGATCTCGGAGGTGTGGGCGTTCGGGGCGACGACCCCGGCTTCCTCCCAGGCCTCCTCCATCGCGGTGCCGGCGGAGTCGAGCCCGGCCTTGGGCCAGCCCTTGGGCAGCACCCAGCGCCCGGTGTCGCGCGAGGTGATCAGCAGGATCTCCAGCCCGTCGGCGCAGTCGGCATGCCGGAAGCACATCGCCGCGACCTGAAATCGCGGCGGCCGCCGGAACGCCGGGCCGAACACCTTATGCCAGAGGTTTCGAAACATGGCGGGCCTCCTAGCATCAATACCGGGAGATCTTCAATCTATATTGGCGATGATCGCGCCAAGCTGTGACGCTTTCACGCGAGGTCAGCCTGGCGGTCGGGCGCTTGACTGTCCTAGCCCGCAGGCCCAGCTTTGCGGCAACAAGACAGACTCAGGAGCTTTTCATGACGTCGACCCCCATCGACCCGACGCTGATCGACCGGCTGGCCGAAGTGGCCGTGCGCACCGGTGTGAACATCCAGCCCGGCCAGCAGCTCGTGCTGACGGCGCCGGTTTCGGCGCTGCCGCTGGTGCGCGCGGTGACCCGCGCCGCCTATCGCGCCGGTGCCTCGCTGGTGACGCCGCTTCTTTCGGATTCCGACGTGGCGCTGGCGCGCTTCGAGGAAGGCCAGGACGCCAGCTTCGACGCCGCCGCGGGCTGGCTCTATGGCGGCATGGCCGAGGCCTTCGGCGAGGGCGCCGCGCGCATGGCCATCGTCGGCGAGGATCCGATGCTGCTTGCCGGGCAGGACCCGGCCAAGGTGTCGCGCACCGGCAAGGCCAATTCGATCGCCTACAAGCCGGCGATGGAGAAGATCACCAACTTCAACGTGAACTGGTCGATCTGTGCCTGGCCGGGCGCGGCCTGGGCCAAGCGGATGTTCCCCGAGCTTTCCGAGCCCGAGGCGCAGGCCAAGCTTGCCGAGGCGATCTTTGCCGCGTCGCGCGTCACCGGCGACGATCCCGTCGCGGCCTGGGCCGAGCACAATGCCGCGCTGCGCGCGCGTACCGAATGGCTGAACGCCGAGCGCTTCTCGGCGCTGCATTTCACCGGGCCAGGCACCGACCTGACCATCGGGCTTGCCGATGGCCACGAGTGGCACGGCGGGGCGAGCACCTCGCAGAACGGCGTCGTCTGCAACCCGAACGTGCCGACCGAAGAGGTCTTCACCACGCCGCACGCGCAGCGCGTTGAGGGCACCGTGCGCTCGACCAAGCCGCTGTCGCACCAGGGCAGCCTGATCGACGGCATCGAGGTGCGCTTCGAAGCGGGTCGCATCGTCGAGGCCAAGGCCGCGCACGGCGAGGAAGTGCTGCGCGAGCTGCTGGCAACCGACGAGGGCGCGGCGCGCCTCGGCGAGGTGGCGCTGGTGCCGCACAGCTCGCCGATCTCGCAGTCGGGCCTGCTGTTCTACAACACGCTGTTCGACGAGAACGCCGCCTGCCACATCGCGCTGGGTCAGTGCTACTCGAAATGCTTCCTCGACGGCGCCTCGCTGACGCCGGAGCAGGTCGCGGCGCAGGGCGGCAACAGCTCGATGATCCACGTCGACTGGATGATCGGCGGCGCCGAGACCGACATCGACGGCATCCGCAAGGATGGCACCCGCGTGCCGGTCTTCCGCAAGGGCGAGTGGGCCTGAGCGGCCATACCCGCATGAGTTGAGACGTTCACGCGCCGCGCCGGGGAGACCCGGCGCGGCGTTTTCGTCCCACTTTCGCCAAAAGTCTTAACGCGAGGTTAACTTAGCGCATTGTCCACAGGCCGACTCAGGCTACACTCGATCCGCTGCCACGCGAGTATGAGGGGGGGTCGGTTCATGCGCAAGACAGAGACAGTCACCATCAGCGGCGAGATTCTTTCCTATGCGGAAGGCCTCGTGGCCCGCGGTGAATATCGTGACATCGGTGCGGCGATCGAAGGTGAGTTGCTCAAGGCCCGTGCGCGCCGCTCGGGCAAGGTCAGCCCGTTCCAGAACGAGCTGAGCACGCGCCTGATGATCCAGCCCGACCAGTGGGACGCCATGGGCGTTGCCGCGGAGCCGTTCTTCGGCGACGACCCGGCGCTGGCGCGGGTGATCGAAGACCGCAGCTGACAGTCCGGTCGCTTCAGTCGTGATCGTCGCGCGGGCGCCCATGTTCGATCAGCGCGGCGATCAGGGCTGACAGCACCTCGGCCCGGCTGGTGGTCGGGCGCTGCACGAGTCCCAGCCGGCGGTGGATCGGTGGCGCGCCGAAGGGAAACCAGTCGAGCGCGGCGGTGATCGAATCCTGCAGCGCCACATAGGGGATGATGGCAAAGCCCAGCCCCGCCCGCACGCAGCCCACCACCGCCGTCATCGTGTTCACAGAAGCCACCTGCCGCGGCGCGACGCCGAGCCGGGCAATCTCGGTGTCGATCTGGCGCGCCAGCGGCACCTGGGTGCGGTAGCGGATGTAGGGCACGCGGCGGATCAGGTCGTGGATGGCCAGCCCGCCGGTGCCGGGCGGGGTGATCACCACCAGCGGTTCGCTCAGCACCTCGGTCCAGCGCAGGCTCGGCGGCACCGCCACGTGTTCGGCGACCAATGCGGCGTCGAGCTGGCCCGAGACCACCTCCGCCATCAGTTCTTCGGACATGCCGATGCGCAGCCTGTAGGTGAGGTCCGGGTAGCGGCCCTGCAGCGAGGCAAGGGCTTGCGGCACCAGAGAATTCGCTCCGGTGCGCAATGTGCCGAAGGCGAGCGTGCCGCCGACATCGCCGCCGCTGACCGAGGCCTTGGTCTCGGTGACGATGCGCAGGATCTGCCGCGCCGAGCGCAGCATCTCGGCGCCCTTGGCGGTGAGCACCGGCGGGCGGCGGGTGCGGTCGTAAAGCTGCACGCCCAGTTCGGCCTCCAGCGCCGAGACCTGCTGGCTTACCGCTGAGGCGGTGAGGTTGATTGCCTGCGCGGCGGCGGCGAAGCCGCCGTGCTGCTCGATGGCGAGAAGTGTCTGCAACTGACGCGTGTCCATCACCACAAGATAAGTAAAACTGAAAAAGATGGCAATAAATACGCGCTTTGTGTGGCTCGACCTTGTGTTACTTCAGGTTTACCCAACCAGAACGCTGGCGGAGAAACCGCTGGCCTCAACACAGGGAGCCTCCCAATGAAACTTCGCACGGGCTTTGCCGCCCTTCTTGCCGCGGCCACCATGATTGCCGCCCCTGCCAGCGCGCAGGATTACCCCGACCACCCGGTCGAGTTCATCGTGCCCTGGTCGCCGGGCGGCGGGTCGGACACGCTGATGCGCCTGATCGCCGGCAATGTCGCGCCCTACCTCGGTACCGAGATGCCGATCATCAACATGCCCGGCGTCGGCGGCACCGTCGGCCTGCGCGAAGCCTCGCGCCGCGCCAACGACGGCTACACCATCAGCCAGGTGCACGAGGGCCTGCTGGTCGCGACCGAGACCGGCATCACCGATCTGGCGTGGGACGACTTCGAGCCGATCGCGCTGATGACCGCCTCGCCGCAGTACCTGGTGGTGCATCCGACCGAGGACTACTCGGATTTCGAGGAGTTCGTCGCCTACGCCAAGGAGCACCCGGGTGAGATCACCATGGGCGTGACCCTGGGCGGCGTGCCGCACCTGCACGCGGCGATGATCGAACAGGCCTACGGCCTGCAGTTCCAATACGTCGGCTACGAAGGCACCGGCGAGCGCATTCGCGCTCTGGTCGGCGGCAACCTCGACGCGGCCATCGGCGACATCTCCTCGTCGAAGCAGTTCGTCGACAACGGCGACCTGCAATTCCTCGCCGTGGGCTCCTCCGAGCGCGTCGAGGAAGCGCCGGACGTTCCGACCTTCGCCGAGCTGGGGCAGGATCTCGAGCTGCAGGTGACCCGCGGCATCGTGATGCCGAAGGGCGCGCCGCAAGAGGCCCGCGACACGCTGGAAGCGGCGCTCGAAGAGCTGTCGAAGGACGCGACCTACATCGAGCAGACCAACAATGCCGGCGCCGCCGTCATGTTCCGCGGCCAGGAGGCCTACAGTGCCTATCTCGCCAAGCTCGACGAGACCGTGAAATCGCTCGCAGAGGTTCTCGCACCGTGAGCGACGCCGGCTACGACAAGCAGCAGGCAAGGGAGGCGGGCGAGATCGCCCGCCTCCTGAGCTACGTGCTGATCCTCCTCGCCTCGGTCGGGCTGTTTGTCTCGGCCGCCGCAATTCCCACCTCGCGCTTCGAAAAGCTCGGCGCCGGCGCCTTCCCCAAGATCGTCTTCGCAGGCATCGCGCTGGTCGCGGTGATCGCCATCATCGACGCGCTGCGCAAGATTCCCGCGGGTGCCTACGGCCGCTTCGCCGGCCAGACCGCGGCCTGGGCCAAGCGCCGCTACCTGGTCTTCGTCGTGCTGGCGACGCTGGCGGTCTACCTGCTGGCGATTCCGCTGCTCGGCTTCCCGATCGCGAGCTTCCTCTTCATCCTCGTGCTCGAGCTGGTGCTGATGCCGCGCAAGCCCGCAACGCTGCTGATCGCGGTGATCGTGGCCGCCGTCTTCTCCTTCGGGCTGAACTGGCTCTTTGCCGAGGTCTTCACCGTCTTCCTGCCGCGCGGGGTTCTCTGACATGGACAGCTTCCTTTCCGGCGCGGCGCAGATCTTCACGCTCGCCACGCTGATCTACATGCTCGCCGGCTCGGTGGCCGGCATCATCGCCGCCGCGATCCCCGGCTTCACCGTCACCATGGCCATCGTGCTGACGCTGCCGCTGACCTTCACCATGGAGCCGCTGCAGGGCATCGCAGTGATGCTCTCGGTCTACGTGGGCGGCTACACCGGTGGCCTGATCTCCGCCGCGCTGCTGGGCATTCCCGGCACGCCCTCCTCGGTGGCCACCACCTTCGACGCCTTCCCCATGGCCCGCCGCGGCGAGCCCGGCCGGGCGCTGTCGCTCGGGGTCTGGGCCTCCTTCTTCGGCACTGTCATCTCGACCGTGGTGCTGATCGTTGCCGCGCCGCCGCTGGCGATGTTCGCGGTGAAGCTCGGCCCGTGGGAATATTTCTCGCTGATCGTCTTCGCGCTGACCATCGTTGCCTCGCTGGTCGGGGACAGCGTGATCCGCGGCATGCTGGCGGGTCTCATCGGCCTGGCCATCTCGACCGTCGGCACCGATCCGATCATGGGCCGGCCGCGCTTCGACTTCGGTATCGAAATGCTGGAGACCGGCCTGCCGTTCCTCGTGGTGCTGATCGGCATCTTTGCCATCTCGCAGCTGACCTCCGAAGTCGAGGATTCGAAATCGGTGCGCTCGGGCAATGCGCTGGTGACCGGCGCCATCGACTTCCAGACCTGGAAGGTGATGAAAGAGGTGCTGCTGCGCCCGGTGAACCTGATCCGCTCGTCCATCGTCGGCGTGCTGATCGGGGCGCTGCCGGGGGCAGGGGGCTCGATCGCCAACCTCGTGGCCTACGACCAGGCCAAGCGCAATTCCAAGGACCCCGACAGCTTCGGCAAGGGCAACCCTGACGGGGTTGTCGCCTCGGAGGCGGGCAACTCGGCCACCGCGGGTGGTGGCCTGATCCCGCTGATCGGTCTCGGCATCCCGGGCTCGGCGGTGGACGCGATCCTCATGGCCTCGCTCATGGTGCACGGCATCTCGGTGGGTCCGCGTCTGATCATGGACCACGGCGACCTCGTCTACGGGATGTTCATCGCCATGGCCGTCGCCTCGCTGATGATGCTGGTGGTCTCGGTGCTGTCGATGCGCCTCTTCCTGCGCGTCGCCGAGGTGCCGAAATGGCTGATCGTGCCGGTGGTGATGGTTTGCTGCGTCGTCGGCTCCTTCGCGCTGAACAACCGCGTGACCGACCTCTACCTGCTCGGCTTCATCGGGGTGGCGGGCTACGCGCTGCGCGCACTCGGCTACTCGCTGGCGCCGCTGGTGCTGGGGGTGATCCTCGGCCCGATCGCCGAGACCAACCTGCGCCGCGCGCTGATGACCAACGACGACCCGTCGCTGTTCTTCACCCGCCCCATCAGCCTCATTTTCCTCATTGCGGCTGTCGTCTCGATTGCCTGGGCGATCCGCAGCCATCTGAAACAACGCAAAACTTCCGGGAGGAGCACCGATGCGCCTGCGTCATGATCCCGTCTACCCGTCGCGCCGCTCGCCCGTGCTGGCAGAGAACGTCGTCGCGACCTCGCAGCCGCTGGCCACGCAGGCCGGGCTGACCATCCTGCAGCAGGGCGGCAACGCGGTGGATGCCGCGATTGCCACCGCCGCTGCGCTGACCGTGGTCGAGCCGACCGGCAACGGGCTTGGATCGGATGCCTTCTGCATCCTCTGGGACGGCAAGCAGCTTCATGGCCTCAACGCCTCGGGCCGCGCGCCCGCGGCCTGGTCGCCCGAGCGCTTCCCGGATGGCATGCCGCAGCACGGCTGGGACGCGGTGACCGTGCCCGGCGCCGTGAGCGCCTGGGTCGAGCTGTCCGAGCGCTTCGGCAAGCTGGGGCTGGCGACGGTGCTGGCCCCCGCCATCCGCTACGCCGAAGAGGGCTTCATCGTCTCGCCGGTGATTGCCGCGCTCTGGGCCAAGGGCGCCGAGACCCTGGGCAAGCAGCCCGGCTTCGCCGAGACCTTCATGCCCGGCGGCCGCGCGCCCAAGGCGGGTGAGCGCTTCCGCAACCCGGGCGCCGCGCGCACGCTGCGGGCGATTGCCGACACCAAGGGCCGCGCCTTCTACGAGGGGGAGATCGCGGAAGAGATCGTCGCCTTCGCCAAGGCCCATGGCGGCGCGATGACGCTGGAGGATCTTTCGAGCCACAAGCCCGACTGGTGCGGCACGATCAGCCAGTCCTTCGACGACGTCGAGCTGCACGAGATCCCGCCGAACGGGCAGGGGATCGCCGCGCTCATGGCGCTGGGGATGCTGCAGCACACCTCGATCCGCGATCACGGACCGGACGACCTGACCGCCGTGCACCTGCAGATCGAGGCGATCAAGCTGGCCTATGCCGACCTGCACGCCTTTGTCGCCGACCGCGATCACATGACCGAGGTCGACGAGACCGCGCTGCTCGATCCCGAATACCTGAAATCCCGCGCCGCGCTGATCTCCGAGGAGAGGGCGCAGGACTTCGGCCCCGGCGCGCCGAAGCGCGGCGGCACGGTGCTGCTGAACGTCGGCGACGCCTCGGGCATGATGATCAGCTTCATCCAGTCCAACTACGCGGGCTTCGGCTCGGGCGTCGTGGTGCCGGGCACCGGCGTGTCGATGCAGAACCGCGGCTTCGGCTTCACCACGGAAGAGGGACACGCCAATCAGGTCGCGGGCGGCAAGCGCCCCTTCCACACGATCATCCCGGGCTTTGCCATGAAGAACGGCGCGCCGCTGATGGCCTACGGCATGATGGGCGGGCCGATCCAGGCGCAGGGCCACATGCAGCTGCTGCTGCGCACCGAGCTATGGGAACAGGACGTGCAGACCGCCGCCGACGCGCCGCGCTGGCGGATGATCGAAGGGCTCGACGTGGCCTGCGAGCCGACCATGGCTCCCGAGCTTCTGGACGGTCTGGCCGCACTCGGCCACAAGGTGCAGATCGAGGCGCCGGACAATGCCTTCGGCTTCGGCGGGGCGCAGCTGGTGCATCGCCTGCCGGACGGCGGCTTTGCGGCCGGCTCCGATCCGCGTAAGGATGGGCAGGCCGCAGGGTTCTGAGGCCGGCCCGGCAGAGGCGTGAAATCCCCACGCGCCTCTGCCGCGAACAGCGAGCGGCGCATGCGCCGGAGAGGAAACGACAGGAGACGGGATGAAGTTTCTCAAACGCATCGGCATCGACACCTACATGCTGCTGCTTCTGGCGACGGTGTGCCTCGGCCTGCTGCTGCCGGCGCAGGGTATCGCCGCGGTCGGGCTCAAGCATGTGACCTTCTGGGCGGTTGCGCTGCTGTTCTTTCTCTACGGGGCCAAGCTCGATCCGAGCTCGGTGCGCGCGGGGCTGCTGAACTGGCGCCTGCAGGGGCTGAGCTTTGCCGCCACCTACGTGATGTTCCCGCTGATCGGCCTGGCGCTGGCGGCGGTCTTCGGCGGGGCGCTCGGCCCGACGATCACGCTGGGGCTGCTGTTCCTGGCGGTGCTGCCCTCGACCGTGCAGTCGTCGATCGCCTTCACCTCGATCGCCGGCGGCAACGTGCCCGCGGCGATCTGCGCCGCCTCGCTGTCGAACATCGTCGGCGTGGTGCTGACCCCGGCGCTGGTCGCGCTGCTGCTGCACCAGGGCGACGGCGGGGTGAGCTTCGACGCGGTGCTGAAGATCGGTACGCAGATCCTGCTGCCCTTCGTTCTGGGCCAGCTGGTGCGGCGCTGGGTCGGGGCCTTCGTGAAGAAGCACAAGGTGCTGACCATGGTGGTCGACCGCGGCTCGATCCTGCTGATCGTCTACTCGGCCTTCAGCGCGGGCACGGTCTCGGGGCTCTGGCTGCAGATTCCCGCCGCGAGCCTGCTGATCCTGGGGCTCGTCGTGCTGCTGTTCCTGGCCATCACGATGCTTCTGATGGCGGGGTCGGGCAAGCTTTTCGGACTGCCCTACCCGGACCGCGCGGTGCTGTTCTACTGCGGCTCGACCAAGAGTCTGGCCTCGGGGCTGCCGATCGCGACGGCGCTCTTCGCGCCCGACCAGGTCGGGGCCATCGTGCTGCCGGTGATGATCTACCACATGAGCCAGCTTCTGGTCTGCGCCTTCATCTCGCAGCGCGCGGCGCGGCGCGATCAGGCGGGCGTGGTACCCGCGAGCTGACACCACCCGTGCGGAGTAACCTCAAAGGCCCGGCTTTTGCCGGGCCTTTTTCTTGCGAGCCGGAGTCGGCGCTCAGCCGACAATCAGCTGCTTGAGCTTCAGCGCTTCGTATTCCAGCGCGGTGAGCCGGTAGTTCACCACGTCGCCGATCGAGATCAGCCCGACCAGCCGGCCGTCCTCGAGCACCGGCATGTGGCGGAAGCGCCCGTCGGTCATCCGCCGCAGGATGCGCACCAGCGTCTCGTCGGGGGTGCAGGTCTCGAGCTCCGAGGTCATCAGCTCGGCCACCGTCTGCGGCAGGGTGCGGCCCGGCGTGTCGGCGAGTCGGCGAACGATGTCGCGCTCGGACAGGATGCCGACCAGCTCGCCCTGCGGATCCTTGACCAGCAGCGCGCCGATGCGCTGGTCGCGCAGCACCTCGACGGCCGTGCCGATGGTCTCCTGCGGCTGGATCCAGAAGAGATCGCCGCTCTTGCCGTCCATCACGTGGCGCACGGTCGCCTCGGCTGCCGAAAGGTTGGTTTCGACTGTCTGGCTGTGGGTCTTCTCGTGTTCGTCGTCGTCGCGGGTATGAGGTTTGTATGAAGCTGGCATGGCGTTACCCTCCCTTGAACCTCTTTCAGGTTAGTGCAATCAGCGCACGAGTAAACGAATTCCAGCCGAGAGGTCTGAATCTTGCCCGAGCTTACGCTGACTCCCGCCAGCGCCACGGTGCTCTTCGTGATTGCGTGCCTTGCCGGTTACCGCTACCGCAGCGTGTGGAAGGCCGAAGGCCCGCGCTGGCAGCTCTGGGTGTTCGGGCTGATCGCGGCTGTGGTGCTGCTGGTGCTCGGGCTGACGCCGCTGACCGGGGGCTGAGGCTGCCCGGACTCAAGGCGAAGCCGCCGGGCAAGCGGCTGCCCGTCCCGACGGGCTGGCGCTATGGGTCGTCTGCATGCCGTTCCGAGTTCGTCCGGGCCTGACCGAGATAAAGTGCCGACCCCAGTCGTTGCAGCGCCAACCCACGGGCCGTCGCTTGCCCGGCGCCCGCTGCGAAAACCTCTCCGTGAAAAAGCGAAAACGCCGGCCCTTGGGCCGGCGTTTCGTAGTCGAATGAGGCGTGCCGCTCAGGTCGCCGCGCGTTCCTCGCGCTCCATGTCCTCGAGCATCTTGCGGGCCTTGGGGCAGTGCAGGCGGTCGCGCAGCGGGCTGTCGGGGTCGACCTCCTGCTTGCAGACCACGCAGCGGTCTGCGCCCGCGATCGCGTTGAGTCCGCCGCAGCTGCCCTTGATCGTGCGTCCGTTGAGAATGACGCCGAGCGCCATGCCCAGCATCACGATCATCAGAAGTCCGAAAGCAAGAATGAAGGTCGACATGGCGTCCCTCTCTCAGCGGTTGCGGCGGTTGGCGATCAGGCCTGCAGCGCGGTGAAGCGATCGCTGGCGGTGATCTCGAAGCCCTTGTCGCCCGCTTTGCCCGAGCGATCAATGAACAGAGCGGCCATATCACGCTGATTTGCGATCTCGAGACCGCGCTCGCGGCCCAGCACCAGCAGGGCGGTCGCCCAGGCGTCGGCCAGCATGGTGTTCTCGGCCATCACGGTCACCGAGGCGGTGTTGTGGGTCACCGGGCGGCCGGTGGTGGCGTCGATGATGTGCGAGTAACGCTTGCCTTCGAAGTCGAAGTAGTTGCGGTAGTCGCCCGAGGTCGCCATGCCCATGTCGGAGACGGCCACGACCTGCTGCACGCCGCGGTTGAAGGCTTCGGGCGTCTCGATGCCGATGTGCCAGGGCTGGCCATCGGGGTTCTTGCCCGCGGTGTAGAGATCGCCGCCGACCTCGACCATGTAATCGGTGATGCCGAAGCTGGCGAGGGTGCGCGCGACCTGGTCGATGCCGAAGCCCTTGCCGATGGCCGAGAGGTACACCTCTGCCTCGGGGCGCATCTTCTGCAGCGCGCCGTTGCCGACGTTCACCGACTGCGACTGGCCGCAGCAGGCCAGAGCCTGCGCGATCTCTGCCTCGGAGGGCATGTCGCTGCGGGTCTTGCCGGCGCCGAATCCCCAGAGGTCGATCAGCGGGCCGACGGTGACGTCGAAGGCGCCGTCGGTGGCGGCGTTGATTTCGTGCGCGGCGGTCATCACATGCGCAACCTCGGGCGAGACGGCGAAATGATCGGTGGCGCCAGCGGCGTTGAAGCGCGAAATCTCCGAGCTGGAATCCCAGTTGGACATCTGCGCGTTGACCTGTGCTAGGCTGGCGTCCACGGCCTTCTGCAGCTCGGCCTTCTCGATCTTGTTGCTGTGGTCGATCGCGGCGATCGAGTAGCTCGTGCCCATGGTCAGCCCGGTGAGTTCCAGAACGGACCACCCTTTCTTGCACGCTGCCAGAGCGAAAGGCATCACAAGGAAGCTACGGCGAGAAAAGGTAAGAGGGTTCATCCGGTATCTCCGCAAGAAGCTGTAGGGTCGACGATGAGACAAAGGGCTTCTGAGCCGTTTTGGCGGGTGATTCAACATTAAATTGGAAACTTTCTCGTCAAACTCTTCCAAACTGCGGCGTTGCGGCGCATAAGGCTGCCGGAAAATGGACAGGACGAAGCGACGTGCAGCAATATACGTTGAGAAAAGGTCTCGATGTCCCGGTGCTGGGGACACCCGTAGGCGGAATCGAAGACGGTGCAGCGGTCCGGACCGTTGCAGTTCTGGGGCAGGATTACATCGGTTTGAAGCCGAGACTCGCGGTTCAGGAGGGCGATGTCATCGCCGCCGGAGCGCCGATTCTGGCCCATAAAGACACCCCCGAGGTTCAGGTCACCGCACCGGTTTCAGGCCGAATCAAGGCGATCAACCGCGGCGCCCGCCGGGTGCTGATTTCGGTCGAGATCGAGGTCGATCCGAGCGCTGCCGAGCCGGTGGACTTCTCGTCGGTCGGGGACGCCACGACGGCCGAGGGCCTGACCCAGAAGCTCTGCGCCGCCGGCCTTTGGACGTCGTTCCGCACGCGCCCCTACTCGAAGGTGCCGAGCGCCGATGCGAAACCCGCCGCGATCTACGTCACCGCGATGGACAGCGAGCCGCTCAGCGGCGATGCCGCGACCATCATCGCCGAGGACGCCGATGCCTTCGCACGTGGTCTGCAGGCGCTGCCGCTGTTGACCGAGGGCAACGTCTACCTGTGCCAGGAAATCGGCGCGACGGTTCCCGGCGTAGATCTGCCGGGGATCACCGCCGCGGGCTTCTCGGGGCCGCATCCGGCGGGCCTTGCCGGCACCCACATGCATTTCCTCGAGCCGCCGTCGGCCTCCAAGACCGTCTGGACCATCGGCTACCATGACGTGATCGCCATCGGGAAACTGCTCGAGACCGGCCGTCTCGACGGGTCGCGCATCATCGCCCTGTCCGGCCCGATGTGCGGCCGTCCGCGGCTGGTGCGCACCCTTGCAGGGGCTTCGATGCTGGAGCTCTGCGCCGAGGACCTGAACGGCACCGCGCCGGTGCGCGTAATTTCCGGCTCGATCCTCAGCGGTCGCATGGGCGCGGGGCCCGATGCCTTCCTGGGCCGCTATGCCCGCCAGATCACGTTGATCGAGGAAGACCAGAAACAGATCCCGATGGGCTGGATTCGCCCGATGGGGTCGAAATTCGCGGTGCAGCCGGTGCTCGGCTCTGCCTTCACCAAGAAGCTCTACGCGCTGACCTCGAACCTCAACGGCGGCCGCCGCGCCATGGTGCCGATCGGCACCTTCGAGGAGCTGATGCCGCAGGACTTCCTGCCGACGCAGCTGCTGCGCGCGCTGCTGGTGATGGACACCGACCAGGCGCAGGCGCTGGGTGCGCTTGAGCTGGACGAGGAAGACCTTGGGCTCGTGGGCTTCGCCTGCCCGGCCAAATACGAATACGGCATCGCCCTTCGCGACAGCCTCAGCAAGATCGAGAAGGAGGGGTAAGACCTTGGGTCTGCGCAATTTCTTTGATCGGATCGAGCCGCAATTCCTGAAGGGCGGCCGTTTCGAGAAGTACTTCCCCGTCTATGAGATGGTGGAGAGCTTCATCTACACCCCGAAGACGGTGACCACCGTCGCGCCCCATGCCCGCTCGTACATCGATATGAAGCGGATCATGACCTACGTGGTCATCGCGACGATCCCCTGCATCCTCTTCGGCATGTACAACACCGGCCTGCAGACCAACATGGCGATCGCCGAGTACGGCGCATCGGGCTGGCGCGCGGCGATCATCGACGCGCTCGGCATCGGCTTCAACCCGGCCAACCCGCTGGCGAACATCCTGCACGGGCTGCTGTATTTCCTGCCGATCTACATCGTGACGCTGATCGCGGGCGGCATCTTCGAAGTGATCTTCGCCGTGGTCCGCGGCCACGAGGTGAACGAGGGCTTCCTCGTGACCTCGATGCTCTACACGCTGATCATGCCCGCTTCGGCCCCGCTCTGGCAGGTCGCGCTCGGCATCATCTTCGGCGTGGTGATCGGCAAGGAAGTCTTCGGCGGCACCGGCAAGAACTTCCTCAACCCGGCGCTGGTCGGGCGGGCGTTCCTCTACTTCGCCTACCCGGCGCAGATGTCCGGTGACCGTGTCTGGACCCCGGTCGACGGGTTCTCGGGCGCAACCGCGCTTTCGGTCAGCGCCAGCGACGGCGTCGCCTCGCTGCCCGCGCATGGCATCAGCTGGATGGACGCCTTCGTCGGCACGATCCAGGGCTCCTTCGGCGAGACCTCGACCATAGCCTGTCTTCTGGGACTCGCCTTCCTGTTGGCCACGAAGATCGCCAACTGGCGCCTGATCGCCGGCTGCCTTGGCGGCATGATCGGCTTCTCGCTGCTGCTGAACATCATCGGCTCCGACACCAACCCGATGTTCGCCATGCCCTGGTACTGGCACCTGGTGGTCGGCGGCTACGCCTTCGGCCTGGTGTTCATGGTGACCGAGCCCGTTTCCGCCTCGCACACCAACGTCGGTCGCTACATTTACGGCGCGCTGATCGGTTTCATGGTTGTGATGATCCGTGTCATCAACCCGGCCTTCCCCGAAGGCATGATGCTTGCGATCCTCTTCGGCAACGTGTTCGCGCCGCTGATCGACTACTTCGTCGTCCAGGCCAACATCAAACGGAGGGCCAAGCGCAATGTCTGACACCAATGCGAACAAGGGCATGATCCGCCGTTTCCTGGACATGCCGCCGGATTCCACCGTCAAGACGGTGACCGTGGCCGTGGTGCTGTGCCTTGTGGCGTCGATGATCGTGTCGGCCGCCGCGGTCTCGCTGCGCCCGGTGCAGGAGAACAACCGCCTGCGCGACAAGCAGCGCAACGTTCTGGAAGTTGCCGGCGTCTACGAGCCGGGCATGAACATCGCCGAGGCCTTCAGCGACTTCGAGCCGCATGTGCTCGAGCTGGCGACCGGCGAGTTCACCGACCAGTATGAGATCGACACCTTCGAGGAACTGGCGACCTCGGGCGATCCGGCGCTTGTGCGCGCGCTCGACGAGGACCCGGCGGGCCTTGGCGGCACGCAGCAGATCTTCCAGATGGTTTACATCCTGCGCGATGACGCGGGTGCGATCGACAAGGTGGTGCTGCCGATCGAGGGCTACGGCCTGTGGTCGACGCTCTACGGCTTCATCGCGCTGGAAGAGAACGGCAACGACATCTATGGCCTGCAGTTCTACCAGCAGGGCGAGACCCCCGGCCTCGGCGCCGAGGTCGACAACCCGCGCTGGAAGGCGCTCTGGAACGGCAAGAAGCTGCGTGACGAAGACGGCACGCTGCAGATCACCGTCGCCAAGCAGCCGCCGCCCGCCGGCCAGGACTACTATATCGACGCGCTGGCCGGGGCGACCCTGACCTCGCGCGGTGTCGACAACCTTGTCCGCTTCTGGATGGGTGAACAGGGCTACGGCCCGTTCCTCGAGCGGCTTAAGGCAGGAGAGATCTGATGGCCCAGACCCGCAAATCGCAGCTCGTCGATCCGCTGATCGACAACAACCCGATCACCCTGCAGGTGCTGGGCATCTGTTCGGCCCTCGCCGTGACCTCCTCGCTGAAGGTGGCCCTGGTGATGGCGATCGCCGTGACGCTGGTGACCGCCTTCTCGTCGATGTTCATCTCGATGCTGCGCAACCAGATCCCCAGCTCGATCCGGATCATCGTGCAGATGGTGATCATCGCCAGCCTCGTGATCCTCGTCGACCAGGTGCTCAAGGCCTATGCCTACGATATCTCCAAGACACTGTCGGTCTTCGTCGGCCTGATCATCACCAACTGCATCGTGATGGGCCGCGCCGAAGCCTTCGCCATGAGCAACCCGCCGGTGGCCAGCTTCGTCGACGGTGTCGGCAACGGTCTCGGTTACGGGCTGATCCTGATGGTCGTCGGCGTGATCCGCGAGCTCTTCGGCTCGGGCTCGCTGTTCGGCATCACCATCCTGGAGACGGTCAACAACGGCGGCTGGTACGTCCCGAACGGCCTGCTGCTGCTGCCGCCCTCGGCCTTCTTCGTGATCGGCCTGCTGATCTGGGCGATCCGTGCCTGGAAGCCGGGCCAGGTCGAAGAGCGTGAATACAAGATCCAGAGCGTGGAGGCGCACTGATGGAAGGTCTCATCTCTCTCGCGGTCAAGGCGGTCTTCGTCGAGAACCTCGCCCTGTCCTTCTTCCTGGGGATGTGTACCTTCATCGCCGTGTCGAAGAAGATCTCGACCGCCATTGGTCTCGGCGTCTCGGTGATGGTCGTGCAGGCGATCACCGTGCCCGCCAACAACCTGATCCTCGACTATCTTCTCGCGCCGGGCGCGCTGGCCTGGGCCGGCTTTCCCGACATCGACCTGACCTTCCTCGGCCTGATCTCCTATATCGGGGTGATTGCCGCACTGGTGCAGATCCTCGAGATGGTGCTCGATAAGTACTTCCCGCCGCTCTACAACGCGCTCGGTGTCTACCTGCCGCTGATCACGGTGAACTGCGCCATCCTCGGTGGCTCGCTGTTCATGGTGGAACGGAACTACGACTTTGCCGAAAGCCTCACCTACGGCGTC
The DNA here is from genome assembly GCF_020524285.1 of Alloyangia pacifica. Classification (GTDB taxonomy): domain Bacteria; phylum Pseudomonadota; class Alphaproteobacteria; order Rhodobacterales; family Rhodobacteraceae; genus Salipiger; species Salipiger pacificus_B. Next base: position 91,231 of record NZ_JAIVKX010000012.1, read on the forward strand.
TCGTCCGGCTTCGGCTGGGCACTGGCGATCACCGCGATGGCCGGTGTGCGCGAGAAGCTGAAGTACTCGGACATTCCCGACGGGCTTCAGGGTCTCGGCATCACCTTCATCACCGCGGGTCTGATGGCCATGGCCTTCATGTCCTTCAGCGGCGTGAAACTCTGAGGCAGGAGGACTAGGAACTCATGGAAACTTTCAGCCTCGGCGTCATCCTCTTCACCCTGATCGTGATCGCGCTGGTAACCGTCATCCTGGTTGCCCGCTCGCGTCTGGTGTCGACGGGCAACGTCAACATCACCATCAACGGCGAAAAGACCATCTCGGTCCCGGCCGGCGGCAAGCTGCTGCAGACCCTTGCCGGCCAGAAGCTCTTCGTGCCCTCCGCCTGCGGCGGCGGCGGCACCTGCGCGCAGTGCCGGGTGCGGGTGCATTCGGGCGGCGGGTCGATCCTGCCGACCGAAGAGAGCCACATCACCAAGCGGGAAGCCGCCTGCGGCGACCGCCTGTCCTGCCAGGTCGCGGTCAAGCAGGACATGGAGATCGAGGTCCCCGAAGAGGTCTTCGGCGTGAAGAAGTGGGAATGCGAGGTCATTTCCAACGAGAACGTCGCAACCTTCATCAAGGCGCTGGTTCTCAAGCTGCCGGAAGGCGAGGACGTGAACTTCCGCGCCGGTGGCTACATCCAGATCGAGGCCCCCGCGCACAAGCTCTCGTACAAGGACTTCGACGTCGCCGAGGAGTACCGGAGCGACTGGGACAAGTTCAATCTCTGGCAGTACGAGTCGACGGTCGAAGAGCCGATCGAGCGGGCCTACTCGATGGCGAACTACCCGGATGAGAAGGGCATCATCATGCTCAACGTCCGGGTGGCCTCGCCGCCGCCGGGCTCCACCGGCATTCCGGCTGGTCAGATGTCCTCGTACATCTTCAACCTCAAGCCCGGCGACAAGGTCACCATCTCGGGTCCGTTCGGCGAATTCTTCGCCCGCGACACGAAGAAGGAAATGGTCTTCATCGGCGGCGGCGCGGGCATGGCCCCGATGCGCTCGCACATCTTCGACCAGCTCAAGCGGCTCGAGAACCGCGACCGGAAGATCTCCTTCTGGTACGGCGCGCGCTCGAAGCGCGAGATGTTCTTCGTCGAGGATTTCGACGAGCTGGCCAAGGAGTTCGACAACTTCGAATGGCACGTGGCCCTGTCGGACGCGCTGCCCGAGGACGAGTGGAAGGGCTACACCGGCTTCATCCACAACGTGCTCTACGAAGAGTATCTGAAGAACCACCCGGCGCCCGAGGACTGCGAGTTCTACATGTGCGGCCCGCCCATCATGAACCAGTCGGTGATCAACATGCTGCTGGATCTGGGCGTGGACCGAGAGGACATCATGCTCGACGACTTCGGCGGCTGAGCCGGTCGGCAGGAATGCAAGAGGGGGGCTTCGGCCCCAGCCCTTTGCATTTCGTGTTGCAGCCGCCGAGGGATCGGCGGCTGTTCCATTTTCTACTCGAAGAACTCGCTGAGACGCATCTTGCCTCGGGCGAGGCCGAGCTTCATCGCCGGCGTTTCTTTCGTCTTCGATGAGCCGATCCAGTTGTGCACGAAACGGTAGATCTCGATGATCTTCACCATCGTCTCCGGATTGTAGAGGTAATGTCGATCCCAGGTGCGGCCGTTTCCGCTGGGCGTATGAGCAGGCCGTGCGGCGAAGCGGATATTCGATCGCACCTTGTGGAAGTAGGCATCGACGCTTCGAAGCGTCGCGAGGCGCATCAGACGGGCTCGCCGATCCGGTGCCATTTCCAGTCGATCCGTCAGGATGCGGATACGGCGGTGCGGCTCGCTTTTGGTGTGGAAGGGCCAAGCGAAGGGCTCACCAAGCAGATGCCCGCAAAGAAGGCCCTCGATGGCCATGTCGGTGCGTTGGAGTTTCTCCTTCACCTCCAGCTTGGCCCAGTTCGCCTGGGTGATCCCGGTCGCAAGTTCGAGCGCCGCCTTTCCGTCGCCGACCAGCATATTCCGCTCGTCATTGGACTTGTGCTTGTTGAACTGCACGACGATGACATCGGCGCGCTTCTGTTTCACCCATTTCGCGAATGCCGAGACGAAGGACAGCGCCAAGCCTGGATCGGCGTCCAGCACGAAGACGAACCGCTCGCCTCCTTTCCCGAGAAAGTGGCGCAGGAGAAACGCGTGGGCGAGCTGTGCGATGTCTTGGCGCAACAGGGAGCCTCGGTGCGGCAGTTGCAGATCGAGATCCACATCCGGGCTTCCAGCGGGTGAAGCTGAACGCCTCTGGTGATCTTGTCGAGATACGCTTTGAATTCGGTTTCCGACCAGACCCGGGCTTGGCTCCGAAACGCGCGGGGCAAGGTGAAATCCCCGGCCGCAGTCATTCGCGCCTCGATGTCCGGGAGATCCACGCTCGGGTCCAGGCCGAGATGGGCGGCCATGATGTATCCAGTATTGGCGTGGGCCGTGCAGAGGTGCTGCACCGCTATCTGCGCCCGTGTTTTCTTGTTCGGCCAGTTGAGGTGTAGCGTCTGGGAATCCGTCGCGAAGCGCCGCCCCACCTTGTTCCAATCCACCGATGCGAAGGAGCCTTCACGCCGGGCGGTGTGGTCGACGACGCGGTCGTAGATGAAGTCGATCTTGCGATAGACATCCCGCGGGCAGAGGCCGGTGAAATCGCTGATCTTGGAGATTGGCATCCCATTGGTGATCATCCACAGCACATCGCGGTTCGAGCTGCTGCGGTGCTGCTTTCGGATGCGAGACCCGACCGTGAAGGTCTTCAGGCAAGCCTTGCAGATGTAGCGCTGCGTTCCCGTCCCAGTGCGACCGTATTTCCGGTATAGGCCGGGATTCTGGGCGAGCGACTTTTGATGGTTGCCGCAAACTTCATTCCGGCAAAAATCCGGCGGAGGCAGCTCCGCCCGGAAGCGGCCGCGCAACCGGCGATACTCTTCGACGACCGCTCCGTTGTTCTTGATGATCGACGATTGGCCGCAGACCCCGCACTTGAAGGTCTTGTCGTTGTCGGAGCCGATGACTTCGCCACGGGGTTGATTCCGCTTGACTTTTGCGGGAGGTCGTCCTTGTCTTATGTATGGATCAGGCGGCTCCGCGAAGAGTTCGCATTGCGGGTTGCGACAGAAGTTGATGTCGATTCCGTATTTCGGAAGCGGCAATCTGCGCTGAAGTGCTGGCGAAGAAATAATCGCGGGCGCGAGCATACTTTCTCCCTCGGAAAAAACCACATATTGCGGCTATCGAGGGTAAGGTTGGCCAAAATCTGGCAAACCCAAGTTTTTTCCTGCAACACGAAATGCAAAGGGCTGGGCTTCGGCCCCCCTTTTTTTGTGGTCCACCGGGTCGAGGGCGTGAAGGAAGGTAAGCGTTGCATCTGACCCCCTGATTGCCCTCTAAACCTGACCACCTCTCGTCCGCTAGTCTGCATCCGAACTACGATCGGAGGCGACTATGGCGGAACGTGAAGTCTGGGGGTTCAAGATCCGGACCTCCCCGTCGGGCAAGAGGATTTGGCCGAGCGAGCTCAAACGCGAGGCGACAAGGCGCCTTCGGGAAGATGGCGTGTCGCCCGGAGATGTCGCCGCCGAGCTGGATGCCCATGAATGCCTGGTTAGAAAATGGTGGGTCGCTGATAGGCGAGAGCGAGGCGAAAAGATCTCCGTCGATGGGCCAGCCTTTGCACAGGTATCAGTCGAACCGGCCTTCGCTCCGGCAGCCATCCAAACACCCGCTGCAGGTATTGGCTCAGCAAGCTCCGCTCATCTGTACATGGGCGGGATTTGCCTCCAGTTTCCGTTGTCCATTGACGAAGCAGACCTTCTGAAGCTGATCCGTGTTGCGGGGCAGTCTCAGTGATCTCGCCGTCCAGCAGCTATCGTATCTATCTGGCCACTCAACCTGTCGACTTCCGGAAGGGGATGGATGGCTTGGCCAATTACGTCATGACCAATTTCGAACTCGATCCCTTCTCCGGTGCGTTCTTCGTCTTCCGCTCTAAGGGACGCGACAAGATCAAGGTTCTGATGTGGGACGGCACTGGCCTCGTGCTGATCTACAAGCGTATCGAAGGCGCGGGCTTCGTTTGGCCCAAACTTTCCGACGGGACGATAACCCTGACGAAGGCACAGTTTGAAGCTCTCTTTGAAGGGATCGACTGGCGTCGCGTCGTCTCGGCCGCCTATCACCACCCTTCCATTTTCAACAAAACAACCGCGGAGGTCGAGTGAGATGGCGACGATCCCATTCATTCAGTGCAAGATCTTTCCCGTCGAGCAGACCGCGGACTACCTCGAAAAGCGCTTCATCAAGCACCTACGGCTATTGCGAAGTGGCCTGGTCGGCCAGCCGGCGCATGAAGTCGAACTGCTTGGAGTCGACAATCAGGAACTGCATGAGGTGAGGATAACCCATCTCGAGAAGAGCAGGATCCAAAAACGCGTCAAGAAGCTTATTTCACGGCGCCAGGAAGCGTCAGGGATGGGCCATTTGCAGAGGGATGAGCGCGAGCGATTGACCGCCTTGGCAGGCGGCGTTCGGCTTGCGACGTTGAAGACCGAACACCAAGCGGATGAAATCGCGGCGGCACTTCACGATGAAATGCCCTGGATGGGGCCCGCGACCGAACAGGTCTGGAAGGCCATGCGCAGGTCGGTGAGAGAAGGCTCCATCGGTCTTCGCCTGCCGCCCATCCTGCTCGATGGCCCTCCCGGGATCGGCAAGAGCTTTTGGGCGCGGCGCCTTGGTCGCCTCTTGACCGTACCCACGACCGTTATCGAGGCAACGAATGAAAATGCTTCATTCGGTGTCGTCGGATCCCAGCGTGGATGGGGAAGCGCCGGCCCCGGGCGTCTCATTTCCACGATCCTTATGGAACATGTCGGCAATCCGGTCATGGTCGTCGATGAGGTCGAGAAGTCTGGGACTGCGACCTCCATGTCAGGCCGCGCATTCGGACTGTCGGAGGCGCTGCTACCCCTGTTGGAGCCCTTGACCGCACGAAGCTGGAGTTGCCCATTCTATCAGGTCAAGTTCGACATGAGCTGGGTCATCTGGGTCCTGACATCCAACAACTACCACGCGTTGCCCGAGCCGCTTCTGAGCAGATGCCCACCGATATCCCTACGAGCGTTAACGACTGACGAACTGGTCATGTTCATCTGGCGCGAAGGGCGCAGGCAGGGCACCAGCGACGTGGCCTTGGACGCTGCGGTCGAAGCTTTCAAGCGTGCGGGCCAGGCAAGCCAACCGAGTCTGAGAACTGCGGCACGGGTGTTGCAGAGGGCAGCTGATCTCGAATGTCACCCCACGTTGCATTGAACCGATTTCACGCGCTCATCACACCAGGGAGGCGGCTTCGTGACTGAATTCGAGATCATCTTCGTCGTGTTTGGTATCGGCGCATGCATCGTTGGCGCCATCCATGTCACCATCGCCTACCGCTCTTCGATACGAGATGACGAACCAGATCCGGAACGTGTTCGGCGATTTGTGGAACGGGGAATGGAGCTGCGGCGGCAGGCCCTGGAAAAATCGCGCGCCACCGACAGGCCGAGCGACGACATCACTGAGCCAGTGTCTGCAGATCTTCCCACGCGGCAAGCGGATACTGATTGAGCTCGTCGCGTATGCTGCGCCACTTCGGCATATTGTCGTCAAGGACCTTGATGAAACGCTCATCATGGCGCGGCGATATCAGGTGGGCGAGCTCATGCAGCAGTACGTACTCAATCGCCCGAACGGGTTTCTTGGCGAGCTCGAGATTAAGCCAGACGATTTTCTTGTCCGGATTGCAGCTGCCCCATTTCGTTTTCATTGGTCGGATGCCCCAGGTTTCGGTTGCAACGCCTAAGTGCGATGACCAATGCTCGAGCCGTGGAGCCACGTGCTCCCTTAGGCGAGCCTTGTACCAATTCTCCAGCCATCGCCTGCGTACTGCAGGCGTTGTGTCTGCCGGCACCGAATAGCGGAGCCGGTCACTGCCGATGAGTTCGATCCGGTGGACCTTCTTATCCCAATGGATCACATCCAGTCGAAGAGGCCGGCCGAAAACGAAGTGTGTTTCGCCGGAGACGTACTTCCGTTGCGTCTGGCGCTCCTGAGCGAGGAAACGGGCCTGCTTGCGGCGAACCCAATCCATCCTCGAGAGTACAGCCAGCTTGACCGCATCGAGACTGACGCTCAGCGGGGCCGCAACTCTGACCTGGCCGTCAGGCGGATAGACACCGACATGGAGGTTCTTGATCGCCTTCCAGCGGACCTCGACCGGCGTTCCTCCGATGATGTGGTGTTCAGTATTCACCATGGTTCTTCAGTATCTGCAGTAGCGTATCCACAGTGTCGGGATCCGAAATCTCAGCTTCCAGGCAGCGTCTGACTTTCTTTTCTTTCATCGTATGACCGCGCCACCCGTGGGGGGCGGTCGCCCGTACAGCCTGGTCGACCCGGCGCGCTAGGGCCTCATCTTGTCCCAGGTTGTCGAACAACGCCTTCTGCCCGGGCGATTTCATGCTCTCAGGATAGGTATTGCCATGCCCGGATTTCGCGGCCCTTACCAGCTCCGCGATCTTCTCCAAATACTCGGCGTACTCGATCGCGCCGCTCCGGCGCTGCGCCACCAAGTCAGTCAGCAGCTCCGACATCTTCTCGTAGAACTTAGGGTTCACGGGTGTCTCGTCGATGATCAGCTTCCTGACGTTGTTCTCGATCGCCTCGGCAACATTCTCACGCTTCCCCTTGGACGGCGCCGGAAGATCATCCTCGGCTTTGGCCCCTTTGCTCTCGACCAGATCAATCAGGCTGATGTCATCCAGGTGAGAGATGACCTGAGAGTCGTCGGCCCTGATGTAATTGTCGATCAGGTGGCGCATGGCCGGCTCGTAGAGCTTCATGTCAACGGCATCGCCGCTGTGGAGCCGCACGGCATCACGGATGCCGATGGCATGCTCGACCTCCTTGCGCATTTCCGCCAGCTCCAGCTCGTTGAAGTCCGATCCGTCCGGTTCGGCGGCGACGTTCGTGTAGGCACGCGCATAGCGCCCCGCCAACTTGTAGAGCGCTTGGCGGCGGCGAGCTTTCTCTTCCGCGTCCGGATCGCTTTCGATGCCTTCGGGACTGGAGAAATACGCGAAGAGCTCTTCATCGCCCTTGGGCTGCTCGACCGCGTCGAGAAGCCCCAGCCAAGCATCGCGCGCCGTCCGCAGATCCGTATCGGCCTGCTCGGCACGATCCGTGATCAGGCCCTCGACATCCTCCTTATCGAAGGCATCGAACGCCTCGGACGTATAGTCATCCACCGCGCTCTCGATGTTCCGGAACAGATCCTTGTAGTCGACGATATAGCCGAAATCCTTATCGTCGCCGTCCAGACGGTTCACCCGGCAGATCGCCTGAAACAGCCCATGATCCCGCATCTGTTTGTCGATGTAGATATAGGTCGCCGTCGGCGCGTCAAAGCCGGTCAACAGCCGGCTCACCACGATCAGCAGCTTCATCCGCCCCGGCTCTTTCTTGAACAGCCGTAGCGCCTCCTCCTCGTACTCTTCCTCCGACGTATCGCCGAGGAGATCGGTATAAACACGGTGGACGCGCTGCTTCTCAGTCTCGCCCATGCCGGTTTCTTCACCGGTGATTTCCGGTGCCGCGCGTTTGTAGGAGGTGACGATCGCGCACTTGTCGGCCAAGATTGATCCGGACTTCCGGAATATCTCGAAGAGCTCGCATGCCTCGGGGATGGAGCCTGCAACGAGCATGGCGTTCCCCATGCCCGCGTTCAGGCGCGGCTTCATCTCCATATCCAGAATGATATCGTTGGCGATCTGCTCCAGCCGGTCACGGCTCGACAGCACACGTTGAAGTGTACCCCATCGTTGCTTGAGCGTCGCCTTTGCGATCGGGGTCAGCCCCTTCGTCTTGGCTTCGAACCAGGCGTCGATCTTGTCCGGCGCGCTGATCCTCTGGTCGATGTCGCGGGCCTCATAGCGCAGGTCCAGCACCACGCCGTCCTCGACCGCCTCGTCAAATCGATAAGGCTTGCCGATGTAGGGGCCGAAGGTTTCGAGCGAAGTCCCCTTGTCGGACCGCAGCAGGGGCGTGCCGGTAAAGCCGATGAACATGGCCTTGGGCAGCACCTTGCGCATCGCCTTGGCCAGCTTGCCGGACTGGGTGCGGTGTGCCTCGTCGATGAAGACGAAGAACTCGCCCTTGGGTGCGCCGATGTTGGCGTTCTGGATATCGGAGATCAGGCTTTCAAGCTCCCCCTCTTCCTTCTTTCCGAACTTGTGGACGAGGGAGCAGATGATCCGATCCGTCGGATCGGCGAGTGCGGCCATCAGGTCGTTGCCCGATCGCGCGCGCCGCACCTTGTCGCCGGTATTGCCGAATACGTCCTCGATCTGGCTGTCCAGCTCCTTGCGGTCGGTGACCACCAGGATGCGGCCGTCCGGGAACGCCTCCCGAATCCAGCGCGCCAGCATCACCATGATCAGGCTCTTGCCCGAGCCCTGGGTCTGCCAGATGATACCGCCCTCGCGCGCTGCCACGCGTTCCTGCGCGGCCTTCACGGCGAAGTACTGGTTGGGGCGGGCGATCTTCTTGATGCCCGCGTCGAACAGGGTGAAGTCGTGGATCAGCTCCAGGAACCGCGTCGGCGCCATCATCTGGGTCACATCGCGGTCAAGCCGGGCCGAGATCTTGCTCTCTTCCTTCCAGGCCAGCCAATAGGGCTGCGGCGTCTGGATCGGGGCGTAGCGCAGGCCCTCGCTGTCATTGCCCGCAAAGTTGATCTGCACCGTGGTGAAGAAATGGCGGATGAACTCGGGCCGTTGATTATCGAGCGTCTGGCGGATGCCGGTCCCCACGCCCACGGTGGACTTCTTCAGCTCCACCACGCCAAGCGCGATCCCGTTGACATAGAGCACCAGATCGGGCCGCTTGTTCCAGGCCTTGGCGTCCTTGCCCTTGATCGAGACCTCTTCAGCCACGCCGAGGTCGTTGGTGCCCGCATTGCCCCAGTCGACAAAGCGCACGGTGACGGGGGCCTCGCCCGGGCCAGGGGCGATGGCCACGCCGTAGCGGAGCATGTCGTAGAAACTCTGGTTGGCCTCGTAGAGCTTGGTGCCTTCCATCCGCGCCTCTCGTTCAAGGCGGGTGATGGCCTGGGTAATGACCTCAGGCGCATAGCCCCGCGCCTCCAGCCAGGGGCGTAGCAGCGAGGGCTCGATATTGGCGTTGCCCTCGCGCTTTTGCCAGTCGCCGAGGTAGTGCCATCCGAGGCCCCCGGGGGTGCCGGATTTGTCCCCGCAGAGCAGGTCGATGACCCGGTTCTGGGCCTTGCGTTCCGCCTCGCCGATCTTGCTCATGGGGACCTCTCCGTTCTGGAAAATACTCGTTCAAATAAGGTGTCAGACCAGCCTGATCCGTCCGGTCAAAAGGTTCTGCATCATGCCATCCTTCACCTGTCGCGCCTTTTCGAGACGGGCGTCGAGGGCTTGGATTTCGGCGTCCATGTCTTTCAGTGTCGCTGAGATCGCAATCTGTTCGTCTGGACTGGGCACGAACACATCGATGTTCTCGATAGTCTTGGCATTCAAGCTCGGAACTCCGGACGCTTCATTGTAAGACTGCCAATCAATCCTCTGGAAAACATAGAATATAAACCGCGGATCGTTCGGCGGCTGGATATCGGTGTAGAACAACGTGTCTACGGTCCAGAACGGCGACTCGACGAATTGCGGGCGGTCAATTGTTCCCTTTCGTCCAATGAGAACTGAGGGCTTGTCCCAGAGATAGCTGTTGGCTGTGCCGATCTGACCGCCGGTCGCCAGAATGGGGTATTGACCTGAAACGACCTCAACTTGCTTTTGGGAACGCCCATGTCGGACGGTGAGGAGCATCCCGAGCTTGCGCTCCACCCACTCCCCAGAGAACCCTGGAAGGCGGCGCTTGGCGGTCAGGAGGTCCTGCATCGCGCCCTGCTTGATGAGCCGCTTCTTGGCGATCAGCCGCTCCAGCCCCTCGATCAGCGCATCCGCATCCGAAAGCGCCGACCCGATACGCGTTTGCTCTTCTGCCTCATCCGGAACGGCCAGCTCGCACTTCTCAAACACCGAGTTCAAAAGGTGGGTCTGGTTCACGCCATCATTGAAGGCCAGAAAGTAGGGGTTCCGGTTTAGCACGTGGAAGAGCATCTTCGGGTCAGCTCCTGGGCGGGGCCGCAGGATGCAAACCCGTTGGTTCACTGCATAAAGCTCGTCTTGTTCAACCAAGTAACACTTAGCCAGCGCACGACCATTGGGTAGATCGCTCATCACCAATAGAACGTCGTCTCTTCGCGCCGGAGTGATATTCTGGTTGCAGGTCTTTGCGACTTCGCCCTCGGTGGAAATGAACTTCGAATTTACACAGATAAATTCGCCAAGCGGATCTATGAAAGGCTCGTGGGCTTTTCCTGGGATAAACTGGCACAGGTCAAACAGGCGCCTTTTTGACCAACCATTGGGTAGGTTCGTGGCCGCAGCAGAGGAGTTCATTGTTCGAACCCCATTGCTTTCAGGTGCTCTGCAACTTTGCCTGCGATATCATCGACGGAGGCGGCAACCTCCGGCAGAGTATGCCCATACCGCTCCGTCAGTACCCGCACCCGGGCGGTCATCTGCTCGGTCCGCGCCTCGATCTCGGCCTCGATCAGATCGGCGATGTCGGTCAGCCATTTGTCATCCACGACCAGGGAGCGAATCTCTTCCTCGGTCAGCTCGGGGTATTTCTTCAGCGTGGCCTCGGTCAGCGCTTCCTCGGCTTCCTTGGCGGCCTTCTTGGCTGCCGTCTCGGCCGTCATCAGCTTGGCCACCTGTTTCAGCAGCTTCGCCTCTTCCGGCTCGGCCTCGCCAGTTTTCTGGCGCGCCCTGATGGAGGCCGCGGTCAGCTTGCCCGCCTCGGTCAGCGCGTCCGCCAACAGGCCGCCCTCGGCCCCGTGTTCCTCGACCAGTTCCTCGATCTCGCGGCCCAGCTCTTCGGCCTTGGCCTGAGCATCATCGACGGCCTGCTGCAATTCCGGGAAGAAGCGCGCAACGATCAGCCGGGGCGGAATGACATCGGCCACAAGGCGCACCTTGTTCACGGTCAGGTCGGCCTCTTCCAGCCATTTGACCTTGCCCTTGTCGTCGGTCTCCTTGCGCGCCTCGCGCAGTTCCCTGGCCGCCTCCCAGCCGTCATGGGCGATGATGAAGACATCGTCCTGCATGGTCTCGGCCCAGTAGGACATGAGCCGCTGATACGCCTCGTAGCGGTCGATCAGGGGCGCGTCGGCAAAGCGGTCGAGCATGTCCTCGGCGATGGTGTGGATCAGCTCCTTGGGCTTGTCGCCGACCTGGATGCCATCCATGCGTGGCGCATTCGCCCCGGCCCAGCCATCGAGAATGCCATGGACGCGGGTCTGAAAGGCGGTGAATTCGGCGTGGTCGCGGATGGTGCAGCGCACCTCCTCCGGCTCGACCAGCGGATCGGAATAGCCCGGGCGCGGGTTCGGCCCGAAGAGCGTGGCGCGGATGCCGGGCATGACCTCCCAGAACGCGGCCAGCCCGTCGATGTCGCGGTTCGGCACGCCGCCCTTGAGGTGCGCCTCGATGTCCTGCAGGTCCTCGGGGCCGGAGCCGTCGATGTAGCGCGGGATGTTGAGGTTGAAGTCGTTGCGCGTGATCTCGGCATAGGGGACGAGGCGCGAATAGCCCGCGATCTCGGCCTGGCGCGTATAGGCGTCGGTGATCTTGTGGATATCCCGTTCACGCAGTCGGTTCTTGTTGCCGTCCTTGATGAAGCCGCGCGAGGCGTCGATCATGAAGACGGGGCGCTCGGCCTGGGCTTGGGATTTGTCGAGCACGATGATCGAGGCCGGGATGCCGGTGCCGTAGAAGAGGTTCGCGGGCAATCCGATGATCGCCTTGATGTAGCCGCGCTTGAGGATCTTCTCGCGCAGCTCGGCCTCCTTGTTGCCGCGGAAGAGCACGCCGTGGGGCAGGATGACTGCGCCGGAACCGGTGGCCTTCATAGAACCAAGGATGTGGAGCAGGAAGGCGAAGTCTCCGTTCTTCTCGGGCGGCATTCCGAGGTCAAAGCGGCCATAGCGGGTCTCGCTGGTCAGGCCAGAGCCCCAGGCCTTGGCCGAGAAGGGCGGGTTGGCGACGACGAAGTCGAAGGTAAGAAGTTCGGTCTCAGACGCCTTGAACTGGGGCTCGGCGATGACATCGCCCTGGGCGACATCTGCATCCTCCCGCCCATGCATGATCATGTTCATCTTGGCCAGGCCGCGGGTGGTGATGTCGAATTCCTGGCCGTAGATAGTGAGCGCGACGTCGGCGGCGTCAGCGGCCTTCAAGAGCAGAGATCCTGAGCCACAGGTGGGGTCATAAACGGTCTGCTTCGGGCTCGTGGCGCGATTGACCCCCGCAACGGCGGCGACAACACGCGAAACCTCCGCAGGTGTGTAGAACTGGCCCTTGCTCTTGCCGGACTCGGTCGCGAAGTTGCGCATCAGGTATTCATAGGCGTCGCCCAGGATGTCGTCGCCATCGGCCCGGTTGCGGCTGAAGTTCAGCTCTTCCCGGCTGAAGATGTTGATGAGCGCGGTCAGCGTCGTGACCATCTTGGCGCCACGGCCGAACTTCTCGGAATCGTTAAAGTAGGCACGGTCGATGACGTTCTTGAGGTCATTGGCTTCGGCAATCCCCGCGATGGCCGTGTCGATACCTTCGCCTATGTCCTTGGTGCCACGAAGCTTCTTAAGGTCCTCGAAAGAGCAGCCCTGGGGGACCTCGATCAACGCGTCGGGCTTGCCCACGCGGTCAGAGACGTACTTCACGAACAGAAGCGTGAGGATGTAATCTTTGTAGAGGGAAGCATCCATGCCACCCCGCAGCTGGTCACAGCTGTCCCACAGGGATCTGTAGATATCGCTCTTCTTGATAGCCATCGTGTTCTGCCCTTCGCCAGTCGCCCGCGTTCTCTTCGCGCGAGTTGATTTCAGGTCTAGCGCCTCCTGGCCGCGAGGAACAGATACACCTTGCCTGATCAAGTCGAGCCAAGACCTTGAAACTGCCGACCCTGAATGGGCTACAGGCCGGCAACGTCAAAAAAGGTGCAGAAGAAATTGACGCCAAGCAGGCGTCCGCAAGACTTGCGAAAAAAGGAATTAAGGCCTTGCGAAAAATAACTCCATTCTCGAGCGAAGCGCTTATAAATAACCAGCTTCAGCCGGGATGACAGCTTGCGAAAAAATCGATATTGCCTCTGCGAAAAATTCCGATTAGGAGATTAGTGGCGGCGTTTCAAAAACAGCCGTCAATGCCCCATGTCAACTTCACTGTTGATCTTCACCATTCAGTGCATCATTTCTTTCTTAAAGTGATTCGCAAAGGTGAAGGGCGATCCATTGGATTTGGTCATAGATAGAGAAAGACATGCTCGGATCCGATACGAGCTTTCCCTGCGCGGCCTGACCTTTGCGGAGATCGCGAGACGCGCTGAGGTTAGCGTTTCTTCCGTCAGTGCGGTTTCACTTGGAAAAAGCAGATCCTCGCGCATAGAGCTGATCTTGGCGCAGGCATTGGCTACTCGCCCGGAAGCGCTTTTCCCGGACCGCTACCCTGCCAACAGCGGAGAAGGCACATGAGCTAGAAACCAAGGGCTCTGGAAGAGTTGAGGCCCCGGGACTGGTAATCCCTAGGGCCTCGGAAAATCGCTCGGCGCGACACCTCATCTATTCCCGACACGCACGAAGAAGTCAAGCCTCATGCCCGTCACCCCACGGGCATGTACACTCGGGTCTTGCTTGCGGTTTTGAGCCAAGACCTTGTTTGGCCACTGGGATGATGGGATGGATACTATACAAGCGGCCTGCGCCCAACTCGCAGTCCACCAGGACAGGTATGTTCAAGAGCTCTCGGAAGTGATTGAGCGGGCGGATCGTCAGCGCGACAACGAATACGACCAATTGAGAGCAAGGCTTTCCAAGGCAACGTCGGAGATCAAGACATTGCGCTCGGAGCTCAAGCGCACAAGGAGCCAAGTCGAAGATCTGACCACCCAAGTGGCGGATGAAGCGGCGCGCACTGTAGAATTGCTGCATGAACAGTACAGCCCAAAATCTGAATCGACGAAAGCAAAAAGACGTCAAGGAGTTATGCGCACTGACGGCCAGAGCGAGGGAGGCAATCCTTCTTTTTCGGGGCAAATCAAGAAGTTTTCAGTCGCTCCGCCGCCCAGGCCACGTAACAGAAACGGCCGTGGCGCGAAAAATTGGGAAGGCCTGGAACGCATTGAAATTCCGATGGATTTCCCGAAAACGTGCCCCTGCCCCTGCCCCTGCGGCTGCGGCGGCACAATTAGAAGTTTTTATCCAGATGAGAAGCGGGAGGTAATTCCCGCAAAGTTTTATATCGTAGTACGCAGGTATCTTCGCTATCGCTGCCGAAAAGACGACGTCACCGTCGGCACTCTGTACAAGCCTACGCTAATGCCTGGAGTGACCAGCGGATCAAGCATGCTGGCATACTTGGTGACCATGCGCTACGGGTGGGGGATGCCCATGTATCGGATTGAAAACATGCTCAATCATAGTGGCACCACCTATCATCGCGCGACCATGTGCAAGCAGATCGGCCGACTTGCCGCCGAGCTTGGGCACGTAACATCTGAACTACAACGCCACACTCTGGATGATGCTTCCCGCATCTTCTTCGATGAGACGGTGTTGAAAATACTGCGCCCGGGTGAAGGAAAGACTGGGCAATCCTATATGTATGCGGCTCATCGCGACGATAGCTCATTTGGCGGCAATGCCCCGCGTTCAACGGTTTTCTTCCATCGAACCTCTCGGTCGATGGCGCATATACACGGGATCCTTGGTGGCAAGTCGTTGATCGTACAGCACGACGGCTATGCGGGTTATGGTCGCCTGGGCCAGCCCGGCAGTGATGTCGAGAACATTGTGTCGGTTGAATGTTGGGTGCATGCCCGGCGCAACTTCATTAAGGCAGCGCAAACAATGGAATCGAACCTGCCAAATGAAGTCGTGGAAATGATGGCAGAGCTTTTTGATGTTGAAAGCATTCTTCGTGGCCAGACACCGGCTGCGAGACTAACATACCGAAATGAACGATCCCAGGCAGTCGTTCAGAAGCTTCATTCGAGATTGAGGGGCATGTCTTCTCGCACGTTGCAAAAAGACAGGCTTGGCAAGGCCATTAATTATACGCTTGAGCGATGGGATTCTCTGACGCTTTTCCTGAGAGACGGACGAATAGATCTCGATACAAATCCAGTTGAACGTCAGTTCAAACCGATTATCCTGCAGCGCAAGGGCAGTCTCTTCATCGGCAGTGAAGAGGGGGGGGCATACGTGGGCTGCGATGTCCTCATTGGTTGAAACTTGCAAGCTGAACCGAGTGGACACGTACCGCTATTTTTCCTGGATGATTGACGATCTCGCGGAGATGAGAACGAACAACCTTGACGAGGATATCGATTACAGTCGGTATTTGCCGTGGAATGCGCCAGTACACTGCAAGGTGAAGCTGCCGCCCGTGAAGTAGTGCGGTGAAATGACGTTCGTTTCCATGAGCCCGAATGCTTGCAATTTTCCGGATGTTCGAGATTGAGGAGCCCCCCCGAGCCACGTATCAGGAAAGACTGCTCGACATGGAGTAGGTTTTCCACCTAAAACCAGATAAGTTCACGAATTCGCTCTCGCTTGCCTGCGGCGCGTTCGCTGTAGAGAATGTGCCTGTGGGGCCGAGGTGTGAGGGGCTGAGCCAGATGAACAAGGCCCTTGAGGCAGACGGCTCCGACAAGATGTCTGTTTCCGACGAACCGGAAGCCGGGGGGTATCTCCAACGGCGATTTTGACGGCTGCGTGCAAAGTCAACGAGCACTGTGTCGGCGATCACTGGACTGTCGGTGATTTCGATTCACTGGCCCGGCTCATAGCGATCATCGCTATGGGACAGGCGAAGCACGCGGCGCGGATTATCACTGACCTGCAGCCAGCGGTCCCGGCATTGACGATCGACGCGCTCCGTGCCGATGCGAAACAGCGTCTGACCGTGACTGGAGACACGCCAGAAAAGCAGGACGCTCATCGATGGCATCGGGACGGTCTGATCTTCGAGGCGATCTTTTGGATCGTCGCCCGACAGGGTGCTGCCGCCAACGTTCTCATGAAAGACCCGCACATCAGTGCGACGACACAGGGCCTTGATGGGCTTATTATCGAACTGGACGAAAAGGGTGAAACGGTCGTCCGTGTGACAATTCTCGAAGACAAGTGTTCGAACGACCCACGGAGAAAATTCAGAGACGAAGTTCTGCCTGCCTTCCGAAACTATCATGTCGGCAAAAGGGCTTCGGAGCTGGTGGCGGCAACATCCTCGTTACTTGACGGTAAGATTCCCGACGAAGCGGTCATGGAGGCTGCGGGGCGCGTTCTTGATATGGAATTCAGGGCCTACCGTGCCGGATTGACAATCAATTCTGAACACGATTCGGAGGCGGGACGCACAGCGTTGTTCAAGGGATATGAGCGTCTTGAAATGATCACCGGAGCTCAGCGCATCGGAGCAACATTTCTGCCGCCTTCAGAGCTGCGCACTTGGTTTGACGAAATTGCCGGTCAGGCGATCGCCTTCATCGACGAGCTCGGGAAGGAAGATCACTAATGTTCGACCCGGTGACCGCGGAGATCATACGTACCGCGCCAGCCTTGCCAGGCCTGAATCCCGCCGATCTGCCGCAGTTACTTACAGCGCAGTATGCAGAGCTGTCTGCTCGCAGAATGAGACGTGTAGAAGGCGCTGAAGATGCGATGGGTGACGGCGCCTCTGACGTCGAGTGGCCTCTCGCCCGTATTGCCGACGCATACGAGATCGTTGTGTCCGTCCGGCGCGACGCTGACTACCGCCGGGCAGCCGCATTCGTTGCCGGTACAGCACATCAAATTCTGGCGCAGGACCTCGAGCAGAACGATGCAACCCGGCCTTTTGCCATCATGGATCGGGATAGCATACAT
This sequence comes from Alloyangia pacifica, assembly GCF_020524285.1. Classification (GTDB taxonomy): domain Bacteria; phylum Pseudomonadota; class Alphaproteobacteria; order Rhodobacterales; family Rhodobacteraceae; genus Salipiger; species Salipiger pacificus_B. Next base: position 108,315 of record NZ_JAIVKX010000012.1, read on the forward strand.
CCAGCGATTGCGGCGGCGGTGCTTTTCTTGGTGGCCGAGCAGTACGCGGACGCCCAAGAAGCCGCGCGCTTCATCCGGCCGGAAGATGGAGAGCAGGACTATGTCTGCACAATTTTGGCCGAAGATATCCGTGACTTGGCGCGCGGTAGTTTCCAGAGCATTCTTGAACGCGCGCAACGCCGTCCGGCAGGGTTCTTCATCGGTGGAGCGCTTGAACAGCGGGGAACAACGGCGCTCTTCGAGAGCCTCGTCGTCGGTGTCGAGTTGTTTGCAGCGGAAGTGCTGGCAACAGACGTGCCTGAGAAGGCGGCAGGGCGGTTCGACGGCGCAAGGGCGGCGTTCGCCCGCGTGTTGGCCCTTTCTTCGTTAGAGCACGGTCGCCTCGGCGATTTGTCCCAGAATTTTCAGACTAACTACCCGGGACCGCGTCACCTCGCGTCACTGCTGCTCGCAGCCTATGATACCATTGTGGACGCGGCGGTTACACGCCTGCAACCGCCTGATGGTTCAGATGGGGACTACTGGCGAAGCTGGCTGAGGCATCGTGCGAATGCCGCACCTTTTGTCTGGCCAAATCATAGGGAAGCCATAGCGAAAGGCTTCCATGAAAGCGGCAATTCCGCCGTGCTAATTCTGCCGACCGGCGCGGGAAAAACGACGGTCTCTTGCCTGAAGATTGCTGCTGTGCTCGCAAGCGGCAAGTCGGTTGTGTTCGTCGCTCCAACTCATGCACTCGTGGATCAGCTCACCGACGATCTGCAGAAGGTCTTCCCGGAATCGCTGGAAGGTTCTGTTGTATCGAGCGATTTCGACCGCTTGTTCGCCTCCGGCACCAACTTCGAAAGCATCGAAGTCATGACGCCGGAGCGCTGTCTTGCGCTTCTGTCATACTCGCCAGAGGCTTTTGATAACGTGGGGCTGCTGGTCTTTGATGAATGTCATCTCCTCAGCCCCGTATCGAGTCTCCGCCGAGCGCTGGACGGAATGTTCTGCGTCCTTGCCTTCAACAGCATCGCACCGGAAGCCGACTTCCTTTTTCTTTCTGCGATGCTTGAAAATGGCGCTGCATTCGCGGAGTGGATTGAAGAGCTTACCGGTCGAACCTGTGTTTTTGTCGATCCGCTTTGGAAGCCGAGCCGACAAGCGCGTGGCGTCCTGCTATATGAGAGTGCCGCCATCGCTCAGATGAAACGTAACGCGATTGCCGTTCAGCGCGCGGAGGATGTCCGAAAGAAGAAGCGCGCAAAGAACCTGCGCAAACCGGCCGCTGAGGCGCTACAATGTCCGCCGCATGCTCTCTTTGGACTTCAGCACAACTGGCTGGCTGGCGCAGCGCCAAGCTGCACTCTGACGGCCATATCCGATGCGCCGGTCACGTTAACCGGTAAGCTCAACAGGGATGGTTCGATCTATCTGACCCCTAATGTAAATAAGGTGGCAGCGCAGGTTGCGGCGGCTGCTGCTCGCAACGGCGTGAAAGGTATCGTCTTCGTCAACCGCAAGGATACTGCCGCGTCTACTGCTCGTGAAATCTCGGCGCTTTTGGGTGACCCGCCAGAGCAAACGCAAGATGAAGAAGAAAGATGGAAGGCGCTGGAGATTGAGCTCGGCGGTCTGGAACACGCAATCTTGCGCGGGCCCGCCGCTGCTGTGCCCCACAATGCGCTGATGCTCAGGCAGGAGCGCGATCTGGCAGAACGCTTGTTCCGCCGTGCCGACGGGGCAAAAGTCATCGTCGCCACACCGACGCTGGCGCAGGGGCTCAACCTTCCGGCTCATATTGCCATTCTTGCCGGGGACAAGCGTAGCGACCCGGATGAAGGAGGGCGCGAGGACCTGGAGGCGCATGAGATACTGAATGCAGCGGCCCGTGCAGGGCGTGCCGGTCACCTCGCCAACGGCATCGTACTGCTGATCCCTGAAGCTGTGCTTCAATTCAGGCGCGGCAGCCCCTTCGTTCCAGGAGTGCTCGACAAACTGAAGTCAGTACTGCCTGAGGACGACCGCTGCCTGTCCCTGAGCGATCCCCTGCAGACAATTCTTGATCGCATTAATGTGGCGCCTGCTGCCGACCCCGATGTCGAGTATGCCCTGAACCGCTTGGCTACTGCGGTCTCGCCTGATGGCGCAGAAACCGAAGCAACAACGCGTTTCTCGATAGGACGGTCACTGGCGGCCTTCACGGCCAAGAGAAGCAATAAGAAAGCTGAGTTCGATGCGAAAGTCGCGAAACTGAACGAGCTTATTGGCGAGAGAGCGAAGGAGGCCAACGATCAGGTCCTAGCGGAGCTTGCCACTCAGAGCGGCGCGCCGCTTGGCATACTCAAATCGCTCCGGCAAAGGATCGAGGATCAGATTGAACAGCTACCCCAGACAATACTCGACTGGACGTCCTGGATCATCAAATGGCTCGCAGAGGATCAGGATGCGCGCGATGCTCTTCTGATCCGTGATGGTAGAGCAATTCTCGGGGCTACCGGAAACAAGAAGGACGGACCGCTCACGGCCGATGCCGTGAGAAACCTCGAACCCGGGATTCTGGCTTGGTTACGCGGCGAACCTTTGCGCGAAATAGAAAGACAACTCGGCGGCGACCCCGCTGAAAAGGCAGTTTGCCCGCGCGCCCGTGAGCTAGTCTCTCAGCTAGTGCCGCTCAGCCTTTCATTCGCTGCCGGTCTGGTCGCGCGCACGGCAAGCGAGATACCTGCCATCGCAGATGGAACGGCTACGCCGGTCTCTGTCATTGACTGCCTTGCAGCCGGTGTCAGGCGCGGCTTCGACACTCCGAACAAGCTCGCCTTTAGCGACATCATGCGCGGTTTCCTGAGTCGCGTTCAGACACATCAGTCCTATTTCGCTACTATCGAGCATGAGCCAGAGATCTCAAACGTGGAAGAGTATCCGGCGGTTGTGGACCGAATGCGGGTGTATCTGCTGCTAGTCGGCGACTGAGAGCGTACCAAGCTAGTTCGCAGGCATTCCAGTTGCCGTGTGATCGATCTCACTAGTAAAGCCCTCTGTTCGCTCGAGCGGTTGTAAAGGGACGATCACAACCGATTTTCGCGCTCCCGTATTGGCGTACGCCAATATAGGGTGCCGAAGGGAAGCGGGGAATAGATCCTTTAGGGGGCTCTTTGTAACGCTTACGAAGGAAGCGCCCGGGGGAGGCGAAGTCCCCAGAGGCGAGGCGCCGTGACCTCGCGGCGCGGAAATCAGATCTCGTAAAGCTCCAGCGGCAGCCCGTCGGGATCGGCGAAGAAGGTGAAGCGTTTGCCGGTCAGCGGGTCGATCCGCACCGGCTCGACCTCGACGCCTGCAGCCTCGAGCCAGAGCACAGCCTCGGCCATGTCGGCGACGCGAAAGGCGAGATGCCGCAGCCCCTTCGCCTCGGGGCGCGAAGGCCGCTCGGGCGGGTCGGGGAAACTGAAAAGCTCCAGCTGCCCGCCTCCGGGCACGGCAAGATCGAGCTTCCAGCTGTCGCGTTCGGCGCGGTGGGTCTCGGCAATCACCTCCAGCCCGAGCAGATCGACGTAGAAGGCACGGCTGCGGGCGTAATCGCCGCAGATCAGCGCCACGTGATGCAGGCCCTGGAGCATCGGCTGTTCCTTCCTGTTGCTGCCTGTCCCGAGCCGCGGCCGGGGATCAGACGAACTGCTCGCGGATCAGCCGCTCTTCCAGGCCGTGGCCCGGGTCGAACATCACCCGGTGCGCCACGTCGGGGGCCGAGCGAATGTCGACCCGCACCACCTCGCGCACCGACTGGCTGTCGGCCTCGGCCATCACCGGGCGCTTCTCGTGCTCGAGCACCTCGAAGCTCACCTCGGCAGCCTTGGGCAGCAAGGCGCCGCGCCAGCGCCGCGGGCGGAAGGCCGCGACCGCGGTCAGCGCCAGAACCTCGGAGCCGATGGGCAGGATCGGCCCGTGCGCGGAGTAGTTGTAGGCGGTCGAGCCGGCCGGCGTGGCCAGCAGCGCGCCGTCGCAGACCAGCTCGGGCAGGCGCAACTTGCCATCGACGTGGATCGCCAGCCGCGCCGCTTGCGGGCCGGTGCGCAGCAAGGAGACCTCGTTGATCGCCAAAGCCTCGTGCACCTTGCCATCGACGGTGGTGGCCGACATCGACAGCGGGTTGATCACGGCCTCCTCGGCCTCTTCCAGTCGCTCCTCGAGCCGGTGCTCGGAATAGGCGTTCATCAGGAATCCGACCGTGCCGCGGTTCATGCCGTAGACCGGCACGTTCAACTCCTGCGTGCGGTGCAGGGTCTGCAACATGAACCCGTCGCCCCCCAGCGCCACGATCACGTCGGCGCCGCGCTCGGCGTGATCGCCGTAGCGGCGCGTCAGGGCGGCATGGGCCGCCTGGGCGATCGGCGCGCGCGAGGCGCAGAAGGCTATTCTCAGAGACATGGGTCCGGGGTCTTTCTGGCTGTCGCGCGGTTTCCGGTCGCGTCCGGGATGTTCCGAAACAATCACAAGTTTTCCTGCGCCGCCAGAGACGCCGGTACAGAAACACAAGCTGTCGCATTGGCGTCTTTGCGTTGGCCGCGGTTTCCTTTACTCAGGCCGCGGAACTCGAATCCTTGACACCCGGAGACTGCCCATGACCGCCGCGCCCAGCGACACCGGCTTTTTCACCGAAGAGCTTTCCTCCCGCGATCCCGAACTCTTCGCGTCCATCACCGGCGAGCTCGGCCGCCAGCGCGACGAGATCGAGCTGATCGCCTCCGAGAACATCGTCTCCCGCGCCGTGATGCAGGCGCAGGGCTCGGTGCTCACCAACAAATATGCCGAAGGCTACCCGGGCAAGCGCTACTACGGCGGCTGTGACTGGGTCGACGTAGCCGAGAATCTCGCCATCGACCGCGCCAAGGCGCTCTTCGGCTGCGAATTCGCCAACGTGCAGCCGAACTCCGGCTCGCAGGCCAACCAGGGCGTCTACCAGGCGCTGATCCAGCCCGGCGACACCATCCTCGGCATGAGCCTCGACGCCGGCGGTCACCTGACCCACGGCGCCAAGCCCAACCAGTCGGGCAAATGGTTCAACGCCATCCAGTACGGCGTGCGCAAGCAGGACAACCTGCTGGACTACGATCAGGTGCAGGAGCTGGCCAACGAGCACAAGCCCAAGCTGATCGTCGCCGGCGGCTCGGCCATCCCGCGCCAGATCGATTTCGCCAAGATGCGCGAGATCGCCGACAGCGTCGGTGCCTACCTGATGGTCGACATGGCGCACTTCGCGGGCCTCGTGGCCGGTGGCGCGCATCCCTCGCCCTTCCCGCACGCGCATGTGGCCACCACCACCACGCACAAGACCCTGCGCGGCCCGCGCGGCGGCATGATCCTGACCAACGACGAGACCATCGCAAAGAAGGTCAACTCGGCGATCTTCCCCGGCATCCAGGGCGGCCCGCTGATGCACGTGATCGCCGGCAAGGCCGTGGCCTTCGGCGAGGCGCTGCGCCCCGAGTTCAAGGACTACGCCAAGCAGGTCATCGCCAACGCGCAGGCGCTGTCGGACCAGCTGATCAAGGGTGGCCTCGACACGGTGACCCACGGCACCGACACCCACGTGGTGCTGGTCGACCTGCGCCCCAAGGGCGTGAAGGGCAACGCCACCGAGAAGGCCCTGGGTCGCGCGCATATCACCTGCAACAAGAACGGCGTGCCGTTCGACCCGGAAAAGCCGACCGTGACCTCGGGCATCCGCCTGGGCTCGCCCGCCGGCACCACCCGCGGCTTCGGCGAGGCGGAGTTCCGCAAGATCGCCGACTGGATCATCGAGGTGGTCGACGGTCTCGCAGCCAATGGTGAAGAGGGCAACGCCGAGGTCGAGGCCAAGGTGAAGGGCGAAGTCGAGGCGTTCCTCAAGGGCTTCCCGATCTACCCGACGCTCTGAGCTTCGCTTCGGTGCGAGATTGAGGGGGCGGGCCGCAAGGCCCGCCCTTTTCTATTGTGCACCGCAGTCCGTCGGCCCGGCTCATGCTGCACTGCGTGGCACGCTCGGCAAATACATGCGCCCGGCATCTATTTTTCCGCCGCCCCCTTGGCGACACCGCAAAAACCCGCTCTACCTTGGCGGCAGGCCCGTATACCTGTCGCTCCCCCGGGCCGGCGACCAGCCCCCGAGCCTCATGCCCACCAAATCCGCGTCGCCCCTCACCGTCCTGCGCATTCCGGCCTTCCGGGCGCGCTGGACCGCCTCCATGGCCTCGAATCTCGGCACGCTGGTGCAGTCGGTCGGCGCGGGCTGGATGATGACGCAGATCTCCGACAGCGACGCGATGGTGGCGCTGGTGCAGGCCGGGGTGACGGTGCCGACCATGCTGTTCGCGGTCTTTGCCGGGACGCTGGCGGACAACTTCGACCGCCGCCGGGTGATGATCGGCGCGCAGCTCTTCATGATGGCCTCGGCCTCGCTGCTCTGCGCGCTGGCCTGGTTCGACCTGCTGACGCCCTGGCTGCTGCTCGTGCTGACCTTCCTGATCGGCACCGGCTCGACCTTCTTCAACCCGTCGTGGCAGGCCTCGCTCGGGGATATCGTGCCGCGCACGGATCTGCCCTCGGCGGTGACGCTCAACTCCATGGCGTTCAACGCCATGCGCTCGATCGGCCCGGCGATCGGCGGCATCATCGTCGCGGCGGCCGGGGCCGCGGCGGCCTTCGCGCTCAACGCGGTCAGCTACCTGCCGATGATCGCCGTGCTCTGGCGCTGGAAGTCGCCCCCGCCGGACAGCAAGCTGCCGCCCGAACCGATGCGCTTCGCGGTGGGCTCGGGGCTGCGCTACGTGGCGATGTCGCCCAACCTGATGAACGTCATGGCCCGCGCCTTCCTGTTCGGCTTCGGCTCGGTGGCGGTGCTGTCGCTGCTGCCGCTGATCGCGCATGAGCGGCTCGGCGGGGACGCCTCGACCTTCGGCATCATGCTGGGCTGCTTCGGCGTCGGCGCGGTGATCGGCGCGCTCAACAACGCGCGGCTGCGCGACCATTTCGACAACGAACATCTCGTGCGCTTTGCCGCCGCCGCCGCGACGATCGGCACGGCGATCCTGGCGGTGGCCCCGACGCTCTGGGCCTGCCTGCCGGCGCTGATGCTCAACGGCATGGCCTGGACGGTCGCCCTGTCGCTGCTCAATGTGACGGTGCAGCTCTCGACCCCGCGCTGGGTGGTGGGCCGGGCGATCGCGCTTTACCAGTCGGCCAGCTTCGGCGGCATGGCGGCGGGCAGCTGGGTCTGGGGCTCGGTCTCCGACGGCTGGGGGCTCGGTACGGCGCTGGCGGGGGCGGCGGGCCTGCTGGCGGTGGCGGCGCTGGTCGGCCTGAAGATGCCGTTGCCCGAGTACAGCGATCTGGATCTCTCGCCGCTCGATTTGTTCAAGGAGCCGGCCCTGCAACTCGACCTGAAGATGCGCAGCGGCCCCATCGTGGCGGTGACGCAGTTCGAGATCGATCCGGACGATGTGCCGGAGTTCCTCGCGATCATGGCCGAGCGGCGGCGGGTGCGGATCCGCGACGGGGCGCAGAACTGGGTGCTGATGCGCGATCTGGAGGATCCGCGCATCTGGGAAGAGACCTACCACGTGCCCACCTGGGTCGAGTACATCCGCCACAACACCCGCCGCACGAAGGCCGACGGCGGCACCTTCGAGCGGCTGATGGCCCTGCACCGGGGTCCGGAGCGCCCGCACACCCGGCGGATGATCGAGCGCCAGTCGATCCCCCGCCGCAGGGGCGGGGTCTACGACTTCAACCTCTGAGCCGGCTCAGGTGTTGTCCGAGTCCTCGTCGTAGCCCTCGTCGCCGCGGCGGAAGGAGGTCACCCGGTCCTCGCGCGCGTAGTAGGGCTCTCCCTCCTCGGGCGTGGGATCGGCGGACGTGTCTACCCCTGCTTTGGCCGCCTCGCCCTTGCCCGGATCGCCGAAGGGCAGGGCGGCCGGCGCGGCCATGTGCACGTGCATATCGGTCTGCGGGAAGGGGATCGAGATGCCCTCGCGGTCGAAGGCTTCCTTCACCTGGCGCGTGAGATCCCAGTAGACCGTCCAGTAGTCGTCGACCTTGGTCCAGGGGCGGCAGATGAAGTCCACCGAGCTCGCCCCCAGTGCATTGACCCGCACCACCGGCGCCGGATCGTCGAGGATCAGCGGGTGCTCGGACACGACTTTCTCGAGCACCTCCTGCGCCTTTTCGATGGAATCGCCGTAGCCGATGCCGAAGGTCAGATCGACGCGGCGGGTGTCGCTGGCGGTGACATTGGTGATGACGTCGCCCCAGACCTTGGAGTTCGGGATGACGATCACCTGGTTGTCGGGGGTGACCACGGTGGTCGAGACGATCGACACGGATTGCACCGTGCCGCCGGTGCCCGCCACGGTGACGTAATCGCCCTCGTCGAAGGGGCGGTTGATCATGATCATCAGCCCGGCGGCAAGGTTGCCCAGCGTGTCCTGCATGGCAAAGGCGATGATGAAGGAAGCGCCGCCGACCAGGGCGAAGAGCGGTGTCACGTCGATCCCCAGCGCGCTCAGAACGATCATCAGCCCGAAGGCGATGGTCAGCCAGTAGATCACCATGACGATGAAGGCCTGCAGCAGCTTCGACAGATCCGGCACCCGCGACAGCCCGCGACGCGCCACGCCGCGCACCGCGCGGGCGATGATCAGGAGAGCCAGCAGCGAGCCGACGATGACCGCCACGCGCAGCGCCAGCCGCAGGCCGCCGTCTTCATCGGTAGCCCAGTTCGCCGCCTGTGCGAGCAGGGTGCGCCAATCGGCGCGCTGGGTCTCGTCCACGTGGATCGCGCCGCGGTAGGCGCGGTAACCGGCGACCTCGGCGGCGTCGCCGCCCTTGGCCTCGAGCCCGTCGACCACGGTCGAGAGGTTCTCGAAGGCGTTGTTGCGCAGCTCGATCAGCTGCGTCAGGCGCTCCCGCGGCACCTCTTCCTGGCCGGCATTCTCCTTGGCCAGCACGGCGAGCTGTTCCTCGACCACGGCCTTGGTCATGCCCTTGGCCATGTTCTGCCAGGCCTGCGCGAGCTGGCTCATTTCCGCGGCGGTCAGCGGCAGCGCGCGGATGGCGAGCTCTTCCGAGGGGATGGCGGGATCGGTGAGCGCCGCGATCAGCGCCTCGTCGCTCTCGGCGGGCAGCGGCGCGTCGGCGGCGCCGCGCGCGCCGATCACCTCGGGGTTCGACATGAGCGCCTGCCGGCCGCGTTCCTCGGCGCTGCCGATGGCCGCCTCGGCGGGGGTGGGCGGGCTTTCCGCCGCGCCACTGTCGGCGGGCGCCGGGGCGTCGGCGGTTTCTTGCGCGGCCAGGTCGGTGGCGGCGTGGACCATCAGGAAGACAAGGAAAACACGGAGCAATGGCAGTATCGCGCGCGGCATGCGGGCCTCGTTTAAAATAGGTTTTTCAAAGGGCTAAAGGTATTCAGATCGCTATGCCGGAAGTTTAGCAGGTTGCCCGGCGGAAGGGCACCACCCTGGGGCGAGCCTCTCGCCGTGGTACCCTCGGCGAGAGCAGGTGCAACGCGAAGCACCCCGGAGAAGAAAACACCCGCCGGAGGCCCGGCGGGTGCTGGTCAGCTGCGATGGCGGCCGCGTCGGGCCGCGGGCCGGATCACTCCGGGTTCTTGGCGAAGCGCAGGTAGGGCAGCTTGATGTCCAGCGCGCCGTATTTCTCGGCTGCCTGCTCGTTGTTGAGCGACAGGGCGACGATCACGTCCTGGCCGGTTTCCCAGTTCGCCGGGGTCGCCAGCGGCTGCTCGTAGGTACGCTGCAGCCCGTCGAGCGCGCGCAGCACCTCGGCGAAGTTGCGGCCCACCGACATCGGGTAGGTCATCATCAGCTGCACCTTCTTGTTCGGCGCGATGATGAAGACCGAACGCACGGTGGCGCTGTCGGCCGGGGTGCGTCCGTCGGGCAGGTAGGCCTCGGCAGGCAGCATGTCGAGGGCCTTGGAGACGGCGAGATCCTCGTCCGCCACGATCGGGAAGCCCGCGCCCGTGCCGGCGACGGTCTCGATGTCACCTTTCCACTTCTTGTGCTCCTCGACGCCGTCGACCGAGATGCCCATCACCTTGGTGCCGCGCTTGGCCCATTCGTCCGAAAGCTGCGCGACGGCGCCGAATTCGGTGGTGCACACCGGGGTGAAATCCTTGGGGTGCGAGAAGAGGATCGCCCAGCTGTCGCCGATCCAGTCGTGCAGGTCGTACGCGCCCTGATCGGTGGTCACATGGAGGTTCGGGAGGGTGTCGTTGATACGCAGAGCCATGGAATATCCTTTCCTGTCCGAATGATCGGCCTTGGGTCTCGCGAAATAGATACGGGCCGGAGTCACGATGTAAAGAGCTCGCTTGCGCCGGTCGCGGCACAGTGACACTGTGACGCTTGGGAGTAATTTGATCAAATTCGGACTCAGTCCAGACTTGCGGAGACTAACATGATCGAGAAGCGCCAGTTCTACATCGACGGCCAATGGGTGGACCCGGCCGCGCCGCGCGATCACGCGGTGATCAACCCCGCCACAGAAGAGCCCTGCGCCGTCATATCGCTGGGCGACCAGGCCGACACCGATGCCGCCGTTGCCGCCGCCAAGGCCGCACTGCCGGGCTGGATGGCGACCCCGGTCGCCGAGCGCATCGGCTATGTCGAGAAGTTGCTCGAGGTCTACAAGGCGGGCGCCGAGGAGATGGCGCAGGCGATGACCCTCGAGATGGGCGCGCCGATCTCGCTGTCGCGCTCGGACCAGGTCGGGGCCGGCACCTTCCACCTCACCAACTTCATCCGCGCCGCCAAGGAATTTACCTTCGAGCATTCCCTGCGCGACGACCTTCCCGAGCACCGCATCATCCACGAGGCGGTGGGCGTCGCAGCGCTGATCACCCCGTGGAACTGGCCGATGAACCAGGTCACGCTGAAGGTCGGCGCCGCCGCGGTGGCGGGCTGCACCATGGTGCTGAAGCCCTCCGAGGAAAGCCCGCTCGACGCCATCCTCTTCGCCGAGATGATGGATGAGGCCGGCTTCCCCAAGGGCGTCTTCAACCTCGTCAACGGGGACGGCGCGGGCGTCGGCACGCAGCTGTCGTCGCACGTCGACGTGGACATGGTCAGCTTCACCGGCTCGACCCGCGCGGGCCGGGCGATCTCCAAGGCAGCCGCCGACACGCTGAAGCGCGTCCACCTCGAACTCGGCGGAAAGGGCGCCAACCTCGTCTTCGCTGATGCCGATCCAGAGGCGGTGAAACGCGGCGTGCTGCACATGATGGAAAACTCCGGCCAGAGCTGCAACGCGCCCTCGCGCATGATGGTCGAAGCGCCCTTCTACGACACGGCGGTCGAGCAGGCCGCACAGGCGGCAGCAGCGGTGAAGGTCGCCGATCCGCAGCAGGAGGGCGATCACATCGGCCCGGTGGTCAACGCGGTGCAATGGGGCAAGATCCAGGATCTCATCCAGAAGGGCATCGACGAGGGCGCGCGACTCGTGGCCGGTGGCCTTGGCCGCCCAGAGGGGCTGAACAAGGGCTTCTACGTGCGCCCCACCGTCTTTGCCGACGTCACCCCCGAGATGACCATCGCCCGCGAGGAGATCTTCGGGCCGGTGCTCTCGGTGATGAAGTTCGACACCGAGGAAGAGGCGGTGCGAGTCGCCAATGACACGCCTTACGGGCTGACCAACTACGTGCAGAGCACAGATCCGGCGCGAGTCAACCGGCTGACCCGGCAGCTGCGCTCGGGCATGGTGCAGAACAATGGCACCGGCCGCGCCGCGGGCGCGCCTTTCGGGGGCATGAAGCAGTCGGGCAATGGCCGCGAGGGTGGAACCTTCGGCATCCTCGACTTCCTCGAGGTGAAGTCGGTCAGCGGCTGGGCCGCCGAATAAGGCGTTTATCTTTCCGACAATACTCTCGGCGCGGCGCCTTCACGGGCGCCGCGTTCGCGTTTGGCGCAGGCTGTTTCCGGCGGGGGACTCTGAGGGAAAGACGAAGGTCAGAGCCCCAGCGTCGTCAAAGCGCTCTCCAGCGGCGCAGGGTCCTGGAACCGCAGGCGCACCGGCAGGCTCAGCACCTTGGGGCGGAAGCTCTCGGGCAGGCGCGCGGCGTCCTTCTCGGTGGTCACCAGCTGCGCGCCCAAGATCTGCGCCTCGCGCTCCAGCCGGGTCAGCAGTGCGGCGGTGAAGGGCTGGTGATCGTCCAGCGCCTCGGCCCGGAGGATATTGGCGCCGAGCCCCTTCAGCGTGGCGAAGAACTTCTCGGGGTGGCCGATCCCGGCAAAGGCGAGGGCGGGCAGCCCGTCCCAATCCATGCCGGTCTGCAGTGGCTCCAGCGCGCCACGCAGGCGGGGCAGGGAGATCTCTCTGCCCCATTGCGCGTCGAAGCCCCGCTGCGTCTCCTCGGTGCCGATCGAGAGCAGCAAGTCGGCGCGTTCCAGCCCTACGGTCACCGGTTCGCGCAGCGGCCCGGCGGGCAGGCAGCGGCCGTTGCCGAAGCCGTAGCCGGCGTCGACCACGATGATCGAGAGATCCTTGACCAAAGCCGGGTTCTGGAACCCGTCGTCGAGGATGATGACCTTTGCCCCGGCGGCGATGGCAGCGCGGGCTCCGGCGGCGCGATCACGGGCCACCCAGACCGGGCCGAAGGCGGCGAGCAGCAACGGCTCGTCCCCCACATCTGCCGCGCTGTGCGCGCGTGGGTCGACCTGAACGGGCCCGGTCAGCCTGCCGCCATGCCCGCGCGACACCACATGCGCCCCGGCCTCGCGCAGCCGCTCGAGCAGCGCGATCACCGTGGGGGTCTTGCCGGTGCCCCCGGCGTTGATATTGCCGACGCAGATTACCGGGACTGGGACTTTCTCGCCCGGACCCGAGGCGATGCGCCGCGCTGTGGCGCGGGCGGCGAGCGCGCCGAGCGGCGCGAGCAGGCGGGCCTGCCAGGCGGGAGCATCGGGGCTGGTCTGCCAGAAGCCGGGCGCGCGCATCAGGCGGTCTCTGCCTCGTCGAGCCAGCCGCAGGCCAGCGCGATCATCTCGTCGGTCAGCTCGGCGCCCTGGGTGGTCACGTCCCAGCCCGCATGCGCCATGGCGGCGGCGCGGTCGGGAGCGACGAGCTGGCTGAGCGCCCCGGCAAGCGAGTCGAAATCGCGCACGATGCGCGCCGCCCCGGCCTCGGCCAGCCGGGAATAGGCGGGCAGGTGGCGCCCGACGTTGGGCCCGTAGAGCAGCGCGATGCCATGGGCGGCGGCCTCCATGGGATCCTCGCCGCCGTGGCCGTTGATCAGCGAGCCGCCGAGGAAGGCCACCGGCGCCAGCCGGTACCAGAGCCCGAGCTCCGAGGCGTCCTCGGTGACCAGAACCTGGGTGTTCTCGTCGGGCATCTCGCCGGCCTCCCAGGCGCAGAGCCGCAGGCCCGAGTCGCGGGCGACCTCGGCCACCGCGGGGGCGAGGTCAAAGGTGGCGGGCACGAGGACCAGCATCAGGCGGTGGGCGAGCCGCACGGCGCGCTTGTGGGCGTGCAGCACCTCCTCGGCCTCCTGCGCGCTGCGCAGCTTCGCCGCGAGCCAGATCGGCCGCCCGGTGAGCACCCCGGACATCTCCTCGTAGAGCTTGGTGTTGCACTCGAGCGGCGGCGCGCTGTCGGTGAGCGGGCCGAGCGTCGGCATGGTGCTGTCCTCGACACCGGCGCGGCGCAGCCGGCGGCGGGCGGCCTCGTCCACCGGGCAGATGCGGTCGAAGAACTGCAGCGTGGCGGCGGAGGGATCAGGCACCCAGTTCGGCGCGGGGCTGGTCCAGGGCGCATCGCGCGCGTCGAGCAGAACCAGCCGCGTGCCGGCCTCGTGCAGCTTCTGCAGCAGCGCCGGGCGCAGCTCCTGGCCGGTCCAGAAGCCCACCTGCGGGCGCCAATGCTCGAGAAAGGCGGCGATCTCGGCCGGGCTTTCCCCGGGCAGGTCGGCGCGCAGCGCGCCCTCCGGGGGATGGTCCGACTCGCCGGTTACCAGCAGCGTCAGTTCGGGACGCTGGATCTTCATCCGCGTGGCGAGCGCGGAGAGCGCCTGCCCGGAGCCGGGGCCACCGGCGTGCAGCCAGAGCAGCGGCCCGTCGGGCCGGGTCGGGGGCGTCGCGAGCGGCGCCGCCCCCCGGCCGCGCGCATAGGCCAGGTAGGCCGAAAGGGAGAACGGCCTGCGCGCCACGGGTGTCAGCCGAGTTCTTCGGTCGGGGAGACCTCGGTTTCCTCGTCCCGCAGGCGGTGGATGTGGGCGATGAAGTAGCGCATGTGGGCGTTGTCCACGGTGCGCTGCGCTTCGGCCTTCCAGGCGTCATAGGCGGAGGCGTAATCGGGGTACATGCCGACGATGTGGATGTCGTTCACGTCCTTGAAGACGGACTTCTCGGGGGTGACAAGCTCGCCGCCGAAGACGAGGTGGAGACGTTGAGGCATGGGGGGTCCTTTCCCGTACAGACGCGGGCAACCTACTTTCTGCACCCGCAGCGTCAAGATTCTACCGCGGGTCAGCGTTACGCCGCCGGATCACCTGTTCGGCATTCGGGCCGGTCGGCGACGGGGGCAGGTGCGATGGGGCGAGCCTCAGGGGGCAAGCGTCAGCCGCCCCATGATGTCGCCGTGCAGCGCCGGGTTGGCGGCGACGACGCCGGGATGTTGCGGGTGGCGCGCGTTGAACCGCAGCGGGCGTCCCAGCCGGTCGGTGACCCTGGCCCCGGCCTCCTGCAGCAGCAGCGTGCCCGCGGCGATGTCCCACTCCCAGGTCGGACGGAAGGTCAGCATGGCATCGAAGCGCCCCTCGGCCACCAGCCCCAGGCGATAGGCGAGCGAGGGCCGGTGCGCGCGGCGGATCGGCGGCAGCGGCACGCGCCAGTAGGGGCTGTCGATCACCGGGCGCGGCGCCAGCACCTCGGCCTCTTCCAGCGTGCCGGTGGCGGTCGCGCGCAGCGGCACGCCGTTCAACACCGCGCCCTGGCCCAGGGCGGCGCTGTAGAGCAGGTCGCGTTTCGGCAGGTAGACGGCAGCGGCGGTGACCACGCCGTTCTCGGCCACGGCCAGCGAATGTGCCCAGGTGTCCTCGCCGGCGATGAAGGAGCGCGTGCCGTCGATCGGATCGACGATGAACACCCGCTCGGCGGCGCGGCGCTCGGCATTGTCGACGCTTTCCTCCGAAAGCCAGCCATAGTCCGGCTGCGCGCCGCGCAGCAGCGCTTCGAGCCGGGCATTGACCGCGAGGTCCGCGGCGGTCACGGGGCTGCCGTCGGCGGCCTTGTAGCGCACGTCGAGCGCATCCCCGGAAAAGGAGAGCGCCACCGCGCCCGCCTCGCGCGCCGCGCGCTCGAGCAGAGCGCGGTCGGCGGCGTGATCACTCGCCGGCAAGCGTGAGCCCCTCGACCAGCAGCGAGGGCACCACCCGCGACAGCCAGGGCCGCGCGTCGTTCGAGGGCACCATGGAACGCAGCATCTGCCGCAGGTTGCCGGCGATGGTGACGCCCGACACCGGGTAGGCGATCTCGCCGTTCTCCACCCACCAGCCAGCGGCGCCGCGCGAGTAGTCGCCGGTATTGGGGTTGATCGTCGCGCCGATCATCGAGGTGACCACGAGTCCGCGGCCCATCTCGGCGATCAGCTCCTCCGGCGACTTGTCGCCCTGCGTCAGCTCGAGGTTCCAGACCGTCGGCGACGGGCCCGAGGAGGTGCCGCGCGCGGCGTTGCCGGTGGGCGCCATGCCAAGCTTGCGGGCGTTGGCGAGATCGAGCGTCCAGCCCTTCAGCACCCCGTCCTCGACCAGCGCACGGCGGCGGGTCGGCAGGCCCTCGGCATCGAAGGGGCGCGAGCCCGAGATGCGCGGCCGGTGCGGATCCTCGATCAGCGAGATCCCGTCCGGCAGCACCGGCTCGCCGAGCGCATCGCGCAGCCACGATCCGCCGCGCGCCACCGCGGCGCCATTGGCCGCGGCAACGAGATGGCCGATCAGCGAGGAGGCGATGCGCTCGTCGAAGAGCACCGGGTAGGCGCCGGTCTTGGGTTTGCGCGGGTTCAGCCGGTCGAGCGCTCGGGTCGCGGCGCGGTGGCCGATCTCGGCGGGGCTGCGCAGGTCCGACTGGAAGGTGCGGCTGTCGCCGTCGTAGTCGCGCTCCATCCCCAGCCCGCTGCCGGCGATGGCCACGCAGGAGGTCGAGCGGGCGGTGCGGGCGTAGCCGCCGGCAAAGCCGTTGCTGGCCGCCAGGAACACCCGCTGCGCGTCGTAGGAGGCCGAGGCCGATTGCACCTGGCTGACGCCGTCCACGGCCAGCGCCGCCGCCTCGGCCTCCAGCGCATCGCGCTGCAGCGCGTCGGGCGCGGGGTCGGCGGCGGGATCGGCCAGTTCCAGCGCCTCGAGATCCCAGTCCGTCGCCAGCTGCGACGGATCGGCGAGCCCGGCGTAGGGATCCTCGGGCGCCTCGCGGGCCATGGCCACGGCGCGTTCGGCCATGGCGGCCAGCGTCGCGGACTTCACGTCCGAGGTAGAGACCACGGCGCTGCGCTGACCGAGCAGCACCCGCAGGCCGACGTCGATGCCCTCGGAGCGCTCGGCGTGCTCCAGCGCGCCGGCGCGCACGTCGATGCTGAGCGAGGTGCCGTCGATGGCGATGGCGTCCGCCGAGTCTGCGCCGGCCTTGCGCGCGGCCTCGAGCAGCTGCGCGGTCAGCTCCTGCAGGTCCCGGGCCGCCGGGTGGTTGCGCTCTGTGCCGTCCATGTCGCCTCCGGTATGTCGTCTGATTGATTGGGTAGGCCCCGGGGCGCTGCAAGGCAAGCTCCGGAGGCCGCTTTGGCACGCCAGCGGGCGCGGCGGGGCGCAGCGTGCCCCGCAGGGCTCACTCGACCGGAACCACCACGCCGATGAGCGGCCCGAGCGTGCGGCCGATGTCGGCCCGGCCGATCTGGGGTGCGAAGAGCCGCGAGACATTGCCGTCGAAGAACAGCGCGTTGGGCATCTTCAGCGCGTCGCGGTAAAGCGTGCCGAACTCGTAGAAGCTCACCGGCTCCTCGGAGATGGCAAAGACCAGCGTCTTGCCGTCGGCGGAGGTGCCGACCCCGTTGCGGATATAGCGCGAGGTGCTGTCGGGCAGGAAACGCGGGTGCAGCTCGCCGTCGATCACCAGCATCGGTCCCGACTGCGTGGCGTAGCGGCACACGGGCTTGCGGGTGAGGAAATCGCGGGTCTCGTAGACCTGCGCCTCGCCCTCGCCGATGCACAGGACGCCGTTGGGCAGCATGCCGAAGTTGCCGGGCCCGGGGCTGGAGATGACGCGCATCTCCTCCTCGCCGTTCTCGACGTAATGGCCGACCGGGGCGCGGTCCTCGTGGTACATGCCGGCGTTCATCGCGAAGGCGAGGGTCTCGCCCTTCTCGCGCAGCGCCGCGTCGAGGGGCGAGAAATGCCCCCAGACCGAGCCGTCGGGGGCGCGCAGGAAGGTGCGCAGATCCTCATCCGCGCTGACCGTGCAGAGCGTGTAGCGCCTGCCCTCGTGGCTGGCGCCCTCGCAGCTGACGGCCCCGGCCTGCGAGGCCAGCAGCGACGGCACCAGCGCCGCCGCGGCCAGCGACAGCGCGGTCAGAACGGCGCGCAGGCTCACGCGTCGTCGTCCTCGCCCGCGTCCTGCCCCTCGACGTCGCGGCGCACCGCCTCCTGCGAGAAGATGCGGCGGGTCTCGTCGAGCCGGTCGAAGGTCTCGTCGAGGCGGAAGCGCAGGTCCGGCGCGTATTTCAGCGTCAGCTCCTTCGAGACCGCGCGGCGCAACTCGGACTTGTTGCGCTCGAGCAGCTCGAACATATTGCCTTCCTGCTTGCCGCCGAGCGGCACCACATAGGCGGTTGCGACCTTGAGATCGGGCGACACCCGGACCTCGCCGACGGTGATCGAGAGCCGGTTCAGCTCGGGGTCGTGCACGTCGCCGCGGTTGAGCACGTCCGCCAGGGTGCGGCGAATGAGTTCGCCGACACGGAGCTGCCTCTGGCTGGGGCCGGAGCCCTCGTGGAATCTGTTCTTTGCCATGGCGCAGACATAGGCGCCTTGCAGGGGTTTGCCAAGAACGCGAACGCATAGCGTCGGGGGCTTTGGGCACTTCGGGCGGGGCGGCGCCGACATCGCCTTTGCCATCGCGCCGCCGCCGGAGTATGCCCTGCGGGAAGGTAAAGATCGGAGAGCGAAATGTCGGAACTGCCGGGTGTTGTCGTCACGGGCGTGTCGGGACGGATGGGCCAGATGCTGGTGCGCGAGGTGCTGGCCAGCGACAAGCTGAAACTCGTCGGCGCGGTCGAGCGCAGCGGCAGCGACTGGGTGGGCCGCGATCTCGGCACCTGCATGGGCGGCACCGAGCTCGGCATCACCGTCAGCGACGATCCGCTGGAGACCTTCGCCAAGGCGCAGGCGGTGCTCGATTTCACCGCCCCCGCGGCCACCGTGCAATTCGCCGAGCTGGCGGCGCAGGCGCGGGCGGTGCACGTGATCGGCACCACCGGGCTCGAGGAGAGCGATCTCGAGAAGATCCGCGCCGCCGCCCGCCACGCGGTGATCGTGCGCGCCGGCAACATGAGCCTCG
The DNA here is from genome assembly GCF_020524285.1 of Alloyangia pacifica. GTDB lineage: Bacteria > Pseudomonadota > Alphaproteobacteria > Rhodobacterales > Rhodobacteraceae > Salipiger > Salipiger pacificus_B. The sequence goes on from NZ_JAIVKX010000012.1 coordinate 126,881, forward strand.
GGGTCAACCTGCTGACCAAGCTGACCAAGCAGGTCGCGGCGGCGCTCGACGAGGATTGGGACATCGAGATCGTCGAGATGCACCACAACCGCAAGGTCGATGCGCCCTCGGGCACCGCGCTGATGCTCGGCGAGGCGGCGGCCGAGGGCCGCGGCGTCACCCTCTCGGAGGCTTCCGACCGCGGCCGCGACGGCATCACCGGCGCCCGCGAGCGCGGCAACATCGGCTTCGCCGCGCTGCGCGGCGGCGACGTGGTGGGCGAACACGAGGTGATCTTTGCCGCCGCGGGTGAGCGCATCAGCCTCAAGCACATCGCCTCGGACCGTGCGCTCTTTGCCCGCGGCGCGCTGAAGGCCGCCGTCTGGGGTCAGGACAAGGCGCCGGGCGAGTACGACATGCTCGACGTGCTCGGCCTCGGCGACTGACGCCGCGCCCGGCCGAAAGCGCGGGACCGCCTCCGGCGGGCGTATTTTCAAAGAGAAGAAGGGGGGCATCGCGCTCCCCCTTCGCTCCACCGGCCTTTCTTCTAGGCCCAAGTATCCCGGGGGAGTCCGCATCGCGGACGGGGGCAGAGCCCCCACACGCGCGTCAGCGCGTCCGTGCTCCGGACGGCGATCAGAAATCGATCGCGATGCCCTTCTTTTCCCAATCGCCGTAGCGCGCCGGGTCGAGCCCGTCGCGGCCGCCGTATTCCTTGGCGCGCGGCTCCCTGGCCAGCGCGTCTTCGGCGGCCTTGCGGCGCTCGGCGGCCTCGGCCAGCGCGCGCTGCGCGGCGGCAGGAAGTTCCGCGGGGGTTTCGGTCTGCTCGGGGCTGGTGTCGTCGCTCATGGCCATGCCCTCCTCGGGCGTGCTTTCCTTGCGTGGGTCCGCTTGATATAGGCCCGTGGATCATGCGCGGGCAAGACCCGCAGGTTTGCGGAGTGGGGCCATGGCAGGCAAAGGCGCGGAAAAGGCAGAGGCAGCGAGCCCGGCACGGGCGGCGGCGGTGGCGCTGCTCGGGCAGGTGCTGGGGCAGGGGCGGCTGCTCAGCGAGGCGATGCAGGGCGGGCCGTTTGCCAAGCTGGGCGCGGCGGACCGGGCGGCGGCGCAGCGGCTGGCCACCGGCGTGCTGCGCAACCTCGGACGCTGCGACCAGATGCTGAAGTCGCGCCTGCGCAAGGCACCGCCGCTCTTCGTGCGCAACGTGCTGCGGCTCGGCGCCTTTGAGCTTTGCACCGGCGGCGCGGCGCATGGCGTGGTCAACGATTGCGTCAGCCTGATCTCGGCGGACCGCAAGACGAAGACCATGTCGGGGCTGGTCAACGCCATCCTGCGCCGCCTGTCCGAGGAAGGCCCGGAGCAATGGGCCAAGCTGCGCGCGCCGCGGCTGCCGCGCTGGCTGCGCGAGCCTCTGGCCGCGGCCTGGGGCGGCAAGGCGGTCTCGGCCATGGAGCTTGCCCATGCCGCCGGCGCGCCGCTCGACATCACCGTGGCCTCGGATGCCGCGGGCTGGGCCGGGAAACTCGGCGCCGAGCTGCTGCCCACCGGCTCGTTGCGGCTGGCCGAGCCGGGGCAGGTCTCGGCGCTGCCGGGCTTCGACGAGGGTGCATGGTGGGTGCAGGACGCCGCCGCGGCGATCCCGGCGAAGTTGCTTGGCGACGTGGCGGGGCTGCGCGTGCTCGACATGTGCGCCGCGCCGGGGGGCAAGACCATGCAGCTCGCCGCGGCGGGGGCCGAGGTCACCGCGCTCGATCTGTCGGAAAGCCGCATGGCGCGGATCACAGAGAACCTGCTGCGCACCGGGCTGAAGGCGGAGACGCGGGTCGGCGATGCGCTGGAGGCGGAGGGCAGCTACGATGCCGTCCTGCTCGACGCGCCCTGTTCCGCCACCGGCACCATCCGCCGCCACCCCGACCTGCCGCACGCCAAGCAGGGCGAAGGGATCTCGGAGCTGATCGGCCTGCAGGCGGCGATGATCGACCACGCGCTGGGGCTGCTGAAGCCGGGCGGACGTCTGGTCTTCTGCACCTGCTCGCTGCTGCCGGACGAGGGCGAATGCCAGGTCGAAGAGGCGCTGGGGCGTCACGACGGGCTCACCGTGCTGCCGCTCGAGGCCGCATGGATCGAGCCGAAGTGGCGCTCGGAAGAGGGCGGGCTGCGGCTGCGCCCGGATTATTGGCCCGAACGCGGCGGCATGGATGGCTTCTACGTCGCCGTGCTGCAGACGCCCGCGGGCTGACGAACCGCTCCGCAGGGCGGCGCCTTTGAGCCTATGACGCGCAGCAGCCGTTGCGCGCAGGTCGCAAACCGGACCGCATGGCATCGCGTTTCCGCGATTCCGGGCGCTTGCCCGGTGACTTGCGCCGCGCCGGGGACTACCCTTGCCGCAAAAGCCCCGGAGCGGGCGGAAGGGCAGGGCATGGTAGATATGGCGAGCTGGTCGGTCACCGCCACGCAGTTTCTCAACCGCGTGCACTCGCGGCTCGCCGCGCGCGCGGGCAGCGCCACGGCCTTTGTCTCGCAGCCCGAGCCGCGCACCACCGGACAGTTCGCCAAGGGCCGCCAGCTCTGCGCCGGAAACCTGATGTTCGCCGGCTACCTTGCCGAGGCGCCGGACACGATGATTTGGGACATCGAGGTCGACGACAGTGCCTGGCAGGAAGAGATCCATGCCTTCCGCTGGCTCGACGATCTCGCCGCGGTGGGCGATCCGGACGCGCGCAAGCTGGCGCAGGACTGGCTGATGGGCTGGATCGCGCGCTACGGGCGCGGGACCGGGCCGGGCTGGGTGCCCGAGCTGGCCGGGCGGCGGCTGATCCGCTGGATCCACCATGCGCTCTTCCTGCTCCGAGGCATGAGCGCCGAGGACTCCGCGGCCTTCTACCGGGCGCTGGCGGCGCAGACGCGGTTTCTCGCCAAGCGGCGCGGCGCGGCGCTGCCGGGGCTGCCGCGCTTCGAGGCGCTGACCGGGTTGATCTACGCGGCGCTCTCGCTCGAGGGGATGCGGGCGCATCTCGATCCGGCGCGGCAGGCGCTGGAGGGCGAATGTGCCCGGCAGGTGGATGTGGCGGGCGGGTTGCCGACGCGCAACCCCGAGGAATTGCTGGAAGTCTTCACCCTGCTCACCTGGACGCGGGCGGCGCTGGAAGAGACCGACCTGGAACCGGGCGCGGCGCATCTCAACGCCATCACCCGGATCGCGCCGACGCTGCGGGCGCTGCGCCATGCGGATGGTGGGCTGGCGCGGTTCCACGGCGGCGGCCGCGGTGCCGAGGGGCTGCTCGACCAGGCGCTGGCGGCCTCGGGGGTGCGTCGCCGCCCGGTCGAGGGGCTGGCCATGGGCTGCGCGCGGCTGGCGGGCGGGCGCAGCACGGTGATCGTCGACGCCGCGCCGCCGCCGCAGGGGCGGGCCTCGGCCGGGGCGCACGCTTCGACGCTGGCCTTCGAGCTGACCTCTGGCCGCCGCCCGCTGATCGTCAGCTGCGGTGCCGGCTCGGTGTTCGGCGAGGAATGGCGGCGGGCGGCACGGGCCACGCCGTCGCATTCCACGCTCTGCCTCGATGGCATGTCGAGCGCCCGCCTGGGCGAGCGCAAGCGCATCGGCGGCATCGAGCGCGAGCTGATCGTCGAAGGGCCGCAGGAGGTGCCGGTCGAGCTGGAGCAGGAGGCCGCGGGCTGGCGCTTCGAGGCGGCGCATGACGGCTACAAGCGCAGCCACGGGCTGACCCATGCGCGCAAGCTGGAGCTGAGCCTCGACGGCCGGGCCCTGGAGGGCGAGGACATGCTGTTTGCGCTCGACGCCAAGGATCGCAAGAGCTTCGACAAGCGGCTGGACCGGGGCGGTCTCGAAGGTTTCCCCTACGAGATTCGCTTTCACCTGCATCCCGACGTCGACGCCGAGCTCGACATGGCCGGCACGGTGGTCTCTCTGGCGCTGCGCTCGGGCGAAATCTGGGTGTTCCGCCCTGAACCGGGGGCGAAAATGTCCCTGGAAGACTCGGTTTACCTGGAAAATGGCCGGCTTCGGCCCCGCGGGGGGCAACAGGTCGTTTTATCCGGGCGCGTGATGGAGTATGCGACGCGCATCCGCTGGTCCCTGGCCAAGGCGCAGGACACCGCCATCGCGATCCGAGACCTTGGGCAGGACGAGCCGGATGTGACGCTCTGAACCATCTGGGACTCTCCTCATGCCTGATCTCTCCCCCGTCGCCCGCGCCCTCATTTCCGTTTCGGACAAGACCGGTCTCATCGACCTGGCCAAGGCGCTTAGCGCAAGGGGTGTCGAGCTGCTCTCGACCGGCGGCTCCGCCAAGGCGATCCGCGAGGCGGGCCTCAAGGTGCGCGACGTGTCGGACGTGACCGAGTTCCCCGAGATGATGGACGGCCGCGTCAAGACGCTGCACCCGCGCGTCCACGGCGGCCTGCTGGCGCTGCGCGACAACCCCGCGCACGTCGAGGCGATGAAGGCGCATGGCATCACCGGGATCGACCTGCTGGTGGTCAACCTCTACCCGTTCGAGGAAACCGTCGCCAAGGGCGCCGACTACGACACCTGCATCGAGAACATCGACATCGGCGGCCCGGCGATGATCCGCGCCGCGGCCAAGAACCACGCCTTCGTCAACGTCGTCACCGACGTGGCGGACTACGAGGCGCTGCTGGCCGAGCTCGACGCCAATGACGGCGCGACCACCTATGCCTTCCGCCAAAAGCTGGCGCAGGTCGCCTATGCCCGCACCGGTGCCTATGACGCCGCGGTCTCGACCTGGATGGCCGGCGCGCTGAACGACGACGCCCCGCGCCGCCGCGTGTTCTCGGGCGAGATCGCCCAGACCCTGCGCTACGGCGAGAACCCGCACCAGAAAGCTGCCTTCTACCGCGACGGCTCGGACCGTCCGGGCGTGGCCACCGCCGTGCAGCACCAGGGCAAGGAGCTGTCCTACAACAACATCAACGACACCGACGCCGCCTTCGAGCTGGTCTCGGAGTTCCTGCCCGCCGACGGCCCGGCCTGTGCGATCATCAAGCACGCCAACCCCTGCGGCGTCGCCAAGGGCGCGACCCTGCTGGAAGCCTACCAGAAGGCCTTCGACTGCGACCGCACCTCGGCCTTCGGCGGCATCGTCGCGCTGAACAAGCCGCTGGATGCTGAGACCGCCGAGGCGATCACCGAGATCTTCACCGAGGTGGTGATCGCGCCGGGCGCCGATGACGCGGCCAAAGAGATCTTCGCCAAGAAGAAGAACCTGCGCCTGCTCACCACCAACGGTCTTGCCAACACCGCCGAGCCGGGTCTCGCCTATCGTCAGGTCTCGGGCGGCATGCTGGTGCAGGACAAGGACAACGGCCTGATCACGCTGGAAGATCTGAAGGTGGTGACCAAGAAGCAGCCGTCGGACGGTGAACTGCAGGACCTGCTCTTCGCCTGGAAGGTCGCCAAGCACGTCAAGTCGAACGCCATCGTCTACGTCAAGAACGGCGCCACCGTCGGCGTCGGGGCGGGCCAGATGAGCCGCGTGGACTCGGCGCTGATCGCTGCCAAGAAGGCCGAGCGCATGGCCGAGGCGCTCGGCCTCGACACGCCGCTGACCCAAGGCTCTGCCGTGGCCTCCGACGCCTTCTTCCCCTTCCCCGACGGTCTGATGGAAGCGGCGGCAGCCGGCGCGACCACCGTGATCCAGCCGGGCGGCTCGATGCGCGACAACGAGGTGATCGCCGCGGCCGACGAGGCGGGCCTTGCCATGGTCTTCACCGGCATGCGCCACTTCCGCCACTGATCCGGCGCCGATCGCGAGATTTTCAGGGAGGCGGGCCATGGCCCGCCTCTTTCTTTTTGCCCGGTAGACCTGCCCGGTAGATTTGTCCGGTCGAGAGGTCAGTCCGGCAGCCGGTAGGCGATGATCGCATCGCTGGTGCCGGTTTCCATCGCGTGGTGCCCCCCGGCCGAAATCAGCACATATTGCCGCCCGTCCACCTCGTAGCTGATCGGGTTCGCCTGCCCGCCGGCGGGCAGCGCGTCGGTCCAGAGCGTCTCGCCCGTCTCGGTGTCGATGGCGCGGAAGAGATTGTCCGTCGCCGCCCCGATGAAGATCAGCCCCGAAGCGGTGACCACGGCGCCGCCGTTGTTCGGGGTGCCGATGGTGAAGGGCAGCAGCGAGGGGAGGCCGAACGGCCCACTGCGCCGCGCCGTGCCGAGCGGCACGTCCCAGACCGTCTCGCCGGTCTCGAGGTCAATGGCGGTGATCCCGCCATAGGGCGGCTGGGTGCAGGGCAGGTCCGTGAGGCCCGAACGCCATCCGGCGTTGGTCTTGACGCCGTAGGGGGCGCCGACCTGGGGCTGACCGCGGCTGGTGACATGGCCCCCGGGTCCGCCGAGCGGGCGCATGCCCTCGGCATCTGCCTCGGCGCGAGTCACCAGGCGGTTGAGATTGGGGATGTCGTTGTAATTGGCGATCAGCAGCCCGCGCTTCGGATCCACCGCGACCGAGCCCCAGTCGCTGCCGCCGGTATAGCCGGGGTACTGGATGTAGTTTTTTGTCGAGGGCGGCGTGAGATAGCCGTCGTAGACCGCCTGGCGGAAACGGATGCGGCAATAGAGCTGGTCGATGGGGGTGAAGCCCCACATGCGTTTCTCGGTAAGCGGCGGCTTGCGCAGCGTGGCCCAGAGCGACACCGGCTGGCTGTCGGCGACGAAGTCGGGCTCGATGTCGCCCTGCGGCAACTCGGTGAGTTCGCCCACCGGGGTTAGCGGCGTCCCGGTCTCGCGGTTGAGAATGTAGAGATCGCCTTGTTTGGAGGGCAGCAGGATGCCGGGCTGGCCCTTGTACTCCAGCAACGTGGCCTGCGAGCCGAGATCGTAGTCCCAGACGTCGTGCCGCACGGTCTGGAAGTGCCAGAGCTCCTCGCCGGTGCCGGCATCGAGCGCGACGAGCGAGGTGGCATATGTGTTCTCGGTCTCGGAGCGGTTGGAGCCGTAGTAGTCGACCGCGGAATTGCCGAGTGGCAGGTAGACGATGCCGCGTGCCTCGTCGGCGGTGGCAGTGGTCCACATGTTCGGCGTGCCGCGGGTGTAGGTTTGGCCCTCGGGCGGGCCGTTGCGCATGTCCTCGGGCGCGGCGAGATCCCAGGCCCAGGCCAGCTCGCCGGTCACGGCGTCGAAGGCACGCACCACGCCCGACGGCGCGTCCTCGGCCTGGCCATCCTTGACCTGTGCGCCGGTGACGATGACCCCGCCGACCACTGTGGGCGCAGCGGTGACCGCGTAGAAGCCGGGCACCTTCTCGCCGATGCCCTGCCAGAGATCGACCTGCCCGCCGGTGCCGAACCCGGCGCAGGGTGCGCCGGTGCCGAGATCGAGCGCGATCAGCCGGGCGTCGAGCGTGGCCTCGATCACCCGGACCTTGCAAGGCGCCTCCTCGGGGCTTTCGGGGTCGGTATAGGCCGCCACGCCGCGGCAGGTGGCGCCATAGGGGACTGCCTCGGGGGCAACCTCGGGATCGAAGCGCCAGTTCTCCTCGCCGGTCGCCGCGTCGATCGAGATCAGCATGTTCATCGCCGTGCACAGCACGAGGCTGTCGCCGATCTTCAGCGGGGTGGTCTCGGGCGCGTATTTCCCTGCGGTGTCGCCGGGTGGCAGGTCGCCGGTGTGGTAGACGAAGGCGCGCTCGAGCGACCCGACGTTGCCGGGGGTGATCTGGGACAGCGGAGAGAAGCGCTGGGCGTTGCCGTCGCCGCCGTAATAGGGCCAGTCGGTGCCGACCGGGATGGGCATCGCCGCCGCGACAGGAGCGGGCGGTGTATCCGGTTCCGGCATCTGGGCAAGCGCAGGCAGGGCCGCGAGCCCGAGCACGGCGTTCATGGTGCAACGCGTCAGGTGGCGGTGGCGGGGAAGGGCAAAGGTCATCGGCGTGTTCCTGGCACTTGGGCTGTGGTCCGGGCCTTCGGGAAAGAGTGAGTGCCGCTCAGTTCCGGTCTTGTCCGGCACGGGACAGGGACGGGATGCAGAGCAGCATCAGCAGGAGGATCACGGTCGGAGAGAGCATGCGGGGCACCTGCGCCCACCCGTCGGCACCGCTTTCCCACCAGGCCCAGGCCAGCGTACCGGCCCAGACCAGGAGGTAGAGCCAGAACGCCTTCATGCTGCCGTGGTTGAGAAGCACCCCGGTGAGGACCAGTCCGACCCCGGCCAGGGCGTAATACCAGCTTCCGCCGAGCGAGATCAGCCAGGCACCGCCGCCGAACAGGGTGAGGCCGAGGATCACGCAAACCCAGCCGAGGAGTTTGACGCCCCATCCAACTGGAGACCTTGCAGACTGAGAGGAAACGTTTCTCACAAATTCGCTCGCAAACAAGAAGAACAATCGGGACGGGCCGAATTGGCTGGCCTTGGCTCAACTATTTGCAACGGCAGCCGTCACTGCAAGCCTGCATTGCGCCGCGGCCGGCAAAGAATCCGAACCCGTGTGCGCGGCGGCGAAAGTCGCGCCGCGACGTCGCTTGGATTTGCGGCCTTTGCGTGTCTCGCGCCCGCGTCGGCGCGCAGTGACAACCAGCCACTCTTCAAGCTCTTTGGCGCTGTAGGCGGTCTGCGGCGCGGCGGTTCCGGCATCGAACAATTCACCCCGGTGGCGATTCGTGGAAAGATACGCCTCAGGGCCGCGTAGGCCCTTCGCATTTTCAGGGAGTTATTCGGGTGAGAGTCTTTCTCGGGGCCGCGCTGGCGGTGGTCATTCTTGCCAGCCAGCCTTTGGCAGCAAGGGCACAGGATGCGGAACGGGCGGTGCTGGAGGCGCTGCTGTCGGGTGAAACCTCTGATATCGAGGTCACCGAAGCCTTTGCGCAGGCGGTTCCCCGGGCGCAGTTCGACGGGCTGCTCGAGTCGCTGCGTGCCCAGATCGGGCCGGTCGAGGAGATCGATCTCGACGGCGGAAGCGGGATGCTGCGCAGCGCGAGGTTCCGGGTGCCGGTCCGCATCGTTCTCGACGGCGAGAAGCGGATCGCCGGGCTGCGCTTCGGCGCGCCCGAACCGCTGGTCGCCGACTTGCGCGCCGCGGTTTCGGGCCTGGCGGAGCTCGGCGAAGATGTTTCCTGGCTGGTGACGCGCGAGGGCGAGGTGCTGGCGGCGGGCGGGGCGTCGCACCCGCTGGCGGTGGGCTCGGCCTTCAAGCTGGGGATCCTTTCGGTGCTGGACCGCGACGTGCGCGCGGGCAAGACCGACTGGGACCGGGTGCTGCGGCTCGGCGACGTGCATCGCTCGCTGCCCTCGGGACGGCTGCAGGACTTCCCCGAGGAATCCCCGATCACCCTGCACACCGCCGCCCTGCTGATGATCGCCGAGAGCGACAACACCGCCACCGACCTTCTGCTCGACCTGCTGGGCCGCGATGTCGTGGCCGAGGAGCTGGAGATCGCCCCCGGCGACCTGCTTTCGACCCGCGAGTTCTTTGCGCTCAAGAGCGACCCGGCGGCGGCGCAGGCCTGGCGCGACGCGGATCCCGAGCAGCGGCCGGTCATCGCCGCCGAGGCGGCGGTGCAGCCGCTCGATCCCGCCGCGGCCTCGGGGCATGCGGTGCCGGGGATCGAGTGGCACGTGTCGCTCGATCGCCTCTGCGCGCTGATCGCGCCGATGGCGCAGTTGCCGATGCTGCAGCTCAACCCCGGTCCGGCCTACGGGCTTGGGTCGGTCGCCTACAAGGGCGGCTCGGAACCCGGGGTGCTCAACTTCACCGCCGCGCTGCCCGATGCGGAAGGCCGCCCGATCTGCGCGGCACTGACGGTGAACGATCCCGGGGTGATCGACGAGCAGGCGGCGATCGGCGCGTTCCGCGCGCTGTTGCAGCGCGCGCTGGCGCAGCCGTGAGTCGCGCGGGGCTTTCCCTCGCGCGGCGCTGCCTGTAGACCTCTCCGGAAACCCCGGGGCAGGCCCCGGCAACAGGAGACCTCATGCGGCTGGTACTGGTGACGGCAGTGATCACCTTCGTGGTGGATCAGCTTTCGAAATGGCTCGTTGTGCACGTGATGGGGCTGGCGCAGCGCCTGTCGATCGACGTGCTGCCGCCGTTCCTCAATTTCCGCATGGCGTGGAACCGCGGCGTGAACTTCGGCCTCTTCGCCGACGATGCCGCCGCGGCGCGCTGGACGCTGATCGCCGTGGCGCTGGGGATCGTGCTCTTTGTCTCTGTCTGGCTGCGGCGCGATCCGCCGGGCGCGCTCGGGCTGGTGTCGGGCGGGCTGCTGATCGGCGGCGCGCTCGGCAACGTGGTCGACCGGCTGCTCTACGGCGCGGTGGCGGATTTCCTCAACATGTCCTGCTGCGGGCTGAACAACCCCTTCGCCTTCAATGTCGCGGATATCGCGATCTTCGCCGGCGCGATCGGGCTGGTGCTGTTCTCGGGCGGAACCGAGACAGGCAAGCGCAGGAAAAAGGCCCCGTGACGGGGCGGGCCGGATCGTATAGATCTGGGCCAAAAGGCAAGAACCGGAGTATGGCCATGAAGCTGCCGCATCTCGTGCTGATGTTCGGAATGACCGGGCTCGTCGCCTGCACGACGAGTGATCGCACGCTGCATCAAATGCGCAACAACCGCGGCACGCCCGAGGAATTTGCCATCGTGCCGAACAAGCCGCTGCAAATGCCGCAGAGCTTTGCCGAGCTGCCGACGCCGACGCCGGGCAGCGCCAACCGCACCGATCAGACCCCCGTGGCCGACGCCGTGGCGGCTCTCGGCGGCAATCCGGCGCAGCTTGCGGTGGGCGAGGTGCCCGGCCGCGATGCCGCGCTGGTGAACCGCGCATCGCGCTTCGGGCGCGAGGGCAATATCCGCACGCAGCTCGCCGTCGAAGACGCGCAGCTGCGCCGCGACAGCTCGGCGTTCAACTGGAAGCTCTTCAAGGACGACGAGTACAACAAGGTCTACCGCGACCAGATCCTCAACCCCTATGCGGCGCTGAATGCCTATCGCGGCGCGGGGGCGCGCACCCCCTCGGCGCCGCCCGCCGCCGAGTGAACGCGCGTTCGTTCACGATACCGCAAGCCCAGCTTGGAATGACTGCCCCCGCCCCGTAGGTTGGGGGCAGATTTCGTTTCACCGTAGGATTGGGGCTTGCAGATGAAGTCATGGAGTGCGGCGCTGGCCGTGATGGTGCTGTCGGCGATGCCGCTGCGGGCGGAGACGCCGGCGCGCGTCGCCGAGAAAACGCCCGTCAGCACCTTCTCGCTGGACAATGGCATGGACGTGGTCGTGGTCGAGGATCACCGCGCCCCCGTCGTGGTGCACATGGTCTGGTACAAGGCCGGCTCGGCGGACGAGACCGCCGGAAGCTCGGGGGTGGCGCATTTCCTCGAACACCTGCTGTTCAAGGGCACCGACACGCTGGCGCCGGGCGAGTTCTCCAAGATCGTCGCCCGCAACGGCGGCACCGACAATGCCTTCACCTCCTTTGACCAGACTGCCTATCACCAGCGCGTCGCCGCCGACCGGCTCGGGCTGATGATGGAGATGGAAGCCGACCGCATGGTCAACCTGCAGCTCGACGAGGAAGACATCCTCACCGAGCGCGACGTGATCATCGAGGAGCGTAACATGCGGGTCGAGAACGACCCCGGCGCGCTGCTGCGCGAGCAGATGGGCGCATCGCTCTATCTCAACCACCGCTACGGCGTGCCGGTGATCGGCTGGCGTGAGGAGATGGAAACCCTCGATCTCGACGATGCGCTGACCTATTACCACCACAACTACGCGCCCAACAACGCGATCCTCGTGGTGGCGGGTGACACCACCCCCGAGGAGGTGCGGACCCTGGCCGAGGAAACCTACGGCAAGCTGCCTGCCAACCCCGAGGTCGGTGCGCCGCGCGTCCGCCCGCAGGAGCCGCGGCAGATGGCCGAGCGCCGGTTGCGCTTCGAGGACCCGCGGGTCGCGCAGCCCTACGTGATGCGCCGCTACCTCGCGCCCGAGCGCGATCCCGGTGATCAGCAAGAGGCGGCGGCGCTCACCCTGCTTGCCAAGATCCTCGGCGGGGGACAGACCTCGGTGCTGAACCAGAAGCTGCAGTTCGAGCAGCACAAGGCGATCTACGTCGGCGCGTTCTACGACGGCACCTCCTACGATGACGGCAGCTTCGGTTTCGGCATCGTGCCCGCGCCCGGCGTCACGCTGGAAGAGGCGGAGGCGGCGCTCGACGCCGAGCTCGCGGCTTTCCTCGAGACCGGCTGCGACCAGGATCAGCTCGAGCGGATCAAGTTCCAGCTGCGCGCCTCAGAAATCTACGAGCGCGATGATGTGGCCAGCGTGGCACAGCGTTACGGCAATGCGCTGACCTCGGGCCTGACGGTCGAGGACGTGCAGGCCTGGCCCGAGATCCTGCAGGGCGTAACCAGCGAGCAGATCGTCGCCGCGGCCCGCAAGGCGCTCGACAAGCGGCACGCGGTCACCGGCTACCTGACCACACCGGCGGACGCCGAGCCGTCCGCGGAGCCGGCGGCTGCCACGCTGCCGCAGACCGATGCAGACGAGGTGACCCAATGAGCCTGACTTTCACCATGGGTCGCCGCGTGACCGGCCCGCTGATCGCCGCCGCCGTCTCGCTCTGGCTGGCGCTTCCGGCCGCCGCGGCGGTCGACATACAACAGGTCGAGACCCCCATGGGCTTCAAGGCCTGGCTGGTCGAAGAGCCGTCGATCCCCTTCACCGCGCTGGAGATCCGCTTCAGGGGCGGGGCTGCGCTCGACGCACCGGGCAATCGCGGCGCGACCAATCTGATGGTCGGGCTGCTCGAAGAGGGCGCGGGCGCCTATGATGCGCAGGGCTTCGCGGCGGAATCCGAGTCGCTCGCCGCCAGCTTCAGCTACGACTCCAATCAGGATGCGGTCTCGGTCTCGGCGCGCTTCCTGACCGAGAATCGCGACGAGGCCGCTGAGCTGCTACGGCAGAGCCTGATCGAGCCGAGCTTCTCCGAAGCCGCCATCGAGCGCGTCCGCGCGCAGGTGATCTCCGGCATTCGCAGCGATGCCAAGGATCCGAGCAGCATCGCCAGCGCCACCTTCGATTCCGAGGTCTTCGGCGATCACCCATATGCCACCGATCCCTCGGGCACGGTGGAGAGCGTCAGCGCGCTGACCCGCGACGATATCGTCGACGCCTGGAAGGGGGCGATGGCCAAGGACCGGGTCTATATCGCCGCCACCGGCGACATTTCCCCCGAGGAGTTGTCGGCGCTGATCGACACCCTGCTCGCCGACCTGCCGGAAACCGGCGCGCCGATGCCCGAGGACGTCGATGTCGAGACGCAGGCGGGCGTCACCGTGGTGCCCTTCGAGACGCCGCAGTCGGTGGCGCTCTTCGGGCACAAGGGGCTGAAGCGCGACGATCCGGACTTCTTTGCGGCCTACGTGATGAACACCATCCTCGGCGGCGGCGGCTTCGAGGCGCGGCTGATGAACGAAGTGCGTGAAAAGCGCGGGCTGACCTACGGCGTCTATTCCTATCTCGTGCCAATGGACCACGCCGAGCTCTGCCTCGGTCAGGTCGCCTCGGCCAATGACCGCATCGGTGAGGCGATCGACGTGATCAAGGACGAATGGGCGAAGATGGCCGAGTCCGGCGTCTCCGAGGAAGAGCTGGAGCAGGCCAAGACCTACCTCACCGGCGCCTACCCGCTGCGCTTCGACGGCAACGGGCCGATCGCGGGGATCCTCGTGGGAATGCAGATGGACGGGCTCACCCCCGACTACATCGCCACCCGCAACGACAAGATCGAGGCGGTGACCCTGGACGACGTGAAGCGCGTCGCCGCCCGCGTGCTCAAGCCCGATGCGCTGCGCTTCGTGGTGGTCGGCCAGCCCGAGGGTGTCGAGAGCGACGACGCGGGCTGAGACCGGCCTGCACTGCGAAACAGGAAAGGGCGGACCTGGTCGGGTCCGCCCTTTTTTTCTGGCGCGCATCTTCGTCTAGACGAAAATATCCCGGGGGGTGCGGGGGCAGCGCCCCCGCTACGGGGTCAGTCCAGCAGGCCGGCGTGGCGCAGGGCCGCGTCGATGCGGGTGCGCACCGGCTCGGTCACCGGCAGCAGCGGCAGGCGCATTTCCTCGGCGCAGAGGCCGAGGCGGCTCATGGCGTATTTCGCGCCGCAGACGCCCGGCTCGGCAAAGATCGCCTGGTGCAGCGGCATCAGCTTGTCCTGCAGCTCCAGCGCCTTGGCGTAGTCGCCCGCCGCGGTGGCCGCCTGCATCTGCGCGCAGAGCGCCGGGGCGACGTTGGCGGTGACCGAGATGCAGCCGATGCCGCCCTGGGCGTTGAAGCCGTGCGCCGTGGCGTCCTCGCCCGAGATCTGCAGGAAGTCCGGCCCGCAGGTCATGCGCTGCTGGCAGACCCGCGCCAGATCGCCGGTGGCGTCCTTGACGCCGACGATGCGCGGCAGCTTGGCCAGCTCGCCCATGGTGGCGGGGGTCATATCGACCACCGAGCGGCCGGGGATGTTGTAGATGATGATCGGCAGGTCCGCGGCGTCATGCACGGCGGTGAAATGCGCGATCAGCCCGGCCTGGGTCGGCTTGTTGTAGTAGGGGGTCACCACGAGCGCCGCCTGCGCGCCGACCTTCTCGGCGAACTGCATGAAGTGGATCGCCTCGGCGGTCGAATTCGAGCCGGCACCGGCGATCACCGGGATGCGGCCCGCGGCGGTTTTCACCACGCAGTCGATGACCGCCTCGTGTTCCTCGTAGCTCAGGGTCGGGCTCTCGCCGGTCGTCCCCACGGGCACCAGCGCCGAGCTGCCCTCGGCCACGTGCCAGTCCACGAGTTTCTTGAGCGCGTCGAAATCCACGGCGCCGTCCTTGAACGGCGTGACCAGTGCTGGCATCGAACCTTTGAACATGACACGCTCCTTGAATGTTGATGTGTTCGTTTCCTAGCTGCGGAGCGCCGGCCTTGAGGGAATGTGAATTGGATCGCCCCCGGCCCCGCGGTAATCTCCGCGGCGTGTCTATTCCTTTTCGACGGGGAAATTGCAAGCTCATGTCGCGCCTCCGCGCCGCTCTCTTCCTGCTTCTTGCCCTGATTGCCACGCCGGCGCTGTCTCAGGACCGTCCGCTCGCGAAGGCGATGGGCGACATGCGCTCCGGCAACTGGGCCTCCGCCCTCATCGAGTCGCGCGGCGACGGCCAGGCGGCGCTCGACGTGGTGCTCTGGCACTACCTGCGCGCCAGCCGGGGCAACGCCGCGCAGGTGATGGATTTCCTCCAGCGCAACCCGGACTGGCCGGGCATGCCCTACCTGCGCGAGAAGTCGGAGATCGCGATCTCCGAATCCGATCTCGGGACCATCCGGCAGTTCTTCTCCGGCTACATGCCGCAAACCGGCGCCGGAGCGCTTGCGCTGGCGCGCGCCCATCTGGCCGAAGGCGCGCGCGGTGCGGCCGAGGCCGATATCGTCATGGCCTGGCGCACCCTGCCGCTCAGCTCCGAGGAGCGCGCCACCTTCCTGCGGGACTGGTCCGATCTGCTGAAGCCGCACCACGAGGCGCGGCTCGACATGGCGCTCTGGCAGGGCTGGGAGGACAACGCGCGGGCGCTGTTGCCGCTGGTCTCCGACGGCTGGCGCAAGCTGGCCGAGGCGCGGCTGGCGCTGCGCGCGCTCGATCCGGGCGTCGATGCCCGCATCGAGGCGGTGCCCGCGGCGC
The DNA here is from genome assembly GCF_020524285.1 of Alloyangia pacifica. Taxonomy (GTDB): domain Bacteria; phylum Pseudomonadota; class Alphaproteobacteria; order Rhodobacterales; family Rhodobacteraceae; genus Salipiger; species Salipiger pacificus_B. Next base: position 142,538 of record NZ_JAIVKX010000012.1, read on the forward strand.
TGGCGAACGATCCCGGGCTGGCCTACGAGCGCTATCTCTGGCGGCTCCGCAAGGGGCGCGACGACGATGCCATCTCGCTGCTGCTGGAGCGGTCCAGCAGCGCTGATGCGCTGGGTGAACCCTGGGCGTGGGCCGAACGGCGCGACGATCTCGCGCATCAGAAGATGCGCCGCGGCGATGCCGAGACCGCCTATGCCATCGCCTCGCGCCACGGGCTGACCGAGGGCGACCAATACGCCGCGCTGGAATGGCTCTCGGGCTTCATTGCGCTGCGCTTCCTCGACGATCCGCAGAGCGCCCTGCGCCATTTCCGCAACCACGACGGGGCGGTGACCTCGCCGATCTCCAAGGGCCGCGCGGGCTACTGGATGGGCCGCGCGCTGGAAGAGCTGGGCGATGCCGAGGGGGCCGAGCAGGCCTATGCGCAGGGCGCGCGCTACCAGACCTCCTTCTACGGGCTGCTCGCGGCGGAGCGCGGCGGCATCGCGTCCGATCCGAAGCTGGCAGGCACCGAGAGCTTCCCCGACTGGCGCGAGGCGCCCTTTACCAAGAGCAGCGTCTATAGCGCGGCGATCCTGCTGCTCGCCTCGGGCGAGACCTCGCTGGGCGAGCGCTTCCTGACCCACCTCGCCGAGGGGCTCGACCGGCAGCAGATCGGCCAGCTCGGGCAGATGCTGGCGCAGATGCAGCGCCCGCATGTCGAGGTCATGGTCGGCAAGCGCGCGGCGCAATACGGCATGGAGCTGGCAGGGCCCTATTACGCGCTGCACCCCGACCTGCTGACCCCCGACTTCCCGGTGCCGCGCGAGATGGTGCTGGCCATCGCGCGGCGCGAGTCGGAGTTCGACCCGCGCGTCGTGTCCGGGGCGGGGGCGCGGGGCCTCATGCAGTTGATGCCCGGCACCGCCAAGGAGGTCGCGGGCTGGCTCGGCGTCGCCTACAGCTTCGACGGTCTGCTGGACAACCCGGGCTACAACGCGAGGCTCGGGGCGCGTTACCTGCAGAGCCTGTCGGAGCAGTTCGACGGCAACCCGGTGATGATGGCGGCGGGCTACAACGCCGGGCCGTCGCGGCCGGTGAGCTGGATGGAGATCTTCGGGAACCCGCTGAAGGGCGAGATCGACATGATCGACTGGATCGAGCTGATTCCCTTCAACGAGACCCGCAACTACGTGATGCGGGTCACCGAGAGTCTGCCGGTCTACCGCGCCCGGCTCGGCCTCGACCCACACCCGGTGCCGTTCAGCGAGGAGCTCAAGGGGCATACGCTGCGGGTGGGGCAGTAGGGCAGACGCCTGGCGGCCGTGCCGGGCCTCAGCCCTTCGCGCCGAGACCCATCTGCATCAGCGTCTTGCGCACCGACTTGACCCCGTAGAGCGCGTCCAGCGCCGTCGCGCGGGCGTCGCGCAGCAGCGGGGTCGACAACATCGAGGCCCGGTTCAGCGCGGTGATCCCGGCAACCCGGGCGCGGATGTCGGGCATGCGCTTGCGGGCGTAGGCGTCGAGCATCGCGGCCTCGCCAAGCGCCTCGGGACGTGCCACGGCCAGGTCGCGCAGCACCGTCATGTCTGCCAGCGACATGTTCAGACCCTGCGCGCCGATGGGGGGCACCACGTGGGCGGCCTCGGCCACCAGCGCGAGGCGCTGGCCGATGAGGCTCTCGGCGTGCTGGGCGATGATCGGCCAGATGGTGCGGCGCGAGGCCAGTTTCAGCGGCCCGAAGTGGTGGCAGGACCGCTCGGACATGGCGGCCTCGAAGTCCGCCTCATCCAGCGCCATCAGCGCCTCGGCCTTGGGGCCTTCCTCCATCCACACCACTGCGGAGGAGGGCTGCCCCTCGTAATCCGGAAGCGGCACCAGCGTGAACGGCCCGCCGGTGCGGTGGATTTCCGTCGACACGTTGCCATGCGGGATCGGGTGCGTCGTGGCGAAGGCCAGCGCCTTCTGGCCGAAGCGGGTGGTTTTCACGCCGATCCCCGCCGCCTGCCGCATCGGCGAATTGCGCCCGTCGGCGGCGATCACCAGCCGGGTGCGGATGCGGCGGCCGTCGCTCAGCGTGACGCGGGCCTCGGCCTCGCGGGTGAAAAGCGCCGTGGTGGCGGTGCCGGGCAGGAAGGTGACGCTGTCCATCCCGTGCAGATGCGCGGAGAGCTCGCGGCGCAGCAGCCAGTTGGGAAGGTTCCAGCCGAAGGGCAGCTCGGAAATCTCGGCGCTGTCGAAATCCTTGACGATGCGCGGCTCCGGCAGCTCGCCGCCGGCGTCGACGATGCGCATCACCTGCAGCGGCATGGCGTGCGGGGCGAGGCACTCCCAGAGGCCGGCCTCGGCGAGGAACGCCTGCGCGGGCTGCAGGAAGGCGGTGCTGCGCAGGTCGGCACCCTGCGCCTCGCGCTCGGTCACCGGCGGCGCCGGATCGACGCAGAGCACGGAGAAGCCGGCGTTGCCGAAGGCGGCGGCCGCGGTGAGCCCGGCGATGCCGCCGCCCGAGATGAGAATGTCGTAGTCCATGACCGCTCTCCTTTGGCCCCTATTTAGGGCAGGTCGGCGGGCATGACCATGCGGCTTACTTGCCGACGGTGATCCACAGGATCATGAAGTAGCACACCGGCACCAGCGCCAGTGCGGTCATCGACAGGCCCGCGAGGCCGAAGGCCACGGTGTTGAACACGGCAACAACCAGCAGCAGCGCCGCCACGAGGAAAAGCACCGCCTCGCCGCGCGACTCGCGCTTGGCGGGGGCGTGGGTGTCCTGAACTGTGGTGATGTCGGCTGCGGTCATCGGAATCTCCTGTTTGAGGTCGGGCAGGAGATAGGCAGGGAGGGGCGCTGCTCCCATGGCGAAAAGTGTCGCAGCCCCCGCGCCGCGCCACCGCAGGGGCCTCTGCCGTTCGTCCGCGGCTCAGGAAAGCCGCGCGAGGAAAGCCGTCAGATCGTTCGTATGGTGCTGGATATGCGCGCCTTCTCCGCGCTCGGGTGCGACGTGCACCGTGCGCATGCCCATGGCGTGGGGTGCGGCAAGATTACGCGGGTCGTCCTCGAACATGGCGGCGGTTGCCGCATCCGTGCCCGAGAGCGCGAAGACGGTCTCGAAAGCCTGCGGCTCGGGCTTGGGGCGGTAGTTCGCATGCTCCACGCCGTAGATCGCGTCGAAGGCCGCCTCCAGCCCGCGCGCTTCCAGCACCCGCGCGGCATAGGGGGCGCTGCCGTTGGTGTAGACGATCTTGCGTCCCGGCAGGTTCGAGATCAGCTCGGCCAGATGTGGGTCGGCCTCGAGCACATCGAAGGAGATGTCATGCACCTCGGTCAGGTAGGCGTCGGGGTCGAGCTGGTGGTTGGCCATCAGCCCGGCCAGCGTCGTGCCATGGTCCATCCACCAGCGCTTGCGCAGGGTGTTGGCCTCGGCCTTGTCGGCGCCGGTGACGCGCATGACGACATCGGTCATCTTGCGCTCGATCTGGTCGAAGAGCCGCGCGGCGGGCGGATAGAGCGTGTTGTCGAGGTCGAAGACCCAGTGGCGCACGTGGGAGAAATGCTGCTTTACCATGGCCGCAACCTACGCCCGGGCGCGGCGGGCGGCAATGGGCGCCGAGGCCGCAGGGACGCAGCATGGGACATGCGACGAAGCGGGGCGTTGATCCCGGACCCCTGCTACCGCTATCTTGCTGCATCACTTACGAAGGACCACCCCAGATGAGCCAGATCCGGACGCCGAACAAGGACGCCTATACGCTGATCCTCGAGGCCATCGACCAGGGCGTCTACCGCCCCGGGGATCGTCTGGTGGAAAGCGAGCTGGCGGAGCGATTCGGCGTCTCGCGCACGCCGATCCGCGAGGCGCTGCAGCGGCTCGAGACGCAGTCGCTGCTGGCGCGCGACGGTCGTTCGCTGATCGTTGCCTCGCTCGATCACAACCAGATGGCCGAGCTCTACGTGGTGCGCACCGAGCTCGAGGGGCTGGCGGCCCGGCTGGCCGCGCGCCACGCCACCGAGGAAGAGGTGAAGGTGCTGCGCGACATGATCGAGGAAGACCGCGCCCTGCTCAACGACCCGGCGGCGCTGGCCCGGGCCAACCGCCGCTTCCATCGGATGATCCAGCTCGCCTCGCACAATCGCTACCTCGTGCAGCAGCTCGACCTCGTGCACCGATCCATGGCGTTGATGGCGACCACCTCGCTGGCAGCCGAGGGGCGCGGCACCAACGCGCTTGCCGAGCACGCGGCCATCGTCGATGCCATCGCGCGCCGCGACGAGGAGGCGGCCGACAAGGCGCTGCGCGAGCATATCTCGGTGGCCTTCGTCACCCGGCTCAAGCTCGACAGCCGCAAGACCGCCTGATCCGCTAGGGGCCTTCGCCCGCGACATCGGCGCCCGCCTGGTCGGGGGCCGAGTGGCCGTGGCTCGTCTTGTCCCAGTAGAAGGGGCGGTGCAGCATCTCCCACAGCGCCTTGTAGAGCGCGATGGTGGCCAGCGGGAAGTAGAGGAACAGCGTCGACACGGTGAGCAGCAGCCGCGGATGCGGGCTGCGCAGCACACCGCCGAGGCCGACGATCAGCATCACCGCCTCGGAGCCGAGCAGCAGCAGCGTCAGGCCGGGCAGCAGTGCCGGCGTGTTTGGGCCCAGAATGGGATAGGAGGCCCCGAGCTGGAACAGCCAGAACCCCCAGAGCAGCGGCGCGAGCAGCAGCGGCATCAGCGCGCCGAGAAAGACCAGCTGCAGTCCCAGCATCCGCCACGGTCCGAGATCGCGCAGGCAGCGCAGGGGGTGGCGCATGTGCACCCGCCAGGTGATCAGGTAGCCCTTCAGCCAGCGCGAGCGTTGGCGGATCCAGGGCCAGAGCCGGCAGTTGGCCTCCTCGCGGGTGACCAGCGGCAGCAGGTCGGTGCGGTAGCCGAAGCGGGCGAGCCGGACGCCGAGATCGGCGTCTTCCGTGACATTGTGGGCGTCCCAGCCGCCGACGCGGTTGAGCGCCTCGCGGCGGAAGAAGACCGTCGTGCCGCCCAGCGGGATGGCAAAGCCGAGCCGGGCGAAACCGGGCAGCAGGATGCGAAACCAGGAGGCGTATTCGATGGTGAAGCAGCGCGCCAGCCAATTGGCGCGGGGGTTGTAGAAATCGAGGATGCCCTGCACGCAGCCGGCCTCGGGTGGGGCGCGGCTGAAATGCGCGGCGAGGCGGCGCAGCTGGTCCGGCGCGGGGCTGTCCTCGGCGTCATAGATGCCGATAAGCGTGCCGCGGGCGAAGTTCAGCGCGTAGTTCAGCGCCCGGGGCTTGGTGGTCACCCCGCCGGGCGGCACCTCGACGATGCGCATCCAGGGCGGAAGCGCGGTGGCCTCCAGCGTGGCGCGGGTGATCCGGTCTTCCGCCTCGAGCGCCAGCAGAACCTCGAGCGCGGCGCGGGGGTAGTCGAGCCGGTCAAGCCGGTCCACCAGCGTGGCGGCGATGCTCTCCTCGCGGTGCAGCGGAACGATGAGGGAGACGGTCGGGGTCTCGGGTCGCCCGCCCGCCGGTTCAGGCGGGCCCGGGGGCAGGGGTTTCAGCCCGGCGACAAAGGCGCTCAGCTTGGCGAGCTGCGAGATCACCATGGTCGCCGCGGCAAGCCCGAGGGCGCTGGCGAAGAAGACGCCTGGCGCCGCGAAGAGCAGCGCGAGCAGCGTGGAACCTGCACCGGCGAGCACGGCGGCGCGCGCCGGGGTCAGGCGGTTCATGTCCCGGCAGCTGAGATCGGAGGGCAGGGCGGTTTCGGCGCGCAGCGCCATCTCTGCGGCGTGGCGGTCGGTCACCTCGGCGACGATATCCGCCTCGTTGGCAAGGGCGAGAACGACGCGCGTCTCGCTTTCGGGCAGCAGGGCGCGGACCTGCGCGAATCCTTCGGGATGGGCCATGGCGAGCACCAGCCCGTCGTCGCGGCGCATCCAGGGCAAGGCGCCGTGGCGCAGGCAGACGTCGGGTGGGAGAAGCTCCGCAAGCGCGGGGGAGGGCGGCGCGGTTTGGCGTGACAGGGCGGGCACCCCGTGGCTGCGGGCCAGTGCATCGCGCAACTGCTCCGGCGTGACCGTGCCCTCGGCCTGCAGCAGACGCGAGAGCGGGCTGCGGTCATGCCGACTGCGGGCCAGGGCCTCGAGCGCCCGCACCGCGTCGAGCGCCCCGTCTTCCATCAGCAGCGCGGAAACCGGGCGGCCGAGGTCGGGCAGCCCGCCGGCACGCCGGCGGGTTCTGGGCCTTGGAGGCGTGTCCTGCATGACAGGCTCCTGAACTCTCTGGATGCAGAGAGTTCAGGACGATTCTGGTAAAACGAGTCTTAAGTAGTGGCTTTCCGCGAAACAATTCGCGGAAAGGTCACATGTTGTTCACGAACCGTTCGAACAGGTAGAAGCTGTCCTGCGGGCCGGGGCTGGCCTCGGGGTGGTGCTGCACCGAGAACACCGGCCGCTCGGTCATGCGAATGCCGCAGTTCGACCCGTCGAAGAGGCTCACGTGGCTCTCGACCACGCCCGCGGGCAGGGTCTGGCCGTCGACCGCGAAGCCGTGGTTCATCGAGGTGATCTCGACCTTGCCGGTCTCGAGCTCCTTCACCGGGTGGTTCGCACCGTGGTGGCCGTGGTTCATCTTGATGGTCTTGGCGCCGAGCGCCAGCGCGAGCATCTGGTGACCGAGGCAGATGCCGAAGATCGGCAGGTCGGTGTCGTCGAGGATGCCCTTGATCATCGGCACGGCGTAGGCGCCGGTGGCGGCGGGGTCGCCGGGGCCGTTCGACAGGAAGACGCCGTCGGGGCTGTGCGCCAGCACGTCCTCTTTCGTCGCCGTCGCGGGCAGAACCGTCACCTCGCAGCCGGCAGAGGCCAGGCAGCGCAGGATGTTGCGCTTCGCACCGTAGTCGATGGCGACCACTTTCTTGCGCGGGTTGGTCTGCGGCTGGTAGCCGTCCGGCCAGGCCCACCGCATCTCGTCCCAGCGATAGCTCTGCGCGCAGGTCACGTCCTTGGCGAGGTCGAGACCGGTCAGCCCGGGGAAGGCGCGGGCGGAGGCAATCAGCGCCTCGACGTCGAAGACGCCCTCGGGGTTGTGCGCAATGGCGACGTGCGGTGCACCCTGCTGGCGGATCGCCCGGGTCAGGCGGCGGGTGTCGATGCCGCCGATGGCGATGCGGCCGCGCGCCGCCAGCCATTCCGAAAGCTCCTGCACCGCGCGCCAGTTCGAGGACTGGGTCGGCATCCATTTCACCACCATGCCCGCCGCGACCGGATCGCCGGTCTCGTCATCCTCGGGGTTCACCCCGACGTTGCCGACATGCGGGAAGGTGAAGGTGACGATCTGCCCGGCGTAGGACGGATCGGTCATGATTTCCTGGTAGCCGGACATCGAGGTGTTGAAGCAGAGCTCGGCCTGCGCCTCGCCAGTGGCGCCGAACCCCTGTCCGTAAAAAAGCGTCCCATCGGCGAGCGCGAGGCATGCAGTGGGCTTCTGGGGGGTAGCGAGCGACATGGCGCGACTCCTGTACGGATCTGGGCGGGAAGCAAATCGCGCCATGCCTAAGGGAAGCGCCGGAAAGGGTCAAGCGCTGATTTTTCAGAATAAATCAAGCAAAAACAGTAACTTCCATTGGTATAGGCCGGGATTGCGCCCTTTCGAGGGTTTCTGTAGTGTCAGGGCTTGGAAACGTTAGGGGATATCCTTTCCGATGGATTTGCGCGAACGCATCACGGCTGCCACGAAACAGGCCATGAAAGACAAGGCCTCCGAGCGGCTCTCGACGCTGCGACTGATCTCTGCCGCAGTGAAGGATCGCGACATCGCCGCCCGCGCCGAGGGCAATGACTCCGGGGTCGAGGATACCGAGCTGCTCTCGATCCTCGCCAAGATGGTCAAGCAGCGCCGTGAGAGCGCGCGCACCTACGAAGAGGGCGGGCGTCTCGATCTCGCCGAGGCGGAACTGGCCGAGATCCCGGTGATCGAGGAGTTCCTGCCGAAGCCGCTGAGCAACGAGGACGTGTCGAAGGCGGTGGATGCCGCGGTCAAGGAAGTGGGCGCCAGCTCGATCCGCGACATGGGCCGGGTGATGGGCGTGCTGAAGACGCGTTACCAAGGCCGCATGGATTTCGGGGCCGTGGGCCCGATGGTCAAGGACCGGCTCGCCGCGGCCGGCTGAGGCAAATTCCTTCGAAGGACTTTGCAGCGCTCTTCGAAGAGAGCTGCGGGCCGGGGGTATCAGGGGGCGGGGAAGTCTTCCGCCACCCTTGCCAGCTCTTTCGGATCGGTGATCCGGAAGCGCTGCACGAAGCGCGTCTTGAACCCCACGCGCCCGCGCCGCGCGCCGAAATTTTCGCCGTGATTGAGCACGTAGAGCACCGCCGGTTCGCGGAACGGCACCGGCACCCGGCCGGCCAGCGCCGCCAGGTAGGGGAACATCCGGTGCTCGTGTTGGGTCATCTCGCGCAGGAAGGCCGCGCTCTGCGGCAGCGCCGGGTCGTGATGCAGCGCGAGGCAGGAGCCGCAGAGCTTCCAGAACGGCTTGCGCAGCGGCAGGGCGGCGGTCGGCGGGCCGGCCAGCGCGACGTCGCCGGTGGCGTGGTCCATGACGTAGCCCTCTTCGACGAGGTAGCCCGCCTCCTGCCGCTCGAGAATCTCGGCAACCGCGCCGTCGCGGAGCAGGTCGTCCGCATCGAAGCTCATGACGTAGGACGGGACCGTGACCGTCTCGCCAAGGTGCGCGCAGAGCGCCGCCAGCTTGCGCCACTTGTCGTTGCCGGGCGTGGGGTCGTCGAAGGGCAGCCAGCTGATGCGCGTGTCCTCGGCCATCCCCTCGGGCAGCGGCGGCCGCTCCTGGCAGCAGATCACCGCCCGCCATGCGCCGTCCTGGCGGTGGAAGCTCTCCAGCGTCTGCGCCAGCCGCGCCGTCACCGCCTGCCAGTCTCCGACGTGATGCGGGCCGACCAGGGGCATGAGAAAGACCACCTCTTCGGCGCGGCGGCGGGTCTTGCCCGCGGTCGCGGCCCGCAGCGCCAGGGCGGCGCGCTCCGAGGCCACGGGCGACAGCTTCTCGGCCAGTGCCGGGCTCAGCGCGGCGGCGAGGCGCAGGGCACGGCGCTTCATCTTCTTGGTGGCGGGGGCCTGGGCCATGGGAACCTTTCGCGGGCGGTCAGGGCCGCGCCAGAAGCCGCAGCCGGTCGGAAAGCTCGAGATAGAGCGTCTTGCGCTCCTCTTCGCTCAGAAAGGCGCCGATCTCAACCTCGCGCCCGCTGCCCTTGAGCGTAACGTAATAGGGGACCGGCCCGCCGGCCTCGTGCATCTGCGCGCTGACCCAGTAGGTGTTGCTCTGCCAGTCCTGCGCCGGGCCGCGCGGATTGTGCCGCACCAGATGCGTGGTCTCGGGCGTGAGGGTCAGCACCTCGACAATCTGGCGATCCTTCTCGTTGCGGCGCAGCGCGTACCAGATGCCCCAGAGCGCCGCGAGCATGAAGGGCAGCAGCCCCCAGAGCAGAAAGGTGCCGAGCAGCGCGTAGAAGGGGATCAGCGCCATGAAGAAGAAGATCCCGATGAAAGTGACGAAACCCTTGGCCGAAAGCGACTGGTACGGCCAGAGCGTGAGCTCGCCGCCCGTGTCGTCCGGGGTTGGGGTCCACCTGTAGGGCATGCCGGGACAGTAGCACTGGCGTGCGGGCTGTCGAAGGGAATTGCCGGTCAGCGGCTGATCCAGCCGGTCTCCAGCGCCTCGGCCCAGTCGTCGCGGCCCTGCGCGCGGGCCAGGGCGACCATGCGGGCGGGATCGTAGGGCACGTGGTGGTGCGTCACCTGCCAGCCGGGGCCCTGCCGTTTAAGCGTCGCGAAACAGGCGGCGGGCGTGCCGGTCTCCACCACATGTGGCACCGGGTGGGTGTCGGTGTAGCCCGGGCAGCCGATGCTGCCGGGGTTCACGATGGTCTGCCCCCGCCAGCTCACGACGCGGGGCAGGTGGGTATGGCCGCAGAGCACGAGCCCCTGCACCACGCCGTCCAGATGCTGCGCGACATGCGCGGCGCCCGCGGGATGCACCGTGCCGCCGCGGTCCACCTCGTGCAGCCAGTAGGTCTCGTCGGCGCCGGGGGTGGCGTGGCACAGGAGGGCGCCCCCCAGGTCCAAAGTCATCGGCAGCGAGCGCAGCCAGTCCAATGCCTCGGGCGGCAGTTGATCGTGCGCCACGCGGTCCGAGGGGCCCATCGCGTCGGGCTCTTGCGTGACCAGGTAGCGGTCATGGTTGCCGCGCACCGTCGGCATCGGGCGGGCACGCAGGACCTCCCAGGTCTCACCCGCCGCCAGCGGGCCGCTGAACATGTCGCCGAGGTTGACCACCGTGCCGAGGCCCATTGCGTCGATCCGCGCCAGAACCGCTTGCAGGGCGTCGGCATTGCCGTGGATGTCGGCGATCGCGGCGAAGCGGTCGGGCAGGGTCATGGTCAGGTCCTCGGGAGAAGGGCCCCCGCAAAGGAGAACCGGCCCCGAGGATTTCCCCGGGGCCGGCTCTTGTCAATTCTCTGAACGCTCACGCGTCTGCAGCGTCAGGCGCTCAGTGGGCGTGATGCTTGTCCCAGTCTTCGCGCTTCGGCAGCTGCTCGAAGGTGTGTTCGGGCGGCGGCGACGGCAGGGTCCACTCCAGCGTGTCCGCGTATTCGTTCCACGGGTTCGCGGCGGTGCAGGCGGCGCCTTTGCGCAGCGAGTGCCACATGATCCAGAAGAAGAACAGGAAGGAGGCGAAGGAGATGATCGCGCCCCAGCTCGACACGTGGTTCCACAGGGCGAAGGCCTCGGGGTAGTCGATGTAGCGGCGCGGCATGCCCTGGCGGCCCAGGAAGTGCTGCGGGAAGAAGGTCAGGTTCGCACCGACGAACATGACGTAGAAGTGCAGCTTGCCGGCCCACTCGGGGTACATCTTGCCGGTCATCTTGGGGAAGTAGAAGTAGATCCCCGCGAAGATCGCGAACACGGCGCCCAGCGACATCACGTAGTGGAAGTGTGCCACCACGTAGTAGGTGTCGTGGTAGGCGCGGTCGACGCCCGCCTGGCTCAGCACCACGCCGGTCACGCCGCCCATGGTGAAGAGGACCAGGAAGCCCAGGGCCCAGAGCATCGGCGTCTTGAACTCGATCGAGCCGCCCCACATCGTGGCGATCCAGCTGAAGACCTTCACCCCTGTCGGCACCGCGATGACCATCGTGGCCAGCATGAAGTAGCTCTGCTGGGTCAGCGACATGCCCACGGTGTACATGTGGTGCGCCCAGACGACGAAGCCGAGCGCGCCGATCGCGATGATCGCCCAGACCATCGGCAGGTAGCCGAACACCGGCTTGCGCGAGAAGGTCGCGATCACGTGGGAGATGATGCCGAAGCCGGGCAGGATCACGATGTACACTTCCGGGTGGCCGAAGAACCACAGGATGTGCTGGTAGAGCACCGGATCGCCGCCGCCGGCGGGGTTGAAGAAGGTCGTGCCGAAGTTGCGGTCGGTCAGCAGCATGGTGATCGCGCCGGCCAGAACGGGCAGCGACAGCAGGATCAGCCAGGAGGTGACGAAGATCGACCAGGAGAACAGCGGCACCTTGAACAGCGTCATGCCCGGGGCGCGCATGTTCAGGAAGGTGGTGATCATGTTGATCGCGCCGAGGATCGACGAGGCGCCCGAGACGTGCACCGCGAAGATCGCGAGGTCGGTCGACATGCCTGCCTCGTTGGTCGACAGCGGCGGGTAGAGCACCCAGCCGATGCCCGAGCCGAGCTGACCGTTGCCGCCCGGCGCGAAGACCGAGCAGACCGCCAGCGTCGAGCCGGCGACGTAGAGCCAGTAGCTGAGGTTGTTCATCCGCGGGAAGGCCATGTCCGGCGCGCCGATCTGCAGCGGCATGAAGTAGTTGCCGAAACCGCCGAACAGCGCCGGGATGACCACGAAGAACATCATCAGGATGCCGTGGCCGGTGATCATCACGTTCCACAGATGCCCGTTGGGGGTGCAATTCTCGACCGAAGTCGGGAAGAGGCGCGCGCCCTCCATGCACATGTACTGAACGCCCGGGCTCATAAGCTCCAGGCGCATGTAAACCGTGAAGGCCACCGAGATGAGACCCACGAATGCCGCGGTAATCAGGTAGAGAATCCCGATATCCTTGTGATTCGTGGACATGAACCAACGGGTGAAGAACCCGCGGTCGTCCTCGTGCTCGTGGCCGTGAATGGCTGCATCTGCCATTGCGTGCCTCCTGTTGGTCTTTATTAGGTACGTCCCTCGCAAGGGCGCGCACTAACTCCTCCACGCCCCTCGTCTGACAATCCTTTTAGTTGCCGACCAGCGACCGGGCAATCATCTCCTTTGATCCAGATCAAAATTAATTGTCGCACCCCCCTCTTGCGTTTTCCGCGGGCGGCGCCGGGCCGAGCGGGCTCGGGTCGGGTATTCCGGACCTGCGCGGCGCAGGTGGCGGCGCTATCCTGATCGCGTGCCGTTCGTCTCCACCCGGGTTGCCGCCGGAAATTCAGCGTCCCAGGCAACCCGTTCCCCGGTCAGTCCTGTGCTTTGGGCTCCTTCCGGAGCGGCACGGCGCGCCCGGCCTCCGTGTCGGGCGGCGCCTCCCCGCCCCTGCACACGCGCGCCATCTCCCAGCCCGCGGCAGGGGCGGCTCCTTCGATCCTGGTGGGAATCCTTGAACCGCAGCGTGTGCCGCGCGCCGCGTCAGGCGGCGGGCCAGTGCGCCGCGAGCCCGGCCATCTGCGCGCGATCCCCATCGCAGAGCGGCCCCGTGGCGCCGGGGCGGAACCGGTCGCGGAAGGACGTCAGCAGCGCAGGCATCTGCTCCGGCGCGACGCGGTAGCCGAACCTATGGGCATCTTCGAGGAAGTCGCCCGGCGCGGCGGGGGCGGCGCTCACCGCAAGGCCCTTCGCGACGAGGCGGGGCCAGTCGAACAGAGGTCCGGGATCGATCTTGCGCCCCGGCGCCATGCAGGCGTGGCCGATCACCCGCTCGGGCGGGATCGACCAACGCGCGAGGATCCCCGCGAGCAGACTTTCCAGCGCCGCCATCTGCGGCTCGGGGAAGGGCTCGTCGCCGGTGTTGGCGATCTCGATGCCGATGGAGCGCGAGTTGACCTCGGCCACCGAGCCCCAGGCGCCGAGCCCGGCGTGCCAGGCACGCATCTCCTCGGTCACCAGCTGCCAGCAGGTGCCGTCATAGCCAAGCACGTAGTGGGCCGAGACGCCGGCCTCGGGGTTGCAGAGCCAGTCGCGCGCCGCCTCGGCGGTCTTCATCGCCGTGTAATGCAGCACAACGAGATCGGGCCGCGCGCCGAGGCGTCGCGGCCCGAAATTGTCGGACGGGGTCCAGATCGGCTGCAAGGCCCGGATCAGTAGCCGCGCACCGCGCGGAAGGGCGCGGGATCCCAGCTACAGGCAAAGCCGTCGCCGTCGGGGTCGAGCCCGTTGCGGTCCTTCTCGGGTCCGCCATCGGCGAGGAAGGCTTCCTGCGCGCGGTCGGTGGTCTCGTACTTGGCGCAGTTGCGCTGGCCCTTCTCCTCGGAGGCAAAGGCCGACCGGCTGTAGAGCGGCGTGCCGACCGGGTTGTTGGTCTGCAGCGCGTAGGCGACGATGTTCGGCGCGTTCGAGTCCGGCCGCGCCGGAAGGTCGGTCGGAGTGACCACCTCGTATTGCGCGCGGTTCTGCTGGATCAGCGTCTTGTCGTCCTCGATCGAGCGCTCGGCGGAGACCGCGTCGAAGCTGTTCTCTTCAGACAGGCCGGCGGAATCGGTCACCGACTGCGGCGCCGGGGTGCCCGCCGCGGTGGGCAGCGGGGCGCCTTCGGTCGCCTGCGGCCCGTCGAGCACCGAGGTCGCGGCCGCGATGGCCGGATCGTCGCTGCGGCCCGACGGGGGCAGCTGCGACGAGGTGACCTCGGGGCTGCTTTCCAGCATGGCGTCGCGCTGTGCGCGCTCGGCTTGATAGCTGCCGTAGTCGTTGAAACCCGCCCCGCTGTCGGGGATCGGCGTGGTGCAGGCGGCGAGGGCCAGCAAGGCCGCGCCACCGAGGAGAATGCGTGTCATAACCGCTGCCCTAGTCCTTTTTTGGCGCCTTTTTTAAAGGGCCTTTACCACCATTTCGCCGGTTTTGCCACAAAACCCGCGGCCTGCTCCAGCGCGTAGGCGGTGTTCAGAAGATCGCCTTCCTCCCACGGACGGCCGATCAGCTGAAGACCGAGCGGCAGGCCCTTGGAGTCCAGCCCGGTCGGAACTGCAACGCCCGGAAGCCCGGCAAGGTTCAGCGTGACGGTGAAAACGTCCTGCAGGTACATCTGCACCGGGTCGGCGGTCTTCATCTCGCCGATGCCGAAGGCCGACGACGGGGTGGCCGGCGCGAGGATCGCGTCGACCCCTGCGGCGAAGGCATCCTCGAAGTCCTTCTTGATCAGCGTGCGGACCTTGCGGGCGCGGTTGTAATAGGCGTCGTAGAAGCCCGCCGACAGCACGTAGGTGCCGACCATGATGCGACGCTGCACCTCGAGGCCGAAGCCCTCGGCGCGGGTCTTCTCGTACATATCGTTGATGCCTTCGCCCTGGCTGAGCTTGGCGCGGTGGCCGTAGCGCACCCCGTCATAGCGGGCGAGGTTCGACGAGGCTTCCGCCGGGGCGATCACGTAGTAGGCCGGCAGCGCGTACTTGGTGTGTGGCAGCGAGATCTCGACGACCTTCGCGCCCGCGTCCTCGAGCATCTTCGCGCCCTCGTCCCAGAGCTTGGAGATTTCCTCGGGCATGCCCTCGACGCGGTACTCTTTCGGAATGCCGATGGTCTTGCCGCGGATGTCGCCGGTCAGCATGGCCTCGAAGTCGGGCACGGGCAGGTCGGCCGAGGTCGAATCCTTGGGGTCGTGGCCGCACATCGCCTGCAGCATGATCGCCGCATCGCGCACGTCCTTGGTCATCGGGCCGGCCTGATCGAGCGAGCTGGCGTAGGCGACGATGCCCCAGCGCGAGCAGCGCCCGTAGGTCGGCTTGATGCCGGTGATGCCGGTGAAGGCGGCGGGCTGGCGGATCGAGCCGCCGGTGTCGGTGCCGGTGGCCGCGAGGCAGAGGTCCGCCGCAACCGCCGAGGCCGAGCCGCCCGACGAGCCGCCGGGGGTGAGCTTGGTGTCGTCGCCGGTGCGCTTCCACGGGTTCACCGCGGCGCCATAGCACGTGTTCTCGTTCGAGCTGCCCATGGCGAACTCGTCCATGTTGAGCTTGCCCAGCATGACCGCGCCCGCGTCGAAGAGCTGGCTGGTCACGGTCGACTCGTACTCGGGGGTGAACCCCTCGAGGATCGACGAGGCGGCCTGCGACGGCACGCCCTTGGTGCAGAAGAGATCCTTCACGCCGATCGGCAGGCCGCACATGGCGGGGGCATCTCCGGCCTTGATCCGCGCGTCGGCGGCCTTGGCCTGCTCGAGCGCGATCTCGGGGGTCTTGTGCACGAAGGCGCCGAGCGCATCCGCGCCCTCGATGGCCGTCAGGCAGGCTTCGGTCAGCTCCACCGAGGTCACGTCGCCCTTGCGCAGCGCGTCGCGGGCCTCGGCCAGTTTCAGCTTGGTCAGATCGGTCATTCCACCACCTTCGGCACGGCAAAGAAGCCCTCGCGGGCATCGGGGGCGTTGGCGAGGATCTTGTCCTGCATGTTGCCGTCGGTCACGCCGTCGGCGCGGCGCTTGAGGCGCATCGGGGTCACCGAGACCATCGGCTCGACGCCCTCCACGTCCACCTCGTTCAGCTGCTCGATGAACTCGAGGATATTGCTGAATTCCTGTGCCAGCGCCGGGAGCGCCTCGTCTTCCACGCGGATGCGTGCCAGCTTGGCGACACGTGCCGCCGTCTGAATGTCGATCGACATGGGTTCCCCCTGTCCGTGAATGTCCGTCAAAGTCCCGTTGCCTTTACCCCCCCGCGCTGCGCCCCGCAAGGCGCGGTGACGGCGAGGAGGCGCGTAGCAGGAGCAAGTCGCCCGGAATCAAGCCGCAGGCGCCAGGCGAGCGCCTGCCCGTTGCACCGGAGGCGCGCGGTCAAAGACGGCACGCCTCTGGCGTGCGGGGCGGGCTGGCGCTTTGCGGACGGTGGGCAACGCGCGAAGGCTTTCCGGACATGGCCGAGATAAAGTGAAGATCACAATCGTCACAGCGCCAGCGCCACGGGCACGCGCGCAGCCCATGCTGCGCCTGTTGGCACCTCTCCCGGCTCGACAGCCATCGTCCCTCGCGCTAGGTCAGTCTCAGTTCCATTTCCCAGCAACAAGACCTCCCGAGCCGTGCCCCAGTTCCTTTCCCGACTCTCCCTGCTGCCGCTGCTGCTGGCCGCCTCGCTTCTCTCGGCCTGTGCAGGCGCCCGCGATCCGCATGTCCCGGCCCCGCCGGCCTCGGAATACGCTGCGCTGGCGCAGTCGATCCAGGCGCTCGGTCCGAACGTCGATCCGGAAGAGGCGCGGCGCATGGCGCGCATCTCGCTCGACTACCCGCGCGAGTTGGCGGTGGCCTGGAACGTCACCGACCCGGCCTACATCCACAACATCAAGGTCAACAATGGCACCCGCCCCCGCGGGCTTTGCTACCAGTGGGCCGATGACCTGCAGGCGCGGCTCGAGCAGGAGAATTTCCAGACTCTCGACCTTCACCGGGGCATCGCCAACGCGCTGAAGACGTTCCGCATCGAGCACAGTTCGGTCATCGTCAGCCAGAAGGGCGGCACGATGAAGGAGGGCATCGTGCTCGACCCGTGGCGCTTCGGCGGCGAGCTCTACTGGGGGCCGGTAGTCGACGACCACAAGTACCCCTGGGTCGAGCGGCAGGAGGTCTTTGCCACCAAGCGCGCGCTGCGGCTGCAGGAGGGCTGAGGGCTACTCCAGCGTATACGGCAGGATGTCACGGCGCTCGGGGCGGATGGAGATCCGCTTCTCGAGCGGCGGCACCGAGCGCTGGTGGCAATCGGTTCGCTCGCAGATCCGGCACGAGATGCCGATCGGCTCGAAGGCGCTGTCGCGCCCGAGATCCAGCCCGTCGGCATAGACCAGCGCGCCGGCGTGTTTCACCTCGCATCCCAGCGCGATGGCAAAGCGCCGCACCGGGGCGCCGAAGCGGCCCGCGGGCTTGGTGACATCGCGCGCCAGCAACACGTAGCGCACCCCGTCGGGGGTCTCGGCGAGCTGGCGCAGAAACTGGTTCGGCGTCTCGAAGGCCTGGTGCACGTTCCACAGCGGGCAGGCGCCGCCGAAACGGGCGAACTGCAACCGGGTCGAGGAGTGGCGCTTGGTGATCGTCCCGGCCTGGTCGACGCGAGCGAAGAAAAACGGGATGCCCTTGGCGCCGGGGCGTTGCAGCGTCGACAGCCGGTGCGCCACCTGCTCGACCGAGGCGCCGAAACGCGCCGCCAGAAGCTCCAGGTCATGCCGGGTTTCCTGCGCTGCCTCGAGCAGGCGCATGTAGGGCATCATCACCGCCCCGGCGAAGTAGTTGGCGAGCCCGAGCTTGGCGATGGCGCGGGCGGTGTCGGACTGGAACCGGGCCAGATCGAGCGTTGCCTCGAGCAGCTTTTCCTGCCGCAGCAGCGCCACCTGGATCAGCATCTGGAAGGTCAGCGTCTCGGGCTGCGCCAGCGACGACATGGTCAGCACCCGCCGCTCGGCGTCATAGCTGCGCAGCGGCGCGGACTGGTGGAACTCGACGGTGATGCCGCGCTCGCGCAGGTGGGCGATCACCGCGGCGCGCAGATCGGCGCCGCCCGGTCCCAGAGAGTGCGCATAGTGCTCGGCGGCGCGGTCCACCGCGTCGATGTAGTTGTCGCAATAGTGGAAGAAGTCGCGCACTTCTTCCCAGGGAGATGGCTGCATTTGCGTGCCCTCGCGCCCCAGCGCCTCGTCGAGCGAGGCGAGCCGCTCATGGGTCTGCCGATAGGCGCGGTGCAGCTCGAGGAAGGCCCGCGCGAGCGCCGGGGCGTTGGAGGCGGTGAGCCGCAGGTCCGCCAGCGGCGGCGCATGTTCGCCGAACACCGGGTCGGCCAGTGCCTCGCGCATGTCCGAGATCAGCCGCTCCGAGTCGCCCTGGCCCAGCTCGGTGACGTCGAAGCCGAACTCCTGCGCCAGCGCCAGCACCACCGTGGTCGAAACCGGGCGGTTGTTGTTCTCCATCTGGTTCAGATAGGGCAGGGACACGCCGAGCTTGCTCGCGAAGTCCTTCTGGGTCAGCCCCAGGCGCCCGCGCAGGTCGCGCAGCTTCGCGCCTGCGTAGAGTTTGCGTGTCGCCATGTTTGCACCTTTGCCCCGCGTCACGGCAATTTTGCAAACTCAGTTGGCCGCGTCCAGCCCCGCGAGGCGGCGCTCGCGCCGGATCACCAGCAGGATCGAGATCACCGAGCCCACAGAGGTGCTCAGCATGAGCCAGAGCAGCGGCCAGGCGCCGGTGCCGGGCTGCAGCAGCGCGCCCGCCAGCGCCGAGAGCGCCGCGCCGCCGCCGATCATGATCGCCCCGCCGAGGCCCGATGCGGTGCCGGCCAGATGCGGGCGCACCGACAGGGTGCCCGCCGTGGCGTTGGGGATGGTCATGCCGTTGCCGAGGCCGACGAGGCTCATGAAGCCGAAGAAGATCAGCGCCGAGCCGCCGTCGGTCAGCGCGAAGGTGAGCAGCGCCGCGGCGAGACCGGCTGCCAGGATCAGCGAGCCCCAGAGGATCATGCGGTTGAGCCCGACCCTGGCCGAATATTTTCCCGAGATCCAATTGCCGAGGAAATAGCCGACGGCAGGGGCGCCGAAGTGCACACCCAGCGACGCCGGGCTCAGGCCGAAGACCTCGGAGCCAACGAAGGGTGCCCCGCCGAGGTAGGAAAAGAAGGCGCCCGAGGAGAGCGCGCAGGCCAGGGCGTAGCCCCAGAAGCGCGGGCTCTTGAGCAGTTCGGGATACTCGCGGAACTGTGCGGCCAGCGACAGGCCGCTGGCGGTCGAGGTCTCGCCGAGGTCGCGCCAGCTCAGCCAGAACACCGCGCCGCCGAGGAGGAACAGCATCCAGAAGATCGACTTCCAGCCCATGAGCTCGCCGAGCGCGCCGCCGATCACCGGGCCGACCATCGGCACCACGGCCACGCCCATGGTGACATAGGCGATCATCGAGGCGGCCTCTTCCTGGCCGACCATGTCGCGCACCACCGCGCGGCTCAGCACCATGGCGGTGACGATCACCGCCTGGCACATGCGGAACAGCAGGAAGAGCGTGACGTCCGTCGCGAAGATGCAGCCCAGCGTTGCCAGCATGAACAGCGCGACGCCCCACAGAATCACCGGCCGGCGTCCGAGCTTGTCCGAGACCGGCCCGATCACCACCTGCAGCGCCGCGTTGACCCCGAGATAAATCGCCACCGAAAGCTGCATCAGCCGGTATTCGGTCTCAAAATACGCCGTCATCTGCGGCAATGACGGCAGAAAGACGTTCATTGCCAGAGCCGAGAGTCCCGCCAGCAGGACAAGGGTGGCAAGATGAGGAGGGGTCGAGGGGTCGAGAAAGCGCCCGCGCGAAGATGTGCTCATGAGTTTCCCGTAGGCCGGGTTTCACGCAAAGTCTACGTGTATCACTTTTGTGAGACGATATTTGCGAGTTTGCTATTTGCTGGCTGGGGTATTTTCAGAATTTGCAAATTTGCCGAATTTGACTTGAGCGGTCGGTCCCCCACTGTATGGTCCCGGGCAAACGGAGAGGACTGGCCATGAAAGACATTCTTCACGAACTGGAGGCACGCCGCGCCGATGCGCGCCTCGGGGGCGGGCAGCGACGGATCGATGCGCAGCATGCCAAGGGCAAGCTCACCGCGCGCGAGCGCATCGAGCTGCTGCTCGACGAGGGCAGTTTCGAAGAATACGACATGTTCGTCTCGCACCGCTGCACCGACTTCGGCATGGAGAACAACCGTCCCAGCGGCGACGGGGTGATCACCGGCTGGGGCACGATCAACGGCCGCATGGTCTATGTCTTCAGCCAGGATTTCACCGTCCTCGGCGGTTCGGTCTCGGCCACCCACGCCATGAAGATCTGCAAGATCATGGACATGGCGATGCAGAACGGCGCGCCGGTGATCGGTCTCAACGACTCCGGCGGCGCGCGCATTCAGGAGGGGGTCGACAGCCTCGCGGGCTATGCTGAGATCTTCCAGCGCAACATCATGGCCTCGGGGGTGATCCCGCAGATCTCCGTCATCATGGGGCCCTGCGCCGGCGGCGCGGTCTACTCGCCCGCGATGACCGACTTCATCTTCATGGTGAAGGACACCTCCTACATGTTCGTCACCGGCCCCGACGTGGTGAAGACGGTGACCAACGAGGTGGTGACCGCCGAGGAGCTGGGCGGCGCGACCACCCACACCCGCAAGTCCTCGGTCGCCGACGGTGCCTTCGAGAACGACGTCGAAGCGCTGGCCGAAGTGCGCCGCCTTGTCGATTTCCTGCCGCTCAACAACCGCGAGAAGCCGCCCGTGCGGCCGTTCTTCGACGAGGTGGAACGGGTGGAAAGCTCGCTCGACACCATCATCCCGGAGAACGCGAACCATCCCTACGACATGAAGGAGCTGATCACCAAGGTCGCGGACGAGGGCGACTTCTACGAGATCCAGGAAGAGCACGCGAAGAACATCATCACCGGCTTCATCCGCCTCGAGGGGCAGACGGTGGGCGTGGTGGCCAACCAGCCGATGGTGCTCGCGGGTTGTCTCGACATCGACAGCTCGAAGAAAGCCGCGCGCTTCGTGCGCTTCTGCGACTGCTTCGAGATCCCGATCCTGACCTTCGTCGATGTGCCGGGCTTCCTGCCGGGCACCTCGCAGGAATACGGCGGCGTCATCAAGCACGGCGCCAAGCTGCTCTTCGCCTTTGGCGAGGCGACGGTGCCCAAGGTCACGGTGATCACCCGCAAGGCCTATGGCGGCGCCTATGACGTGATGAGTTCCAAGCACCTGCGCGGCGACGTGAACTACGCCTGGCCCACCGCCGAGATCGCGGTGATGGGCGCCAAGGGCGCGACCGAGATCATCCACCGCGCCGATCTCGGCGACGCCAAGAAGATCGCCAAGCACACGGCGGATTACGAAGACCGGTTTGCAAACCCCTTCGTCGCCGCGGAGCGCGGTTTCATCGACGAGGTGATCCAGCCGCGCTCGACCCGCCGCCGCGTGAGCCGCGCCTTCGCGATGCTGAGGAACAAGAGCCTCAGCAACCCGTGGAAGAAGCACGACAACATTCCGCTCTGACCGGAGGCTCCGATGCAGGTGAAGGGATGGCACATGCAGCGCGAGGGCGAGGTGGTGACCCTGGCCCGGCGCAGCCCGGCGCGCTTCGACCTGAGGGTCGAGACGCTGCTGCCGCCGGTGGCCCGGCTCGAGCGGCTGGCGCATCAGGTGCGGCAGGACATGTGGCGGGCCCTGCGCGACCTGCGTGGTTTCGCGCCGGTGGTGCGGGTGCAGCCCTGCGCCGGCGGGGTGACCGTCGAGGCGGGCGGCGAAGTGGCCGGAGCCTTGCCGCGCAAGGTGGTCGAGGCGCGCATCGCCGAAGTTCTGGAAGACCGAGGCAACCGGGCGCGCTGGGTGACCTGGGCGGCCTGAGCGGCCGCGAAGGATGAGGAATGGGGAGATCCTTGTGACGAGGGTGAGGAGAAACGGGATTCTGGCTCTGGCGCTTGCCATGACGCCGGGCCTGGCCACGGCGCAGGAGGAGAGCGCCGTGGCAGTGCCCTCGGGCATGCCCGTCACCTTCTACGAGGCTCTGGCGGAATCGGCGACGGTGCAGCGTTTCCGCTTTCTCGCGCCGCAGATCGGAGGCGCCGCCCCCCGCAGCTTCGACGAGGTCGCCGCCGACATGCAGCACCTGTGTGACAGCTTCGCGCTGCCGCGAGTCGGGCAGTCGGGGGTGATTCCGGAGCTCATCGTGATCTCGTTCATGGCCGAGCCGGTCGATGCCGGCGTCATGTCGCCGGAAATCCGCCAATACTTCGAGGCCTATAGCCCCCGAAACGGGGCCTGTGTCTGGGAGGCGTTCTGATGTTGTTCTCTGAATGCGCGGAAATCCGCTCAGATTCTCCCTGTTTTCAGCCGTCGGATCGGGAAAATTTGCCGGCGAAGCGAGTTACGTATTTCTTTTTCGTAACTTGCGCTATGTTGGGAGGAGATTGCGAACATGCAGTCGAAACACCCGAACGAGGGCGGGGCGGGCCGAGAGGTTCCGTTAGTCCTGAAGAATCTGACAGGAGAATAAGATGTCCAAGAGCATCCAACTGCTTGCAATGCTTGGCTTCGTCGCAACCCTTTCCGCTTGCGGCGGCCAGCAGGAAGAAGAATACGTGGTCGTGGATCCGGAGCCCGTTACCGCGGAGCCCGTCTACACCGGCAAGTACAAGTAACTTGTCGCCGGGACGGGCCTTCGGGTCCGTCCCGCACTCCCGGCCCCGCAGGGCCGTTCTTCACCGCCCGCTTCCACGGGCCCTTATAGAGGGGGGCCCGGTATGCTGAAGCACCGCGGCTTTCCGAGCCGACTTCCCGGCACGGACTTTCAATTCACCATCCGCCGAGCGAACCCCAAGGGGATCACCGCCATCATCCGGCGGGAGCGTTACCGCGACCGCAAGGCGGCGGACAAACGCGCCGATCTGGCCTTCATGGCCTCGCTCTGGGCGCATTTCGGCACCGAACCTTTCGAACGCGGTAATCTCGACGCTGGACGGCTGTCCTGGCTCTTCGGCCGCGAGGTTCTGCCCTACGACGATCCCTTCGACCCCGAGAGCTATGATGCGATGCTCGTGATCGACGAGAACGCGGCGCGGGCCTCCTTCCCCGAAGCTTTCGACGAGAACGACGAATGGGCGTAAACTCGCCTTCCCTTTCGCGCCATGCGCGGAAAGAGGCCGGTCGGGCCTATCCTTTTGGATATGGCTTTGACCGTGCCGGCGAGTCGTGCACTCTTAAGTTGTTGCGGGCAATGACGCATCCATCGGCTGCGGCCATTGCTCACCGTTACCCTTCCCCTCGCGGGCGTTGCGGCACATCCCCTGACCGCGCGCCCGCTTCTTTTCTTTCGGGCAACGACCGTTCAAATCACACCCGCCCCAGCCAGCGACAGGCCGCGCCCTGCCGCGTCCGGCGTGCAGCGCGCCACCGCATGTCGTTGCGTCAGGCAGGGCGCGGATTGGCGGCGTTGCGCCCGCAGGCCCCCCGGTCTCGGCGGAGTGGCGCCGACCTTTTCGAAAAATCGAAAGGTCTATGGAACCTTCACCATTTTCGTGGCGTTGAGTGGCAAGTTCGACTTACACAAAACGGGGAGTTTCCCACATGCAAAACGTTGTCCGTATTCTCGCTGTGCTTGGTGTCTTTGGCGTCGCCGCCTGTGAGAACTCCGACCTCAGCCGCGCCGGCATTGGCGCAGGCAGCGGCTACCTCATCGACCGCGCCGTCGGTGGTGACGGCATGGTCGGCGCAGCCGTCGGTGCAACTGCTGGTGTCGTCTGCGACGACGTTACGCCGCAATACTGCAACTGATCTGACGCAAGATTGCGGCGGCCTGGGCCGCACGCAAACTTACACGTCCAAGAGGGCCATCGGAGCGTTTCGCTCCGGTGGCCTTTTTGCTGTGCGCGGCCGCCCCGGCGTGTCGCGCACGGCCCTGCCTCACGCCCAAGCGCCGACCGCCGGCCAAGAAACGCAACGAAAGGGACAGACATGTTCGACAAGATCCTGATCGCCAACCGCGGCGAGATCGCCTGCCGGGTCATCAAGACCGCCCGCAAGATGGGCATCAAGACCGTGGCGGTCTACTCGGAAGCCGACAAGCACGCGCTGCATGTCGAGATGGCCGACGAGGGCGTGCACATCGGCCCGCCGCCGGCCAACCAGTCCTATATCGTGATCGACAAGATCATGCAGGCGATCAAGGACACCGGCGCGCAGGCGGTGCACCCGGGCTACGGCTTCCTGTCGGAAAACCCCAAGTTCGCCGATGCGCTCGAGGCCGCCGGCGTCGCCTTCATCGGCCCGCCCAAGGGTGCGATCGAGGCGATGGGCGACAAGATCACCTCGAAGAAGATCGCCCAGGAGGCGGGCGTGTCGACCGTGCCCGGCTACATGGGGCTGATCGAGGATGCCGACGAGGCGGTGAAGATCTCGGGCGAAATCGGCTACCCGGTGATGATCAAGGCTTCCGCCGGCGGCGGCGGCAAGGGCATGCGCATCGCCTGGAACGACGAGGAGGCGCGCGAAGGCTTCCAGAGCTCGAAGAACGAGGCGGCGAGCTCCTTCGGCGACGACCGCATCTTCATCGAGAAATTCGTCACCCAGCCGCGGCACATCGAGATCCAGGTGCTCTGCGACGCGCATGGCAACGGCATCTGGCTGAACGAGCGGGAATGCTCGATCCAGCGCCGCAACCAGAAGGTTGTCGAAGAGGCGCCGAGCCCCTTCCTCGACCCCGAGACCCGCAAGGCAATGGGCGATCAGGCCGTCGCCCTGGCCAAGGCCGTGGGCTACACCAGCGCCGGCACCGTGGAATTCATCGTCGACGGCGAGAAGAACTTCTACTTCCTCGAGATGAACACCCGCCTGCAGGTCGAGCACCCGGTGACCGAGCTGATCACCGGCGTCGATCTGGTCGAGCAGATGATCCGCGTCGCCAACGGCGAGCCGCTGACGATCACCCAGGACGACGTGAAGATCAACGGCTGGGCGATCGAGAACCGCCTCTACGCCGAGGATCCCTATCGCGGCTTCCTGCCGTCGATCGGCCGTCTCACCCGCTACCGCCCGCCCGCCGAGGGCGAGCTGCACGGCGGCATCGTGCGCAACGACACCGGCGTCTACGAAGGCGGAGAGATCTCGATGTACTACGACCCGATGATCGCCAAGCTCTGCACCTGGGCGTCGACCCGCGAGGCGGCGATCGAGGTCATGCGCAACGCGCTCGACAGCTTCGAGGTCGAGGGCATCGGTCACAACCTGCCGTTCCTTGCGGCGGTGATGGATCACGAGCGCTTCATCACCGGCAATATCACCACCGCCTTCATCGCCGAGGAATATCCCGACGGCTTCGAGGGGGTCACGCTGGGCACGGACGCGCTGCGCGATGTCGCCGCCGCCTGCGCCGCGATGAACCGCGTTGCCGAGATCCGGCGCACCCGCATCTCCGGCACGCTCGACAACCACGAGCGGCAGGTGGGCGATCACTGGAACGTCTCGCTGCAGGGCGAGAGCATCGACGTGGTGCTGTCGGCCGACAAGCAGGGCACGACGGTGAAGTTCGAGGACGGCGGCGAGGTTCGCGTCACCGGCGACTGGACTCCGGGACACGCGCTGGCGCGGATGGAGCTGAACGGCAAGCCGCTGATGCTGAAGGTCGGCAAGATCTCGGGGGGCTTCCGCATCCGCACCCGCGGTGCCGACCTCAAGGTCAACGTGCGCACGCCGCGGCAGGCCGAACTGGCGCGTCTCATGCCCGAGAAGCTGCCGCCCGACACCTCGAAGATGCTGCTCTGCCCGATGCCGGGTCTCATCGTGAAGGTGAACGTGGCCGAGGGCGACGAGGTGCAGGAGGGCCAGGCGCTCTGCACCGTCGAGGCGATGAAGATGGAGAACATCCTGCGCGCCGAGCGCCGGGGCAAGGTCTCCAAGATCAACGCGGGCCCCGGCGACAGCCTCGCCGTCGACGATGTGATCATGGAGTTCGAGTGATCCCATGGCGCGGGAGGGGCACATGGCGGCACGGAGGGTGGGGGCGATGCGCCCCGGCCTGCCTGCTGCCGTCTGCCTCTCCGGCCCTTACGGCTCGCGCAGCGCGTCGCGACGGTCGCGGACTTCCTGCTGGCGCAGCGGCTGCTTGTCGATCGAGCGGGTGATCTCGCGCACGTCCCACGGGCTGGCCTTGCGGATGATGACCGAGCCGTCCTTGGCCAGCTGCATCAACATGAAGCCGCGCGGCCGCATGGCGCGGCGGATCGGGCTGCGCGCCGCGGGGTCGGTGTCGGTGATCACCACCACGTCGCGGTCGACCAGCGCGTCGAGCCGTTCGGTGATCAGCTGCATCTGCTGCACGTATCGCGGGTCGCTGGGATTGTCGGCAAAGACCAGCAGCGGGCGCTTGAGCCAGAGAAACGCGTCGAGCGTGGTCTCGCCCGCCGGGCGGATCGGCTCGTCGAGGCTGGGCGTTTCGGCGCCCTGCGCCGCTCCGATCCCGGCGGTGAGCGTGAAAAAACCGATCAGGGCGAGGGCGGTACGGCGCATCATGCTTCCAGATATAGGCATGGTTGGCGTGGCTGCACAGGGCTTGATGACCGACTGTGCCAATTTTTCGCGGCGCGGCGATCTGGCGCTTTGGCGCCCGCGGGCATCGGAAGAAGGGCAGCCGGATGCGGTCGGCATACCGCGCGGAGCTCGAAGGCCGCGGCGCCACCCCACGGGCGGGCGCCGGACCGGCTTGGGCTGCAATGGCGCCGCCAAGTCCCGCGCCGGACAGATTTCAACCACCGCGCGCCCCCGGCGCGACGGATGACGCACGACAGGGGCGCGCGCACCGGGACCGCCCGGCGACTGGCCCGCAGAGGAGAGAGGACGAGACGATGACGGCGAAGAAGGACGATTGGCGCCAGCTCGCAGAGAAGGAACTGCGCGGACGGCCGCTGGACGATCTGACCTGGCACACGCTCGAGGGGATCGACGTGCAGCCGCTCTATACCGCCGAGGACACGGCGGAGCTGCCGCACATGGGCACGCTGCCGGGCTTCGGGCCCTTCACCCGCGGGGTGAAGGCGACCATGTACGCGGGCCGTCCCTGGACCATCCGGCAATACGCGGGCTTCTCCACCGCCGAGGAGTCGAACGCCTTCTACCGCAAGGCGCTGGCAGCGGGGCAGCAGGGGGTCTCGGTGGCCTTCGATCTGGCCACCCACCGCGGCTATGACAGCGACCATCCACGCGTGGTCGGTGACGTCGGCAAGGCGGGCGTCGCCATCGACAGCGTCGAGGATATGAAGATCCTCTTCGACGGCATCCCGCTCGACAAGATTTCCGTCTCGATGACCATGAACGGCGCGGTGATCCCGATCCTCGCCAGCTTCATCGTCGTGGGCGAGGAACAGGGCCACGACCGCGCCGTGCTCTCGGGGACCATCCAGAACGACATCCTCAAGGAGTTCATGGTCCGCAACACTTACATCTATCCGCCCGAGCCCTCGATGCGGATCATCTCGGACATCATCGAGTACACCTCGAACGAGATGCCGAAGTTCAACTCGATCTCGATCTCCGGCTACCACATGCAGGAGGCCGGGGCGAACCTCGTCCAGGAATTGGCCTACACTCTGGCGGACGGGCGCGAATACGTGCGCGCGGCGATCGAGGCGGGCATGGATGTCGACAAATTCGCCGGGCGGCTGTCGTTCTTCTTCGCCATCGGCATGAACTTCTTCATGGAGGCCGCCAAGCTGCGCGCCGCGCGCACGCTCTGGCACCGCATCATGACCGAGTTCGGCGCCAAGTCCGACCGCTCGAAGATGCTGCGCACCCACTGCCAGACCTCGGGCGTGAGCTTGCAGGAGCAGGACCCCTACAACAACGTCATCCGCACCGCCTACGAGGCGATGAGCGCGGTGCTCGGCGGCACACAGTCGCTGCACACCAACGCGCTCGACGAGGCGATTGCGCTGCCCACCGAGTTCTCGGCCCGGATCGCGCGCAACACCCAGCTCATCCTGCAGGAAGAGACCGGGGTGACCAATGTGGTCGATCCGCTGGCGGGCTCCTACTACGTGGAGAGCCTCACCAACGAGCTGATCGAGAAGGCCTGGGCGCTGATCGAGGAGGTCGAGGAAATGGGCGGCATGACCAAGGCCGTGGCCTCCGGCATGCCCAAGCTGCGCATCGAGGAGACCGCGGCCCGCCGTCAGGCGCAGATCGACCGCGGCGACGAGGTGATCGTCGGGGTCAACAAGTACCGCAAGGACAAGGAAGACCCGATCGACATTCTCGACATCGACAATGCCAAGGTGCGCGACAGCCAGGTCGCGCGGCTGGAAAAGGTCCGTGCCGAGCGGGATCAGGCGAAATGCGACGCGGCGCTGGCCGAGCTGGAGCGGCGCGCGAAGGAGGGCGGCAACCTCTTGGAAGCCGCGGTCGAAGCCGCCCGTGCGCGGGCCTCTGTCGGAGAGATTTCCATGGCCATGGAAAAGGAATTCGGGCGTCACCGCGCCGAGGTGAAGACCCTCGCCGGGGTCTATGGCGCGGCCTACGAGGGCGACGAGGGCTTCGCCCAGATCCAGAAGGACGTCGAGAGCTTCGCCGAGGCCGAAGGCCGTCGCCCGCGCATGCTGGTAGTGAAGATGGGGCAGGACGGCCACGATCGCGGCGCCAAGGTCATCGCCACCGCCTTTGCCGACATCGGTTTCGACGTCGACGTCGGCCCGCTGTTCCAGACCCCGGAAGAGGCGGCGCAGGACGCCATCGACAACGACGTGCACATCGTCGGCATCTCGTCGCAGGCCGCCGGTCACAAGACGCTCGCGCCGCAACTGGTGCAGGCGCTGAAGGAGCAGGGGGCCGAGGACATCATCGTGATCTGCGGCGGGGTGATCCCGCACCAGGACTACGAGTTCCTCTACAAGGCCGGGGTGAAGGCGATCTTCGGTCCGGGCACCAATATCCCCTCCGCGGCCAAGGAGATCCTTGGCCTCATCGGCGCGCCGCGCGCGGCGGAATGACGGGGCGTCGGCTCACGCGGCCCGCGTGAGCCTTGCTGCCGCCCGTGCAGGGCGGCAGATGCGTGCTCAGATGAAGGGCACGAAGGGCACGCCGCAGGCGGCGAGGCCGAGCGTTGCAGCGAGCATCAGCAGCAGAGTGCGGGTCTTCATCGGGTCTGTCCTTGCCTCGGGGCGCGGTCTTGGCTGCCGCGCCATTCCGCGGCACCCTAGTCGCGGCGCGCGCGATTGACCACCGCAAGACATCGCTGACCATGCTGCCCCGCAGCAAAGAGCGCCATTTCGCCATTGCACCCCCCGCGCCCCCGGCTATCGTGATCCGATGCAGTCACATCGGAGGGACGATGCTCGAGCTTGATCACGTGGCGGTTCTTGGCGAGACGCTGGCAGAGGCGGTGAGCCATGCCGAAAGCGCGCTCGGTCAGCCGCTGTCGCCGGGCGGGGTGCATCCCGATTTCGGCACGCACAACTTCCTGATCGGGCTGGAAGACGAGCTCTACCTCGAGGCCATCGCCGTGGACTTCTCGGCCCCTGCGCCGGGGCGGGCACGCTGGTTCGGCCTCGACACCTTCTCCGGCCCGCCGCGGCTCGACAAGTGGATTTGCCGGGTGTCCGACATCGACGCGGCGCTGGCGCGCTTTCCCATGGCCGGCGAGGCGGTCGCCGTCACCCGCGGGTCGCTGAGCTGGAAGATCTCGGTGCCCCGCGACGGGATGCTGCCCTTCGACGGGCTGTTCCCGGCGCTGATCGAATGGCAGAGCCCTGTACCGCCCGGCGTGTCCCTCGCCGGTGCGGGCACGCGGCTCGAGCAGCTCACCGTCGCCCACCCGCGCGCGGACGAGCTTCAGGCGCTGATCGGCCCGGCGCTGACCTCCCCGCAAATCGATTTCGCGGTCGAGGCCAAGCCGGCCCTGCGCGCCACCTTTGCCACGCAGTCCGGTCGCCGGGTCCTGCAATGATCATCCGTCCCGCGACCGCCGGGGATGCCGCCGCCGTGGCGGCGATCTGGAACCCGATCATCGACGACAGCGCCGCCACCTTCACCAACCTGCGCAAGACGCCTGAGGGGCTGCAGGCCGACATCGCCGCGCGCGGTCCGGCGTTCCTCGTCGCCGAGGACGCCGGGCTGGTGCTCGGCTTTGCCACCTTTTTCCAGTTCCGCAGCGGGCCGGGCTACGCGAAGACGCTCGAACACACGGTGATCCTCGGGCCGGCGGCGCGCGGGCGCGGCGTGGGGCGCGCGTTGATGGAAGCGCTGATGACCGAGGCGCGGGGGCAGGGGGCGCATTGCCTGTTCGCCGGTGTGTCCGGAGAGAACCAGGCAGGCATCGACTTTCACGCCGCCCTGGGCTTCCGTGAAATGGCGCGGCTGCCCGAGGTCGGCTTCAAGTTCGGGCGGTGGATGGATCTGGTGCTCATGCAGAAGTTTCTCTGACGGGCGCCGGTGCCACGATCCGCTGACACCGCACAGAATTTTTCGTGACTTCTCGGTTGTCGCACTGACAGTTGCCGCATTGCCGCGTAAACTGGCGCCATGTCGATCTGGTCCCGCATCTCCGAAGCGCTTGCCGCCCTTGCCAAGGGCGAGGGGCTCACCGCTGTCTTCGAGCGTCTGCGTCAGCCGCCCGAGCGCAGCGTCGCCTTCACCATCGCGGTCATCGCGCTCTCGGCCAAGATGGCCAAGGCGGACGGGCAGGTGACCCGCAACGAGGTCGCCGCCTTCCGCGAGATCTTCACCATCGCCCCCGAGGACGAGGGCGCGGCGGCGCGGGTGTTCAACCTCGCCCGGCAGGACGTCGCCGGCTTCGAGGAATACGCCCGCCGCATCCGCCGCATGTTCGACGGCAACGCGCAGCAGCTCTCCGACCTCATGGAGGGGCTGTTCTACATTGCCATGGCAGACGGCGACTACCACAAGGCCGAGAATGCCTTTCTCGAGCGGGTGGCCGAGATCTTCGAGATGCCGGACGCGGCCTTCCGCGCGCTGCGCGCGCGCTTCGTGCCCGATGCCGCCCCCGATCCCTTCACCGTGCTGGGCGTCAGCCCCGAAATGCCGCTGGACGAAATCCGCAAGCAATGGCGCAAGCTGGTGCGCGAGAGCCACCCCGACGTGATGTGCGCCCGCGGCCTGCCGGAAGAGGCGATCAAGCTGTCGGAAAAGCGGCTGATCGCGATCAACCAGGCGTGGGAAGAGATCTCGGCCCGCGAACAGGTCTGAGGCGATGCGCCTCGCCACCTACAACGTGGAGTGGTTCGACGAGCTTTTCAGCAAGCAGGGCGAATTGCTGATCGACGATCACTGGTCCGGGCGCCGCGACATCACCCGCGCCCAGCAGGCCGAGGCGCTGGGGATGGTGTTCACCGCCATGGATGCCGACGCGGTGATGATCATCGAGGCGCCGGACACCGGCACCCACCGCGACACCCGCCGCGCGCTCGGCAATTTCGCCAGCGCCTTCGAGCTGCGCACGCGCGAGGTGCTGGTCGGCTTCGTCAACGACACGCATCAGGAGATCGCGCTGCTCTACGATCCCGACCGGATGCGGGCGCGTCACCTGCCGGGGCAGAGCGATCGCGCACCGCGGTTCGACGAGGAGTTTCGCGTCGATCTTCACGTCGATGGCACCGAGGACGTGGTGACCTTTTCCAAGCCACCGCTCGAGGTCGAGCTGACCACCGCCCGGGGCAACGTGCTGCGGTTGATCGGCGCGCATCTGAAATCCAAGGCGCCGCATGGGGCCAAGGGCAGGGACGAGATCGAGCGCGCGTCGATCGCCAACCGGCGCAAGCAACTCGCCGAGGCGGTGTGGCTGCGGCGGCGGGTCGATGCGCTGCTCGAGGACGGCGAGAGCGTCATCGTCATGGGCGATCTCAACGACGGCCCGGGGCAGGACGAATACGAGGCGCTGTTCGGCCGCAGTTCGGTCGAGGTCCTGCTCGGGTCCGGCGACATGGCGCTCTACGATCCGCACGCGGCGGAAGCACTGCGCGGACGGCTGGCGCCGCAGCCCAGCACGGCACGCTTCTACATCGAGCCCCAGAAGCGCTACCTCCAGGCGCTACTCGACTACATGATGGTCTCGCGCGACCTGCGCGAGGTGGCCCGCGCGTGGCGTATCTGGCACCCCTTCGAGGATGCCCACTGCTGGCGGACGCCCGAGCTGTGCACGGCGCTGCTGACCGCCTCGGACCACTTCCCGGTCACGCTGGATCTTGCCGTCTGACAGGGGCACCCGGGTTTCGCTGTCGCGACTCAAGCAAGCCGCCTATAGTGCCGGTATGATCCGGATTTTTCCTTTTGCCCTCGCGGCATACTTCGTCGCGGCCGCGCTTGCGCCGCTTGCCACGTCTGCCGCCGCACAGGAGGCGGACACGCCCGGCGAAATGCCCGGCGAGATGGATGAGTCACCGGACGGCGGCGCCAGCCTGATGGAGCGCGGCGCCGACATGTTCCTGCGCGGCCTGCGCGACGAGCTCGACCCGGCGCTGCAGGATCTGCGGGGGCTGGCCGACCGGATGGGCCCGGCGCTGCAGAGCTTCGTCGACGAGATGGGCCCGGCCATGGCGCAGCTCTCCGAGCAGATCGAGGACTGGACGCTCTACGAGGCGCCCGAGATGCTGCCGAATGGCGATATCCTGATCCGCCGCCGCGAGAAGCTCGACCCGGAGATGCCCGAGATGCTGCCGGAAAACGATCCCGACATGCCGGAAACCGGGCCGGGCGGCGAAATCGAGCTCTGACCTCGGGCAGCCCGGCGCGGCCTCAGAGCAGCTCCCGCGGCTCGGAGCCGTCGATGTCGACCACCAGCGCCTTGGCCGAGAGCGCCTTGGCCAGCGACAGGAGCCGTGCCTCGGCTACCTCGCCGTAGAGCGGCGCGGCCTCCTCGGTGAGGTGCAGCCGCAGGCGGCGCTCCTCGGGCTCCCAGTCGAACTGCGCGCCGTCTTCCTTGGTGATGTCCGACATCCACAGCATCGAGCCGAAGCGCATGGCCTTGCCGAGGATCTCGGCCTCCTGCGTGCGCTCCTTGTCGAGCAGCGTGTAGAAATCCTCGAAGCGCGTGCCTTCGCGCTTGTTGCGGTAGCGGTGCAGCAGGGCCAGACCCAGATAGACCCGCTCGGGGTGGTCGAGCCCGCCGAGGTTGGCGCGGGTGGCGTTGTCGAAACAGGTCTCTGCCCGGTAGTCGGGATGCGCGCGCCAGCTCACGTCATGCAGCAGGCAGGCCGCCTTGACGATGCGCAGCGTGGCGTCCGAGGCGCCGGGAAAGAGCGGCAGCACGAAGCGGAACAGCTTCTTGCCGAAGCCGGGCAGGCGCGCGTCCTTCGCCTCGGCGAAGCGGCAGGCCTCGATCAGCGGGTCGCGGTCGCGCAGCATCTGCGGCATCTGCTCGTAGAGCAGCCCCTCGCGGATGCCGTAGCTGGAGATGGCGATGCCGGTCGGCTTGAACACCTTCAGCAGCTCGGCCAGCACCTCGGCCGCATAGGGCACCAGGCTCATCCGCGCCGAGGAGATGCCGCAGGCGCCACGCAGCGCGTCGAGATCGGCATCGTGGATAAACTTCAGCGTCTCTTGCGCCGACTCCACGGTCATCCGGTACTCGTGCAGCACGTGCAGCGGGTAGCCGAGCCGTTCCATGTCAATGCGCGCAATGGCGCGCCAGGAGCCACCGACGAGGAACAGCGGCGCGGGCTCGGTGCCCATGCGCTCGGCCAGCCCCTCGATCGCCTTGGCGATGTATTTCTCGCGCGCCTTGCGGCCGCCGTCGATGTCCTTGAACTTCAGCGGCCCCAGCGCCGAGGTGGCGCGTTTGCCGATCTGCCCGCCGCGGATCTCGGCCAGTTCCATCGACGAGCCGCCGATGTCGCTGACGAGGCCATTGGCGCCGGGCCAGCCGAGCAGCACGCCCTGCGCCGAGAGCCGGGCCTCCTCGTCGCCGTCGATCACCCAGATCTTCAGGCCGGTCGCCTGCTCGATCTCGGCGCGGAAGGCCGGGCCGTCCTCGGCCTCGCGCATGGCGGCGGTGGCGACGGCGGTGAGCGGCGGCAGTTCCATGCCCTGGGCCAGCGTCTGGAAGCGCTGCAGCGCCGCCAGAGCGCGCGCCTTGCCCTCGGGGTTGAGCCGCCCGGTTTCTGACATGCCGGCGCCGAGCCCGCACATGATCTTCTCGTTGTAGAAATAGGCGGGGCTGCGTGCCGCGCCGTCAAACACCACGAGGCGCACGGAGTTGGAGCCGATGTCCACGACGCCGACCTTGGACAGGCGCCGCGCGCGGGGATCCTCGAAGAGCGGGCGTCCGAAAAGTCCGGTGTCGCCCTGGCTGGAGTCGCCGTTACCGTCCATCTGCTCCTCCGGCATTTGTCTCGCCCCTCCCTCTAGCATGGAGAGCGCATGGCGCAAAAGAGGTTAGGGCACGTCACGGGCGGGGCAAGCGGCCAATCGGGGGCTCTGCCCCCGCGGCACCTGCGTGCCGCGCCCCCGGGATATTTTCGCCTAGAAGAAAGGGGGGCGAGGCCCCCTCCCGCATCCGTGTGCGCGCCGCGCCTTCAGTCGCCGGCGTGGGTGAGTTTCGGCACGTCCTTGGCCCCCGCCGAGCCGCGGCCCGAGAGCGAGGGGTTCTCCATGAAGAACCGGTGGCAGTTGAACGAGAACTCGCCTTCCGGCACCGCGTGGCGGGTGAACTTGCCCGAGGGCTCCATCACCCAGCTCTGCGCCGTGTCGGCGAGGTTGGCCGCCATGATCTGGCTGACGATCTGCGCCTTCACCGTGGGGTTCATGATCTCGACCCCGGTCTCGATGCGCCGGTTGAGGTTGCGCCCCATCCAGTCCGCCGAGGAGATCAGCACCCGCGCCTTGCTGTGCGGCAGCCCGTGGCCGTTGCCGAAGCAGGCGATGCGCGAGTGCTCGAGGAAGCGGCCGACGACGCTCTTGACCCGGATGTTCTCGGACAGGCCCTTGATGCCGGGGCGCAGGCCGCAGATGCCGCGGATCACGCAGTCGATCTTCACGCCGGCCTGGCTGGCGGCATAGAGCGCGTCGATCATGTCGGGCTCGATCAGCGAGTTCATCTTCAGCCAGATCTGTGCCGGGCGGCCCTGGCGGGCGTGCTCGGCCTCGGCCTCGATCAGCTCGAGCATGCGCGGTTTCAGCGTGTGCGGCGAGATCACCAGGTTCTCAAGTCCCTCGGGCATCGCGTAGCCCGACAGGTAGTTGAAGATCTTGGAGGCATCGCGGCCAAGCGCCGCATCGCAGGTGAAGAAGCTGAGGTCGGTGTAGATCTTGGCGGTGATCGGGTGGTAGTTGCCGGTCCCCCAGTGGGTATAGGTCACCAGCTTGTCGCCCTCGCGGCGCACCACGCTCGAGATCTTGGCATGGGTCTTCCAGTCGAGGAAGCCGTAGACCACGTGGGCACCCGAGCGCTCGAGCCGCCGCGACTGGCGGATGTTGGCGGCCTCGTCGAAGCGCGCCTTCAGCTCCACGAGCGCGGTCACCGACTTGCCGTCCTCGGCGGCCTCGCAGAGCGCCTCGACGATCGGCGAGTTGCGCGAGGTGCGGTAGAGCGTCTGCTTGATCGCCACCACGTCGGGATCGAGCGCCGCCTGGGTCAGGAAGCGCACCACCATGTCGAAGGTCTCGTAGGGGTGGTGCAGCAGCATGTCCTTCTGCTTGATCGCCTCGAACATGTTGCCTTCGTGGTCCTGCACCCGCTCGGGCACGCGCGGGGTGAAGGTGGGCCAGAGCAGGTCGGGGCGGTCGTCGAGCACCAGTTCCTTGAGATCGGCCATGCCGATCATCCCGTCGAGTTCGATCACCTCGTCCTCGCCGACCAGCAGCTCGCGCATGACGATGCTGCGCAGCTGCTTCGGGGCGCCGGTGGTGACGGTCAGACGCACGACCTCGCCGCGGCGGCGGCGCTTCAGCGCCACCTCGAACTCGCGCACCAGGTCCTCGGCCTCTTCCTCGACCTCGATGTCGCTGTCGCGCAGCACGCGGAAGCCGAAGTGATCCTTCACCCGGTAGCCGGGGAACAGGCTCTCGATGTGCAGCAGCAGCACGTCCTCGAGGAAGATGAAGCGTTTCGCGTCTTCGCCGGCGGGCAGGGCGATGAAGCGGTCGACCTGATGCGGGATCGGCAGCAGAGCCTGGCGGGTGCGGCGGTCGCGCTTGCGTTCCAGCTCGAGCGCGAGGCAGTAGCCCATGTTGGCGATGAAGGGGAAGGGGTGCGCCGGGTCGATCGCCAGCGGCGAGAGCACCGGGAAGACCTGCTCGAGGAACTGCGTCTGCAGGTGCTCGAGATCCTCGGGCTGCAGATCGTCGCGCTCGACGAGGCTGATGCCCGCCGCTTCCAGTTCCAGTTGCAGCGCCCCCAGCACGCGCTGCTGATGCGCCATCAGCTGCCGCGCGTCCTCGTCGATCAGAACAAGCTGTTCCGCCGGGGTCAGCCCGTCCGCCGCCGGGGTGGTGTTGCCGGCATGGGCCAGCTCGCGCAGGCCGGCGACGCGCACCGTGTAGAACTCGTCGAGGTTGGTCGCCGAGATCGACAGGAAGCGCAGCCGCTCGAGCAGCGGCACCTTGGTGTTCTCCGCCTCTTCCAGCACCCGCCAGTTGAAGCCGAGCCAGCTGAGCTCGCGGTTGAAATAGCGGCCGGGGCCCGACAGGTCGGTGTCGGGCAGGTCCTGGGGCTCCGGGATCGGGGCTTTGAGAAAATCGGCGATGGTCATGTGGGGCATATGCGTCACGAATTGCAACAGCTTGATGAAAGGGCAAGGATGACCGACCGAAGTCGGCGGCGCAAGGTCCTCGAGACGCGCCGGTCGCGCGAGAGCAAGACACCGCGGGCCGGTGCCGCGCGGGGCGGCAGGTTCACCGGGCCTCCGGCCCCTTGGTCGAGCGGTAGCTGTCGGTCTCGAGGCCGCGGTAGAGGCGGCTGTCCTTGTACTGGTCGATCACGAAGCGCATGATCACCCCCAGCGCGGCGGCCAGCGGCACTGCCACAAGCATGCCGACGAAGCCGAAGAGCGTGCCGAAGACCGACAGGGCGAGGATCAGCCACACCGGGTGCAGGCCGATCGAGTTGCCCACCAGCTTCGGCGTGAGGAAGTTGCCCTCGAGGAACTGGCCGAGGAAGAAGATCCCGGCCACCGCCGCGATCCAGTACCATTCGCCCCAGAACTGGAACAGCGCCAGGCCGATGGCCAGCGCGCCGCCGATGATCGCGCCGACGTAGGGGATGAAGGTCAGCAGCCCGGCGATCACCCCGACCACCAGGCCGAAGTTCAGCCCGACCAGCGCCAGCGCGATGGCATAGTAGCACCCGAGGATCAGGCAGACCGAGCCCATGCCGCGCACGAATCCGGCGAGCGTCGCGTCGATGTCCCGGGCGAGCTGGCGCACCACCGGCGCGTGATCGCGCGGCAGCAGCTCGTCGATGCGGGCGACCATGCGGTCCCAGTCGAGCAGCAGGTAGACCGCCACCACCGGCACGATGACGAAGAGCATCAGGATGTTGATCACCGACATCGCCGAGCTCAGCGCGGTGTTCAGCAGCTCGGCGCCGCGCTCCTTGACGGTCTCGCCGATCGAGGCCAGCGCCTCGCGCATCGGGCTGCCCTCGTCGACCAGCGTCGGGAAATGCGTGCCGAGGAAATCGCGCAGGTCGCGGAAGAGCTGCGGCGCGGTCTCGATCAGGTCGGCGGCCTGGCGCACCAGCGCGGGCACCACCGCCAGCGCGAGGATGACGAAGATCAGGATCGCGGCGAGGGTGATCACCATGGTCGCCATGGCGCGGCTCAGCCCCATGCGCTCGAGCCGGTCAGCCACGGGGTCAAGGAAATAGGCGATGGCGCCGCCGAGGATGAACGGCAGCAGCACGTTTCCGAGGTACCAGAGCACCACGGCCAAGACGACGGCAGCCACGCCCCAGTACTTCATCTGATCGCGCACGGGCAACGCCATGGGAATCCTTCTCCTTGCGGTCTGCCCTTGATCGCCGCTCCGCCACTTTTTTACAAGCCCGAGAGACTGTTGCGGCAATTGCGGGAGGGGTGACGCCTGCCGCGGGCGCAAAGCCGCCGGTGCCGGAGCGGCCGGGGCATCTTCGATTTTGCCGTGTCGGCGCGGGGCGTTCGGCCTCGCCCGCGGGGCGGCCCCGGTCGCTGCCATCCGCGCAGGGCACTTGCTCTTGGCGCGGCCTTCGCCTAACCCGGGCGAAACGCCAATTTCCGGGAGGCCCGCATGCGTCTGAGCCGTTATTTCCTGCCCGTTCTGAAAGAAACGCCCTCCGAGGCGCAGATCGTCTCGCACCGCTACATGCTGCGCGCCGGCATGATCAAGCAATCGAGCGCCGGGATCTATTCCTGGCTGCCGCTGGGCTTCAAGGTGCTGCGCAAGATCGAGGACATCATCCACGAGGAGCAGAAGCGCGCCGGTCATATCCCGATGCTGATGCCGACGATCCAGTCGGCGGACCTGTGGCGCGAGAGCGGCCGGTACGACGATTACGGCGAGGAAATGCTGCGCATCCGCGACCGGCACGACCGCGACATGCTGTTCACCCCCACCGCCGAAGAGCTGATCACCGACATCTTCCGCAGCCACGTCGGCAGCTACAAGGACCTGCCGCTGACGCTTTACCAGATCCAGTGGAAGTTCCGCGACGAGATCCGCCCGCGCTTCGGCGTGATGCGCGGCCGCGAGTTCTACATGAAGGACGGCTACAACTTCGACCTGACCAAGGAAGACGCGCTGCACGCCTACAACCGTCACCTCGTCAGCTACCTGCGCACCTACGAGCGCATGGGCCTGCAGGCGATCCCGATGCGCGCCGACAGCGGCCCGATCGGCGGCGACGACACCCACGAATTCCTGGTGCTGGCCGAGACCGGCGAGTCCGAGGTCTTCTACGACAGCCAGATCACCGAGCTGAAGTTCGGCGACCGCGAAATCGACTACGACTCGGTCGAGCAGTGCCAGGCCGTGCTCGAGGAGTTCACCTCGCGCTACGCCCGCACCGACGAGACTCACGACGAGGCGGTCTTTGCCGAGGTTCCCGAAGAGCGCCGCCGCACCGCGCGCGGCATCGAGGTCGGCCAGATCTTCTACTTCGGCACCAAGTACTCCGAGCCGATGGGCGCCACCGTTGCCGACAAGGACGGCAACCAGGTGCCCGTGCACATGGGCTCGCACGGCATCGGCGTGTCGCGGCTGCTGGGCGCGATCATCGAAGCCAGCCACGACGACAAGGGCATCATCTGGCCCGAGGGCGTCACCCCGTTCCACTGCGGCATCGTCAATCTCAAGCAGGGCGACGACGAGGCGGACGCGGCTTGCGAAAAGCTCTACGCCGCGCTCTCCGCGCTGGGGCTGGAGCCGCTCTACGACGATCGGTCCGAGCGTGCCGGTGCGAAGTTCGCCACCATGGACCTCATCGGCCTGCCGTGGCGCATCACCGTCGGCCCGCGCGGGCTGAAGAACGGCGTGGTCGAGCTGACCTCGCGCCGCACCGGCGAGAGCGAGGAGCTGGCGCCCGAGGCCGCCGTGGAGCGCATCGCGCAGATCTACGGCGTCGCCGCGAAGGGCTGAGCCGGGCGAGAGGGCGCTGCCCCCTCATCGCTTGCGGCGATTTCACCCCCGGGATATTTGGGTCTAGACGAAGGGCCGGTTGCGGAGATGCGTGACCGGCCCTTTCCGTTTGCGTTCGGGAGTGCGCGCGTCAGCCGCGTTCGTAGATGACGCGGCCGTCGCAGATCGTGGTGTGGGCGCGGCAGGCCTCGGGGCCGCCGAGCAGCTCGCGCGGGTCGCCCTGCAGCAGCACCACGTCCGCCGCCTTGCCGGGCGCGAGCCTGCCGCGGGTGCCTTCGGCAAAGAGCGCATGGGCGCCGCCCGCGGTATAGGCGTCGATCACCGCCTCGAAGGGGATGCGCTGGTCGGGCACATCCGCGGCCCAGGGCTCGCGCGCCAGCGCCGAGTGGATGGCGTTGAACGGCGAGAGCGGCGCGGTCGGCCAGTCGGTGCCGAAGGCAAGGCTGGCGCCGGCGTCCTGCAGCGTCTTCCATGGGAAGGTATCCTTCCAGCGCGCGCGCCCCATGATCGAGACGGTCGGCTCGAGCGGCAGGCCGCTGGAGCCCGGCGGGTGCACCGGCTGCATCGAGGCGACCACGTCGAGCGCCGCGAAGCGGGCGAGGTCGTCCGGGTGCAGCATGTCGATATGCTCGACCCGGTGGCGGGACTCGCGCGCGCCATTGGCCTCGCGCGCCGCCTGGTAGCCGTCGAGCGCGGTCTTCACCGCCGCGTCGCCGACGCAATGCACCTGGATCTGCAGCCCCCTGGCATCCGCCGCCTTGCAGATCGCCTCGAAACGGTCCGGGGCGAAGAGCGGCTCGCTGCGGAAGCCCTGGCGGTCCGGGTAGTCGTCGGTCCGATAGGCGGTCCAGGTGTCGAAGACCCCGTCGAGGAACATCTTGATCCGTCCGAAGGACAGCTTCTCCGAGCCCGGCCGGGTGGCGGCCTCGATCAGCTCGGCGATGCGCGCCTCGTCATGCGCGGGCGACAGGCGCATGGCCAGCGACACGCGGATCGGCAGTTCGCCGTCCCGCTCCATCTCCGACAGCAGCTCGGCCTGGTAGAGGTTGCCGTCCATGTTGACGCCGGTGGTGATGCCGTAGGCGGCGCAGGCCTGCATCGCCGCGGCGAGCGCGGCCTTGTCGGCGGCGCGCTCGGTCTCGGTTACCTCGCCCGGCTCGTCGCCCGCCATTGCCGCATTGTCGCGCCCGCCGTTGGCCGAGAGCCGCCCGACGAGGCGCATGGCATTGCCCTCGCGCAGCTCGCCGTTGGGTTTGCCGTCCGGCCCGAGCACGATCTCGGCGTTCTTCACCTCGGGCACATGGTCCATCAGTCCGGCGGCGGTGAGCGCCGCGGTATTGGCCCAGGAGGTGTGCAGGTCGACGGCGTAGATCACCAGCGGCTGGTCCGGCAGAAGCGCGTCGAGCGCGTGGCGGTCGGGGCGGGTGCCGGGGCCGAGGATCTCGTAGTTGGCCGAGATCGCGCAGAGCAGCGGGTCGGCCTCGCGGCCCCTGCGGTAGTCGGCGAGCGCGGCGGCGAAATCCTCGCGCGTGTCGATGCCGAAGAGGCTGAGCTGGGTCAGCGTGACGCCGCCGGTGAAGAGGTGCAGGTGGCTGTCGCAGAGCCCGGGGCAGACCCAGAGCCCCTCGGCCTCGATGCGCCGCGCCCCGGCGCTGTTCCCGGGGCTGTCTTCGGCCTCGCCGTCGGGCATGCTGCCGGGGGCGCCGATCCAGTCGATCCGCCCGTCCTTCAGCCGCAGAGAGACCGGCGCGCGGCTGTAGATGTCGCGCGCATTGTGGATTTCGATGGTTTCGGCGGGGATGCCGGGCGGCGTGCTTGCAGAGGTCTCGGGCATGGCGTCGGGTCTTTCCGTGAAGGGGAGGCGCCCGGCCGGAGAGTCTCCGGCCGGGCGGAATCTTTAGGCTGCCGGAGGCTCAGCGCAGCAGGTCGGTCCAGACCTTGGTCACCAGATCCTGCGCGGCGGGCTAGCAGGCCTGCGAGAATTCGACCGGCACCGTCGGGAACAGCTCGGGCGCGTTCTCGGGGGTGTACTTGGCCTTGGTCAGGTCCAGCTTCACCGGCGAGGAATGCGCATAGTAGTTGTACTGCACCGTCGCATTCTCTTCGGTCGACATGAAGTCGATGAACATCTTGGCGTTCTCGACGTTCTCCGCGTCCTTCGGCACGACGAAGCTGTCGAGCCAGCCGACGAGCCCCTCTTTCGGCGCGGCATATTCGAGGTGCGCCCCGGCGTTGCGGGTCTTCAGCACCGAGCCGTCCCACCAGAAGTGCGCGCCGACCTCGCCGGTGCCGAGGCGGTTCTCGATATTGTCCGAGCTGTAGGCCGCGACGTCGGGTTTCTGCGCGACCAGCAGGTCGTAGACCTTCTTCATCTCTGACTTGTCCTCCGAGCAGAAGGGCACGCCGAGATAGAGCTGCGCCGCGCCGATCACCTCGTCGGGCTGCGCCAGCGAGGCGATCCGGCCCTCCAGCCCCTCGGGCGCCTCGAAGTAGACCGACCAGCTGTCGACCGGGCCTTCGTAGACGTCACGGTTCACCGCGAAACCGGCGGTGCCATAGGCGAAGGGGATCGAGTAGGCGTTCTCCGGATCCCACCACTGGCCCCTCCACTTGTCGTCGACCTGCGCGTAGGCATCGAGCGCGCTGGCGTCGATGTCCATCAGCAGGCCCTCGTCGATCATGATCTTCACGAAGTGCTGCGAGGGGATGACGATGTCATAGCCCGACGATCCCACCTGCAGCTTGGTCAGCGCGTCCTCGTTCGAGCTGAAGCCGTCGACGCTGACCGAGATCCCGGTCTCTGCCTCGAACTTCTCGATCAGCTCCGGCGCGACGGAGTCGGACCAGGTGTAGAGGTTGAGGTTGCCCTCCGCGTAGGCCGGCAGCGCCAGGACGATGGCCGTGGCCGCGCCGAGAAAGGGTCTTGTTGTCATGGGAGTCTCTCCTGTTGGTTCTTGGTTGGGAGGTCTCAAGCGCGCCGCCTGCTCGGGCCTCTCCGGGCGGGCGGCGCGATGATGCGATGCGGCGGGGGCCGGCCTCGCCGGGATCGGCGCTGCGGCGCGGCTCGGTGCCTGGTTGCCGCCGCGCTGCCGGATGACGAAGGCTTCTGCGGCCTTTCTGCCTGTCATCCGGCGATCCCCTGGGAGTGCCCCGGCGCGGCATTTCGCTTCGGCGCCGGGCGGAGATCAGGCGAGCTGCGTGACCTCGCGGCGGAAGGGCAGGGCATCGCCGATGTCCGGCATGTCGAGTTCGCGGGCGTAGCGATGGCCGGCGTAGGTGGCCCAGGCGATGGGGCCGGGCGCGGCCGCGTCGCCGATCAGCTTGATCGACTTGATGCCGGCGTCGGCCCAGTCGGCCTCGCGCGCCTTGAGCTCATGATAGAGCGCGTCATCCGAGATTCGCGAGGCGACCATCACCACGGCCTCGCAGCCGATCGCCGAGGTCTGGCCGGTGTAGCTGCATTCGGTCACCACCTCGCCGGACTTCAGCGCGGCGATGCCGGTGTTGAGCACGATCTTCACCCCGGCCTCGACCAGCCGCTTGTGGATTTCCGCCTGCTCGAGCGTGTTCAGTGTCCAGTCCGAGACGTAGGCCGAGGGGGTGACGAAGGTCACCGTGTAGCCCGCCTTGGCCAGCAGCTCGGCGAGGACGCCGCCCATGTAGTAGTGATCGTCGTCGAAGAGCACGACCTCGCCCTTCGGCAGCTTGCCGGCCATGATGTCATCGGGGGTGAACACCGGCATGGCGGGATCGGCGGGCATCGGCGCGACGTGCTGGCGCGACACGCCGTCGGCGCGCCAGTGCGACCCGGTGGCGATACAGACGTTCTCGAAGCCGAACTCGAGGATCTCCTGGGCGCTCAGGCGGCTGTCGAAATAGGTCTCGGCATTGGCGCGCTGCGACAGCTGGTAGGTGCGATAGTCGACCACCCGGCCCCAGGCGGACAGCCCCGGCAGCAGGCGCTCGCGGCTGACGCGCCCGCCCAGCTCGGTGCCCGCCTCGGCCAGCGCCACGTCGTAGCCGCGCAGAGAGACGGCGCGCGCCGCCTCCAGCCCGGCCGGGCCGCCGCCGACGATCAGCACGTTGGAGCTGTCTCCCCTGGAGTTCATCTTCTCGGGGTGCCAGCCCTTGCGCCATTCCTCCATGAAGGTTGGGTTCTGGGTGCAGCGGCTGATCGACATGGTCATGTCGCCGGTGACGCAGATGTTGCAGCCGATGCACTCGCGAATGTCCTCGATCCGGCCTTCCTCCACCTTCTTGGGCAGGAAGGGATCGGCGATCGACGGGCGGGCGCAGCCGATGAAGTCGAGCACGCCCAGCTTCACCAGCCGCGCCATCACGTCGGGCGAAGTGAAGCGGCCGACGCCGACCACGGGTTTCGAGGTCAGCTCGCGGATGCCGGTGACCAGCGTCTCCTGCGCCGCCTCTTCCTTGAAACGCGACGGGCCCGAGCAATCCTCCCAGGTGCCCTGCGCCAAGTCCCAGAGGTCCGGCAGGTCGGCGTTCATCTCGATGAACTCGCGCAGCTCGGCATTGGAGAAGCCCAGCTTGCCGATGTGCTCGTCGAGGCTGACCCGCAGCGTCAGCCCCATGGTGTCTCCCACCGCGTCGCGCATGTCGGCGACCACCTCGTTGACGAAGCGGGCGCGGTTCTCCAGCGAGCCGCCGTATTCGTCCGAGCGCTGGTTGGTGGCGCGCGACAGGAAGTGCTGGAAGATGCCGAAGCCATGCGCGCCGTAGAGGCAGATCAGGTCGAACCCCGCCATCTTCGAGCGCTTGGCGGCGTTGACGAACCAGCGGCGCAGGTCGCGGATGTCGCTCTTGTCCATCGCGCGGGCCTGCACCGGGTCGTTGGTGAAGGTGCGGATCGGCAGGGCCGACGGCGCCAGCGGCACTTCCTTGGTGTAGAGGTTCGGCCCGTTGATCCCGGAATAGGCCAGCTGGATGCCCGCCAGAGCGCCCTTGGACTTCATCGCGTCGGACATGCGGCGCAGCGCCGGGATGTCGGCGTCGTCCCAGAGCCGCAGCTCGATGAAGGGGGTGATCTCCGAGGTGTGGTGCATCTCGGTCTGCTCGGTGAAGATCACGCCCCAGCCGCCCTCGGCCTTAATGCCGCGCATCGCCGCCACGGCAGAGGGGTCGCGATAGCCGCCGCCATTGCAATGCGGCACCTGGTAGAAGCGGTTCTTCGCGGTGAGCGGGCCGATCTTGGCCGGTTCGAACAGAATGTCGTAGCTGGGATTTCGCACCGTCGTCTCCTTGGCGGGCTGTGGCTTGCCGGTCGCGGAGAGTGATCCTGTGCGGGAGGCTCGGTGTAAAATAAGCCTTCTGGAAGCGAGGCTTAACCTGAACCTAATCGCAGATTAATGTGCCGCTATTTCCTTGGTTTGCGGAGATTTCGGCGCAGGGGATTCCCTTGCGTCAGGGCGCATCCCCCGCGGCGCGCAGGCCGGGTGCCCGCGTCGCGG
This sequence comes from Alloyangia pacifica, assembly GCF_020524285.1. Lineage (GTDB taxonomy): Bacteria > Pseudomonadota > Alphaproteobacteria > Rhodobacterales > Rhodobacteraceae > Salipiger > Salipiger pacificus_B. The sequence continues at coordinate 187,308 of NZ_JAIVKX010000012.1, forward strand.
TGATCTGCGTCCGGGCGTGGTCGACGAAGGCGCGGACGGTGCGCGAGCCCTGCGCCCCTTCGCTCATCAGCAGCCCGAGGTGCAGGCTGCGCACCGGGCCGCTCAGCGGGATGAAGCGCAGGCGGCGTCCGTCGGGGGCAAGCTCGGTGACGGGGTGGGTGTTGGCCAGCCCGTAGCCGAAGCCATTGGCCACCAGCGAGCGCATCACGGCGATGTCCCGGGTGCGCTCGGCGATCTGCGGGGTGATGCCGAGCTTGCTGAAGAACGACAGGAAATACTCGCTGCTCATCGGCAGATCGAGCAGCACCATCGGGTAGCTCGACAGATCCTCGGGGGTGACGCTCTCGCGCTCGGCCAGCGCGTGGGTCTCGTGTACGATGGCGAAGGGCGGCAGCTCGAACAGCGGCACGAAGTTCAGGTCCGAGGGCACGTTCAGATCGTAGGTCAGCGCCACGTCGATGCGGGCCGAGCGCAGCCCGTCGAACAGTTCCTGCTGGTCGCGCTCGAACTGGCGGAATTCGACCTCCGGCCAGATGTCGACGAAGCTGCGCCGAAGCTGCGGCAGCACGATCTGCGCGAAGGTCAGAAGGCAGCCGACGTTGAGCGGGCCGCGCACCTGTCCCGAGATGTCATTGGCCAGATCGCCGAGCGAATTGGCCTTGTCCAGCAGCTCGCGCGCCACGGTCATGAAGCGCGCGCCGCCCTGGGTCAGCGACAGCCCGTGCGCGTGGCGGCGGATGAAGAGCTGCAAGCCGAACTCGGCCTCGAGCTGCGAGATCGCCGCCGAGATCGAGGGCGAGGAGACGTTCACCTTCTCCGCCGCGAGCGCGATCGAGCCGCACTCGCCGACGGCGACGAAATATTCCATCTGACGCAGGGTGAAGCGTAAGGGCACGTCTTTCTCCGGAGTGGCATGTGTTAGGCACAAACTAATGCACACCGCGCCGCTGCGCCAGTGGCACGGCCGCGCCGGAGCATGGCAGGACGCATCAGGGGCGGGGTGCCGAGCGATGTGCCACTTCTCGCGGCGGGAGACGGCGCTGCGGGCGGTCGCCCGCCCGTCGCCTCTTGACCGATGACGGCGCCGCAAGCTTCTGTGAGCGCGGCACTATTCCGGCTGCAGCGCCCGTTCTGCGCCGCGCTGCCCCGTCTTGGAGACCCGCATGACCGCCAGCCCGCTGAACCTGCAATCGATCTGGGCCGCGACGGCTCCCGCCGCGCCGCAGCTGCCGGAGCTGCGCGAGAGCACCCGCGCGGACGTGCTGGTGATCGGCGGCGGTTTCCAGGGGCTCTCGACCGCGCTGCACCTCGCCGAGGCGGGTACCGACGTCATGCTGCTCGAGGCCGAGGAGGTCGGCTTCGGTGCCTCGGGTCGCAACGGCGGTCAGGTGATCCCCGGGCTCAAGGACGACCCCGACACGCTCGACGCGCTCTGGGGCCCGCAGGCGACCGCCTTCGCTGGGGCGACGGCGGACATGCTCTTTGCGCTGGTGGACCGGTTGGGGATCGACTGCGATGCGCAGCGGGGCGGCTGGATCCAGGCGGGCAGCAAGCGGGTCCACCTGGGCGGGCTGCAGGCGCGCATGGCGCAATGGCAGGCGCGGGGTGCCGACGTGGACTGGCTCGATGCGGCGGCGATGGCGCGGGCGACCGGCGCGTGCGGCTACAGGGGCGGCTGGCTGGACCGCCGGGCGGGCAAGGTGCACCCGCTGAAGCTCGCCCATGGTCTCGCCCTTGCCGCGCAGCGGGCCGGGGCGAGGATGCATGCCCGCTCGCCCGTCGGCGCCCTCGAGCGGGCCGGGACGGGCTGGCGCGCGCGGCTGCTGGCCGGTCCCGAGGTCACGGCCGCGCGCGTCGTGCTGGCCACCAATGCCTATACGCCGGGCGCGCTCGACCGTGCCCTGTCGCGTGCCACGGTGCCCGCGCACAGTTTCCAGATCGCCACCGCGCCGCTCGGGGAGGCGGATCTGTCGCGCATCCTGCCGGGCGGGGTCTGCGTCTCCGAAATTCGCCGGGTCGGCACCTATTTCCGCATCGGTCCCGAAAACCGCCTGATGATCGGCGGGCGCGGCACCTTCGCCGCGCCGCGGCGCCCGTCGGACTTCGCGGCTCTGGAGGCGGAGCTCGAAGCGCTCTTCGGTGCGCGGTTTGCCGGCGCGCAGCGCTGGTTCGGCCGGGTCGCGATGACCCCGGACCATCGTATCCGCCTGTGCGAGCCCGCGCCGGGGGTGCTCGCGGCCACCGGCTTCAACGGTCGCGGCGTTGCGCTGTCGGTCTCGCTGGGCAAGGCGATGGCTGCCTATCTCGCGCACGCCGAGCCGCTGCCGATCCCGCCGGAGCGCCGGATCCGGACCCTGCCGCTCCACGCGCTGCACCGCGTCTACGGGGGGCTGGCGATCCACTATTACCGGCTGCGCGACCACCTCGACTGGTGAGCCTGCGCATGGGGTGCTCGTCGCGGCCTAGCGCCATGCCCTAGCGCGATGCCGAAGTAGGCAGATCGCGCAGTTGTCTCGGAGGCCGACGCGATGGTTTCCGCGATGCCACGGGGGGGCTGGGACGCGGCACCTCGCTTTGCCATTCCGCGCTGGATTTTTCCTTGGGGAACAGCATGGGCATGTCCCCGGCGCACTTCAGAAGAACGAAACCCTCGGTCCGTTCGGACCGGCGCCGATCATGGCCTCGACCCCGAAGACCTTGCGGATCACCTCGGCGGTCAGGATCTCCGCCGGCGGTCCCTGGCCGACAAGCCGCCCCTCGCTCATCACCGCGACCTCGTCGCAGAAGGCCATCGCCTGGTTGAGATCGTGCAGCGCCACGATGACCTGCATTCCCAGGCTGGGAAGCAGCCGCATCAGGTCGAGCTGGTGCCGGATATCGAGGTGGTTGGTCGGCTCGTCCATGAGAAGTTCGCGCGGTTCCTGGGCCAGCGCCCTGGCGATCTGGATGCGCTGGCGCTCGCCGCCGGACAGCGTGGCCCAGGATTGATCCGCGGCGCGCGTCATGCCGGTGCGGGCCAGCGCGCCCTCGACGACCTCCTCGTCACGTGCGCTCCAGCAGCCCAGGGCACCGCGGTGCGGCAGCCTGCCTAGCGCGACGACATCGCGCGCCGTCATCGCCACATCGGTTGTCGCGTGCTGCTCCACCAGGGCAAGCCGCCGCGCGATCTCCGCGCGCGGCATGGCCTCGATCGGCCGCTGGTCCACAAGCACCGCGCCGCTGGTGCCGCGCCGAAGCCCGGCCAGGAGGCGCAGAAGGCTCGACTTGCCCGAGCCGTTGGGCCCCACGAGGCCAAGCACACCGTGCTCTGGCCCGCGCAGGCTCACGCCGCGAACAAGGGTCGCGCCGCCTGAGGTCCAGGAGATGTTCTTGCTCCGCAGGCTCATTGTCGGCCCCGCGAGCGCCATAGCAGCACGGCAAAGGCCGGAGCGCCGAAGAGGGCGGTCATCACGCCGATCGGCAAGACCTGTCCCGGAAGCACGAGGCGCGACAGCACGTCGGCCAAAACCATGAAGACCGCGCCCGCCAGAGCCGAGCCGAGGATGAGCCGGCCATGTGCCGGGCCGACGAAGAAGCGCGTTGCATGAGGGACGACCAGCCCGACGAAGCCCACGGCCCCGACGATGCTGACAACGCAGGCGGTGAGCAGCGCGGTGAGCCCCAGAAGCTCGGCGCGCACGCGCCCGACGTCGACCCCGAGCGAGGCCGCGGCATCCTCGCCGAAGGCGAAGGCGTCGAGGGCCCGCGCCCGGTAGAGGCAGAGCGAGAGCCCCAGCAGCAGGACCGGCAGCGCCAGACCGGCGTCCGGCCAGCGAACGCCGCCAAGGCTGCCGAGCAGCCAGAACATGATGCCGCGGGTCTGCTCGGCGCTGGCCGATGAGGTGACGATGAAGGAGGTTGCTGCATTGAAAAGCTGCGAGCCCGCGATGCCCGCAAGGATGACCCTCTCGGCTCCGCGGCCGGCCCCGAAGGACAGCGCCGCGACAAAGCCGAAGGCGAGGAGCGCCCCGGCCATGGCCCCGGCCGAGACCGTGACGGCCCCGGCACCGAGCGCGAGCACGATGACCAGCACCGCGCCGGTCGAGGCGCCTGCCGAGATCCCCAGCAGGTAGGGTTCGGCGAGCGGGTTGCGCAGCAGCGCCTGCAGCACGACGCCGCAAATGGCCAAGGATGCTCCCGCACACATGGCGACCACCGCGCGGCTCAGCCGGTAGTGCCAGACGATGCCCTCGCGGATCGGATCGACCGGCAAGTCGAGCCCGAAGAGCTGGTTGGCCAGCGTGCACAGCGCCTCGCGCGGGGTCACGGTGATCTCGCCGAAGAGGAGCGCGCAGCAGGTCGCGAGTGTCAGTGCGACGCTTCCCGCCAGCAGGAAGTGCCCCAACCCCGAAAGGGGTGTGGAGCCGGTTCGGCGCAGTCCTCTCACCGGGTCAGGCCGATCTCTTTCAGGCCACGGGCGAGCACCTCGACCCCGTCGACGGCCCGAAGCGTCGGGTTCATCGAATGCGCCGGCATCTCGATCAGATGTCCCTCGCGCACCGCGCGCAGCTTGCTGGCAACCGGATCGCTTTCCAGGAACGCGCGTTTCGCCGCCACGTCGTCGCCGGGAAGGTTGCGCCGCTCCATGGTGCCGAGCACGATCACATCCGGATCGAGCTCAGAGATCGTCTCCCAGCCGACCAGCGGCCATTCCTCGTCCGAGGTGATGACATTGCGCAGGCCGAGGGCTTCGGAAATCCAGGCCGGGGCCCCGAAACGCCCGGCGACATAGGCCTCACCGGCGATCTCGGGCGAGGAGAACCAGTAGAGCACCGAGATCTCGCGTGCCTGCATCGGTTCCGCGTCCGCCATGGCCGCTTCGATCCGGGCCGCATTGGCCGCAACCAGGTCGGCCCCCCGCGAAGGCACGTCGAAGATCTCGGCCAGCTCGGTGATCTCGCGGTCCAGCAGGGCGACGCTCCAGGCCTGCGCGCGGGCGCCGTCGCCACTGCCGGCACGGAAGTCGCTCTTGGCACATTCGGCTGGTGAGACATAGGTGCGGATGCCGAAGTCGTCGAACTGGGCGAAGCTCCCGACCCGTGCCTGATCCGGCGCGATGTCGTTGATCCATTGCGCCGCGACAAAATCGGGGCGGGTTTTCAGAACGGCCTCGAAACCGGGGGACGTGTCGGCAATGCGCGGCAATGCCCGCCCCGCTTCCGCCAGCGACTCCGGCAGCGAAGACAGCCAGATGGCGGTTCCGGCAATACGGTCCGCAAGTCCGAGCGAGAGCAGGATCTCCGTCGTGCCCTGACCGATCGAGACCGCGCGCTCCGGCGGCTGATCGTAGGTCGTCACGCGGTCGCAGTTGGTGATTTCAAGCGGATAGCTGCTCGATTGCGCGAACGCGGGTCCGGGGATCGGCAGCAGGGTGCAGCACAGCAGCGCAAGGCCGCGGCGGCGGCCCGAGGTCAAGAGAGACATAGATTTCCTTTCCCGGACGCCCCGCCCGGTCGGTTCTGCAGGTGGCGCCCCCGCGGGGTCGCGGGGCCGGAACGGCAGGTCTCCTGACTTGCGGCCATGGTCCCGAGGCCGCCTTCCCGCGCCAAGGGCGCAGTGGCTCCGCCCGGAGGGGCGGGTGGCTCGGAACGGTCGCTTACAGTTGCGGGGGCAGTCCCGGATTCCGCGGCCCAAGGCCGCGCCACCGGGTTCCCTTTTCATCCCGGATGGGAACCGTTCGCGGCGACCCTCGGGGCGGAGCCCGGCTTTGTCAAGCGGCGGCAGTCGCATCCGCCTGCCGGTTCGCCACGCGACGGGCTCCTTGCAGGGCCCGGCCATGCCGGTCCTGCCGCGACCTCCCTCTCCGCCGGGTGATGGGCGAAAGCCTTCGGCGGGCGGTCTCTGGCCACCGTGCAGGATGATGACGGGCGCGCAGGATGCCGCCGCCGCGACGCCTTGCGGTTTCGCCAAGACGGTCGTTCACCTCTGGCCGGGCGGTCGGGTCGCGATGGAAGGCCGGTTCATCGACGAAGACGAACACCAGCAGCAGGCGCAGGATCACCAAGCGCTGCTGTTCCGCGCAGCCGATGCGCGCGATCTGCAGGGTGGCCGCTAGATGCGGCTGCGCCACGTCTCCTGCGAGCCGTCTGTGCCGCAAAGGTAAATCCTCTGACGAGAACTTCTTGCTGCTTTTCATAAGGAGGATTGGTGGAGCCTAGGGGGATCGAACCCCTGACCTCTTGCATGCCATGCAAGCGCTCTCCCAGCTGAGCTAAGGCCCCAATCGCGGTGCTCGTTCCCTTGTCCGCCTTGCCCTTTCGGGCGTCTCGGCTTCGGTCCGGAGCGGTGTCCGCCGCGCCGTCTCCGGCGCTGTGCGGCGTGATCTATGGGATGCTGCGGGCGGGTTCAAGCGAAAAAATCACCGCCCGCAGAAAAAAGTTCGGAGCTTACTCTTCGTCATCTCCGGGGACGTCGGTGATCTCGTCCAGCGAGACGTTGTCGTCATCGTCATCGTCGAGAACATCATCGTCATCGAGTTCGACCTCGACGTCGTCTTCGAGCAGATCGCTCTCCTCGGTCTCCTCGGTCTGGGACCGGCGCGGGGCGCCATCTGCCTGGTCGGCCGACAGCATGGTGCGCTTGCCGGTGTCGAGTTGCAGTACCTCACCAGTGTACGGCGAGACGATCGGATCCTTGTTCAGGTCGTAGAAACGCTTCCCGGTGGTGGGGCAGATGCGCTTCGTGCCCCATTCTTCTTTGGGCATGGGTGGTCCCCTTCAGCTGGCTTGTACGGTCGACAATCTGAAGCCTCTGCCATAACACAGGGGCAGTGTCAAAACTTTTGGCCGATGCAGTCCAGAGGCGCAGAAATGGGGCAGATCACCCTTCCAGGCAACCCGCCGATCTCGGTCACCCTGCGCCGCTCGGCGCAGGCCCGGCGGCTGTCGCTGCGGCTCTCGCAGCTCGACGGGCGGGTGACGCTGACCCTGCCGCGGCGGCTCCCCGAGGCCGAGGCGATCGGCTTCCTGCGCGAGAAAGAAGGCTGGCTGCGCGGCCACCTCGAAAGCCGCGGTGCGGATGTTGCGGTGGGCCTCGGCGCCCGGCTGCCCTTCGAGGGGCGGGTGCATGAGATCCGCCCGGGGCAGGGGCGCAGCGTGCGGCGCGGCGACGGCGGGCTCGAGGTGCCCGGCGCGCCGGGGCAGGTGGCGGCGCGGCTGATGGGCTGGCTGCGCGCCGAGGCGCGCGACCGGCTGGCCGAAGCCTCGGATCGCCATGCCGCCGCGCTCGGGCTGCCCTACAGCCGCCTGACCCTGCGCGACACCCGTTCGCGCTGGGGCTCCTGCACCGCCGAGGGCGGGTTGATGTATTCCTGGCGGCTGGTCATGGCGCCGCCCGAGGTGCTCGACTACGTCGCGGCGCATGAGGTGGCGCACCTGGCGCAGATGAACCATTCCCCGGCGTTCTGGGCGGTGGTGGAGCAGCTCTACGGTGACTGGCGTCCGGCGCGACGCTGGCTGCGTGACGAAGGGGCATCGCTGCACCGCTATCGTTTCGGCGATTGACGCCGCGCGCGCCGCATCGGAGATTGCGCGCATTATGATCCAGCCCCAGCCCCGTACCTCCGATATCGTCCTCTCCGCCCACGAGCGCGTCTACCGCGGGCTGCGCCAGCGCATCATGCTGGGGCAGATCGCCCCGGGAGAGTCGCTGACCCTGCGCGGCATCGGTCGCGAGTTCGACGTCTCGATGACCCCCGCGCGCGAGGCGATCAACCGACTGGTGGCCGAAGGGGCGCTTTCGATGTCCTCCTCGGGGCGGGTCTCGACGCCGGAGCTGTCGAACGAGCGGATCGAGGAGCTGGCGGCGCTGCGCGCTCTGATCGAGGTCGAACTGGCCTCGCGCGCGCTGCCGCGCGCGCACATGGCGCTGATCGACCGGCTGCAGACGATCAACGGCACGATCTCCGAGATGATCCAGGCGCGTGACGCGGTGGGCTATATCCGCACCAACCTCGAGTTCCACCGCACGCTCTACCTGCGCGCGCAGGCGCCGGCGATGCTGGCGATGACCGAGACCGTCTGGCTGCAGCTCGGGCCGACCATGCGCAAGCTCTACGGTCGGCTGCGCCGCACCGAGGCGCCGCAATACCACCGGCTGATGATCGCGGCGCTGAAGGCCGGGGACGAGCCGGGACTGCGGCTGGCGGTGCGCTCCGACGTGACGCAGGGGCTGCGGATGCTCGCCACCTGACACGGGCCTAGAGAGACCCGCAGGGGAACCCCGGCGGGGGCGGGAGCATTGAGGGGGTAATCCTCAGCCAGCCCCGGAGCCTGCCATGACCCTCGCCGACTCGCTTTCGCTCAAGCCCGACTCGCGCCGCGCCAAGCGGCTCGAGGATGTGAACCCCGAGGACTTCGCCTGGTCGATCCCGATCATGCGCGCCGGCTATTCCGGGCGCGGGCTGGTCTACCTCGTGGTGGCGGGCGTCTCGCTCTGGTCGATCCTGCAAGGCGGGCAGGCCGAGGGCACCTCGGAGGCGATGCAGAGCCTGCAGGGCGGCTGGGGCACGGCAGTGATCGTGCTGATCGCCCTGGGCATGTTCGCCTATGCGGTCTGGCGGCTGGTCGACAGCATCTGGGATCTCGAGGCCTATGGCCGCGGCGCCAAGGGGCTCATTGCCCGCGTCGGCATGCTGGTTACCGGCGCGGCGCATCTCGGCATCGGCATGCTGGCGGTGACGCTGCTCATCGGGCGCAGCGGCGGCGGCAGCGGCAAGCAGATGCTCGACACGGTGCTGCAGAGCCCCGGCGGCCAGCTTGTCGTGGGCGTCGCGGGTCTGCTGACCATCGGGGCAGGGGGCTACTACCTGCACAAGGCGTATAAGGAAGAGTATCGCAACCACCTGCGCGCCAACCGCTTCACCACCCATATGAACGGCGCGCTGCGGGCCGGGCTGGCGGCGCAGGGTGTGGTGATCGGCATCATCGGCATGCTGATCTGCTATGCCGCGCTCCACGCCAATGCCTCCGAGGCCGGCGGGCTGGGTTCGGCCTTCGACTGGCTGCAGGGGCAGGTCTACGGCCGGGTACTGGTCGGGCTGCTCTGCCTTGGCCTGCTGGGCTTCGCGCTCTTCTGCTTCGTCAACGCCGGCTATCGCATCATTCCCAAGGCGGCAGATCGCGGCATCGAGTCCGTCGGCGCGCGCCTGCGCGCCGCGGCGGAGAATGCGACCTCCTGAGGGCAGGGGCGCCCGGGCTCACTGGCGGGGAGGTTCCGGGCGCTGCGCGAGGTTAGGCAATGCGTGAAGTTTCGGTGCTTGTTGGCGCGCTGACAGAGACTTGCGGATGACTTTTTCTTGCGGATGAAAGGTGGGGCAATTGGCAATGGTGGGCGATAGCCCGCGGTGGCAATGTTACGTGCGACGTGAGATGAGGCGGAAATTGGAAGTAAGGAAGGTTTAAGAAAATCATTGGGTGCCTAGGGGGCTTGAACGCAGAATAGTGATGAAAACTTGACGCGTAATACGGCATCTAGCTTAGAAATTGCTTTGCTCTCAATAAATTGTCAGCTGACAATTGCGCCATGTAGTAAGCCATGAAAGCGTCATTTTGTTGTAGCCCCTGCCGCACCTGATTTGCATGCGATGAGCAAGATGCCCGGTGTGAGCGATTGTTATCGCGGGGCTTTTTTGGAAGTGTCCTGCCTGCGCTGGCCAAGTCTGTAAGTTTTTCAGCGAGGCTGGATCGCTCGGGGTCCGAGGCGGTTTCTCGGTCAATCTGCACCGTGCGAAGATATTTGTGGAATTCCGGAGCAGAATTCTTGGATGATGCTCGTGAATGAGCCCTATTGCGGTCAAAGGATTAAGTGTAGGTTAAATATATCCATATTCTTAAAGCCGTCCTGTCAGGAGTCTTCAGGGAATAGGGCTGAATAGAGGCATGCCTTGGCGTGGCGATCTATGCGCCAAGTCTCAGATTTGTCTACATCATTACTTAAATAAATCGCGCAGTTCCAATTTACTGCGCCGCGGCCTTTATCTTCCGCCTTTACATGAAGAAGCCCCGGAATGCGGCGAGAACCGCACTCCGGGGCTTACGATGTCGGGGCTGTTGCCAGCCGAGTAAGCTCAGGCTGCGAGGCCCTTCGATCCCATGTCCAGGAACTTCTGGCGGCGTGCCTTGATCAGATCGGCGGGCGCCATGCCGTCCATTTCCTCGAGCAGGGCGGCGATGTTCTTGCCGACCGCGTCGATGGCGGCGAGCGGCGCGCGGTGCGCGCCGCCGAGCGGCTCGGGGATCACCTTGTCGGCGACGCCCAGCTTCAGCAGGTCCTGCGCGGTCAGGCGCAGCGCCTCGGCGGCCTCGCGCATCTTCTCGGCGTCCTTCCACAGGATCGAGGCGCAGCCCTCGGGCGAGATCACCGAGTAGACCGAATGCTCGAGCATCGCGACGCGGTTGGCGGTGGCGAAGGCCACGGCGCCGCCGGAGCCGCCCTCGCCGATGATCACGGTCACCAACGGCACGCCGATCTGCAGGCATTTCTCGGTCGAGCGGGCGATCGCCTCGGACTGGCCGCGCTCTTCCGCGCCCTTGCCCGGGTAGGCGCCGGGGGTGTCGACGAGGGTGATCACCGGCAGGCCGAACTTGTCGGCCATTTCCATCAGGCGGATCGCTTTTCGGTAGCCCTCGGGGCGGGCCATACCGAAGTTGCGCTCGATGCGCGACTGGGTGTCATTGCCCTTTTCATGACCGATCACCACCACCGGGCGATCGTTGAAGCGGGCAAGCCCGCCCATCACCGCGTGGTCGTCGGCAAAGCCGCGGTCGCCGGCGAGCGGCGTGTACTCGGTGAACAGGGCGTCGATGTAGTCTTTGCAATGGGGACGGTCGGGATGCCGCGCCACCTGGCATTTCCGCCAGGGCGTCAGCTTCTTGTACAGATCCTTAAGCAGATCGTCGGCCTTGCGGTCGAGCGCGGCGGCCTCGTCCTCCACATGCATCTCTTCGTTCTTCCGCGCCATGGCGCGCAGTTCTTCCGCCTTGCCTTCGATCTCGGCGAGGGGTTTTTCAAAGTCGAGATAATGCGTCATGCTCGGGCACTCTTGTTGGTCGCGGCCTATATGGCCTCGAAGGCGCGCGGATGCAACAAAGCAAGCTCGATTGCCGCATCTGCGGGGCCCCGGGCCGGTCCGCTGCGGGCTCAGCCCAGCAGCACCGGCAGCATCGAGGCGATTAGCAGCGCCGCCATGCTCCAGTTGAACAGGCGCAGCCGCGCAGGATTGGTCAGCACCCGGCGCAGGCTGCCGCCGAGCACGGTCCAGGTGGTGGTGGAGATCGCGCCCATGGCGACATAGGTGCCCGCCACCAGCAGCACGGCGGGCAAGTCTCGGCTGACGGCGTAGAGGGTGATCGCCCCCAGCGCCATCGACCAGGCCTTGGGATTCACCCATTGGAAGGCCGCTGCCTGCAGGAAGCTCATCGGCCGCGCGCCCGCTTGCGCCTCGCCCGGGGCGGCGGCATGGGCAATCTTCCACGCCAGCCAGAGCATGTAGAGTACGGACAGAACCGTCAGCGCGCCGCGCACCACCGGGAAGGCCTCGAAGACCCGCATCGCGCCGAGCCCGACCAGAAGCACCATCGCCGGGAAGCCGAGCGCCACGCCCAGCATGTGCGGCACGGTCCGTGCGAGGCCGAAGTTGGCGCCCGAGGCAAGCAGCATGAGGTTGTTCGGCCCCGGCGAGATCACCGTGACGAAGGCGAAGCCCGCCAGTGCGAGGAGAAGATCCTGTGTCATGGCGCAAGACTTGCCCGTTCGGCGCGGAGAAAGATTGCAATCAGCGGCGCTGTCCGGCTTCTATCGCAATTTATGAGCGAACTTGATTATATAGACGACCGGATATTGCGTGTCCTTGCGGCAGAGGGGCGGATCAGCAACCTCGCGCTGGCCGAGCGGGTGGGGCTTTCGGCCTCGGCCTGCCTGCGCCGGGTGGCGGCGCTGGAGAAATCGGGGGTGATCCGCGGCTATCGCGCCGTGCTCAGCCCCGAGAAGACCGGCATCGGCTTCGTCGCCTATGTCACCGTCGGCCTGGGGGTGCACACCAAGGAGTCGCAGCTTGCCTTCGAGCGGGTGATCAGCCGCGCCCCGGAGGTCAAGGAATGCCACAATATTACCGGGAATGTGGAATATCTCCTTCGGATAGAGGTGACCGATCTGGCCGCCTACAAGGAGTTCCACACGGAGGTGCTCGGCACCTTGCCGCAGGTAAGTGCCATAACCTCCTACGTGGTCATGGGGTCGCCAAAGGACGAAAGAGCCTGAGCGAGCCCGATTCGGACGGCACCGGTGGGCCTGACAGGGCTGCCGGAAGAAAACGGAAAAGGTTGACCGGACTATGACCGAGGCGCAGGCGGGCGAATTCGACTACATCATCGTCGGGGCAGGGGCGGCGGGCAGCGTGCTGGCCGAACGGCTCTCGGCGGATCCCGAAACCCGGGTGCTGCTGCTCGAAGAGAGCAAGGGCGCGGGCGGACACTGGGCGAGCCGGGTGCCGGGGGCGCGTGGCTGGCTGCAGCGCGACCCGTCGCGGGTCTACGGCTACCACGTCGAGCCGGGGTCGCGGGGCCCGGCGGAGCGCTGGCTGCGCGGCCGCATGCCCGGCGGCACCAGCGCGGTCGGCTCCATGCTCTGGGTGCGCGGCGGCGAGACCGACTGGGCACAGATGGCCCATGCCACCGGCAGCGAGGCGTGGGACTGGCCCGAGATGTCGCGCGCGCTGCGCGAGCTCGAGCACCACGCCTTTGGCGGCAGCGAGATACGCGGCCGCGGCGGGCCGGTGTCGCTGCGGCTGTCCGAGCCCCTGCGGCCGCTGATGCAGGCGGTGATGAAGGCCGGGGCGGAAAGCGGCTGGCGCCTCCGCGAGGATCCCAACGAGGCCGACCCCGAAGGGCTCGGGCCCGCCGCCTGGACGATCGACGACAAGGGCCGACGGGTTACCGCCTGGACCGCCTTCGTGCGCGGCGCGAAGGATCGCCCCAACCTGCGCATCGAGACCGGGGTACGGGTCGACCGGGTGCTGATCGACGAGGGCCGTGCCTATGGCATCGAGGGCCGCCGCGGCACCGCGCAGCTGCTGTTCCGCACCCGCGGCGAGGTGATCCTCTGCGCCGGGGCGGTGATCACCCCGAAGATCCTGATGCTTTCCGGCATCGGTGACGGCATGGCGCTGCGCCGTGCCGGGATCGAGACCAAGCACCACAGCCCCAACATCGGGCGGGGGCTGCGCGACCAGCTTGCACTGACCACCAATTGGCGGCTGCGGCACTGGCGCGACAGCGACAACCGCGCCTACACCGGCGCGCGGCTCTGGATGAACGCACTGCGCTACCTGCTCTCGGGGGAGGGGGCGCTGGGCCTTGGCGGTGCCGAACTGGTGGGCTTCATCGCGTCGCAGAAGTCAATGACCCTGCCCGACCTGATGATCACCGCGGCGGCGCATTCGCAGGAAGCGGCGCAGGGGGTGGCCGGGCTCGAGCCGGAGCCGGGGATGCGGTTGTCGGGGCATATGCTGCGGCCCGAAAGCTCGGGCTATGTCTTCGCGGCCAGTCCCGACCCGGATGCACCGCCGCAGATCGAGGCCAATCACCTCTCGACCGAGCGCGACCGCGGCCGCGCCATCGCCACCCTGCGCCGCTTGCGCGAGTTGGCGCGCCGCCCGGCGCTCACCGAGTTCATCGAGGGCGAGACGGTAATCTCGGCCTGGGCCAAGAGCGACGATGACATCCTCGATCTCTACCGCCGCTACGGGCGCTCGGCGGGGCACGCGGTGGGCAGCTGCGCCATGGGCCCGGACGATCTCGACCCGCTCGACGCGCGGCTCTGCCTGCGCGGGGTGGCGCGGCTGCGGGTCTGCGATGCCTCGATCTTCCCCGAGATGCCGGCAGGCGGCCCGCTCGCCCCGGTGATGGCGGCGGCCCTGCGGGCGGCGGAGTTCATCCTCGCCGATGCGGCGAAGCGTGGCGCGGAGGACGCTGAGGCGGACGGTGCGGAGGAGGCGGCGGACGCGGATGCGGAGACGGCCGACGGCGAGGTGGCTGCGGTCGTCGACGCGGCGCCCGATGATGCGCCTGATGATGCGCCCGGGGAAAAGCCCGCACCGCCGGCGCCGGGCGCGCAGCCCGAGACCGAGACGCGGCCCGCGGCGGCCTCCACGGGCTGAGGCATGCCGTGATTGCCTGCGCGGGGGTGAGTTCCCGGTCGCGGGCATGGGGCGGCGTTGGGCGTGCCTCCATGGCCGCTCTAGGGCGCGCGTCGCGGGGCCGTGCGGCTGCGGCGCAAAAGCCGCGCTTGGCGGGCCATGTTTCGGGGTCGGCTTGCCGCAGAGGCTGGGCTCGGCGAGGCTGATCCTCCGAGCACAAGATCCGAGGCCCCCCATGTTCCGGTCATTTTGCGTCTTTCTGGTCTGCCTCCTTCTGGCCGGCTGCACCAGCCAGCCGCCCGAGGGGCCGCGCCCCACGAGTGTCGCGCTGCAGGCACCGCAGGGCGCGTGGCTCTCGCGGTTCACGCAGGAATGGCAGGGCCGCGCCGACGGCGCTTCGGGGGTGCACATCGTCGGCAACGGCATCGATGCGCTGGCGCTGCGGCTCGGCCTCGCCGAGCAGGCGGTGACCAGCATCGACGCCCAGTACTACCTTCTGCACAACGACGAGTCGGGGCGGCTCTTCGTCGATGCGCTGCTGCGCGCGGCGGACCGCGGCGTGCGGGTGCGGCTGCTGCTGGATGACATGGACACCCGCGGCTACGACGAGGCCACTCATGCGCTCGAGACGCATCCGAATATCGAGGTGCGGCTGTTCAACCCCTTCTCGCGGTCGCGGAGCAAGGCGCTTTCGGCGCTGTTCGAGTTCCGGCGGATCAACCGGCGCATGCACAACAAGTCGATGACCTTCGACGGTCGGGTGACCATCGTCGGCGGGCGCAACATCGGCGACGAGTATTTCTCGGCGCGCGAGGAGTCGAACTACGACGACCTGGATCTGCTGGCGGCGGGGCCGGTGGTGGACGACGTGGCGCGCACCTTCGACAGCTACTGGAACAGCCGCTATGCCATCCCGGCCTCGCAGGTGATCGCGCCGAAGGAGGACGGGGCCGACCTTGCCACGGTGCGGGCGCGGCTGGCGGAGCACCGCCAGCGCATCGCGCAGGCCCCCTACGGCGGGGCGCTGCTCGATCACATCGCGACACTGAAGCGGCAGCCGCCGCGGTTCACCGCCGCGCAGGCGACGCTGCTGTCGGACCCGCCTGAAAAGGCCGCGGGCGATCTGCCCGCCTCCGAGACCTTTGCCGCCGCGATGCTGCCCTACGTGAACGCACTGGAAAGCGAGTTCCTCGTGGTCTCGGCCTATTTCGTGCCGCGGGACAGCGGCACTGCGCTGCTCAGTTCGCTGGAGGAGCGCGGGGTCGAGGTGACGGTGCTGACCAATTCGCTCGACGCCACCGACGTGCCGGCGGTCTACGCGCACTACGCCCATTCGCGCCGCGACCTGCTCGAGGCCGGGGTCGACCTCTGGGAGCTGCGGGCCGAGAAGGAACGGCCCGACCGCACCCTGTCGGGGCTTGGCCTGTCGCGCTCGGCGCTGCACGCGAAGGCCTTCGTGCTGGACCGCAAGCTGCTGTTCATCGGCTCGTTCAACTGGGATCCGCGCTCGGTGCGGATCAACTCGGAGATGGGTATCCTTGTGGAGTCGCCCGAGCTGGCGGCGCAGGCCGCGGCGACGCTGAAGCGGCTGCTGCCCGAGGCAGCCTTTCACCTGCAGCTCGACGAGGACGGGCGGATGCAATGGCTCGAGCATGATGCGGGCAATCGCTGGCGGCTCTACCGCGCCGAGCCGATCCTGTCGAAGATGCGCGCCACCACCGCCTGGCTGACGGGTCTGTTACCGATCGGCGGGCAGCTCTAGGCCCGGCCGCGTTGACATCGCCGCCCGCATCGTTCCCACTCCGGCGAGACCCGCCCGGAGGATGACAAGGTGCCGATGAGGGATACGCCGTTCCAGACGCTGGTGCTGTCGACCATCTTCGTGCTGGCGGCGGGCACGCTGCTGGTGCTCGGCCGGACGATCCTGCTGCCGATCGTCACCGCGACGATCCTCGTCTACCTGCTGGAGTCGGTGGCGGGCGCGCTGCGCCGCCTGCCGGTGCTGCGGCACCTGCCGCTCGGCGTGCTGCGCCTGCTGCTGCTGGTCTTCGCCGCGGCGGTGGTCTTCATCCTGGCGGCGGTGGTCTCGGCCACGGTGCGCGAGATCATGGCGGTGGCCCCGACCTACGAGGAGAACCTGCGCAGCATGGTCGACGGCATCGCGGGGTATTTCCACTTCGAGGACGATGCGCTCTGGGACCGCATCACCGAGGAGACCTTGGGGCAGATCGACCTGCGGCGCTTCTCGCTGGCGGTGCTGGGCGGGTTCACCAACCTCGGCTCGGTGGTGCTGATGGTGGTGATCTACGCCGCCTTCATCACCGTCGAGCGGCGCTCGTTCCAGCGCCGGCTGACCGCCGGGCTGCGCTCGCCAGAGAAGAGCGAGCGGGTGCTGGCGGTGGTCGGGGCGATCAACGAGAAAATCAGCCGCTACCTCGCCTTCAAGACGCTAATCAACGTGGTGCTGGGCACGATCTCCTACGGCATCCTCTGGGCCTTCGAGGTCGACTTCGCGCTGTTCTGGGCGGTGGTCATCGGGGTGCTGAACTACATCCCCTACGTCGGCTCGCTGCTGGCCGTGGCCTTTCCCGTGGCGCTGTCGCTGGCGCAGTTTGGCTCGATCGGCATGACGCTCGGGCTCGGGGCGGCGCTGACCGCGGTGCAGATCACCCTGGGCAATATCATCGAGCCGCGGCTGATCGGGCGGCAGCTCAACCTCAGCCCCTTCGTTGTGCTGCTGGCCCTGGCGCTCTGGACGACGCTCTGGGGCATTCCCGGCGCGATCCTCGCGGTGCCGCTGACCTCGATCCTCGCCATCGTGCTGGCCAGCTTTTCGAACACCCGCTGGCTGGCGCTGCTGCTGGCCGAGCGGGTCGATGGCCCGGAGGGGCCCGAACACGTCACCCGGGAGAGTGAACTTCCCGAACGTTAACGGGAGGTTGACAGAACCGTGATCGCGGGCGCACCGTCGGGGCACCGGTCTCGCGCCGGGTGATATTCAGGGAATTTGGAAATGCAGCATTGGCTTATGTGGATCATCCTCGGTATCGCGAGCATCCTCGGCGGGATCTTCGCGCTGTTTAACCCCTTTGCCGCCTCGGTCGCGGCGCAGACCATCGTCGCCTGGTTCTTCCTGATCATCGGCGTCGTGCAGGCGATCAGCATCTTTCGCGTCACTCGCATGAAGGAGCGCCTGCTCGCCATCCTGCTGACCATCATCTACCTCTGGCTCGGCATCAGCTTCCTGGCCAACCCGCTCGAAGGCCTGGTCTCGCTGACCCTGGTCGCGGCGATCATGTTCCTGGTCAGCGGCATCGCCAAGGTGGTCTATGCCTTCTCGGTCGGCGACGGCCGCTACAAGCTGGCGCTGCTGATCAGCGGCGCGATCTCGGTGATCCTGGCGATCATGATCTTCACCAACTTCCCGTCCTCGGCGGCGGTGGTGCTGGGCGTGCTGCTCTCGGTCGAGCTGCTGTCGACCGGCGTGGCGCTGGTAGCCTTCGGGCTGGTGCTCAAGCAGCATCCCGAACTGCGCAAGCCCGCGGCCTGAGCGCGGCCCGGCCCCGACCCCGGCCCCACGGGGCCGGGGCTTAGCGTCTAGTCCGCGTGCACGGTCGCGGGGTCCACCTCTTCGGGGAAGCGTTGACGGCATTCCGCCTGGCCCGCCGCGGCGTCGCGGCGGAGCTGGGGCAGGGCGGCCTCGATCTCGGTGGCCCGGCGGCGCAGCTCGAAGGCATTCACCGGCACGCGGCGGGTCACCGGCTCGGTGTCGGTGCGCCAGCAATAGTGCGGGTGCTCGCCGTAGGCGCCGCAGAGCTGCCAGCGGCGGCGGGTTTCCCATTCGGTGACATAGGTGTAGCCGCGCGCCAGGTCGCGCGCGATCCGGCTCTGCTCCTCCAGCGCGTCGGCGTAGAAGCGCGCGGCGTCCCGCGTGCAGCGCTCGTAGGGCGTGCCGCAGGCCGCGAGGCCGAGGAGGGAAAGGAGCAGGAACCGGCGCATGGGGAAAGGCTACTCCCGATCGTGCCACCGGCCAAGCGCGACATTCGCATCGGCGCGGCGTTGAGACACACGCTCGCGAGACCTATCTGTCTGAAACAACACCCAAGGAGAGAGAAGATGATGGGACGGATCGCGATCGTGCTGGGCCTTTGTGCCGGTCTCGCAGGCTGCAGCGAGACGGAGACCGGGGCCGACGGCGAGGACAGCTGCGGCGCCGCACCCTACCAGACCCGCATCGGCCAGTCGGTCGAGGAGCTGGGGCTCACGCCGGGGGAGAAGCTGCGCATCCTCAGCCCGGGACAGCCGATGACCATGGATTTCCGTCCCGACCGTCTGAACATCGAAACAGACAGCACCGGGCAGATCCTCCGCGCCTTCTGCGGCTGAGCGCCGTGGCGCGTTTGAACGCGCAAAATAACACATTGGTTCCGTAGAATATTTTCGGAACCTCTGTGCCGCTCTCACGGTTCCTTTACCGAACATCACGGCGCCTCACCGCGCCGGAGCCAACAACCGGAAGGGACCTGAAATGCGTACCGGATCCATTGTCGCCCTCGTTGCTGCCGCCGCCGTCGTGATCGGCGTCGGCGCCTACATGATCGATTTCGACGTCACCGACGAGGGCAGCCTGCCTGACGTGGATGTCTCGGTCGAAGGTGGCGAGATGCCCGAGGTCGATGCCGAGGTGGGCTCGGTCGAGGTCGGCACCCAGACCGAAGAAGTGACCGTGCCGGATGTCGACGTCGAGGTCGACACCAAGGAGGCCGAGGTCACCCTGCCCGACGTCGACGTGACACCGCCGGACGAGAAGAACGACGGCTGATCGCCCTGATCCTAAAGAGCTCCAACAAGAAAGGCCCTCTCCACGCGCCGTGGGGAGGGCCTTTTGCTATTTCGAAGATGCCGCTCAGCGCTTGCGCCGCTTCACGTTGCCGCCGCGCTGGCCGGGGCGACCCGCGGTGGAGCGGCCCTTCGACTTCACCGCCGCCTCCGAGGCCGCCTCGATCGCCGATTGCCGCGCCAGCGGGTCGTCGTGGATCGCCAGATCGACCGCCTCAAGCCGCTTGACCTCGTCGCGCAGCCGCGCGGCCTCCTCGAACTCGAGGTTCTCGGCGGCCTTGCGCATGTCGGTGCGCAGCCCCTCGAGCACCGCCTCGAGGTTCGAGCCCTGCTGCTTGGGGTCGATGGTGGCGGTGACGCGGTTCATGTCCACGTCGCCCTGGTAGAGCCCGGCAAGGATGTCGTCGACGTTCTTCTTTACCGTCGCCGGGGTGATGCCGTGTTCCTCGTTGTAGGCGATCTGCTTCTCGCGGCGGCGCTCGGTCTCGGCCAGAGCCCGCTCCATCGAGCCGGTGATCCGGTCGGCATACATGATCACCCGGCCCTCGGCGTTCCGCGCGGCGCGGCCGATGGTCTGGATCAGCGAGGTCTCGGAGCGCAGGAAGCCCTCCTTGTCGGCGTCGAGGATGGCCACCAGCCCGCATTCGGGGATGTCGAGGCCCTCGCGCAGCAGGTTGATGCCGATCAGCACGTCGAAGGTGCCGAGCCGCAGGTCGCGCAGGATCTCGATGCGCTCGATGGTGTCGATGTCGCTGTGCATGTAGCGCACCTTGATGCCCTGCTCGTGCAGGTACTCGGTGAGATCCTCGGCCATGCGCTTGGTCAGCACGGTGCAGAGCGTGCGGTAGCCGTCCGCCGTCACCTTGCGGATCTCGTCGAGCAGGTCGTCCACCTGCATCTTCACCGGACGGATCTCGACCTGCGGGTCCAGCAGGCCGGTGGGGCGGATCACCTGCTCGGCGAAGACGCCGCCCGCCTGTTCCAGCTCCCAGTTTGCCGGGGTCGCCGAGACGAAGACCGACTGCGGGCGCATGGCGTCCCATTCCTCGAACTTGAGCGGGCGGTTGTCCATGCAGGAGGGCAGGCGGAAGCCGTGCTCGGCGAGGGTGAACTTGCGCCGGTAGTCGCCCTTGTACATGGCGCCGATCTGCGGAACCGAGACGTGGCTTTCGTCGGCGAAGACGATGGCGTGGTCGGGAATGAACTCGAAGAGGGTGGGCGGCGGCTCGCCCGGGGCGCGGCCGGTGAGGTAGCGCGAGTAGTTCTCGATGCCATTGCAGACCCCGGTGGCCTCCAGCATCTCGATGTCGAAATTGGTGCGCTGTTCAAGCCGCTGCGCTTCCAGCAGCTTGCCCTCGGAGACGAGCTGGTCGAGCCGCTGGCGCAGTTCCTTTTTGATCTGGATGACCGCCTGCTGCATCGTCGGCTTCGGCGTCACGTAGTGCGAGTTGGCGTAGACGCGGATGCGATCGAAGCTGCCGGTCTTCTCGCCGGTCAGCGGATCGAACTCTGTGATGCTCTCCAGCTCCTCGCCGAAGAACGACAGCTTCCACGCCCGGTCTTCAAGGTGGGCGGGCCAAATTTCCAGCGAGTCCCCCCGCACCCGGAACGCCCCGCGCGAGAAGCCCGCGTCGTTGCGGCGGTACTGCTGCGCCACGAGATCGGCGATGATCTTGCGCTGGTCGTACTCGCTGCCGGCGTGCAGGTCCTGGGTCATCGCGCCGTAGGTCTCGACCGAGCCGATGCCGTAGATGCAGGACACCGAGGCGACGATGATCACGTCATCCCGCTCGAGCAAAGCGCGGGTGGCCGAGTGGCGCATCCGGTCGATCTGCTCGTTGATCTGGCTTTCCTTCTCGATGTAGGTGTCCGACCGCGCCACATAGGCCTCGGGCTGGTAGTAGTCGTAGTAGGAGACGAAATACTCGACCGCGTTGTCCGGGAAGAAGCCCTTGAACTCGCCGTAGAGCTGCGCCGCCAGCGTCTTGTTCGGGGCGAGGATGATCGCCGGGCGTTGTGTCTCCTCGATGATCTTGGCCATGGTGAAGGTCTTGCCGGTGCCGGTGGCCCCGAGCAGCACCTGGCTGCGCTCGCCGTCATTGACCCCCTGCGCCAGCTCGGCAATCGCCGTCGGCTGGTCGCCCGCCGGGGCGAACTCGGTCTGCATGCGGAAGCGGATGCCGCCCTCGAGCTTCTCCCGCGTCCGGACATCCGGCGCGGGAGCGTGCATCATCGGGGTCGACTTGTCGGAATGGGCATAGGGCATGGGGTTATCTCGGCGGTCATCTCGGGGGATCTCCGGGCGCCTGCAAAACGTGTCGCGCCGCGCAGCGGTTTCAAGGGGTCTGCCCCGGGGGCTGCCGCGGGCGGCAGGGGACTCGGGGTGAGGGGGCTGGCATTTTCGCTAAATGTTCCTCTTCTATGGGCGAGACGCAAGGGTTCGAGAAGATTTGCCGCACTGCCGCGCCGCGATCTCTTGCCCCGGCAGTCTAAATTCCCGATAACGCCAATGAATGTCAGGAGGGATTCCATGCGCGCACGGATTTACCAGCCGTCCAGGACGGCGATGTCTTCGGGACAAGCCAAGACGAGGGACTGGATTCTCGAATTCTTCCCCGCCTCCCCGCGCGAGGTGGACCCGCTGATGGGCTGGACGTCGTCCTCGGACACCCAGAGCCAGGTGCGCCTGAAGTTCGACAGCAAGGAGGCCGCGCTGGCCTATGCCGCCGAGCATGGGATCGAGGCGCAGGTGAACGAGCCCAACAAGCGAAAGCCCAATCTCCGCGCCCGCGGCTATGCCGAGAACTTCGCGGTCGACCGCCGGAGCGCCTGGACGCACTGAGGGTTGTAAGAGACACCTGAGTTTTTCCCACGGAAGGCTGAGTTTTTCCCGGAAACTACATGTAGGGCGCCCGCTGGGCGTCCTTTCCATATCTAGCGCATGCTTGCAAAGCGCGCGGCCAGGCGCATGATCCGGCGCAAGGCTATTGCATACGAGGAGGATCCCGATGGCGGCAGGCAAGGCTCTGAACAAGAAGAACCTCCTCGCGCTGGGTGCCGACACGCTGGCCGACCTGCTGCTCGAGGCGGTGAAAGGCGACGCTGCGCGCCAGCGGCGGGTGCGCATGGCGCTTTCCGCCGATTTGGGCCCGGAGGCGATCACCGCCGACGTGCGTAAGCGCTTCGCCTCGATCCGCCGCGGCCGCAGCTTCATCTCCCGCAAGGCACAGAAAAAGCTGGCGCAGGAACTGGCGGAGCTGACGACGCTCATCGAGACCAGCATCGCGCCCGATGCACCGGACGCGGCTTTCGATCTGCTCTGGGCGCAGCTGCAGCTCGCTGCCGGCATCCATGAGCGCACAGACGACAGCTGGGGCACCATCGGCGACGTCATGCGCGAGGCGATGGCGGCGATCAGTGAGTTGGGTCCCAAGCTCAGCAAAGACCCCGAAGCGCTGGCCGACAGCGTCTTCGAGGCGATCTCGGACGATGGCTACGGTGCCTTTGATCATGCCGTACCCGCGCTGGCGGAGGCTCTCGGGGGCGCTGGCCTGTCCCGCCTCAAGGCACTGGCCGAAGCGGCCTGCGAAGCGCCGCTGACCGATGCCGACTTCGCCCGCTACGATTTCATCTCCGACCGCGATGCCCGCGCTGACCGCGCCCTTGCCGGGCGCAACCGCACGGCGGAGATGCTCCTGCAGGACGTGGCAGATGCCGAGGGCGACGTGGACAGCTGGCTCGCGCAATACAGCCCCGAGCAGCTGACCTACTCGACGATCGCTCCCTCCGCCGCGACCCGGCTGCTGGCGGCAGGTCGCCCCGAAGACGCTCTGCGGCTGATCGAGGCCGCTCTCCCCGGCGACAGCGGCGATCCGTGGTTCGACACGCCCGAACTGGACGCAGCGCATTTCGCCTGCCTTGAGGCGCTCGGCCGCAAGGACGACCTGCGGGCCGCGCTCTGGAACCGCTTCGAGCGGCGGCTCTGCTCCGACGCATTGCGCCGCCACCTCAAGCTTCTGCCCGACTTCGAGGACATCGAGGCCGAGGACGCCGCGCGCCGCATCGTCCTCGCCTGCAAACCGGTCGAGAAAGCGCTCGCCTACTGCCTGCAGGCCCCCGACCTGCCGCTGGCGGCTGAATTGATCGAAGCCCGCAGCGAGGAGATCGACGGCGAAGCCTACGAGATCCTCACTCCGCTGGCCGACGCCCTCGCCCCCGGCCACCCGCTTGCCGCCGCGCTGCTGTGGCGCGCGATGATCGACTTCGCGCTGGGTAGGGCCCGCTCCGGGCGCTATGGCCACGCCGCCCGGCACCTGATGGACTGTGCCGCCGCGGACGCCGAGATCCTCGATTACGGCATGCACCTATCGCACGCGGACTATCTTGAAGCGCTGCGTGCGACTCACGCGAGGAAATCAGCGTTTTGGGAGCGTTTGCGGGAAGGGTAGCTCCCTCGGGCCATCACGTGTCCGACAGCAGCCACGGATCATTCCTCAGTATTTGATCTGCGTGCAGAGAGTTACCATTTCGAGCGCTCCTGGCTGGGATCGACTGTCCGCGGCTTTGAGGCTTGCCGGGCATCCAGCGCTATCGCCGCGGCGATGCGCGATCGCATTGGGTTCACGACTTCCAGTTGCTCGAGGCCGACCCCCCACTGAGCACTGCAGCGTGCGACCCTAAGAAGTATTCCTTGAATGACACCTGAGCGCAGAGAACGGGCGGTCGGGCGTGTGCCCCCAGGGCGTCCGCTACGCGCAGGTAGCGAACCTTTGCCGGAGAGCCCAGAGCGCTCGCTCAGCGCAGGAACCGAACGGTCGAGCGGGCCGCCAGAATGGGCCCAAGCCGCAAATTGCGGACGGTGGCCGCTCGGCCCGGTCAGGCAGGACAGCGCTGAAAGCGCGCTGCTGCCCCAAGGCGCCCTCGCGGAAAATCCTCCGGTCGATCTTCGAGCCCTCCCGGGATCGGGCGAGTGCGATTGCTCAACCACCTCGACCTGGTGATCCTAGACGAGCTCGGATACCTGCCGTTCAGCGCTTCAGGAGGCGCCTTGCTCTTCCATCTGCCGAGCAAGCTCTACGAGCGCACCAGCGTGATCACCACCACGAACCTCAGCGTCAGCGAGTGGGCCACAGTGTTCGGTGACGCCAAGATGACCACCGCGCTCCCCGATCGGCTGACCCATTGCTGCCACATCCTCGAGACCGGAAACGACAGCTTCCGCTTCAAGGACAGCGCGGCTGCAGCAACGCGGAAAATGAGGGAGGGAAGCCCTGACTTGACCCAAACATGACCCGCTCATCATAATCCAAGGTGGGTCACTTCTCGACGGAACCCCCGGGTCAGTTCTGGGTGGAAATCAACAAATCTGTGGATCGAACCAGATCGAGAGGGAGCCACGTCGCTTGCGCGAGGCGTTGCGCTCGGACCAGAACTCGGCGCAAGGACCTGTTGAGCCGGTGGGGCCGTCCATGTCGCCAGCTCGAAGAGAAAGCGGGACGGCCCTTGCCCGTCAGACGCGGCAGACTCAGGCGTAGGCCAGGATCTGCTCTGCCTCGAAGGCGAGATTGAAAGTGTCATTGAAGACATCAATATCTGCGATGGGCTCGGTGAACCCGAACTCGAACAGCGGGCCGAGGCTGACGCTGTCACTGAAGCCAAAGATATCGTAGCCCGCCTCGGCGGAGAGGATCTCGACCGCCCCACCGAGATTAAAGCCGAGTTCGGTCAGATTGCTCAGCTCGGACTCGGGTATGACCGTGAACTCGTACTCCACATCGCCGTCACCATCGCCCGCGGCATCAATGGCTGAGGCATTGCTGATCTGCAGGCTATCCCCGATAGTGAACAGTTGGTTGCTGCCATCCTCGAAGGCGAGCACCCCGACAAGATCCCCCATGGACATCTGGAATTCCTGCAGGAAGTTGAGCCCTGCGCTTGCGACGACGTTCAGGATGTCGAGACTGGCATAGAACGGGCCGAGGTCGACACTGGGGTTCAGGGGATTGGGAACCCCGAGCAGCGTGAAGATCAGCTGATCCACATCGAGGTTCAACTGCAGGAAGTTGTTGCTTGCCCCGTTTGCCTCGACCGGATCCAGCGGCGGTGCCGTGCCGACGGCGCTGATTTCCGGCCAGGCGAAATCGATCGAGAGCACATCGAACGGTGACGGTAGATCAATCGAGCCCGCCAGGTCGCTGCTGTCGATATCGATGATCGAGGCGCTGCCCGGGCCAATTGCGATGCCTGGGAAGTCGATCGTTTCCTTGAGCGAGCCGAGCTCTCCGAAGCTGATCTCCACCCCGGCATAGGCCTGCAGCAGGATATCCCACAGGAAGCTCAGGTTGTAGCTGCCCGACGGACCTTCGGTCATGAAGCCTGCGTCGGTCAGGTTGGCGCTGGTTTCGATGAGCAGCTCGTCCACGGTGGTGTTGTAGTTGGTCTCGACGCAGACCTCATAGTCCGCCGTCGCGTCGATGCTGCCACCGTCGAACACCAGCGTCGACTGGAAGCCGAGTTTTATGTGCCCTTCTAGACCCGCAAAGAAGGGGCCGACGTCCAATCGGTTGTCGAAGCTGCCGGTGTCGAACCCCAGGAACCTGTCGTCGATGAACTGGAAGGCGTCGCCCGAATTCCAGATGCTCTGGTTGTCCGCTTCGAAGGCGACCGCGCTCAGCAGCTTGTTGTACTCGTAGGTTATGTCGATCGTCGCCGATCCGGTCTCCGTGTCGCCGTTGGACAACTCTTCAGACGTCGCCGTGAAGGTCAGGTCGAAATCCGCATCCGTGTCCAGCGGCAGGGTCAGAAGGTAATCCTGCATGAAGGTGGTCTGCTGACCCGGCGCCATCACCTCGGGTCCTGCGGGCGACAGGGTCACGCCCTCCGGCAGCGCGCTGCTGACAAGCTGCCGGATGAATTCGGAGTTGTCGTCGTCGGTCTGCGTCGCGGTGACGACGAGGCGGATTTCGTTGACGTTCTCGGTGGCGAACGCCTGGATGGACACGTCGGGAATGTCCGCAACTGCCTCAATGGCTACGGCCACGGTGGCGAAATCCGTTCCGCCGTTATTGTCAGTGATGCAGTAGGTGAACTCATCCGGCCCGCTGTAGTCGGTATCCGGCGTGTAGAGGATCGCGTCACCCGGCAGGAGATCAGCGTCGTCGCCGTCGATGATCTCGACCGTGCCATGCATCGCTCCGAAGACCTGCGTGATCGTCAGCGTGTCACCATCGGCGTCGGTGTCATTGTCGAGAACGTCGAATTGAACGCCCAGGGCAACACTCGCCGGATCGTCCAGCCCCAGGCGGCCGTCCTCGAAGATGTCGTAGGAATCGTCCCGGGCATCCGGCGCGGCGGGCGCGATGGTGGTCAGCTTCGCCGAACCGTCGCGATCGCTTCCGAAGACCCCGACACTGGTCAGACGCACGCCAAATTCGACGTTCGCGATGTCGTCGAGGGTGAACTCGCCCTCGCCGGAGAGGGTGAACGTCGTGGTCTGGATGTCGCCGTGGTCCTTGCCGATGCCCGGTCCGCCGAATTCGACACCAACATCAAAGCCCTTGGCCTTGCCGCGCATGTTCGCCCCGTTGCCGAGGTCGATAACGTCGCCGGTCGCCAGTTCGGTCACATCGGAGCCGGTGGAGCCTAGGCCCGCCAGAACGGACTCGTCATTCACGTTCAGGAAAAGCCCGCGAAGATCGGCTGTCACGCCCTCGGCAGAGGTCAGGACCTCGACGGTAAACTCGATCGATCCGTCGATCTCCACTGCCGTGATCTGAACATCTGGCGCCCCTTTAACGCCCGGAATGACGAAGGTTATGCTGCGAACGCAATCCATTTTCTCTCCTCCCCGGAAAGTTAGAAATGCAGCGCCAAAACGGGGGCCGGACCTGAATGAATAGTGGATGGCGATGCACTAGGTACTGAACCGCATCCGTCACAAGGATGCAGCGTGTCGAGGCTTCCGGCCAATCTTCTCGGAATGGTTGTGCTGAATAACTTGAAGTATTTAAACCCTTCAAACAATACGAAATATTAGCAACATTATTACGCCAATATGATTATTGTCACCCAATTGGAGACGCGCCGCGCAATATCGAGAACAGTTCGTTTACAGTTTGCGTGCAAATGATCCCGCTTACATTGTGCGCTGTTCTCGAAACGCCCAACTCGACTCGAGGTGCAATCATTTTCAAAGCCAGAAGACGAGGATTGTGACGGGAGCAATGACGGTCCGGAAAACTTTCGGACATCTGTCGTATCTGGATGCGAGCCGCCGCCAATCCTTGCGCCTGCCGAACGTAATCTCGCTTCAGTTGCGGCGCTTGTCGCGGCGGCGAACATCCCTAACCGAGATGTTTCGCTCTTTCCGCCGCTCGGCGTCACCTTTCCATCAGGTGCAGACGTGCCCTCTTTGGCCGCTGATCGGTGCTGCCGAAGACTCTGTTGCACAAATCGGCTGATGATCAGGCTCCCCCTTTCCCCAGACGGACTTATCCCACGGCCACAGTAACGGGTATGCCGAGCGCGGTGTGACCGTTCATGACGGCGATACGGACTTGGACTTCCGCAAGCTGACGGTCGAAATCCCGGGCCATGAGGCGTT
>NZ_JAIVKX010000013.1 GCF_020524285.1 Alloyangia pacifica
AACGCCTCATGGCCCGGGATTTCGACCGTCAGCTTGCGGAAGTCCAAGTCCGTATCGCCGTCATGAACGGTCACACCGCGCTCGGCATACCCGTTACTGTGGCCGTGGGATAAGTCCGTTTGGGGAAAGGGAGAGCCTGATCATCAGCCGATTTGTGCAACAGAGTCATGCGACCGTCGAACCGCCGGAACTCGTAATTGAATCCTCCCTGCCCATAACTGCAACGCGCCCTGAGGCAGAGGTGACTGATTTGCGGGCGTATAACCTCACGGAATATTTGCCGAAGGTTTTCGATTTTGACGACATAGGGGTGCGTTCCCATAGTCGGCCGCATCAAAACAACAGGGAAACGATCATGACTGGAAACGCAGTGACAAATCTGAGGCGCATGCTGGGGCTGGCCGTGGCTGCCGGGCTGTCGATGACCAGTGCCGTCGCGATCGCCGCGACGCTGAATGTCGGCATCAACATGGATGCGACGAACCTCGATCCGCACCGGGCTACGGCGACCACCGACGTTGCGCTGGCGGGCTGGATGTTCAACGGTCTGGTACGGTTCGCTCCGGGCAGTGCCGACCCGGCCTCAATCGAGCCGGACCTAGCGACCAGCTGGGAAACTTCCGAAGACGGGCTGACTTGGACGTTCCACCTGCGTGATGGTGTCGAATTCCAGCGGGGCTACGGCCCATTGACCGCCGATGACGTCGTCTATTCCCTAGAGCGAGCGGCCGATCCGGAGCGGTCGTCCTTCGCGAATGATTACGCCGCCTTCGAAAGCGTCGAGGCAGTTGATGCGAAAACCGTTCAGATCAAGCTCAGCGCGCCGGTTCCGGGCTTCCTTGGCCTGGTTGCCAACTACCACGGCGGCATGATCGTCAGCCGCAAGGCCGCCGAGGAAAAGGGCGATGCCTTCAACGGTGATCCCGTCGGCACCGGCCCGTTCGAGTTCGAAGAGGCCGTGACCCAGCAGCACGTCGATCTGGTGGCGAACCCCGATTACTATCGTGGCGCCCCCAAGCTGGACGGTATCCGCCTCCAGATCATCCCGTCCGACTCCAGCCGCGAACTGGCGCTGATGTCGGGCGAGCTGGACCTGATCTACGGCAAGCGGGAGCAGCGTTGGGTCGATCAGGTGAGCCGCAACCAGGACATGATCGTCGACACCTTCGCGCCCGGCGAATACCGCACCCTTTACCTGAACGAGGCCCATGCGCCGCTGGACAACATCAAGGTCCGCGAAGCCGTGGCCCATGCCGTCAATGTGGACGAGATTTCGGCCTTCGTAGGCGAGGGTGTCGGTCCGCGCGGCTGTTCTGCCGTGCCGTCGGGCTACCTGGGCGAGAACTGCGATGCGGGCACCTACAGCTATGACCCGGAGCTGTCGAAATCCCTGCTGGCAGAGGCAGGCTTCCCCGACGGGATCACGCTGACGGCGGTCGTTTCCTCCAGCTCGTCCCAGCAGCCGATCATGGAAGTGATCCAGGCGCAGCTGGGCCAGGCCGGCATCAAGATGGAAATGAACGTCGTCGACCACCCGACCTATCATCAGCAGATCCGCCAGGACCTGAGCGACATGGTCTTCTACGGCGCCGCGCGCTTCCCTGTGGCCGACAGCTACCTCAGCCAGTTCTACCATTCCAAGGCGATCGTCGGGACGCCGACGGCGGTGACGAATTTCTCGCACTGCGCTGTGGCGGACCAGCAGATCGACGCCGCCCGCGCCGAGGCGGACCCGGAAATGCAGATGCAGCTCTGGGCCGAGGTGAGCTGACCCCATCGAGTGGTCCGGGTTAAATGCTAATGCATGGTCGGCCTTCGATCTATAGGGATGAAGGCCTCTGGCGTCGGCGCCCGATATCCGAGAGCGCTATGCGGCCGGTCCATGTTGTAGTGTTTTCGCCATCTTTCGATGAGGATTTGCGCCTCCCTCAACGAGTAGAAGACCTCGCCATTTAGTAGCTCATCCCGGAAGCGCGCATTGAAGCTCTCGCAATAGCCGTTCTCCCAGGGTGACCCCGGCTCGATGTAGGCAGTCTTCGCGCCCACCAGCTCGATCCAGTCGCGGACCTTCTGCGCGATGAACTCCGGGCCGTTGTCGGACCTGATGAACCGCGGCGGGCCGCGCTGGATGAAGAGATCGGTCAGAGCGTCCAGGACATCGGTGGAGTTCAGTCGCCTGTCGACACGGATCATTAACGCCTCCCGCGTATATTCATCGAGGATGTTGAGTGTCCGGTAGGCCCGGCCGTCGCTGGTCCGGTCCTGCACGAAGTCGTAGGACCAGACGTGGTTGGGATGTTCAGGCTTCAGCCGCACGCAGGAGCCATCGTTCAGCCAGAGGCGGCCGCGTTTCTTCTGCTTGTGCGGGACCTTGAGCCCTTCGCGCCGCCAAATGCGCGCCACCCGCTTGTGGTTCACCTGCCAGCCCTCCCGGCGCAGCAGCACGGCGACCCGGCGGTAGCCGTAGCGGCCATACTCCCGGGCCAGCTCGATGACGTCGGCGGTCAGCCGCGCCTCGTCTTCCCGGCCCTGTGGTGGCTTGCGTTGCGTGGAGCGGTGCTGGCCAAGCACCCGGCAGGCCCGGCGTTCGGAGATGCCGAGTGTCTGGCACACATGCTCCACGCACTCGCGGCGGCGCGAAGGGCTTAGAAGTTTCCCTGAGCAGCCTCGGTCAAGATCAGCTTCTCGAGCGTCAGGTCAGATACCGCCCGCCGCAGCCTCAGGTTCTCCTTCTCGAGGTCCTTGAGCCGCGACACCTGTGCCCGGTTCATCCCGCCATACTGCTTCCGCCAGCGGTAGAACGTGTGCTGCGATATCCCGATCTGGCGCACCGCATCGGCCATCGACAGGCCTTGGCCGTGCAAAACCTCGACCTGACGCAGCTTGGTGACAATGTCTTCCGGCTTCTCTCGCTTTCCAGCCATTCCGTAGTCCTCCTGTCCGCCGAAATCCTATCGGATTTCACGCTTCGTGGGTGAACCACTTCAAAGGGGCTGGCTCAGATCGTCGGCCCGATGGTCAAGGACGCGGGCTTTGATCTGACCGTCGCGCCGTCGCTGGCGCAGGACCAGATCGCCCGCCTGATGGCCAGCCCCGGCCAGCCGCCTTATGACGCGCTGCTCGTCTCGCCGGGCCAGAGCGACATCCTGATCCAGGAAGGGCTGATCGAGAAGATCGACCCCACGCGCCTGAAGAACTGGGACAAGCTGAGCCCTGCCGCGCAGAACGCGTGGGGGCCCTATGTAACGATCGAGGTCAACGGCATCGCCTACAACCCCGAGGTGGTCGACAAGCCCGCGGGCTACAAGGCGCTCTTCGAGGACCCGCAGTGCGAAGGCAACCTTGCGCTCATCGGCTTCGGCTCGAACACCGCGACCATGGCCTATACAGAGATCAACAAGGCCTACGGCGGCACCTATGACAACATGCAGCCGGTCTTCGATCTGCTCGAGGCCTACCTGCCGAAGATCGGCGCCATCGCGACCTCGGGCTCGAACCAGATGACCATGTACCAGCAGGGCGAGATCGCCGTGTTCATGGCCTCGACCGGCAACGTCGCCAAGCTGCGCGAACTGGGCATGCCCTGCGAGTTCGCCCATCCCGAAACCGGCTCGCCCTCGGTGCCCGTCGCGATCCATCTGGTGAAAGGCGCGTCCAACCCCGATGGCGTCTACGCCTATATGGATGCCGCCATCGACGCCGCCGCGCAGACCCAGCTGGCCGAGCCGCCGACCGCGATGATCCCGACCAACGTGGATGTGCCGTATTCCGAGGTCGTCTCGCAGTTCGTCACCCCCGAGCAGGTGGCAAACGCCGTCTACCCGGACTGGCAGGCGATCAACAAGCACCGCGCGGAGTGGACGGAAACCTTCGACCGCCTCGTCGTCCGCTGATCGGGAGAGCCGCGATGATCCGCAAAGAAACCTTACTGTCGTGGCCCATGATCGCTTTCATGGTGCTGTTCTTCATCTCGCCACTGCTGCTGCTCGCCGGCATCAGCCTGCGCGGGGAGGATGGAAGTTGGGGCCTTGGGAACTTCGCGGCCTTCCTTTCCGACCCCTTCGCGCGCGGCGTGCTCACCGGCACGCTGGCGCTGGGGGCGAAGGTGACCTGCTTCGTCTCGCTGGCGGCGCTGCCGCTGGTGATGCTCTACTGGCACGCGGGGAAACGTCTCCGCGGGCTGATCCTGATCTGCACGCTGCTGCCGATGCTGACCGCCAACGTGGTGCGCACCTTCGCCTGGGTCGTGCTGCTGGGGCGCAACGGACCGATCAGCCAGACGCTGCTCGGGCTCGGCCTCACCGAGCGCCCGTTCTCGTTGCTCTTCTCCGAGACCGGGCTGATCATCGCGCTGGTGCAGATCGAACTGCCGCTGCTGCTGCTGCCGGTCTTTGCCGTGCTCAACCGCGCCGACCGCAAGACTCTGGAGGCTGCCGAGGTACTGGGCGCAGGACGCTGGCGTGCCTGGTTCTCGGCGATCTTCCCGCAGATCATCCCCGCCGTGCTGGCGGGCTGGGTGCTGGTCTTCGCCTCCGCCACCACCTCTTACGTGACGCAGAGCGTCATCGGCGGCGCGCGGCTGATCTATCTTCCGCAATTTGTCTACCGCGAGGTCGGTGTACTCTTCCAATGGCCAATGGCCGCCGCGATCTCGATCCTTCTTCTGGCGTCCACCGGCGTCATCATGCTGGGCCTCACCATGCTCGCCCGTCACGAAAGGCTCCAAGGTCATGCTTGAGACACGCTCGAAGATCTCCACCGCCCTCTACTGGGGCTTCGTCTGGGGCTGCGGCCTCGCGGTGCTGGCCTTCATGATCGGCCCGATCCTGCTGGCACTTCTGATGTCCTTCAACTCCGGCACCACGCTGCGCTTCCCGCCCGAGGGCTTCTCGCTGCGCTGGTACGAGATGCTGTTCGACCCGATCGCCTCGGAGCCGATCCACACCGCCGCCAAGAACTCGATCGAGGTGGCGCTCTCCACGGTCGCCGTGGTCACTCTGATCACCGCCCCCGCCGCTTGGGCGCTGGCGCGCGCGCCGAAGCGCTTCGCCGGGTCGGTCGAGCCGGTGCTGCTGGCGCCGCTGGTGCTGCCCAGCCTCGTCTACGCGCTCGCCGCGCTGCTGGCGCTGAGCCTGCTCGGCCTCGGCCCGTCCTTCCTCGCGGTGCTGATCGGCCACGCGGCGGTCTTCGCGCCGCTGATGTTCCGCACCGTGCTGGGCCTTGCGCAGCGCATGAACCCGGCGCTCGAGGAAGCCTCGGCCACGCTCGGCGCCAGCCGCGCCCGCACCTTCCTGCGCATCAGCCTGCCGGGCATTCTTCCCGGTATCTTCGCAGGCGCCTTCCTCGTCTTCATGCAGTCGATCGACAACGTGTCGGTGACGCTCTTCCTCGGCGATCCGGGTCGGACCATGCTGCCGCTGCGCCTCTTCGCCATGCTCGAGGAAAGTCTCGACGGACGGGTTGCCGCGGTCTCCGGCGTGCTGATCCTCGCCGCGGCCCTGCTGCTGGTCACCCTGCAACGCTTCGGCGGGCGCGATGCCCGCTGACCCCGAACCCCCTCACGGAAAGGACCTTCCCATGAACGCGCACAGCTCCGGCGCCCGGCCGTCCGTCGAAAGCCTGCTCGGCGATTTCGCGCCTGACTTCGACTTCACCCCCGCGATGCCGATCCCGGCGGAGGAATACGCCGAGCGGATGCGCAAGCTGAAGCGCGAGGCGGTCTCTGCCGGGCTCGACGCGGTGGTCGTGCATTGTGACAGCGTCGGCTGGTTCCACGCGGCGCATGCCTACCTGCGCTACCTCTGCGACTGGATGCGCGAGGGGGTGCTCATTGTGCCGATGGAT
This sequence comes from Alloyangia pacifica, assembly GCF_020524285.1. Lineage (GTDB taxonomy): Bacteria > Pseudomonadota > Alphaproteobacteria > Rhodobacterales > Rhodobacteraceae > Salipiger > Salipiger pacificus_B. The sequence goes on from NZ_JAIVKX010000013.1 coordinate 5,845, forward strand.
GAGGACAAGGAGCCGGTGCTGCTGTCGTTCTTCACCCAGTCGGTGATCCTGCCGCCGGGCGGCGAGCCGGTGGGCGTGGACCGCATCTTGCAGATCGGCGCCGTGGGCCGCGAATACGCCGACATCCCCGGCGACTCGGGTGCCAAGACGATGCAGGCGCTGGTTGGTATCCTGGGTGAGCTGAAGGCCGACAATATCGGCTTCATTGGCGACAAGCGCTCGGCCGGGTTCCGCGCCGCGCTGGTGCCCGAGATGCCCAAGGCGAAATTCTCCGACCAGCACGGCATTCTCGACCGCATGCAGCGCAACCGCACGCCTGCCGAGATTGCTCAGTTCCGCACCGCCGCGCAGCTGATCAGCATCGCGACGCAGGCGGCCTATCATGTCGCCCGCCCCGGCGTGACCGACTATGAGATCTACGCGGCCTTCACCCTTGCTCAGATGGCCCGTGGCGGCGAGACCGGCGACGGCTACCAAATCGGCGCCAACGAATGGGGCACGCATTGCGGCAAGCCCTACGGCCACGTCATGCGCAAGGGCGACCTCGCCAACCTCTACGTGTCGAACGTCACCTACCAGGGCTACACCGCCCAGGCCGCGCGCATGTTCGCCTTGGGCGAGTTGACCGACCGGCAGGAGCTGGTGCTGGACGCCTGCACCCGCGGTGTGCAGGCCGCCGAGAAGTTGATTCGCCCCGGCACGTTGATCCGCGACCTGAACAACGCCGCTTTTGGCAGCTACATCGAGGCCGGTCTGCTGAAAGACGCAGAGGCGCGCACCATGCCCTACAACTGGCGCACCGCCGACGATGGCGGCCCGCGCGAAATTCCGCGCCAGTACGTCCCCGACGCCGACTACGAGGCGCAGGGCCGCAAGTTGATGCATGTCTACCCGGCAACCTTCGGCCCGCATAACCCCAACCTCGGCCATTCGGTCGGCATGGCGGGCGGGCAGAACGCCTTCAACATCTCCTCGCACAATTATGACAGGCTCGAGGAGGGCATGGTCTTCGTCCTGCACACGCAATGGCTCGAGCCCATGTCGGCGGGCTGCAACATCGGCGACATGTACGTTGTGACCGCCGACGGCTTCGAGAACCTCTCGCGCCACACGCCCCTCGAGACGCACCGGATCCCCGCATGAAAGATCAGATCATGACCAGCCACGCCTTCGACTTCGCCGAGCTGACGCCGAAGCAGCGCTACAAGCTGCTGATCGGTACGGTGATCCCGCGCCCCATCGCGCTGATCACCACCCTGTCGGAGGAGGGCACGCCCAACGCGGGCTCCTTCAGCTTCTTCAACATCCTCACCCATGATCCGGCGATCATGGCGGTGGGGATCGAGCACAAGCCCGACGGCACCCCCAAGGACACGGCGGCAAACATCCTCGCCACAGGCGAGTTCACCGTCCACATCTCGGACCATGCGCTGGTCGATCAGATGGAGATCTGCTCGATCAAGTTCCCGGCGGATGTCGACGAGCTCGCCCTTGCGGGGCTCGAAACCGCACCCGGCGAGACGGTGCGCAGCCCGCGCATCCTCGCAGCCCCCGCCGCCTTCGAGTGCCATCTGGTGCAGACTGTCCCGGTCAGCCCCGCGCGCACCATCGTGCTCGGTGAGGTGAAGCGGATGTTCGTGCGCGAGACGCTGGTGGACCCCGAAACCCACTACGTCGATCAGATCGGCATCGACGCCGTCGGGCGTCTTGGCGGGCACCTCTACGCGCGTCAGCTCGACCAGTTCGAGCGTGTGACGCCGACCGTGGAGGAGTTCATGGAAGTCTCGGAGAAGGCGGGCTGAGGCTCGTTTCGGGAACACCGAAACCGATCACTTGGAGAACTGGGAAATGCCCGCAGCTTCGGCCCTTCCCGATCCGCCGGGCGCAGATGACCCCCGCTGAAGTGCTGGCCATCGGAAGGGCTCTGGCTCGGAAGCGCTAGAGCGCTTGAATTCGGGACGGCCAGCGGATGTCCTGCTGACAGCTGTGGGACCGCCGAAGGGGCTGAACGGCCGCCGGTTTGCACTGGCTGCCGCGGAGGGGCGGCCGAGACCAAGGCCGTCCCTGTCCTAGGATGCGATGAAGCCCGCGGCGCTTGGCGCCGACCTTTCGGCGGTGGGCATGGAAGCGGGCATGGAAATCGTGCATGAAGGCTCTGATCCCGACGTGTCGACCGAAGAGAGGGAGCGGTCTTGCCGGCGTCGGTGCATGACGTATTCTTCTGCCTGACGCAGCGATAGGCTACGTTCCCATTGCCGTTGACTTTATTTCCGCTAACTGGCTTATCTGCCGAATAATAATGAACTGGGGTTCCTGCAAATGCCGCAAACAGCGACGGCAAATATTCTGACCATCCTCGAAACCGATTTCTCCGGTGTCGTGGAAGAGTGGCTTGGCACCCAGGTCAAGGAGGGCGTGAAGCGCTCCGACCTGTTCTCCGACTCCGAAAGTCGTGCGCAGAACCAGGAACTCCTGAAAGCATTCGGCAAGGGCGTTCGGGCGGGTGTCGTGAACGAGGAATTCAGCCTCGAAGATGATGCCTGGGAAGACCTGCGCGCCGTCTTGGCCGATGTCAGCAAGGAGCGCGTCAGCCGCGGCGTCACGCCGACCGAAATGGCGACCTTCGTGCTGGCGCTCAAGGCGCCGCTGTTCAAGCGGCTCGAGGCCATGCCCGGCGTCGAAGGCGGGAAGCTCATTCGCGACGTGCTGATGGTGACCCGGCTTGTCGACGCCTTCGCGATCTACACCAACGAGATCTTCATCGGCGAGCGCGACCAGATCATCGAACGCCAGCGCCAGGAGATGCTCGAACTGTCGACCCCCGTGGTCGAACTCTGGGACCGGGTGCTCACGCTGCCGCTCATCGGTACGCTGGATTCCGCCCGGGCGCAGGAGGTCATGGAGAACCTTCTGCAGACCATCCTCGAGCGCCAGGCCGAGGTGGTGATCATGGACATCACCGGTGTCGGCACCGTCGACACGCAGGTTGCGCAGCACCTTCTGCGGGCCGCGGCCGCGGTGCGTCTGATGGGGGCCGAATGCATCATCAGCGGCATCAGCCCGATGATCGCGCAGACCATGGTGCAACTCGGCATCGACGTGGGCACCGTCTCGACCCGGTCCAGCATCCGCACGGCGCTGTCCGATGCGCTGCAGAAGGTCGGCTATGTGATCAAGACCACCGAGGCCTCCTGACGTGTCGGGTGTGACGTCCATAAATCTGGTCGAGAACGCGCTTCTCGTCTCCATTCAGGACGACGTCACCGATACCGAAATCGTCGAGTTGCAGGAGACCCTCTCCAACCGGATCGCCAAGGAGAACGTCAAGGGCGTGATCCTCGACATCAGCTCGCTGGAGATCGTCGATACCTTCGTCGGGCGCGTCATCGCCCAGCTGGCCGGAATCTCCCGGCTGCTGGCCGCCGAGACCTACGTTGTCGGGATGCGCCCGGCGGTGGCCGTGACCCTGGTCGAGCTGGGGATGTACCTGCCCGAGACCCGCACGGCGCTCAGCCTGACCCACGCGCTGTCCCAGTTGCGGCGTGCCTGATCCCGAAGGGACATCAGGCAGGCCCGCGATCGCGGAGATAACGCTCGCAACCAGCCGGGACGTGGTCGCCGCGCGCCAGGCGGTCGCCCGGATCCTCAAGGAACGCGGGCTCTCGGTGATGCGCATCACGCGCTTCGCGACGGCGGTGAGCGAAATTGCTCGCAACGCCATCGTGCACGGTGGTGGTGGCCGGATTTCGATTTATCTCGATACGCGTAACGAGTATCTGCGCGTCGAATGCCGGGACGAAGGTCCGGGGATCGAAGATGTGACGCTGGCCATGACCGAGGGCTACACGACCGCGGGCGGGCTGGGCAGGGGGCTTGGCGGGGCCAAGCGGCTCTCACATGGGTTCGAGGTCCGGTCCGAGCCCGGAAAGGGTACAACCGTTTCCATGAGCGTGAAGCTATGAACCAGTGGGTCGAGATTGATGATCGGAGCGCCGTCGCCGTGGTGCGGCGGCTTGCGCGGCGCCATGGCGCCGAGATCGGTCTTCCCGAGACGCGCGTCGACGAGCTGGCGATCGTCGCGACAGAGGCGACGACGAACATCCTGCGCTACGCCGAGCGCGGCCGGGCCCTGATCGAGCTCGTGCGGTCCCCCGGTGCCGAGCTGATCACCATGATATTCACCGACCGCGGACCGGGGATCTCAGACATCGACCGGATGTTCCAGGACGGCGAAAGCTCCACGGACTCCGCCGGGCTGGGGCTCGGGGCCATCGTTCGGTTGTCCGATACCTTTGACATCTTCAGCTCGCCCGAGAACGGAACCACTATCGTGTGCACCTTCGGGGGGCGGGGCGAGCGCCTGGACGTCGGCGTCGAGGCCGTTGGCCTGCGCGTGTGTCATCCGCACGAGGACTCCTGCGGCGACGACTACCAGATCCGGCAGACCCCGCGGGCGACCGACGTGCTGCTCTGCGATGGCCTTGGCCATGGTCCCGCCGCCGCCGAGGCCGCCGCCGAGGTCACGGACGCCGCTTTCGCCGCGGGCGGGCTGTCGTCCGAGCCGGGCAAGCTGATGCGCCAGATCACCGAGACGCTGGTCGGGCGGCGCGGCGCCGTGGCCGCGCTGGTGCATGTCGCGCAGCCGCAGATGGAGATGCGCTACTGCGGACTCGGCAATATCTCGACCTTGCTGATCGGCGCGCAGGGCGTGCGCCGCATGGCGGTTCGGGACGGTCGCATCGGCGGCGCCGCGACCCGCGGCTACGAGGAAGCCGTGCAGCTCGAGGCGGGGGACATGGTGATCCTGCACAGCGACGGGCTGAAAACGCTTCGGGAAACCCACTTCCCGCCGGGGCTGCTGAAGAAAAGCCCCCTGCTGATTGCCGGCTTCTTTCTCGACCGGGCCTTCCGCGGTCGGGATGACGCCAGCATTGTCGTGATGCGCATCAACCGGGAGCGCGAGCAATGAAGACGGCGAAGCTCACCACCGTGACCCTCGAGAAAAGCGCCGACGTGGCCCGGCTGCGCGAGGTGGCCATGACGCTGACCAACGTGCTGCAGTTCGGCTCCTTCGAGCGGACGCGGACGGTGACCGCCGTGGTCGAGCTTGGCCGCAACGCCATCGAGCATGGCCAGAAGGGGCGTGCGACCTTCTCGCTCACCGAGGTGAACGGCAAGCCGGCGCTCGGTCTTCTGGTGACCGATCAGGGGCGGGGGATCCCGAAAGAGAACCTCGAGCCCGACGGCCCGCCGACCTCCTCGGCGGGCATGGGGCTGGGGCTGCGCGGCGTGCAGAGGATTGCCAAGCGCTTCGACGTCGAGACCGGTCACGAGGGCACGCAGATCGATGCGGCGTTCCAGCCGTCGGCGAGTTTGCCGGCCAGCCCCCAGCTCATCGACCAGGCGACCGAAGCGTTGAACGAACTCAGCGCCAAGGATCCCACTGCGGCTCTCAGCGAGCAGAACCGGGAGCTGAGCGAGGGGATCGCCGACCGTGACCTGCTCATGCAGGAACTGCATCACCGCACTGGCAACAACCTCGCGCTCATCGTCGCGCTGATCCGCATGAGCAAGTCGCAGGCCGAACAGGATGAAACCCAGCAGGTCCTGACCGAGCTGGAGGTCCGCGTCGGCTCCCTGGCCAAGGCGCACGAATTGATGCAGCGCGGCACGGATGCCGGAAAGGTCGACCTGTCGGAGATGCTCGACGAGGTCGCCAGGACATCGGAGCGCGCCTTCAGCGGAGGCGCCCTCGCCGCCAGCATCGAGGTGTCCTGCGGAGCGCTGCAGCTCGACAGCAAGCTTGCCATCGACATCGGGCTCATCATCGGCGAACTCATCACCAACGCCTTCAAGTATGCCTTCGTCGGGAGGGAGAAGGGACTCATCCGTGTCGAGGTCACCGGCGAGCTGGAGCATGGCATCACGCTGGTGGTATCGGACAACGGCGTCGGCCTGCCGGCGGATGCCGAACGTCCGGAACGGTCGAACTCTCTCGGCTGGCGGATGATCCGGACGCTGACTTTCCAGCATGACGCCACCCTGACCGTGGACGGGGCGGATGGTCTGCGCGTGCACATCAAGTTTCCCGCGCAAGCCTGACCTCCGGCGCGGCCTGGCGCTCTGCTGCGGCGGCTTTGCTCATCCGGGGCGGCCGTGCCGGTCCTCATCGAGGTATTGGCCCCGGTAGACGGCGCCATTTGAGACCTGCTCGGCGCAGTCGCGCAGGTTCAGTGACGGCACAATCCGCGCAGCTTCGCGCGCGATCGGCCACTGGCGAACATGCGGAGCGCGGGACCGCAGGGGCCTCGCAATGTGCCACAGACCGGTTCTGGCTACGGCAGCCCCCTAGTCTACCTCGCATCGCAAGTCTGGCACTTCCGCGTCTTGGCAACGCAGGTCGATGCTGGGGCAAGTCGCCTTCGCAACCGCAGCGAACGGCCGCAAAGCGCGCGCTGTCGAGGCTCCACGGGGCAAATCTGCGCTCTCTGGGGATGAACAACAGACCGGCAGGGGGGCAGGTCAAAACGCGCATCGCGTGAATACTTGCCTACTTTGCAGGCGTGACACGAGATCGACCTCGACTTCCGGGATACGGAGACTCGCGAGAGGTATGGGGCAAGTGTCGGAAAATAATCAATTTCTATGGGGTTGCGGGCGGTTATATAACGGCTCATTATATTAAACGAAGGATTAGCGGATTTTCTTTTACGTCGCCGCTCTGCAGCGTCCCGGGACCTCGCCTCCCACATGGACGTCCTCTTGCCCGTTTCCTTCATCCTCCTCTTCACAGCTGTCGCGCTCGCGGCCGGTTCCGCCATCGCCTATCTGATCGGCGCCTCGGCGATCCTGACCTTCTGGGCCGTCGACAAGGCCCAGTTCATGGCCGTGCTGCCGCAGCGCCTGTTCAGCCAGCTCGACAGCTTCGCCTTCCTTGCCATGCCGCTGTTTATCCTCGCCGGAGACCTGATGAACCGGGGCGGCGTCGCCTCTGCGCTGATCGATCTCAGCATGTCGGTCTTCGGTCGGCTGAAGGGCGGTCTGGGCCATGTGAACGTCGTGACATCGGTGTTCTTCGCTGGCGTGTCCGGCTCCGCCACCGCAGACGCCGCGGCGCTTGGCAACTCGCTGGTGCCGGAAATGGAACGCCGCGGCTACACGCGCGACTACGCTTCGGCGATCACCGGCGCCTCGTCGATCATCGGGCCGATCATTCCGCCGTCGTCGATCATGATCTTCTACGGCGCGCTGATGGAAACCAACGTCACCGCGCTGTTTGCCGCCGGTATTCTGCCGGGCCTGCTGCTGGCCGCCATGCTGATGGCCATGAACGCCTATTTTGCCCATCGCGACGACCACCCCGGCGGCGCCGACATGGACCTGCCGCCGTTCCTGCCGTCGCTGATCCGCGCGGTCCCCGCGCTGCTCCTGCCGGTCATCATTCTCGGCGGTACGCTCTTCGGCTTCATGACCCCGGCCGAGGCGGCGGCGGTGGCCGTGCTTGCGGCGCTGCTGATCGGCATCGGCTACGGCAAGCTCAACCTCAAAGGCATCCTCGACAGCCTGATGCGCACGGGTGTGATGCTCGGCGGCCTGTTCATCCTGCTCTGCGCGATTTCCACCTTCTCCTACATCGCGGCGCTGCTGCAGTGGCCGCAGGCGATCCAGAGCGTGGTCGAAGGCTGGGGTCTCGGGCCGCTCGGCTATCTGATGCTGATCAACGTGATTTTCCTTGGCGCTGGCATGGCGATGGACGTGAAAGCCGCCGTGGCGCTCTTCGCCCCGATCTTCGTGCCGGCGGCGCTGGCCATGGGGATCGACCCGATCCATCTGGCGATCGTCATCTGCTTCAACATCACCGCCGGCCTGCTGTCGCCGCCGCTCGGCGCGGTGCTGCTGATCCTGTCGACCGTGGTCAAGCTCGACTACTGGCGGCTGATCCGGGTCACCATGCCCTTCCTGATCGCCGAGCTGCTGCTGCTGCTCGTCCTCACCTACGTTCCCGCCATCACCCTCGCCCTTCCCACGGCGCTCGGGCTGCGCTGATCCCTCCCAATCAAGAGCCCTACCAACAAGGAGACCTCCCACATGAAAACCCTTGCAACCCTGCTCACCGCAAGCGCGCTCACCCTCGGCGTCACCTGCGCCCAGGCCGCTGAAATCAAGATCGCGATGAATTCGGTGGACGACCCCGCGAACAGCGGCGAGGCCACGTTCGCGCATGGCTTCGCCGACGCGCTGGAAGGGACCGATTTCACCGTCGAGATCTACCCCTCGGAAACCCTCGGCAAGGAGAAGGAGCGCCTCGATCAGGTGTCCTCGGGCCTGCTCGAGATCAACCTCGCCGCCGCCTCGACCGCCTATTCGGTCTCGCCCGTGCTCAAGGGCCTGACCCTGCCGTTCTTCTTCGACAGCAACGAACAACTCGACAAGATCATGTCCGAAGACGCGATGATGGAGAAGGCCAGCGCCCCGCTGCTCGACCTCGGCGTGCGCTTCGCCGGCATCAACTTCATCGGCACCCCGATGGGCATCCACAACGCCAAGAAGCCGATCTCGACCGTCGCCGACATGGCGGACCTGCGCTTCCGCGCCCTGAATCCCGAGCAGCTGAACCTGATGGAAGCGCTCGGCTCGAACGGCACCGTGATCGCCTGGGCCGAGGTGGCCAACGCCATCCAGACCGGCGTTGCGGACGGCTACTTCAACCCGCCGAGCTCGGCCATCCGTGGCGGCCACACTGGCTTTCTGACCAACTACACCCCGGCGGACCTCTTCCCGTCGACCCGCGCCATCATGGTCTCGGATGACTGGTACAACAGCCTGAGCGAGGAAGAGCAGGGCCAGATCGACGCGGCGCTGGAAGCGGGCCTCGAGGCCAACCGCGCGTGGCTCGCCGAATGGACCACCGAGATCGCCGAGCGTCAGGCAGAGCTGGGCGTGACCATCACCCTGCTGGCCGAGGGCGAGCGCGACAAGATGATCGAGATGGCGGCACCGCTGTGGGAGACTCAGGTCTCCGCCGAGGACTTCCAGCTCTGGATCGACGCCAAGGCCGCGGCCGAGTAAGCAGGAGCGTTCATGACCTCCCTGAAAAACGCAATCCTCCGGACCAGCCGGATCCTGGATTGGGCAGCCAGCGCGGTGACACTCACCGCGCTGGTCGTGCTCGTCGGCGTGGTGCTGCTGCAGGTGGCGGCGCGCTACATCTTCCAGCAGCCCCCCTCCTGGACCGAGGAGCTGGCGCGCTATGCGATGATCTGGGCCGGGCTCATCGGCGCCACCATGGCCTTCAAGCGCCGCTTCGACCCGGCGCTGATGAACAGCGTCAAGAACGGGCCGCCTTGGCTGCAGACCGCTGCCGAACTGGTGCGGTCGCTGGTGGTGTTCGTCTACCTTGCCCCGGTGCTGCTCTACTGTTTCGTCGGCCCCGGCATGAACCCGGCGCGCGGTTTCCTGCTGCGCCATACCAAGACCATGGCCGAGGCGCTGCCGTTCCACACCATCTGGATCGCCATCGCCGTGCCATTGATGATCGTGGTGATCTTCGTCCATATCCTCGCACGCCACAGCGGCGATGACGGGGCGCCGCGCCGCGCCACGCCCGACTGAATTGCCGTCCTGTCCCCGCGGGGACGGGCACGAAAGGAAAGACACGATGACCTATGATCTGATCCTGCGCGGCGGCCACGTCTGCGACCCGCGCTCGGGCGTGAACGGCATTGCCGATGTCGCTTTCGAGGGGGGCAAGGTCGCCGAGGTCGCGCCGCAGATCAGCGCCGCTGCGGCGCGCGAAGAGGATGTCAGCGGGCTGCACGTGCTGCCCGGGCTGATCGACTCGCACGTCCACGTTTCGGGCTGGATGGGGGGCGCCGCCGGACACCGGATGCTGGCGCTGGCGGGGGTGACCACCGCGCTCGACATGGCCGGACCGATCGACAGCGTCATGCAGATCGCCGCGCGCACCGGCACCGGCCTCACACTGGCCTGCATCGACTACGTGCGCCCCGGCCACACCGTCGACACCACGAACCCCGAGATGCCCGAGCTCGAAGCGGCGCTGGCCCGCGCCCGCGCCGCCGGGGCGGTCGGGCTCAAGGTGCTGGGCGGGCATTTCCCGCTGACCCCCGAGGCCTCGGGCCGGGTCATCGAGCTTTGCGGGCGCGAGGGCGCACATGTCGCCTTTCACGCGGGCACGCTGGACACGCCGCAGAACCTCGACGGGCTGCGGCAGGCCTGCGAGCTTGCGGGCGGCCAGCCGCTGCACATGCCGCACGTCAACGCCTACGCACGCGGCTTCCAGGGGCCGGCGCTGCTCGAGGCCTACGAGGCAGCGCAGATCCTGGCGCGCTATCCCAACATCTGGTCCGAGAGCTACCTCGCGCCGATCAACGGCAACTCGGCGAAATGCGCCAACGGCATTCCCGAGAGCGTCGCGACCCAGCGCAACCTGATCGCCGGCGGCTACAGCGCCGACATCAAGGGCATGGAACAGGCGATCCTCGAGGGCTGGGCGCATATCCACGTCTACGAAGGCGGCGTCACCCGCCTCGAGACCGGCGAGACGGCGGTGGCGGCATGGCGCGAGGCCGAGACCGACATCGGCATGAGCTATTTCGTCAACCCGGCCGACACCTCGATCACCCTGGCGCTGCTGCGCCGCGAGAGCGGCCGCTTCGCAATCGATGCGCTGGCCACCGACGGCGGCGGGCTGCCGCGCAACGACCTGTGCGAGCGCGGCCTCGCGCTGGTGCATCTCAACGCGCTGAGCCTTTCGGAATTCGTGCAAAAGACCTCGGCCGAGCCGGCCCGCATGATGGGGCTTTCGGCCCGCAAGGGCCATCTCGCCCCCGGCGCGGATGCGGATGTGACGGTCATCGACCTCGAGCGCCGGCGGCCCGTGCTGAGCTTTGGCGCTGGCAGGCCGATCCTGCGCGAGGGCGAGGTTGTCGGCTCGGGCACCACCATGGTGGTGCCGCCGGAAGGCGTCGCTGCGGCCCGTGCGCTTGGCCTCGAAACGATCGTCGCCGAGTACGGGAGCTTCCGCCCTGTCCATCATGATCAGGCGCCGAGCTGAACATCGCTGGCCGGGGCCCATGAAAGACATCCCTTCCGCCGCCAGCGCGGACCCTTTCAGTGGGCGGAAGGGAAGTGCTACAGGTGGCGGCTTGCCGGGGGAACGATCGGCCAGCTCGATAGCTGGCTTGATCGAAATGACGATCCGCACCGTCACCGCTCAGTTGAACCCGGGGCGCTTCGCGTGTCCCCTGGCTCTGCAAGCTCCCTGCTCTCGCAGAGATGTGTGGCGGGCGAGCGGACTGCCGGTCGCCCCAACCACTCAGAATATCCCGTCGGTCCGGCAGTTGATGTGGATCTCCGGCACCGAGGCGGTGTTCGACAGGCCGATCGCTTCCATCACCAGATGCGCGACCTCCTCCGGCTGGGTCATCTGCTCTGCGGCTCTGCTGCCCGCGGCGGCGGTTTCGCCCATGTCGGTCGCCACGAGGCCGGGGCAGACCGCGGTGGCGCGGATGCCATGGTCCCAGCCCTCGTAGCGCAGCGCGTGGGCAAGGCCGACCGCGGCGAACTTGCTGACCGAGTAGAGCCCGGATCCGGCCGAGGCCACCCGCTTGCCTGACAGTGACCCGAGGAGGATGACGCGGCCGCGGCCCGCGGCCTTCAGGGCGTCCCAGCTCGCCATGGCCAGCCGCCGCGGCGCGCGCAGGTTCACTTCCAGCAGGGTGTCGACCTCGGCCTCCGGGGCCTCGACGATGCTGCTCGAGGTGAATAGCCCGGCGCTTGCCACGATGGCGTCGATCCGGCCGTGCCGTGCCATGACCGCCTCGGCCCAGGCCGCCTCGGCCTCGCGGTCGGTCGCGTCGTAGGCGAAGGTGTCGAGCAGGGCGGGATCAAGCCCCTCCGGCACGCGCGCGGGGTCGCGCAGCCCGAGGCTCACGTGCCAGCCGAGGGCCTGCGCCGCGCGGGCGATCTCGGCGCCGATCCCTCGGCTGCCGCCGGTGAGCATCATTACGGGGCGGTCGGTCATGGTGGATCCTTTCGGTCAGTGGGTCAGTAGGCCAGAGACGGCAGCCAGAGCGTCAGCGCCGGAAACAGGATCAGGATCAGCAATGTCGCGAGATCCATCAACAGGAACCACCAGATGCCGCGGAAGATCTCGGGCAGGGTCACCGCGTTGTTCAGCGCGCCGTTGATCATGTAGACGTTGAGCCCGATCGGCGGCGTCACGAGGCCGATCTCCAGCAGCTTGACGATGATGATGCCGAACCAGATCGCGTCGATCCCGGTGGTCTGCACCAGCGGCACGAGGATCGGAAGGGTCAGCAGCAGCAGGCCGATGGAGTCGATCAGCATGCCCAGCACGAGATAGATCACCGCCACCGCGAAGAGGATCCACCAGGTCTCGCTGCTGACCGAGAGGATCGCGTTGGAGAAGGCCGTGGGCAGGCCCGAGAGCGCGAGGAAGCGGGTGAAGAACAGCGAGCCGATCAGGATGATGAAGATCGACCCGGTGGAGATCACCGCCTGGGTCACCGCCTCGATCACCGCGGCGCGGGTGAGCTTGCCGCGCACCGCGCTGATCACCGCCGCGAAGAAGGCGCCGAGCGCCCCGGCCTCGGTGGGCGAGAAGGCGCCCGAGAAGATGCCGCCCAGCACCAGCAGGATCAGCGTCGGCAGCGGCCAGACATCCCGCAGCGCCGCGCGGCGCTCTTGCTCGGTCGGCGGCGGCGGGGTCTCGCCCGCGAGCGACGGGTTCAGCTTCACGCGGGTGACGATCATCGCCATGTAGATCAGCGCCGAGAGGATGCCGGGGACAAAGCCCGCCATGAACAGCTGTCCGACCGAGACCTGCGCGTAGACGCCGTAGAGGATCAGCAGCACCGAGGGCGGGATCAGCGAACCCAGCGTGCCCGAGGCGGCGATGGTGCCGGTGGCGAGCCCGCGGTCGTAGCCCTGCTTGAGCATCTCCGGCACCGCCATGCGCGACATCGCCGAGGCGGTGGCGACCGATGAGCCCGAGGCCGCCGCGAAGAAGGCGCAGGCGCCGACGGAGGTGATCGCCAGCCCGCCCGGCAGCCGCGCGAGGTAGAGCCGCAGCGACAGGAACAGCCCGCGCGTCATGTCCGTCGCGGAGCACAGAAAGCCCATCAGCAGGAACATCGGCGCCGCCGACAGCTCCCATTGCCCGACGTAGTCGAAGGGGGTGGCCGAAATCATCCCCCAGGCGACGTTCATGTTGAACATCTGCGAGATGCCGACGATGGAGACGAGCCCGAGCGAGAGGCCGATTGGCACGCGCAGGGCGATCAGCACGAGGGCGACGACGGTGCCGAGAATGCCGATATCGAGATTGCTCATGGTTTCAGTCCCTCTCGGCGGTTACAGCGCGCGCCGCAGCGTCGCGGATTTCAGCAGGTTCGACAGCACCGCCAGCCAGATGCCCGCGAAGCCGACCGGCAGCGCCCAGCGGGCGGGCCAGATGTAGAAGGTGAAGTTGCTCATCGCCTCTTCGGCGCGGGTCGTGGCGCTGAGGGCGTCCTGCGCCGACTGCCAGAACAGCAGGCCGAAGAAGACGAGCCCGAGCACGCAGGCCAGCAGGTAGAGCGCAAGCTGCACGCCCTGCGGCATCATCTTGGCGAAGAGATCGACGCGGATGTGTTCGCCGCGCAGCTCGACGTAGCCGAGCGACAGGAAGACGATCACCACCATGTAGTAGTAGGAGACGATCTCGAGCGTGCCGATGAGCCGGCCATCGAAGAAGTACCGCAGCGCCACGTCGGTGGTGATATGGGCCATCATCAGCAGCATGAAGGCGCAGGCGAGCGCCATGACGGCGCGGTTGGTCCAGCGGATCAGGGCGTGCATCGCGGCACCTCCTTTGGCGTGCGGGCACAGGGGCCCGTCGCGGGGCCCCTGACGTTTCCGATGCGGGTGGGGTTACTTGAGGCCGTAGCTGGCCGGATCGAGATCGCCGTAGATCTCGGACATCGCCAGCGCGGTCAGCGCGTCCTCGTCCGCGGTATCGACCTCGGCCAGCAGCGCGGTCCACTTGTCCATCGTGGCGCGGAAGTCGTCGATCACCGCCTGGGCGTCGGTCAGCCCGTAGGTCTCGGCCGCCTTGTCGTAGACGCCTTCGAGCGTCTTGGCGCGGAATTCCTCGACCGAGGCGGCGAGATCGGCCTCCGGCTCGTAGACGTTGCCGCCCTTGTCCTTGGCGGTCTCCAGCGCGGCCTCGGCCTGTGCGGTGTAGTTGATGATCATCCGTGCCATCGACCGGGCCGAGGCCTGCATGAACACGCCGCGCTGCTCGGCGCTCAGCCCGGACCAGAAACCGGGATTGACGCCCCAGTTCGGCCCCGACCAGTACATGCCGGTCGGCAGCAGCGTGGTGTGCTCGGCCACTTCCAGCAGCGAGCGGTCCACAAGGTCGTTGGCGGCGTTGGTGGCGCAGTCGAGCGTGCCGCGCTCGAGACCGGTGTACATCTCCGACGAGGGCACGTTGACGGGCACGCCGCCCGCGTCCTCGACCCAGGCCGAGACGGCGGAGCCGGCGGTGCGGATGCGCTTGCCCTTCAGCTCGGCAAGATTGCGCACCGGCTCGGCGCACATGAGGATGTAGGGCGGGGTGGCGTAGGCGCCGAGATAGACGATGCCCTGATCGTCCCATTCCGCCAGTTGCGCGTCATTGTGCATCGAGAAATCGGCGACGGCAAAGATCGCGGTGATCGGGTCGGCATAGTTGAAGCCCAGTTCCTGCACCGCGTTCGCCACGGGCAGGTCCGAGGGGGTGTAGATCGCGGCGTGGTGGCCGACCTGCACGACGTTGTCGCGGATGCCCTGCATCGAGGCGCGCGGCGCCAGAAGCACGGTGCCGGTGAAGACCTGCGGCGCCAGTTCACCGCCGGACAGGTCCTTCACGATCTCGGCCCATTCGGTGTAGCCGTATTTCGCCAGCGGGTGCTGCGCGTCGTAGAAGGTGTTGGCGATGAAATCGGTCGCCAGCGCAGGACTTGCAAGCACGCTGGCGAGCAGCGTGGTGGTCAGGAAGGTCTTCATGTCTCTCTCCGGGTTGGTCTGCGGGCGGCCGATGGCGCCCGCGCTGGGGATTTTTCTATTGGCTATTTAGAGGCTTGCCGCCTTCTTGATTGCGCGGCCGCCCTGCATGATCAGCGGCATGTGCGCGCCTTGACCGGTCAGCAGGTCGAGGTTTTCCAGCGGGTTGCCCTCGACCGCGATGATGTCGGCATGGGCGCCCGGGGCGATCACGCCGACTTCGCCTTCCATGCGCAGAACCTTGGCCGCGTCCACGGTGGCGGAGCGGATTACCGCGTCGGCGGGGATGTAGCGCCCGCGCAGCGGGAATTCGCCCGACTGCTCGGTCTGCATGCCGCCCAGCAGGTCCGAGCCGTAGCCCATGGTCACGCCCGCCTCGTGCAGCTTGACCACGCGCTCGAGCCCGGCCTCGCGCACGTCGGAAACCTTGGCCACCGACTCCGGCGGCAGGCCGAACTCGGCGCCCTTGCGGGCCAGCAGGTCGTAGGTGATGTTGGTCGGGACCACCACGGCCCCTTCGCGGGCAACGCGCTTGATGGTCTCGTCGCCGATCAGGTTGCCGTGCTCGATGCAGGTGATGCCGCAGTCCAGCGCCCGCACGATGGCTTCGTCGGCATAGAGATGCGCGGCGACATAGGTGCCAAAGCCATTCGCGACCTCGACGAGGGCGGTGAGTTCGTCGACCGAGTAGACGAGGTAGCCGACCGGGTCGGAGGGCGAGGACACGCCGCCGTCCGCCATCACCTTGAGGAACTGCGCGCCGCCCTTCAGCTCTTCGCGCGCGGCGCGCAGCAGCTCGGGCTTGCCGTCACAGATGCGCCCCAGCGTGCCGAGCGCCTGCGCGTACCAGCCGACGTCGCGGTTGTCGTAGGGCCCGCGGTAGTCGGTGTGCCCGCCGGTCTGGCTCAGCGCCTTGCCGCAGATCACCAGGCGCGGCGCGGTGAAGTGACCTTCCTCCATGGCCAGCTGCAGGCCGCGGTCGGCACCGCCGAGGTCCCGCACCGTGGTAAAGCCGCGCATGATCATGTTCTTCATCAGCGTCGCGGCACGCGCGGCCACCAGCGAGGAGGGCAGCGAGGCATTGAGCCCGAGGTTCGCCGTGGAGGCGATGGTGTGGACGTGGCAGTCGATCAGCCCGGGCATCACCGTCAGCCCGTCGAGGTCCAGGTCGTCCTCTGCGGTGAAGGCGACCGAGGCGCCGACCTCGCGGATGCGGCCATCCTCGATGGCGATCTGCATCGGGTCGGTCGGCTCGGGCGAGGTGCCGTCGACGATGCGGGCGTTCTTGATCAGCAGGGTGGTCATCTTGGTCGTCCTTTCGGGGGTCAGATCAGCGCCGGTGCGAGGGTTTGGGCGATGAGGGTCATGTCCGCCATGTCATCGGGGCTGTAGGCATCGCGCGCATCGTTCAGCGACAGCACGCCGACGCAGCGCCCGGCCCAGAGCACCGGCGCGCAGGCGCAGGCCTCGCAGCCTTTCGACAGGATCAGCTCGGCGTCCGGAAAGGCCCAGAGCACGTCCTCGCGCGAGTTGCCGAGCCAGCTCTGCCCGCCATCCAGCACCACCTTGCCCCATTCGGTCAGCCCCATGGGCTTGAGCGCGCCGGTCGGGTAGTCGGGCTCGGAGCTGTGCATCCGCATGACATTCCCGGTGCCCGGCAGGTTCTTCAGCACGGTCAGGAAGCGAAAGCCGAAACGCTCGGCGCAGGCATCCTGAACCGCGCGGAACAGGGTGTGGGGCTGGTTCAGCTGGGCCTGCGCGCGCAGCAGCGCGGCAAGATCGGTGGCAGGAAGGGCAGGGGAGGTCATTGTCTTATCCGTAGAAGAAGTTCGGAAGCCACAGGGCGATCCCCGGGAAGGCGGCGAGCAGCGCGACCCCGATGAGCATAAGCACGAAGAAGGGCAGCGCGGCGCGGGCGACGTAGCTGATCGAGCGGCCAGAGATGCCCTGCAGCACGAAGAGGTTGAAACCGACGGGCGGCGTGACCTGCGCCATCTCGACCATCAGCACGAGGTAGACGCCGAACCAGATCGGATCGAAGCCTGCCTGCAGCGCCAGCGGCAGGGAGATCGGCAGGCTCATCACGACGATCGACGTGCCGTCGAGGAAGAAGCCCAGCCCGAGGTAGAACAGCGACAGCACCACCAGAAGCCCCCAGGGCGGCAGGTCCAGCGCCGCGATCCCGTCTGCGACATCCGCCGGGATGTGCAGGTAGCCGATCGCGGTGGACATGAAGGCGGCGGTGATCAGGATCGAGCACACCATGGTCGAGGTCCGCAGCGCGCCCATCAGCGTGTCGCGCAGCAGGGTCAAGGATAGCTGGCCCGTCACCGCGGCGATGGCGATGGCGGCGATGACGCCAACGGCGGCGGCCTCGGATGGGGTCGCGATCCCGGTGTAGATCGAGCCCAGAACGATTGTCATCAGCACCACCAGCGGTGCCAGGTCCCAGAGCGCACGCAGGAAATCCATCGCGTTGCGGGTCTCGCGCTTGGCCGGCACCAGGCCCGGGTTCATCTTCGCCCGCAGCATGATGTAGCCCGAGTAGAGCGCGGTGATCATCAGCCCCGGCAGCACGCCGGCGGCGAAGAGGCGCGAAATCGATTGCTCGGCGAGGATGCCGTAGACGATCATCACGATCGACGGCGGGATGAGCAGGCCCAGGCTGCCCGCGCCGGCCAGCGAGCCCAGCGACAGACGGTCGTCGTAGCCGCGCTGGCCCAGCTCGCGCGTGGTGATCCGGCCCACGGTCGCCGTGGTGGCCGGCGACGAGCCGGAGACCGCGGCAAACAGCGTGCAGCCCAGCACGTTGGTGTGCAGCAGGCGGCCGGGGATGTAGTCGACAAAGGGCGACAGGCCGCGGAACAGCCGGGTCGAGATGTCGGTGCGGAAGATGATCTCGCCCATCCAGATGAACATCGGGATGGCCGACAGCTCCCAACTGGTGGAGTAGCGGTAGATGATCCCCGCCGCGATCGAACCGATGCGCGACAGGTCCATCCCGTGCAGGAAGAACAGGGCCGAGGTGGCGACCAGCGCCAGCGAGATGAAGACCCAGACGCCGAGGCCAAGGAACAGCAGAAGGAAGGCCAGCGTGGCGGCCGCGGTCAGGAGCGTGTCCATGTGATCTCTCCGTGTGTGGCGGCTTATTCGACCGGCGTGGCCAGCGGCGTGCGCGGCGCGGGCGAGGGGTGACCGGTGATATGGCGCAGACCGTGCGCCAGCGCGGCGAGCGCGAAGACCCCGAGCCCGACCATGACGGCGCTTTCGGGGATCCAGGTCGGCACGGCGGCGACCGAGGAGGAGACGGTGCCCCGCGACCATGCCCGCGCAACGCGGATCCAGAACATCCAGGCCAGACCGGCAGAGAGCGCGCAGGCCACCAGGGCCGCGGCGGCGGTCATCAGATGCTGCGCGCGCTGCGGCAGGCGGTCGAGCACGAGGCCGACGCGGATCAGGTCGCCATGTTCGAGCACGTAGCCCAGCGACCAGATCACGCAGATGCTGATCGCGTAGCCGACGAACTCGTCGAGCACGAAGGTCGAGGTGGCGAAAAAGCTCCGCAGGATGATCTCGTAGGCGATATGGCCCACCATGTAGACCAGGCCACATGCGGCGATCACGGCAGCCAGTCGCGACAGGGCGAAAACGCCGGAATAGAAGCGGGTCATGCGGAGCTCCGGGGGAAGGAAAAAAATGCGCGGACAGCGCAACGGGCTGTCCGCGCCAGGCGGGGAAGGGTCAGCGGTTCTCGTAGGTTTCCATGATCGACTGCGCGCGGTCGCCGGTGTCCGCGATCCACTGGTCGATGAAGGGCTGCGCCGCGGCGGTCAGCGCCTGCGAGAAGTCGGCCGGGATGTCCTCGGTCACGGTCATGCCGTTCTCGCGCATCGTGTCGAAGTCCTTGGCGGTGGCATCCGCCAGCAGGCCCCAGCCAAAGTCCTCGGCCTCCGCGGCCGCATCCATGACGGCGGTCTGCTGCTCTTCGGTCAGGTCGTCCCAGGCGTCGAGGTTGAGGTGGATCGCCTGCAGAGAGGAGGCGTAGTTCACGTTGGTGAAGTTCGACTGCAGCTCCCACATCTGCACGCCGACGCCGCCGTTGGGCGAGGTCAGCACGGCGTCGATGGCGTTTGTCGAGAGCTGCGCGGGCACGTCGGCCCAGGAGATCTGGATCGGGAAGGCGCCGGCATTCTTCATCGTCTCGGTCGAGGCGACGTCATAGGTGCGCACCTTCACGCCTTCGAGGTCGGCGGTCGAGGTGAAGGCCGTGTTGCCCCAGAGCCCCGAGGACGGCCAGGGCGTGGCGAGCAGCAGCATCTGGTTGTTGTCCTCGAGGACCTTTTCGTACTCGGGCTTCGCCAGCTCGTAAAGGTCATGCACGTCCTCGGAGGTCGGGGCGAGGAAGGGCAGAGACGAGAGCTGGAAGATCGGGTCGATGCCGGTCCAGAACACGAAGGCCGAGGACGCTGCCTGCAGCGCGCCGTCGCCCACCGCGTCGAAATGGTCGACGCTCTTGTATCCAAGGGCGGCGCCATGATGGACGGTCACCTCGACGTCGCCACCGGTCTTCTCGGCCACGGCCTTGGCAAAGAAATCGGCGGTCTGCCCCTGCAGCGAGCCGGCGGGATATTCGCTCGACAGGTCCCAGGTGGTGGCGAACGCAGGTGCGGCTGCGAGGCCGAGGCCGGCGACGGTGCCAAGAAGCGTCTTGATGGTCATGTGATCTTCCCTGTTGCGGCCCGTGGGACCGGGCGGTCTCTCCAATCTGCTCGTTGCGCATGCGAATACTTACGAACAGGTTTGTCCGCATCATGCGATCAGCGCTGTTCGTAAATCAAGCTTTGACCCGCTGAAATTTTAGCGTTGGGGCAAAAATTTCGGCGAAAAAATGAAAATGTAGATTAATAATCTGTAATTAAACAGAAAATTATCGGATCAATTTGCGGGCATTTCTGTTTGGAAGTGTGGGGGATGCCCGGGTTCAGGCCTTCCGGGCGATCCGCTTCCACAGATCGATCAGCTTGTTGGCCGTCTGCGGATCAGAATCGAAGCTCTGGTGCATGGCGATTCCGCGCAGCACCGAGAGGTGCAACTGCACCTTCAGATCAGCCTCGGCGTCGTCGACGTCGCCGCCGACCAGCCGCACGGTGATGCGGTCGCGTTTGCGGATCCATGACACCAGAATATCGCGCAGCGCGTGGCCCAGCTCGTTGTCCTGGCGCGCGGCGAGCATGAGCTCCATCGCCGCGATGTAGCGGCCGTCGGCGAAGATGTTGTTCCAGAGCGCGTCGATCAACTCGTCGACCGAAAGCTGCTCCTTGTCGGGGTCGAGTCCGAAGGGGTAGCCCTCCCGCCATTCGCCAACCAGCTTTTCGAATGCCGCGACCAGCATGTCGTTGCGGGTCGGGAACTGGTGGGTGAGCGCGCCGCGCGACACCTGCGCCTTCTGTGCGATCAGCGTCGTCGAGATCTGCTCGTAGCCGACTTCCACGAGGGCCTGAAGCGTCGCCTCGCAAACCTTGTTGCGGGTCTCCTGTGATCGCTCCGCCTGCGTGCGCCGCGGGCGTGCGGCAGGGGGCGATTTGGCCTCATCGCTCATGTTCTGTCCAGTGTTCGTGAAGTTACGAACTGGTCTACCTGTTTTCGAAGGGGTTGCAAATGGCGACCGCGGGTTTGCTGCGGCGGGAGACGAAACCTGCTCCACCTTGCGGTTCCGCCACGCTTGCTTTGCTCATTCGCTGACCGACCTTTTCCGCAGCGTCGGTCGCCCGGATTTTTCCGCAGGCCCCGCCGCTCGCCCGGGGCCTGCGCGCGTGGTCAGCCCTTGCCGTGCAGCATCGTCTCGACCAGCCGCTGCACGTCCAGCGCCTCCTGCGGCGTGGCGAGCCGGTGCGGCTTGCCGGCGATGCACAGCAGCATATCGTCGAGCTGGGCGCGCAACGCCACGGCGCGCGGCTCGCCGGAGGTCGCCGGGACGGGCACGAAGTCGCCTCCCGTCGAGACCGCCTCGTCCGAGAAGTTGGACACCCGGTGGCTGGCCTTGCTGCCCTTCACGGTGAACTCCTGCCGGTCCTGCTGCGCGCCGCCGACGCTGGCGAGGATCGAGACCGGCACGCCCTCCGCGGTCTCGAGCCGGGCCAGCAGCGCGGTCTCGCAGAGCGCCGGGTCGGCGGGATAGGAGGGCCGCGCCCAGACCACCGAGAGCGGGCCGAGAATGCGCTGGCTGAAGAACAGGAAGTGCGAGAGCACCTCGCGGGTCATGCCGCCCTCGGCGCGGAAGCGCAGCCAGTCCGCCGCGACCTGCCAGGCACGCGGCCAGGCGGCATAGGTGACCACCATGTCGACTCCCGCCAGATCGCCCATCTCCCCGGACTGCGCCGCCGCCGTGATGTGGCTCAGCGCCTCGCCGGCGGCCTGGGTGAAGTTGACCGCCGCGGGCACGCCGCTGGCGCGCAGTCCGGCCACCAGCTCTTCACTCGCGGCGAGGTCGACGCCGAGCGGCTTTTCGAGGAAGACCGCCTTGCCCGCCTCGGCCGCCGCCAGCGCATAGGCCATGCGCGGTTCGGGCGGGCAGGCGAGGTAGACCAGCTCGGCCTCCGCCATGGCCTCTTCGGCACTGGCCGCGACGGGCGTGCCGGGCGCCATGGACTGCGCCGCCGCGCAGCCCTCTGCCGAGGGATCCCACATGGCGACGACGGAATAGCCTTCGTGGCGCTGCATGTGCTCCAGCATGCGCCGCCCCATGATGCCCAGTCCGATGATTGCGGTCTTCACTGCCATGGCCCTGCCTGCTCCTTCGAAGTACTTGAATTCCCACCGGAGCCTGCGCCCCGGCATCGTCCCTCGCATGGCGCTGGAGAAGGGGCCAGAGTGGCGCAGCGTCAACCGGCCGGGCGGCGGCCCGGCTGGGCAGAAACCGGGCGCCCCGTCGCCGGACGAGGCAGGGCGCCCTTGTAAGGGGTCAGGCCACGACCGAGCCCACGGTCAGGTTCGTCACCGCCCGCGCGAGGCTTTCGCGGTCGAGCCCGAAGTGCCGGTAGAGATCGCCGATGGTGCCGGTCTGGCCGAAATGCTCGACGCCATGCGGGATGACCCGGTGCCCCGCGACCGCGCCCAGCCACGACAACGTCGCCGGGTGGCCGTCGATCGCGGTGACCAGCGTACAGTGGCGGGGCAGATCGCCCAGCAGCGCCTCCACATGCGAGCGCGCCGCCGGGTTGCCGCGCGCGCGATCGCGCTGCGCCGCGGTCCAGCCGGCGTTGAGCCGATCCGCCGAGGTCACCGCCAGCACGCCGACGTCGCGCCGGTGCTCGCCGATCATCCCCGCCGCGGCGATGGCCTCGTCGGCCACCGCGCCCTGGTAGGCGATGACGACCGAGCAGTTCGGTCCCGGCTTGCGCAGCCAGTAGCCGCCGTCGATGGCCCCCTGCACGAAGGCGTCGTCCTGCCGCTTGCCGGGCTGCTCGAGCGGCTTTGTGGTCAGCCGCAGGTAGACCGAGCCGCCGGTCTCGTCGCGCAGCCATGTCCGCTCGTCGGGAGCCCCGCCGCCGTCCTTTTGCGCCTCGCGCTGCAGGTAGTCGAAGGCCCATTCCATGATCACTGCCAGCTCGTCGGCGAAGGCGGGCTCGAAGGCCGCCAGCCCGTCCTGGCTCATGCCGATCAGGGGCGTGCCGATCGACTGGTGCGCGCCGCCCTCGGGGGCCAGCGTCACGCCAGAAGGCGTGCCGACGATCATGAAGCGCGCATCCTGGTAGCAGGCGTAGTTCAGCGCATCGAGGCCGCGGGCGACGAAGGGATCATAGACCGTGCCGATGGGGATCACCCGCTTGCCGAAGAGGCTGTGCGACAGTCCCGCCGCGCCGAGCAGCAGGAAGAGGTTCATCTCGGCGATGCCCAGTTCGAGGTGCTGCCCCTCGGGGGCGAAGTTCCACTTGGCGGTCGAGGGGATGCGATGCTCGATGAAGGCGTCGCTCTGCGCCGCGCGGGCAAAGAGCTTGCGGCGGTTCACCCAGGGCCCGAGCCCGGTGGTGCCGGTCACGTCGGGCGAGGTCGTCATGATCCGCGCAGCCAGGTCGCTGTCGCCGCGCGCCAGCTCGTCGAGGATCTTGCCAAAGGCCATCTGCGTCGAGATCTCGCGGCTGGTGTCGATGGCCACCGCCGGAACCGAGAGGCGGGCATCGGAATAGCGCCGCGCGCCCTTGGCGAAGAACGGCACGCGGGCGAGGAACTGCTGGAGCGCCTCGGCGTCCTTCACCGTGGCGAAGGGCTCCCATTCCGCGCCCTCGGCGACGCCCATATGCGCCTGCCACTCGGCCATCTGCGCCTTGGTCATCAGCCCGCCGTGGTTGTCCTTGTGCCCGGCGATCGGCGTGCCCCAGCCCTTGATCGTATAGGCGAGGAAGCAGACGGGGCGGTCATGGTCGATGGCGGCAAAGGCCTCGGCCATTGTGGCAACGCAGTTGCCGCCGAGGTTCTCCATCAGTGCGGCCAGCTCGGCATCGCTGCGCCGCTCGATCAGCGCGGTGACCTCGCCCTGATCGCCCAGATCCTCCATCAGCCGCTCGCGCCAGACCGCGCCGCCGCGGTAGGTCAGCGCGGAATATTCGGCGTTGGGGCAGGCGTCGATCCAGTCCCGCAGCCGCGCGCCGCCGGGCTCGTTGAACGCCTCGCGTTGCAGCGCGCCGTATTTCACCCGCACCACGTCCCAGCCAAAGGCCTCGAAGATCTTCTCGACCCGTTCGAACAGCCCCTCGCGCACGATGCCGTCGAGCGACTGGCGGTTGTAGTCGATCACCCACCAGCAGTTGCGCAGGTCGTTCTTCCAGCCCTCCTGAAGCACCTCGTAGATGTTGCCCTCGTCGAGCTCGGCATCGCCGACCAGCGCGACCATGCGGCCCGCCTCGACCTCGGTGCCCCAGTCCTTGGCCCGGATGAAATCCTGCACCATCGAGGCCAGCGCGGTGATGCCCACGCCAAGCCCGACGGAGCCGGTCGAAAAGTCGACGTCGTCGATGTCTTTCGTCCGGCTGGGGTAGCTCTGCACGCCGCCATAGCCGCGGAAGCGCTCCATCTTCTCGCGGGTCTGGTTGCCCATCAGGTACTGCATCGCGTGGAAGATCGGCGAGGCGTGGGGCTTCACCGCAACCCGGTCCTCGGGGCGCAGCGCCGAGAAGTAGAGCGCGGTCATGATCGAGACCATCGAGGCCGAGGAGGCCTGATGCCCGCCGATCTTGATGCCGTCCTCCTTGGGGCGCAGGTGATTGGCGTTGTGGATCATCCAGTGCGACAGCCAAAGCAGTCGCTGCTCGATCACCTTCAGGTGCTGCGCGTCGTCGGTCATGAAGTCCCTCCCTTTGCAGGCGAGAGTACACGAGACGCGGCAGAGGAACCCGCTTTTCGCATTGCGAGCCCCACCGTTCTGTAGTGGAAATGAGCGTCGAACCCGAAATCTTTGGCGGAAAGCTGCGCAGACCCCCACGCAGCAGAACGGGATCGCGCGAAAGCGCTGCCACGAGCTGCCGAAAACCCGCGCGGGCGAGTCACCCGAAGCCGCGCGCGCCGGGCGGCAGACCCGCAGGAGGCCCCAGACCTTGGACTACCGCAATTACCTATCGCCCGAGATCGTCGCCTTCATCGACGAGACCATGGCCTTCTACCCGCCGGATCTCGACCCGCGCGACTGGCCGGCGCAGCGCGCAGCCTACGACCGGATGGCCGCGCATTTCCACCGTGGGCGGCCCGAGGGGCTAGCCGTTGCGGACCGCGACATCGAGGGCGTGCCGGTGCGGCTCTATGGCTCCGCTTCCGATGTCACCGTGGTCTACGCGCACGGCGGCGGTTTCGTGCTCGGCGGGCTCGACAGCCATGACGACGTCTGCGCCGAGCTGGCGCAGCGCACGGGCAGCCGGGTGGTCTCGGTCGACTACCGGCTGGCGCCCGAGCACCCCGGCGTGGCGGGCCATGAGGATCTGATGCGCGTCACCGAAGGCTGCTGCGCCGAGGGGCCGGTGATCCTCTGCGGCGACAGCGCGGGGGCCTCGCTCTGCGCCACAGTCAGCGGCACCCGCGCGGACCTCGGGCTGCACGGGCAGGTTCTGATCTACCCCAGTCTCGGCTTTCCGCAGCAGGGCGGCAGCTTCGGGACGCACGCCGAGGCGCCGCTGCTGCGCACCGAGGACCTCGGGCTCTACCGGGAGGTGCTTGGCGGTGATCCCGAAGATCCGCGCGTCGCGCCCGCCAGAGGCGATCTGGCTGCGCTTCCGCCGACATGGCTCTTTCCGTCGGAATGCGATCCGCTGCATGACGACGCGCTGCGCTACGCCGCAGCGGCCCGTGCCGCCGGCGCCGAGGTGCACCTGCAGAGCCACGCCGGTCTGGTGCACGGCTGGCTGCGCGCGCGGGACGTGAACGCTCTTGCCCGCGCGAGCTTCGCGCAGATCGTGGAGGCCGTGGTTCAGCTCTCGCGCTGACGCGGACGGCTGCCGCGCGCCTTGCGGATCGGGTGGCCAAAGGCGATCCGGAACGCCTTGCTCAGGGCGGTGGCATTGGCATAGCCGCAGCGCAGGGCGATCTCGCGCAGGTCGTAGTCGGTGCTGGCGGCGAGCTCGCGCGCGTGGGTCAGCCGCATGAGCTGGTAGTAGCGCCCCGGCGACATCGCCAGCTCGGCCTGGAACAGCCGGTTCAGCGTGCGGCGCGTCAGCCCCGCGCGCCGCGCCAACTCCTCGAGCGGCAGGGGAGTCTCGATGGTCTCGACCATCAGGTTGACGATCTCGCGCAGCCGGGCGGTGCCCTTGCCGACCAGCCAGTTCGCGCCGCGCCCGCTGCGTTGCTGGCGCTCGGCATCATGCACGAACATCGTCGAGACGAGGAAGGCATCCGCCGGGCCGAACTGCTCGGAGATAATCGCCAGCATCAGCTCCAGCGCGGTCGAGGCACCGCCACAGGTCGAGACCCGGCCGCCACGCACGAACCGCGCGTCCCCCGCCTGCACCTTGGGGAAGGCCTCGGCGAATTCGGCGAGCACCGCCCAGTGGATCGTCGCGCCCTTGTCGTCGAGCAGGCCCGCGGCCGCCAGCAGCCAGCTTCCGGTGTCCGCCCCGACGATGGCCCGCGCGCCGCGCGTCAGCCGCCGCAGCGGCGCCAGCCGTTCCGGGCGGGCGTGGTCGCGGTAGCCGTAGCCGCTGACCACGATCAGCAGGTCGCAGCGGTCACAGTCGGCGACGCGCGCATCGGGCGAGATGTTCAGCCCGCTCGAGCTGCGCGCCGGCCCGTCGTCCGGCGTGACGATCCGCCACGAGAGCCCGCCCGCGCCCTGGTCACGGACCGCCCGGAGCGGCTCCAGCAGGCACGACAGCACCATGTTGGAGAAGCCATCGTAGAGCAGGAGGGTGACGCTTTTCATCGTGGTATGCAGCTTTGGAACATATTTTGTCACGATAGGGACATTTTGTGGCGAAGTCCCGGGCTATTCTTCGCGCGATTGGCAGCCGGATGCACGCCCGATCACGGGGCGCGCCGCCCGCTCAGCAAGGCGCGCGCACGGCTGCCGCAGCAAGAATAGCAGGAGTTCCCCATGCCTCTGGCGATGAACAAAGAGGTCTTCATCACCTGTGCGGTGACCGGCTCTGGCGGCACGCAGGACCGCTCGCCGCATGTCCCGCGCAGCCCCGAACAGATCGCCAACAGTGCGATCGACGCGGCGACGGCCGGCGCGGCGGTGGTGCATTGCCACGTGCGCGACCCCGAGACCGGTGCCCCGTCGCGCGATCCGGCGCTCTTCCGCGAAGTGACCGAGCGCATCCGCGACGCCGAGGTCGACGTGGTGCTGAACCTCACCGCCGGCATGGGCGGCGACATCGTCTTCGGCCCGACCGAGGCGCCGCTTCCGGTCGATGCCGCCGGCACCGACATGGTCGGCGCGACCGAGCGCATGGCCCACGTCGCGGAATGCCTGCCCGAGATCTGCACCCTCGACTGCGGCACCATGAACTTCGCCGAGGCGGACTACGTGATGACCAACACGCCGGGCATGCTGCGCGCCATGGGCGGCATGATGACCGCACTCGGGGTGAAGCCCGAGATCGAGGCCTTCGACACCGGCCACCTGTGGTTCGCCAAGCAGCTCGTCGCCGAAGGCGTGCTGACCAGCCCCGCGCTGGTGCAGCTCTGCATGGGTGTCCCGTGGGGTGCGCCGAACGATCTCAACACCTTTATGGCCATGGTGAACGCGGTACCCGAGGACTGGGCCTGGTCGGCCTTCAGCCTTGGCCGCGACCAGATGCCCTTCGTCGCGGCCTCGGTGCTGGCGGGTGGCAACGTCCGCGTCGGACTCGAGGACAACCTCTGGCTCGGCAAGGGTCAGCTCGCGACCAATGCGCAGCTCGTGGAGCGCGCGGTCACGATCATCGAGAACATGGGTGCGCGGGTGGTCGGCCCGGAGGCGGTCCGCGCGCGGCTCGGCTTGGTGAAACGCGCGCCGAAGGTGCTGGCATGAGCGCTGGCCGCGAGACTGCCGCCATCGTCGGCGGCGGGGTCATCGGCGGCGGCTGGGCCGCGCGCTTCCTGCTCAACGGCTGGGACGTAAACGTCTTCGACCCCGACCCCGATGCCGAACGCAAAATCGGCGAGGTCATCGCCAATGCCCGCCACGCGCTGCCCGGCCTCTATGACCGCGCGCTGCCGGACGAAGGCACGCTGACCTTTTTCGACGACATGGCCGAGGCCGTCGCGGGCGTGGACTGGGTGCAGGAGAGCGTCCCGGAACAGCTCGCGCTGAAGCACAAGGTGCTGGGCGCGCTGTCGGAGCTGGCACCGCAGAGCGCGGTGATTGGCTCCTCGACCTCGGGCTTCAAACCCTCGGAGCTGAACGCGGAGGGTGCGCGTGCCATCGTTGCCCACCCGTTCAACCCGGTCTACCTGCTGCCGCTGGTCGAGCTGGTCGGCACGCCCGAGCGCACCGGCCGCGCCGCCGAGCTGCTGCGCGCGCTGGGCATGTTCCCCCTGACCCTGCGCAAGGAGATCGACGCCCATATCGCCGACCGTCTGCTCGAGGCGGTCTGGCGCGAGAGCCTCTGGCTGGTCAAGGACGGGGTGGCCACCACCGAGGAGATCGACGAGGCGATCCGCATGGCCTTCGGCATCCGCTGGGCGCAGATGGGCCTCTTCGAGACGTACCGGATCGCCGGCGGCGAAGCGGGGATGAAGCACTTCATGGCGCAGTTCGGCCCGGCGCTCTCCTGGCCCTGGACAAAGCTGATGGATGTACCGGAGTTCACCCCCGAGCTGGTGGACCTGATCGCGGGCCAGTCCGACGCCCAGTCCGGGCACATGTCGATCCGCCAGCTCGAGCGGCTGCGCGACGACAATCTCGTCGGCATGCTGCGGGCGCTGAAGCGCAGCGGCTCCGGGGCAGGGGGCGTGCTCACCAGCCACGAGGCGGCGCTCGACCAGACCGGCAGCAGGGACGGGTTGCCGGTCACCGCGCGGCGGCAGGTGCCCTCGAGCTGGACCGACTACAACGGCCACATGAACGAGACACACTACCTCGAGGCCGCCTCGCTGGCGACCGACCGGCTGATGGAGATGGTAGGCGCGGGGGCCGAGTATATCGCCTCGGGCCGCAGCTTTTTCACCGTCGAGACCCACATCCGCTACCTGGACGAGGTGCTTGCGGGCGAGACGATCACCATCACCACGCAGGTGCTGCGGGGCGAGGGCAAGAAGATGCACCTCTTCCACCGGCTCTGGCGGGCGGACGGCGCGCTCGCGGCCACGATCGAGGTGCTGCTGCTCCACACGGATCTCACAACGCGGCGCTCCAGCCTGCCGGACCGGCCCGTCGCCGAGGCGCTGGCTGCGCTGGCGGAAAAACATGCTGAAATGGACAGCACCGGGGCCGGGCGCTTCGTCGGAGAGCGGCGATCCGGCGAATAAGTTGAGAAATTTGAGAATTACCAATAGGAAGTAGCGCAACGGAAACGACGGGCTCCCTTCCCGGAGAGGGGCCTGCAAGAAACTCAAAGAAAGAAACAGGGGTATCACATGACCAATCAGACCAAGACTTCGACCTATCAGCGGTTCAGCCGCAAGGGCCTGTCGCGCCGCAGCCTGCTTGGCCGAGCCTCCGTGCTCGGCCTTGGCGCTTTGATCGGGGGCGGCGTGCCGTTCAGCGCGGCGCTGGCGCAGGAGCCGGTCAAAGGCGGCATCCTGAAAATGGGCCTCGGCGGCGGCGAGAGCACCGAGTCCCTCGATCCGGCAATGGCGCTGGTTCAGGTGGCCTTCCACACCACCCGCACCTTCGGCGAGACGCTGCTCGACGTGAACCCGGACGGCTCGCTCGACATGCGGCTTGCCACCGATGTCAGCTCGAGCCCCGACGCCATGACCTGGACCTTCGCGATCCGTGAGGGCGTCAAGTTCCACGACGGCTCGGAGCTGACCGCCGAAGACGTGCTCGAAACCATGCGCCGCCATTCGGACGAGGACTCCCAGTCCGGCGCCCTCGGCATCATGAAGGGCATCAAGGACATGAGGGTCGAGGGCGGCAATTTCATCGTCGAACTCGCCGAGGCCAACGCCGACTTGCCCTACCTGATGTCGGACTACCACCTGGTGATCCAGCCGAACGGCGGCCGTGACAACCCCGGCGCGGGCATCGGCACCGGCCCCTACCGTGTGGTCGAGGCCGAGCCGGGCGTGCGCTACACCTTCGAGAAGTTCGCCGACTACTGGGACGACAGCCGCGGCCATTTCGACGGTGTCGAGTTCGCGGTGATCAACGACGCCACCGCGCGCAACGCCGCGCTGCAGTCGGGCCAGGTGCACATCATCAACCAGGTCGCGCCCAAGGTCGCCGGCCTGCTCGGCCGCGCGCCGGGCCTCGAGGTCAAGAGCGTGGCGGGGCGTGGGCACTACGTCTTCATAATGCATTGCGACACCGCGCCCTTCGATAATGCCGACCTGCGCATGGCGCTGAAATACGCGATCAACCGCGAGGAGATGGTCGACAAGATCCTGCAGGGCTACGGCTCGGTGGGCAACGACATCCCGATCAACGCGTCCTACCCGCTGTTCGACGACACCCGCCCGCAGCGCGCGTATGATCCCGAGCTGGCCAAGGAGTTCTACGAGAAGTCCGGCCACGACGGCAGCCCGATCGTCCTGCGCGTTGCCGAGGGCGCCTTCCCCGGCGCGGTGGACGCGGCGCAGCTCTTCCAGGAGAGCGCGCGTGCCTGCGGCATCCCGCTCGAGATCAGCCGCGAGCCCGATGACGGCTACTGGTCGGACGTGTGGAACGTGGAGCCCTTCTGCGCCTCCTACTGGTCGGGCCGCCCGGTGCAGGACCAGATGTACGCCACCGCCTACCTGTCGACCGCCGACTGGAACGACACCCGCTTCGACAATGCCGAGTTCGACGCCAAGCTGGTCGAAGCCCGCGCCGAGCTCGATCAGGAGAAGCGCAAGCAGCTCTACCGCGAGATGGCCGACATCCTCGCCGACGAGGGCGGGCTGATCTGCCCGATGTTCAACGACTTCATCGAAGGCGTGAGCGACCAGATCCAGGGCTGGGAAGAAAGCGGCGTTCTCGAAGTGATGAACGGTCTCGCACCGCACAAGTGCTGGCTGGCCTGAGGCCGCCCGCATGAACGCTTACATCGCGAAACTTGTGGCCCAGCGTATCGCGCTGGGCCTGCTGCTCATATTCCTCGTGTCGATCATGATCTTCCTCGGCACGCAGATCCTCCCCGGGGATGTCGCGCAGGCGATCCTCGGCCAGACCGCCACGCCGGAATCCCTTGCCAACCTGCGCGAGGAGCTGGGCCTCAACGCCTCCGCGACCGAGCGCTATTTCTCCTGGCTCACGGGGATCCTGCACGGCGATCTCGGCACCTCGCTCAGCAATGGCCGCGACATCGCCAGCGCGATCTCGGAACGGCTGGGCAACACGCTCTTCCTGGCCTCCTGGGCGGCGCTGATCTCGGTGCCGCTGGCGATCATCCTGGGTCTGGTCTCGGTACTCTACCGCGGCCGCTGGCCCGACAAGGTGATCTCTGCCGCGACGCTCTCGGCGATCTCGGTGCCCGAGTTCATGATGAGCTACATCCTGATGTACTACGTCGCGGTGCAACTCGGCTGGGCGCCCTCGGTGGCCATGCTCAATGACCGCATGAGCCTGCTCGAAAAGCTCCACGCGATCTCGCTGCCGATCGCCGTGCTGGTGATGGTGGTGCTGGCGCACATGATGCGCATGACCCGCGCCGCGCTGCTCAACGTCATGCAATCGGCCTATATCGAGACCGCCGAACTCAAGGGCATCCGCCGCTCCGCGGTGATCTGGCGCCACGCCTTCCCCAACTCCATCGCGCCGATCGTCAACGTGGTCATGCTCAACATGGCCTATCTCGTCGTCGGCGTCGTCGTGGTCGAGGTGGTCTTCGTCTACCCCGGCATGGGCCAATACCTCGTCGACCACGTCTCCAAGCGCGACGTGCCGGTGGTGCAGGCCTGCGGGCTGATCTTCGCGGCGGTCTACATCTTCCTGAACATGGTCGCGGACATCGTCTCGATCCTCGCGAACCCCAGACTGAGGCACCCGAAATGAGGCGTATTCCCATTCCCGCCCTGATCGGGCTTGTCATCACCGGCCTCTTCCTCTTCAGCGCCATCGCCGCCCCGCTCATCGCCCCCTACGGCGTCAGCGAGGTCGTCGGCGACGTCTGGGAGCCGGCCTCCAGCACCTTCCTGCTCGGCACCGACAACATCGGGCGCGACCTGCTGTCGCGGCTGATCTGGGGCGGGCAGACCACCATTCTCGTCGCCAGCGCGGCCACGGTGGTCAGCTTCGTCACCGGCTCCATCGCCGGGCTCTTCGCCGCGGTCATCGGCGGCTGGGTCGACCAGCTGCTGTCGCGCTTCGTCGATCTGGTCATGGCGATCCCGACGCTGATCTTCGCGCTCGTGGTGCTCTCGGTCATGCCGGTCACCATTCCCGTGCTGATCATCGTCATGGGGCTGCTCGACTCGACCCGCGTCTTCCGCCTGTCCCGCGCCGTCGCCAGCGACATCGCGGTGATGGACTACGTCGAGGCGGCGGAGCTGCGCGGCGAGGGCCGCGCCTGGACCATCTTCCGCGAGATCCTCCCCAACGCGCTCTCGCCGCTGGTCGCCGAGGCCGGCATGCGCTTCATCTTCATGGTGCTCTTCGTCTCGACCCTGTCGTTCCTCGGGCTCGGCGTGCAGCCGCCCGGCGCAGACTGGGGCGGCATCGTGAAGGAGAACAAGGACGGCATCGTCTACGGCATCCCCGCGGCGCTGCTGCCGGCGGTGGCCATCGCGGCGCTGGCGATCAGCGTCAACCTCGTGGCCGACTGGGTGCTCGACCGCACCTCCTCGCTGAAAGGAGGCCGCAATGGCTGACCCGCTTCTGCGCATCGACAACCTGAAGATCGAGGCGACGGCGCAGCCCCCCGGCGAAGCGCCCCGCCGCATCACCATCGTCGACGGCGTCTCGCTCGAGCTGGAAAAGGGCAAGGTGCTGGGCCTCATCGGTGAGTCCGGTGCCGGCAAGTCGACCATCGGCCTCTCGGCCATGGGGTACGGCCGCGGCGGCATCGAGCTGACCGGCGGGGAGATCGTGCTCAACGGGCGCGAGATCCGCGAGGCATCGGGGCGCACCCTGCGCAGCCTGCGCGGGGCCGAGGTGACCTATGTCGCGCAATCCGCCGCCGCCGCCTTCAACCCCGCCAAGTGCCTGATGGACCAGGTGGTCGAGGCCAGCGTCAGCCATGGTCGCGCCACCCGCGCCGTCGCCGAGGCGCGCGCCGTGGAGCTCTTCCGCAAGCTCGGCCTGCCCGAGCCGGAAACCTTCGGCAGCCGCTACCCGCACCAGGTTTCGGGCGGGCAGCTGCAGCGCGCGATGACCGCCATGGCGCTCTGTCCCGAGCCCGACCTGGTGATCTTCGACGAGCCCACCACCGCGCTCGACGTGACCACCCAGCTCGGGGTTCTGTCGGCGATCAAGACGGCGATCCGCGAACAGGGCGTTGCGGCGCTCTACATCACCCACGACCTCGCGGTGGTGGCGCAGATCGCCGACGACATCATGGTGCTGCGCCAGGGCAAGACGGTGGAATACGGCACCACCGAGCAGATCATCACCGCGCCGCAGGAGGAGTACACCAGGGCGCTGGTCTCGGTCACCGCCAAGGCACACGAGGAAAAGATCACCGAACTGCCGCCGGTACTCGAGATCGAGGGGCTCAACGCGCGCTATCGCGGCATGGACCGCAATGTGCTCTCCGATATCAACCTGGCGATCCAGCCGGGCACCACGCTGGCCGTCGTCGGCGAGTCCGGCTCCGGCAAGTCGACGCTGGCGCGGGTCATCACCGGTCTGCTGCCGCCGGTTTCGGGCAAGATCACCTTCGACGGGCGCGTCCTGCCCGCCGAGCGCAAGCGCCGCACGCGCGAGGATCTGCGCGAGCTGCAGATGGTCTACCAGATGGCCGATGTCGCGATGAACCCGCGCCAGACGGTGGGCACGATCATCGGGCGGCCCTTGCGCTTCTACTTCGGCATGAAGGGCCGGGAACAGCGGCGCAGGGTGATCGAACTGCTCGACCAGATCGAACTGGGCGAGGAGTTCATCGACCGCTACCCCGCGGAACTCTCGGGCGGGCAGAAGCAGCGTGTGTGCATCGCCCGCGCGCTGGCCGCCAAGCCCAAGCTGATCATCTGCGACGAGGTGACCAGCGCGCTCGATCCGCTGGTCGCCGAGGGCATCCTCAAGCTGCTCGCCGATCTGCAGGCGCGCGAACAGGTCTCCTATCTCTTCATCACCCATGACATCGCCACGGTCCGCGCCATCGCCGACACGATCGCCGTCATGCACCTCGGCAAGCTGGTCCGCTACGGCCGCAAGTCCGAAGTGCTGGCGCCGCCCTTCGACGACTACACGGACATGCTGTTGAAGTCGGTGCCCGAGATGCGCCTCGGCTGGATGGAAGAGGTGGCCGCCGGCTGAAGGTCTCCCCACGCACAGGTGCAGGCGCCCGCAAATGGCGGGCGCCGCGCAACAATGCCCTTGACCCTGCGTAGGTACTGAATAATAAAAAACCAAATACCGCCGGACCGAGAGGAGTTGGCCCGGCAGAGCAGGGAGGAGGAGACACCATGCTCAGCACGCCGATCCTGCAGTTCGGCACGAGCCGCTTCCTGCAGGCCCATGTCGACCTCTTCCTGTCGGAAGCCATGGCCCGCGGCGAGGCGCTCGGCCCGGTCACCGTGGTGCAATCCTCGGGCGATCCCACCCGCGCCGCGCGGCTGCGGGGGCTCACCGCGCCCGAGGGCTACCCGGTCCGCCTGCGCGGCCTTCGCGCCGGGCAGCAGGTCGACGAGGCGCGCCGCGTCACCAGCGTGAGGCGCACGCTCAGCACCGCCACCGACATGGACCAGCTGCTGGACCTCGTGCGCGGCGAAGTGCAGATCATCCTCTCCAACACCGCCGACGCCGGCTTCCGCCCGCAGCCCGCGGATGCCACGGCCGACACCCGCCCGCAGCAAGATATGTCCTACCCCGGCAAGCTCGCCCGCCTGCTGTTCGCGCGCTTCGAGGCAGGCGGCGCACCGATCCAGGTGATGCCGACCGAGCTGGTCCAGAACAACGGCGACGTGCTGCGCGAGCTTGTGCTCGCCGCATCCGCGGACCTCCCCGACGCCTTCCGCGACTGGCTCAGCACTGATGTGCTCTGGGTGAACTCGCTGGTCGACCGTATCGTCTCGGAGCCGCTGGAGCCCGCCGGAGCCGTCGCCGAACCCTATGCGCTCTGGGCCATCGAGGACCGCCCCGGCCTTATCCTGCCCTGCGCCCATCCCGACGTGCAGGTGGTCGGTGACCTGGGCCGGGTGGCGCGGCTCAAGCTCTTCATCCTCAACCTCGGCCACACCTGGATGGTCTCGCGCTGGCTGGATGAGGGGCGCGACGGGCCGTCGCGGGTCCGCGAGGTGCTGGCCGATCCCGAGCGCCGCGCCGCGCTCGAGGCGCTCTACCGCGAGGAGGTGCTGCCCGGCTTTGCCGCGGCGGGCGAGGGGGCGGCAGCCTCGGCCTATGTGGCGGAGACGCTGGACCGTTTCGCCAACCCCTTCCTCGACCACGCGCTGTCGGACATCGCGCAGAACCACTCGGAAAAACTCGACCGCCGCCTCGCCGCCTTCGTCGCATGGGCCCGCGGGCAGGGCGATCGCACCGACAAACCGCGGATCGAGGCCGCGCTGACACGCAGGGAGGAAACCGCATGAAGACCCCGATGAAAACCAGGACCATCGGCAACACGGGCGCCGAGGTGACCGAAGTCTCCTTCGGCTGCGCCAGCATCGGCAATCTTTACCGGAAGGTGACCGATGCGGACGCCGAGGCCGTGCTGCAGACCGCCTGGGACGCGGGCATCCGCTATTTCGACACCGCGCCGCACTACGGGCGCGGCCTGTCGGAGACCCGGCTGGGACGTTTTCTGCAGGGCCGGGACCGGGACAGCTATGCGCTCTCATCGAAGCTCGGGCGGGTGCTGTCGCCATCGCCCGAGCCGATCGCCGAGGCTGACAGCTACATCGAGCCCTTGGCCAACCTGATGACCTACGACTACTCCGGTGACGGCATCCGAGAGAGTTTCGAGCAGGCCTGCGGACGGCTCGGCGTCACCCGGCTCGACATCGCCTACGTGCACGACATCGGCGCCTACACCCACGGGGAGGCGGCCAACGCCGGGCATATGGAAGCGTTTTTCGGCAGCGGCTACGAGGCGCTGGTGAAGCTCAAGGAGGCGGGCAGGATCGGCGCCTTCGGCCTCGGGGTGAACGAGTGCCAGGTCTGCCTCGATGTGATGGACCACGGGCCCATCGACGTGATCCTGCTGGCCGGGCGCTTGACGCTGCTCGACCGCTCCGCCGAGGCGGAACTGGTGCCGCGCTGCCGGGAGGCCGGGACGAGCCTAGTGCTGGGCGGGGTGTTCAACTCCGGCATCCTCGCCACGGGGCCGGTCGAGGGCGCGACCTACGACTACGGCCCGGCGCCGAAGCAGGTGCTGGACCGCGTCGCCAAGCTGCAGAAGGACGCGGAAGCGCTAGGCATGCCGCTGGCCACCGCCGCGCTGCAGTTCGCCTTGGGCCATCCCGCAACGGCCTCGGTGCTGCTCGGCACCTCCAAGGCTTCGAGCCTGACCCGCAATCTCGAGGCGTTGAAGACCCCTGTCCCCGCGGGGACGGAGGCGCTTTTCGCCTGAGACTTGTCCCTGTGCCTTGGCCTTTCGTGGGGCCTCAGCCCAGTCGGTGGTCGCGGAGCGAGGAGAGCAGCGTCGTCTTCGAAGTCAGGAGATGCCGCCGCGCTGCCTGCTCCGAGGCCGCCGCGTCGCGCAGGAGCAGCGCGTCCAGTAGCTCCAGGTGCTCACCGATGGCAGCCTGGTTTCTGTGCCGTTCCAGGGTCTTGTCCCACATGTAGTGGTAGTGGAAGATCAGCGCGATCACCTTCTGGAACTCCGCTACGAAGCGGTTCTGCACCACCGAGTTGATCGTCGCGTGGAAGCGCTCGTCGAGCGGCGAGAAGTCGTGGAAGTCGCTCTCGATCCGGTCGAGCAGGTCGAGGTGTTCGGCGTGCAGTGCTTCGAGCTTGGGCCAGATCGGGTGACTGCCCGGCAGGGTCACGAGGTGCTGCACCGCGTTCAGCTCCAGCAGGCTGCGGAACTCCGACAGCTCCACCGCGAAACCCGCGGTGAAGCCGAGCAGCAGCCAGCCCCCCTTCTTGCGGCGCTCGACGAGGCCGAAGCGGCTGAGCCCGGCGAGGAACTCCTGCAGGAGCTGCGGCGTCACCCCGAACTCGCGCGATAGCGCGGCGACGTTGAGCGGTGTCCCCGCAGGGACGTCGAAGCGCAGGATCCATTCGAGGAAGCGCTGCTCGAGCGTTTCGGGATCCTCGGTCTGCATGTCGAGCGGCACCCGGTCCTCGGCATGCGGGGCGCGGAGCAGGGTCTTCTCGCGGCCATCCCAGCGGATCAAGCCGTCGTCCGAGGCGCGCTGCAGGCAGGCGCGCACGACGGTGCGGCTGACGCCGAGCCGATCGCCGAGGGCGTTCTCGGAGGGGAGCGAGTCGTCGGGAGAGAGCCCGGCGCAGAGATCGAGCAGGGCATTGTAGGTCTCGCGGAAGCGGGTGTCGCTGCGGGCCATGGGTCAGAACCCTGCGGGTCGGCTTGGCTGAGCGTGCGTCATGTGGTCCTTCCCGGTGCGCCACTTGGTATTTTACCGATGAATTAAATTATTAAAAACACTTGACCCGGGTCAAGCATCACGACACCCTGTTTTTAATAATTTTGTGCCGCGTGGAGGAGGGACCATGACTCGGCACAGTCGGAGGACCCCGGGAGGACCCATGGCCAATATTTCGCAGCCGTCGCAAGGCGCCTGGACCCGCATGCTGCCCAACTCGGCTGCAGCCTTTCACCGCATCTCGGCGCTACTGACGCTGGCGATCCTGGTGATCGCCTTCTCCTTTGCCAGCCCGGCCTTCCTGTCGGTGAACAACACGCTGACCATCCTGCTGCAGACCTCTGTGATCGGGCTGCTGGGCATCGGCATGACCATGGTGATCATCACCGGCGGCATCGACCTGTCGGTGGGCTCGGTGCTAGCGCTTTCGGGCACTGTGACCGGCATGATGGTCAAGGCCGGTGTGCCGGTGGTGCCGGCGATGATGCTGGGCGTCTGCATGGGCGCGGCCTGCGGCCTCTTCAACGGCTTCGTCGTCACAAAGATGAAGATCACGCCTTTCGTCGCCACGCTCGGGATGATGCTGATCGCCCGCGGCGCGGCGCTGCAGCTGACCGGCGCGGCGCCGATCTCGCAGCTCGGCGAGGCCTTCGGGGTGCTCGGCAATGGCGCGCTGTTCCGGGTCGTCGAGATGGGCGACAACGGCTTTCCGCGGGTGATCTTCCCCGGCATTCCCTATCCGGCGATCCTGCTGGTGGTGGTGGCGATCGTCGCCTCCTACATGCTGCGTCGCCGTGCCATCGGGCGGCACATCTACGCCACCGGCTCCAACGAGGAAGCGGCGCGGCTCTCGGGCGTGCTCGTGGATCGCACCAAGCTCATCGCCTACACGCTGTCGGGCGCTCTGGCGGGCGTGGCGGGCAACGTGCTGATGTCGCGGCTGATCACCGCGCAGCCGAGCGAGGGCGTGATGTACGAGCTCGACGCCATCGCTGCGGCAGTGATCGGGGGCGCCTCGCTGATGGGCGGCGTCGGCGGCATCTCGGGCACGATGATCGGTGCCTTCATCATCGGCGTGCTGCGCAACGGGCTGAACATGGGCGGCGTGTCGTCCTTCATCCAGCAGATCGTCATCGGCTTCGTCGTCATCGGCGCCGTCTACATCGACCAGCTGCGCAACCGCCGCTGAGGCGGGCGCGGCCCCGAACGACCCCGGGAAATTTCCAACGAAGACTGTCATCTAGGGAGGAAAGACAGGATGAACGGAAGACTGACCAGCCTCATGGCCGCGAGCGCGCTGGCGCTGACCGCGGCGGGCGCCGCCCAGGCGGGCGAGATCGCGGTGATCGTGAAGACCACCAGCTCGAACTTCTGGCAGAACGTGAACCTCGGCGCCACGGCGGCGATCGAGGGCCAGTCCGAGCACAGCATGAGCTTCGACGGTCCGGCCACCGAGAGCGCCATCGCCGACCAGGTGAACCTTGTCGAGAATGCCATCAACCGCGGCGTTGCGGGCATCGTGCTGGCACCCTCGGACCCCGAGGCGCTGGCCCCGGCGGTCAAGCGCGCCTACGAGTCGGCGATCCCCGTGGTGATCATCGACTCTGCCCTGACCGACAGCGCCGAGGGCACCTACCAGGCGTTCCTGTCGACCGACAACTGCGCCGCGGGCGAGCTGGTCGCCAGCGCGATGATCGACAAGGTCGGCACCGAGGGCAAGGTCGCGGTGATGTCCTACGTCGCGGGCGTCGGGTCGGAAATCGGCCGCGTCGGCTGCTTCAGCGACTACCTTGCGGCCAACTCCTCGCTGGAGATCGTCGGGCCCTATTACTCGCAGTCGCAGATGGCCAACGCGCTGAACCAGACCACCGACGTGCTGGCGGCGAACCCGGACCTCGTGGGCATCTTCGGCGCCAACGAGCCCACCGCCGTGGGCATGGGCCGCGCCATCGAGCAGGCCGGCAAGGCGGGGCAGATCGCCGCCTTCGGCTTCGACGGCAATGCCGACCTGCAGGAATTCGTGCGCTCGGGCACGCTCGAGGCGATCGCCGTGCAGGGCTCGTTCCAGATGGGCGAGCTGGGCGTCAACGCGGTGATGGACGTGCTGGCGGGCAACAAGATCGAGCCCTTCATCGACACCGGCGTGGTGCTGGTGACCAAGGACAATATCGACGCCCCCGAGGCGCAGAACGTCCTCTACTGAGCGATGCGGCCGGGGCCCTCGCGGTCCCGGCCAGACCCATGGAAGGAAGCGCAGCATGAGCCAGACCCTGCAAGCCGCCGCCCGGTTTGACGCCGAGACCACCCCCCTCGTCGAGATGCGCGGCATCGAGAAGCACTTCGGCGGCGTGGTGGCCGTGGACGGGGTCTCGCTCGACCTGCGCCCCGGCGAGGTGGTCGGCGTGCTCGGCCACAACGGTGCGGGCAAGTCCTGCCTGATGCGCATCCTTTCGGGCGCCATGGCGCCGAGCCGCGGCGAGATCCGCATCGCCGGCGACGTGGTCGAGATGGGCTCGCCGCAGGACGCGCGGGCGCATGGTGTCGAGACCATCTACCAGACGCTGGCGCTGGCCGATCACCTCGACGCGCCGTCCAACCTGTTTCTGGGGCGCGAGCTGAAGACCCGCTTCGGCAATCTCGACGACAAGCGCATGCTGGCCGAGGCGCGCAAGGTGCTGGCGACGCTGAACCCGAATTTCACCAACCTCAAGGACCCGGTTTCCAGCCTCTCGGGCGGCCAGCGGCAGGTCATCGCGATTGCCCGCGCCATCTACTTCGACGTGAAGATCCTGATCATGGACGAGCCGACGGCGGCGCTCGGCCCCTCGGAGACGGCGATGGTCGCCGACCTCATCCGCAAGCTGCGGGCGCAGGGCATCGGCATCTTCCTTGTCAGCCACGACATGCACGATGTCTTCGACCTCTGCGACCGGGTGGTGGTGATGAACAAGGGCAAGCTTGTCGGCGCCCATGACATCGACGAAGTGCACAAGGACGACATCCTGTCGCTGATCATCAAGGGCGAGCTGCCCACGGACTGGCGGCCGCGCAACCTCGGCGAGCTGGAGGCGGCGCGATGAACAGCCACACCGAGACCATGCTCTGCGGCACCTGCCTCGAGCCCGGCAAATTCGCGCTCGAGGCGCGGCCGAAGCCCGCCA
This sequence comes from Alloyangia pacifica, assembly GCF_020524285.1. GTDB lineage: Bacteria > Pseudomonadota > Alphaproteobacteria > Rhodobacterales > Rhodobacteraceae > Salipiger > Salipiger pacificus_B. The sequence continues at coordinate 46,329 of NZ_JAIVKX010000013.1, forward strand.
GCGCGCCCGACGGCTGGGTGCTGGTGGATATTGCCGCCGTCGGCATCTGCGGCACCGATTACCACATTCTCGAGGGCAAGCACCCATTCTTGCAGTACCCGCGGGTGATCGGCCACGAGCTCTCCGGCCATGTCGCCGAGGATGCGGCGGGCTGGAACAAGGGCGAGCTCGTCGTGATCAACCCCTATCTTTCCTGCGGCGAGTGCCGGGCCTGCAAGCGTGGCAAGCCCAATTGCTGCATCTCCATCGAGGTTCTGGGCGTGCACCGCGACGGCGGGCTCTGCGCGCGCATCGCGGTGCCTGCGGGCAATCTCTACGCCGCCGAGGGGCTGCGCCCCGAGCAGGCGGCGATGGTCGAGTTCCTCGCCATCGGTGCGCATGCGGTGCGCCGCTCGGACATCATGGCCGGCGATCGGGTGCTCGTGACCGGGGCGGGGCCGATCGGGCTCGGCACGGCGCTCTTTGCCCGGCTCGAAGGGGCCGAGGTGCACCTGATGGATCTCAGCCCCGCGCGGCTCGAGCAGGCGCAGCGGCTTTTCGGGTTCGAGCACCTGCACGTGGCGGGAGAGCCGATCCTCGAGGGCGACCTGTCGGACGGTTTCGACCTGATCTTCGACGCCACCGGCAACGCGAAGGCCATCGAGGCGGGCTTCCCGCTGCTGGCGCATGGCTCGACCTACGTGCTGGTCAGCGTGGTGAAGGATCAGATCACCTTCGAGGACGCCGAGTTCCACAAGCGCGAGACCCGGATCATCGGCTCGCGCAACGCGCTGAAGGCGGATTTCGAGCGGGTGATGGCAGCCATCGCGTCGGGGGACATCGACACGGCTGCTCTGCTGTCGGAGCGCATCGCGCTGGCCGATCTGCCCGAGCGCTTCCCGCTGCTGGCCAAGGATCGCGACGCGCTGATCAAGGCGGTGGTCACGCCGCTGGGGTAGTTGGATGCGACGGGAGCCGGGCGTGCCTCAGCCCGCCCGGACGGCCGGGGCGCGTATCGCCTTTCGCCTTGAAACCCCTCCTGGCGCCTGTCTAGCTGTCCTCTAGGAGAGGCGCCCGCCGCGCCATTGAGGAGATATCACTCATGACCCGACCCGTTATGACCCGCACGGGCCGCCGCTGATGGAAGCCGTCGTCATCCACGCCCCGAAGGATCTGCGTCTGGACACCATGCAGGGCGCCCCGGCGCCCGGTCCGGGTGAGCTGCGCATCGCCGTCAGCCACGGTGGCATCTGCGGCTCGGACCTGCATTACTACCTGCACGGCGGCTTCGGGGCGATCCGCATCCGCGAGCCGATGGCGCTGGGGCACGAGGTCTCGGGCATCGTCACCGACGTCGGCGCCGGGGTCAGCGGGCTTTCGGAGGGCGACCGGGTGGCGATCAACCCCTCGCGCCCCTGCAATGAATGCGAATACTGCCTGCGCGGCATGGCCAACCATTGCCTCGACATGCGGTTTGCCGGGTCCGCCATGCGTTTCCCGCACGAGCAGGGCTTCTTCCGGGCGCAACTGACGCTGCCCGCCCGGCAGGCGGTGCGGCTGTCGCACAAGGCCGATCTCGCGCTCACCGCCATGTCCGAGCCGCTGGCGGTCTGCCTGCACGCGGTGAGCCAGGCGGGCAGCTTGATCGGCAAGCGCGTGGCGGTCTCGGGCTGCGGCCCGATCGGCTGCCTGACCATCGCGGCGGCGAAGCTCGCCGGGGCAGAGGAGATCGTGGCGACAGATATCTCCGCCTCGGCGCTGGAGGTGGCGAAGACCATGGGCGCGGACCGGACCCTCAACCTCGCCGAACAGGAGGCCGCGCTCGAGCCGCTGCAGGCGGGCAAGGGGCAGGTCGATGTGCTCTTCGAATGCTCGGGCGCCCCGGCGGCGGTCGCCGCGGGATGCGCGATCCTGCGGCCGCGCGGCAAGATGGTGACCGTCGGCCTCGGCCCGGAAACGCCGCTGCCGATGACCGTCATCGTCGCCAAGGAGTTGCGGCTCATGGGCAGCTTCCGCTTCGATCCCGAGTTCGCCACGGCGGCGCGGCTGATCGACAGCGGGCGGCTCGACGTGAAGCCCTTGCTCACCGGCGTGCTGCCGGTGGCCCAGGCGCAGGACGCTTTCGAGTTGGCCGCCGACAAGACCCGCGCCATGAAGGTGCAGATCGCCTTTCCCGAACCCTGAACAGACGAGCCCTGATCAGACCTGTGCAGAGGCCCGGCGGGTGAGGATTCCGCGCCGGACCAGCGCCGCGAGGAAGATCGCGGTCAGGATCAGGATGATCGTCGGCGCGGGCGCGCTGTCGAGGAAGAAGCTCAGGTAGGTGCCCGCCAGCATGGCGAAGAGGCAGGCGGCGCAGGCCGCGACCATCATCTTCCCGAAGCTGCGCGCGATCAGGAAGCCGATGGCGCCCGGCGCGATCAGCAGGCCGACGGCGAGGATCAGCCCGGTGGCGCTCAGCGTTGCCACGATGGTCAGCGAGATCAGCGTCAGCAGCCCGTAGTGCAGCAGCCCCACTGGCAGCCCGCTGGCCCTTGCCTGCGCCGGATCGAAGGCGTGCAGGAGCAGGTCCTTCCATTTGAGCAGCAGCGCCCCGGCCACCGCCAGCGAGATCAGCCCGGCGGTCCAGAGGTCGTCCGCGCCGACGCCGAGCATGTTGCCGAAGAGGATGTGATCGAGGTGCACGTTGGTGTGGATCTGCGTGTAGAGCACGATGCCGAGCGCGAACATGCCCGAGAAGACCACGCCCATCACCGTGTCCTGCTTCACCCGGCTGTTGCCCGCAAGAAAGCCGGTGGCGAGCGCGGTGACCATGCCGGCGCCAAAGGCGCCGAGGATCAGCGGCAGGTTCAGGATGTAGGCCAGCACGACCCCCGGCAGGATCGCGTGGCTGATCGCGTCACCCATCAGCGCCCAGCCCTTCAGCACCAGGAAACACGACAGGAGCGCGGTGGGGATGGCGACGATGGCGCAGATCAGAAAGGCGTTCTGCATGAAGGGGAACTGGAAGGGCAGGGTGAGGGTCTCGATCATGCTGCCTCCTCCAGTGCGGCCTTCGCCTTGCGGCGGGCGGCGAGACGGCCGTGTTTCGGCGCGAAGGTGAAGGCCAGCAGGAAGATCGCCGTCTGCAGCAGCACGATGATCCCGCCGGTGGCGCCGTCGAGGAAGTAGCTCAGGTAGGCGCCGGCGAAACTGGTCACCGTGCCGATCGCCACCGAGGTCGCGATGAGCCGCGGGAAGCGGTCGCAGAGCAGGTAGGCGGTGGCGCCGGGGGTGACGACCATGGCGATCACCAAGAAGGCCCCCACGGTCTGCATCGCCGCCACCACGCAGGCCGAGAGCAGCGTGAAGAAGAGCGCCTTCAGCAACCCCGGCCGCAGCCCGATGGAGCGGGCGTGGCCCTCGTCGAAGAAGACGACCATGAGGTCCTTCCACTTCGCCAGAAGCACCGCCAGCGAGACCAGCCCGATGATCGCCAACTGCAGCGTATCGGCGGGGGTGATGGCGAGGATATTGCCCATGGTGATGGTCTGGATCGACACCGCCATCGGGTTCACCGAGGCCATGAACAGCCCGAGCCCGAAGAAGGAGGTGAAGATGAGGCCGATGATCACGTCGCTCTTCAGCCCCGATCGGTCCGAGAGCAGCAGCATCGCCGCTGCCGCCAGCCCGCCCGACAGGAAGGCGCCGAGCGCGAAGGGCAGGCCGAGCATGTAGGCCCCGGCGACGCCCGGTACCACCGAATGCGAGAGCGCGTCGCCGATCAGCGACCAGCCCTTGAGCATCAGGTAGCTCGACAGGAAGGCGCAGACCGCGCCCACCAGCGCCGAGACCCACATGGCGTTGGTCATGTAGCCGTAGGTGAAAGGCTCGAGCAGGCTCATTCCTCGCGCTCCTTCGCCGCGCGGCGCATTTCGCCGCCGTAGCGCACCAGCGGGCGCTCGTCGTCGGTGAGGATCGAGACGCGGCGGGGGTCTGCATCGTCGTGCAGGTCGGCGCCCTCGATGGTGAAATGACGCAGCACCCCGCCGAAGGCCTCCTCCAGCGCGGCGCGGGTGAAGGTGGTTTCGGTCGGGCCGTAGGCGAGCACCGTGCCCTTGACCAGCACCGTGCGGTCGCAGAACTCCGGCACCGTGCCGAGGTTGTGGGTCGAGACCAGCATGACCCGGCCCTCGGCCTTCAACTCGCGCAACAGCGCGATGATCTGCTCCTCGGTCTTTACGTCGACACCGGTGAAGGGCTCGTCGAGCAGGATCACCTGGCCCTCCTGCGCCAGCGCGCGGGCGAGGAAGACGCGCTTCTTCTGCCCGCCGGACAGCTCGCCGATCTGGCGGTGGCGGAATTCGCTCATGTTGACTCGTGCCAACGCCGCCTCGACCGCCACATGGTCGGCCTTGCCGGGGCGCCGCAGGAAGCCCATGTGTCCGTAGCGGCCCATCATCACCACGTCCTCGACCAGCACCGGGAAGGACCAGTCGACCTCTTCCGACTGCGGCACGTAGGCCGCGAGGTTGCGCTTCAGCGCCGCCTTCACCGATTGGCCGAGCAGGGTGATATTGCCCTGCGCCACGGGCACGAAGCCCATGATCGCCTTGAACAGCGTCGACTTGCCCGCGCCGTTGACCCCCACGAGCGCGGTGATCGTGCCGCGCGGGATCTCGAAGCTGGCGCGGCGCAGGGCGGTGTGGCCGTTGCGGTAGGTGACGGTGACGTCCTCTACGCGGATGCCGTCCATGGTGCCGGTGTCTTTCATGGTGGCCTCCGTCCCGGTCATTGCGCGGCGAAGCCCGCCTCGAGCCCCTCGGCGATGGTGCGCGCGGTGACGCCTAGCAGGTCGAGGTAGCTCGGCACCGGCCCGCCCGGCTCCGACAGGCTGTCGACATAGAGCACGCCGCCGTAGGCGGCGCCGGTCTCGCGCGCCACCTGCTCGGCGGGGCGGGTGCTGACGGTGCTTTCGCAGAACACCACGGGGATGTCGTTGCCGGTGACCCCGTCGATCACCGCGCGCACCTGCTGCGGCGTGCCCATCTGGTCGGCGTTCATCGGCCAGAGGTAGAGCTCCTTCATGCCGAAATCGCGGGCGAGATAGCTGAAGGCGCCCTCGCAGGTGACCAGCCAGCGCTGCGCCTCGGGGATGGCGGCGATGCGGGCGCGCAGCGGCTCGAGCGTGGCGCGCAGCTCGTCCTTGTAGGCAGCGGCGTTGGCTTCGTAAGTGGCGGCGTTCCCGGGGTCGTGCTCGGCGAAGGCGCTGGCGATATTGTCAATGTAGATCAGCGCGTTCTCCAGCCCCATCCAGGCGTGCGGGTTGGGCTTGCCCTGATAGGCGCCGGCGGCGATCGGGATCTGGTCGATGCCCTCGGACAGCGTCACCGAGGGCACGTCCCGCAGGTTCGACAGGAACTGCTCGAACCAGAGCTCCAGGTTCAGCCCGTTCCACAGGATCAGGTCCGCCCCCCGCGCCCGCACGATGTCGCGCGGGGTCGGCTGGTAGCCGTGGATCTCCGCGCCGGGCTTGGTGACCGAGACCACCTCGGCAGCCTCCCCGGCCACCTGCGCTGCCATGTCCGCAAGCACGGTGAAGGTGGTCACCACCTTCATCTTGTCGGCCGCACCGGCGGGCTGGGCGATCAGCAGGCCAAGGCTGGCGAGGGCGGTGACGAGCCGGGGGCTGGCGGGCATGGGGAGTCCTCCTTGGGGTGTTCCGATAAATGTAAATGCGAGGCATTCGCAGAAGTCAAGCTAGATGCGAGTCGTTCTCATTTGTCGGCGGGGCACTGCCGGACCCGGTCTTCCCGCCGCGGCGTGGTTGCCACGTTGCCGGACCGGGGCTATCAAACTGGCCTGAACAGGAGTTGCCCATGACCGCGGTCTCGACCGATTTTGCCCAGGCCTTGCGCGATGCGGGGCTGCGCGTGACGCAGCAGCGCATGATCGTGATGTCCGTGCTCATGGAGTCCGAGGACCACCCCAATGCCGACGAACTCTTCGCGCGCACCAAGGCGATCGACGGGTCGGTCTCCTTTGCCACGGTCTACCGCACGCTGGCGGCGCTGGAGGAGGCGGGGCTGATCCGCAAGCTCAGCTTCGAGCACGAGCCGGCGCGCTTCGAGGTGACTCCGGCGGCGGAGCACGACCACCTTGTCGATGTGGACACCGGCGAGGTGATCGAGATCGAGAGCGAGGAGATCGAACGGCTCCGGCGCGAGCTGGTCGAGCGGCTCGGCTACGAGATCATCAGCCACAACACGTTGATCCGCGCGCGCAAGAAGCCGCGCTCCTGAGCGCGGGCTTTTGCCCGGCGTGCCTTTCGCGCGCATTTTCGGAAAGATGCCTCCGGGGGAGATTTGCTCCGCCGCCGCGCTCGGGTAGTGTCTCGATATGGATTCGGGGATCGACTGGCATTGGGCGCGCGCGGCGCTGGACTGGCAGCTTGAGCTGGGCGCCGACGAGGCGATCGGCGAAGCGCCTGTGGACCGTTTTGCGCTGGAAGCAGCGGAGCAGGCGGCGCGGGCGCAGCCTGCCGCCGCGCCGCAGGTCGAGCGCGGCGCGGCGCCCGTGCCCATGGCCGAGCCGGCCGGGCCGGACCCGGTGCAGCTTGCGCAGGAGGCCGCGCGGGGCGCTGGCAGCCTCGAGGCGCTGCGTGCGGCGATGGAGGGGTTCGAGCATTGCGAGCTGAAGCGCGGCGCACGCAACCTCGTCTTCTGCGACGGGGTCGAGGGCGCGCGGGTGATGATCGTCGGCGAGGCGCCGGGCCGCGAGGAAGACCTGCAGGGCAAGCCCTTCGTCGGACGCGCCGGGCAGTTGCTCGACCGGATGCTGGCGGCGATCGGCCTCGATCGCGCCTCCTCGGTCTACATCACCAACGTGCTGCCCTGGCGGCCGCCGCAGAACCGCGATCCTCGCCCGGACGAGATCGCGATGATGAAGCCCTTCCTTGCCCGGCACATCGCGCTGGCCGACCCGGATCTGCTGGTGATCATGGGCAATATCTCCTGCGATGCCCTTTTGGGCAAACGCGGCATCACCCGTCTGCGCGGCACCTGGGCCGAGGCCGAGGGCCGTCCCGCAATGCCGATGTTCCACCCCGCCTACCTGCTGCGCCAACCCGCCATGAAGCGGCAGGCCTGGGCCGACCTGCTGGAGCTGCAGGCCAAGCTGAAGGCGCTGGGGTGAGGCCGGGGCGGGCCGGGCGCATCTGTGCCGGGGTCGCCGCTTGGGTGTTGTTGCTCGCGCCTGTCCCAATGGCCCGCGCCGATGGCTTCAGCCCGGATTTCATCGCGCTGTTCCGCGACCATGCGGCAGAGGTCGAGGACCCCGCGCCGGGACTCGAAATCCTGGAATTGCCGGGGCCGGTGATCGTCACCCGGCGCGACGGGGCAGGGGTGCAGGCAGAAGATCAGAGCGGCCATGGGCCCGCTGGCTGCGCGCTGGCGCGGTTGGTCGAGATCACTGCCGCCGTGCAGCTCTGCCCGGACCTGCTGAACATTGCCGAGCGCGACCGGCTGGCGAGCCTGCTGCTGCGCGCCGCCCGCTTCGCCGCCGAGAACACCTATCCGCCGCTGTCCGATGAAGAGCGCGAGGACGCGCTGGCGGCAGCGCTGGCCAAGGCGCGGCTGGCGCAGGGCGGCACCTGCCCGCAGCCCGAGACCGAGGCCGACTGGGTGCGCTTCGCCCGCAGCCTCGCCACCGATGCCGCCGCCCGGCGCTTTGCCCATATCTTCGCCGTGCCGCGACTGCCGGTGGCGGAGCCCTGCCCGTGACGCTATGGCTGTCTGCGACACCCCTGTGATCCGAGTGCTGATGGAGTCCGCATGAGCCGCATCGACGAAACCCGAGAGTTCATTCCCGTCCGCATCGCGGTGCTGACCGTGAGCGACACCCGCGGCCTCGACGAGGACCGATCGGGCGCCACGCTGGTGCAGAGATTGACCGATGCAGGGCATCTGCTCGCGGATCGCGCAATCGTGAAGGATGACCGCGCCGCCATTTCGGAGCAGCTGCGGAGGTGGATCGCCGACCCGGAGGTGGATGTGATCATCTCCACCGGCGGCACCGGTCTCACCGGGCGCGACGTGACCGTCGAGGCGCACCGCGATGTCTACGAGAAGGAGATCGACGCCTTCGGCACGGTCTTCACCATGATTTCCATGCAGAAAATCGGCACTTCGGCGGTGCAGTCACGGGCCACGGGTGGCGTTGCGGGGGGCACCTACCTCTTTGCGCTGCCCGGCAGCACCGGCGCCTGCAAGGACGCATGGGACGAGATCCTGCGCTGGCAGCTCGACTACCGGCACATGCCCTGCAACTTCGTCGAGATTTTTCCGCGTCTTGAGGAACACAAGCGGCGGAAATGATACGATCCCGCGTATAACCGTCACGGCTTGGATTGCGCCGGGCGACGGGCGTAAGCTGAATGCGGCCAGTTAGTGCAGCCAGACGGTGCAGCCAGACAGGGGGGCGCGGCCTCTCCATTTCGCGGGACGATCACATGCGGTTTCTTCGGCGGGGCCTCGTTGGGCTCTTTCTCCTTTCGCTGACGCTCGGCCTGCTGGCCTGGGCCGGTATCCTCGTGCGGGACGCGGTGCAGACCTACATCACCGACGCGCCGCGGGTGCCGCAGGCGCGCGAGCGGGTGTTCGCCGTCAACGTGGTGCCGGTGCGGCTGGAGACAGTGTCGCCGGAGATGACCGCCTTCGGCGAGATCCAGAGCCGCCGCAGCCTCGAGCTGCGCAGCGCCGTGGGCGGCACGCTGATCGACCTCGCGCCCGAATTCGTCGAGGGCGGGCGGGTCGCGGCGGGCACGCTGCTGGCGCGCATCGATCCGGCGGACATGCAGGCCGAGCTGGAGCGGATGCAAAGCGCCCTGCTGGATGCCGAGGCCGAGCGCCGCGAGGCGATCCGCGCGGTCGAGCTGGAAAAGGACGCGCTCGCCGCCGCAGAGGAACAGGCGGCACTGCGCCAGCGCGCCTACCAGCGGCAGGCCGACCTGCAGACCCGCGGCGTCGGCACGTCGGCGCTGGTGGAAGAGGCCGAGCTCTCGGCCTCCTCGGCGCGGCAGGCGGTGGTCACCCGGCGGCAGGCGCTGGCGCAGGCCGAGGCGCGGGTCGACCAGAGCACCACGGCGCTCACCCGCGCGCATATCGCGCTGGACGAGGCGCAGCGGCGGCTCGACGAGACGGAGATCCGCGCCGGGTTCGATGCCCAGCTCGAGGACGTCTCGGTGGTCGCCGGCCGGCGGGTCTCGGCGAACGAGATGCTGGCGACGCTGGTGGACCCGCAGGCGCTGGAAGTGGCATTTCGCGTGTCTACCCAGCAGTACCTGCAACTGCTCAATGCCTCGGACCGGCCGCGCGAGCTGCCGGTGACGGTGACGCTGGATTTCTACGGTGCCTCGGTGAGCAGCAAGGGCACGCTGACCCGCGAGGGCGCGGCAGTGGGCGAGGGGCAGACCGGCCGTCTGCTCTTTGCTGCACTCGAGACGCCGCGCGGCTTCAAGCCCGGCGATTTCGTCACCGTGACAGTCGCCGAGCCGCCGCTGGAGCAGGTGGCGCTGCTGCCCGCCACGGCGCTCGGTCCGGCGGGCGACGTCTTGGTGCTTGGCGCCGACGCGCGGCTCGAGGCGGTGCCGGTGGAGCTGCTGCGCCGCCAGGGCGACGCGGTGATCATCCGTGCCGCCGGGCTCGACGGGCGGCAAGTCGTGTCCGAACGCACGCCCTTGCTCGGTGCGGGGATCAAGGTGCGGCCTCTGAACACCGAGGCCGCCAGCGGCCCGAGCGGCCCCGATGTGCAGGCCGAGGCCGCCATGCTCGAGCTGACCGAGGCGCGCCGCGCGCGGCTTGTCGCCTTCATCGAGGGCAGCGCCGGAATGCCCGACGAGGCCAAGCAGCGCCTGCTGGCGCAGCTCTCGGAGCCGATGGTGCCCGCGCAGGTGATCGAGCGGCTCGAAGCGCGGATGGGGGGCTGAGCCGATGCGGCACATCCCCGGCTCCGCGAGCGGCATCCTGAGCTATTTCACCCGCCACCGCACGGTGGCCAACCTGCTGCTGGTGCTGCTTCTCGGCGCCGGGCTGCTGGCCGTGCCCAACATGCGTGCGCAGTATTTTCCTGATGTGATCGAGGACGAGATCGACGTGACCCTGCGCTGGGAGGGCGCCGGGGCATATGACATGGACAATGCCATGGTCCAGCTGCTCGAGCCGACCCTCCTGGCCGTCGAGGGCGTGGTGGCAACCGAAAGCATCTCGCGCGAGGCTTGGGCCCGGATCGAGCTGGAGTTCGAACCCAACTACAATATGGCCAAGGCGCTGGACGATGTGCAGACCGCGGTGGATTCGATCGACAACCTGCCCGAGGAGGCCGACGATCCGCGGGTGACCTCGGGCGGCTGGCGTGACCGGGTGACCGACGTGGTGATCACCGGGCCGGTCGGCGTCGACCAGCTCGGGCGTTTCGCCGACGAGTTCGTCATGCGGCTCTTTGCCGAAGGGGTGACCCGCACCACCGTCCGCGGCGTCGCCGCGCCGCAGATCATCGTCGAGGTGCCGACCGCCAACCTGCTCGGCTACGACGTCACCATGCAGCAGATCGCCGAGGCGATCTCGGCCGAGGTGGATGCCGCCCCGGCGGGGGACGTCAGCGGTGCCAATGCCCGTGTCCGGGCCGGCGTCGAGAAACGCGCCGTGCGCGACATCGCCTCGATCGTGCTGCGCTCCGAGCCCGACGGCACGAAGTTGACGGTGGGCGACGTGGCGCTGCTGCGCGAGGCGGGCATCGACCGCGAGCGCGCCTATTACGTGGGCGAGCACCCGGCGATCTCGGTGCGGGTCGACCGTTCGGCCGATGGCGACGCGATCAAGATCCAGTCCGCCGTTGCCGAGGTGGCGCGGGAGTTCCAGTCGGTGCTGCCGGAGGGCACGACGGTCGACCTGATCCGCACCCGCGCGGAGGCGATCACCAACCGGCTCGACCTGCTGTTGCGTAACGGGCTGTCGGGGCTGGGTCTGGTGCTCTGCCTGCTGTTCCTCTTCCTCAACGCCCGCACCGCGCTCTGGGTCGCGGCGGGCATCCCGACGGCGATGCTGGCGGCGCTGGCGCTGATGTTCGTCTCGGGGCTGACGCTGAACATGATCTCGCTGTTCGCGCTGATCATCACGCTGGGCATCGTGGTCGACGACGCCATCGTGGTGGGCGAGCATGCCGATCACCTGCACCGGCGGCGCGGCCTGTCTCCGGTCGAGGCCGCCGAGACCGCCGCGCGGCGCATGGCGCTGCCGGTGTTCAGCTCGACCCTGACCACGATCATCGCCTTCTTCGGCCTGACGGCGATCAGCGGGCGCTTCGGGCAGATGATCGCCGACATTCCCTTCACGGTGATTGTCGTGCTGATCGCCAGCCTCGTCGAGTGCTTCCTGATCCTGCCCAACCACATGGCCCATGCCATTGCCAAGTCGACCGAGCATCACTGGTACGACTGGCCCTCGCGCATGGTGAACCGCGGCTTCCGCTGGGTCCGCGAGACGCTGTTCCGCCCGTTCATGGCCGGGGTGATCGCGGCCCGTTACGTGGTGCTGGCGGCGGCGGTGCTGCTGCTCGCCTCGCAGGCGGCGAGCTTCATCCGCGGCGACGTGGTCTGGCGCTTCTTCAATTCGCCCGAGCAGCCCTCGGTCAGCGGCAATTTCGCCATGGCGCCGGGTGCCTCGCGCGCCGACACGCTGGCGCAGCTGCGCGAGATGCAGCGCGCGACCGAGGAGCTGGGCGCCGAGTACGAGGCGCGCTACGGCCGCAACCCGCTCGAATATGTGATCGCCGAGATCGGCGGCAACTCGGGCCGTCCGCTGGCCGAGGCCGAGAATAAGGAGCCCGACCAGCTCGGCGCCATCTCCATCGAGCTGATCGAGCCCGACTTCCGGCCCTATTCCAGCTTCCAGTTCGTCGCCGACCTGCAGGAGCGGGTCGAGCAGATGCCGATGGTCGAGGTGATCAGCTTCCGCGGCTGGCGTTCGGGGCCCGGGGGCGATGCGCTCGACGTGCAGTTCTACGGTGCCGATGCCGCGACGCTGAAGCGCGCCGCTGAGGATCTGAAGACCGCGGTCCTGCGCTATCCCGAGGTCTCGGCGGTCGAGGACAACCTGTCCTACGACAAGGATGAGCTGGCGCTCGAGCTGACGCCGCAGGGACAGGCGCTGGGGCTGACCGTGGACGATCTGGGGCGGGTCCTGCGTGGCCGCATCGGCGGGATCGAGGCGGCGACCTTCCCGGTCGGCCCGCGCAGCGCCGAGGTGCGGGTGGAATTGCCGGAACGCGAGCAGACCGCCGACTTCCTCGAGCGCACGCAGATCCGCACTCCCGAGGGCGCCTACGTGCAGCTTGCCGATATCGTGCGGGTCGAGCGCAGCAGCGGCTTTTCCTCGGTGCGGCGCCAGAACGGGCTGAACACGGTCTCGGTCACCGGCGACATCTCCGAGGATGACGCCGAGCGGGCCGCCGAGATCGTGCAGACGCTGAAGGACGAGATTCTGCCGGCCATCGCGGCCGAACGGCAGATCGAGTACCGAATCTCGGGCATGGCCGAGGACGAGCGGAACTTCCTGTCGGATGCCGGGTCCGGCCTCGTGCTGGTGCTGCTGGGCATCTACCTCGTGCTGGCCTGGGTCTTTGCAAGCTGGACGCGGCCGCTGGTGGTCATGGCCGTGATCCCCTTCGGCCTCGTGGGGGCGATCTACGGCCATGCGCTCTGGGACGTGCCCCTGTCGATGTTCACCGTGGTGGGACTGCTGGGCATGACCGGGATCATCATCAACGACTCCATCGTGCTGGTCAGCCAGATCGACGAATATGCCCCGGACCGGGGCATATTCCAGGCGATCATCGACGGCGCGGCGGACCGGCTGCGGCCGGTGTTCCTGACCACGGCGACCACGGTGCTGGGTCTCGCGCCGCTGCTCTACGAGCGCAGCTCGGACGCGCAGTTCCTCAAGCCGACGGTGATCACCCTGGTCTACGGTCTGGGCTTCGGAATGCTGCTGGTGCTGCTGGTGGTGCCGGCGCTGCTGGCGGCGCAGCATGACATCGCCCGGCGCATCGCGGCGGTGCGCCGCGGGGCGCGGCACCGCCACGGCGGCGTGCGGGCGCTGGTGCTGGGGCTCGGGGCGCTGGTGCTGGGCTGGCTCGCCGCGACGATGGGCAGCCTGCTGGTCCGCGGCGCGCTGCCCGAGGCGCTGCAACTGCCCGCGCTGGCGGGACTGCCGGGGCCGGTGGCCGGGTTCGTGCTCTTCGTCGGAGGCGTGGCGCTGCTGCTGGGGCTGGTCTGGTTGGCGGTGCTGGGACTGGCGCTGCGCCGGGGGCGGGCAGGGGCCTGATCGCGGCCCCGATCGGGGTCGGAACCCCTCTGCCGGAGGCGCTGTCGCCCGTGCTGGCGGGGGCCTCGTCAAGAACGCATCAAACAAGCATCGCGCCGAAGGGTCATGCGGTCAGGCGCCGTCCGGTGGACATATCCCGAGGCTCATGGCGATCTGTGAGAAGACTTCGCGGGCCAAGATCGTAAGATCGTCGGAATGCGATCCGGCGGCTAGGCGCGAGTCCGACTTCCGGCGGAGGCTTCAGCCGCAGCCCTGGATGTCGACCGCCTGGCTGTCGCCCAGCACGGTGAAGCGCAGCTTCGAGCGGTCGAGGGCGAAGGGCTTGCCCTCCATGTGCATCAGCTTGGTCTCGCTGACCAGCGTGCCGCCGGTGCGCCGGGTCTTGGGTTCGGAGGCCCAGAGCTCGGGCTGGCCGGCCTCGACCACGGTTTCCTCGGAGCCGGTGATCGCCGGCATGTCGATCTCGGCGCGCAGCTTGATGCCGCCCTTGGTGGGGCTGACCGAGCAGCGCACCGCGCTCACCCGGGCCTCCTTGGCGGTGAAGGGCGCCTCGGCCAGCGCCGCGGCGATCATCGGATCGACGCTGGTGCTGTCGGGCAGGACGGCGGTCACATGCAGGGTCTGCGGCACGCAGATGTCGCTGCACACGCCGATCATCATGTTCGCCTTGAGGGTCACCGGTCCGCCGCTGCCCGCGATGCGCAGCGGCAGCACCAGCTCGTCCTTGTAACCGACCGAGCGCGCGCCGGATTGGCGGAAGATATGCGGCGTCGGCCAGAGCGCCGTGACCCGCGCCACGTTCGAGGAGCCACTCCAGTCGAAGACCGGCGGAATGCCGGCCTCGCCGGGCGCGCGCCAGTAGGTCTTCCATCCCGGTGCGAGGCGCAGGTGCAGCGCCGCCATGTGATCGCCGCCCGGCAGGCGCCACCCGGGGCGCAGCTCGGCGGTGACAGGCTCTTCGGCACGGGCCGTCCCGGAGGTCAGAACGGGCACTCCGAGGGCGCACAGGCAGGTCAGGACACGGATGGCTTTGCGGATCATGACTTTCAAATGGCGCCTCCCCACGCTCCTGCCAAGTCACATTGCAGCGAGAGCGCGGTGTTTCAACCCGCTTGTGTGCTTGCACCCTCAGTTCCGGAAGGTCACACTCGGGAGGCAGATTGCAGAAAGGTCCTCATGACGCACGCCCAGATCGCCTCCGGCGCCACCGACCTCACCGGCTCCGTGCTGATCGCCATGCCCGGCATGGGCGACGAACGTTTCGAACACGCGGTGATCTACCTCTGCGCCCATTCCGACGAGGGAGCGATGGGGTTGATCCTCAACAAGCCGTCCTCGGACGTGACGCTGGAAGGGCTGTTCGAACAGCTTGGAATCGACGCGGAACCCGGATCGGGGCACGAGCCGGTGCACTTCGGCGGCCCGGTCGAGATGGGCCGGGGATTCGTGCTACACAGCGCGGATTACCGCTCGGAGCTGACCACGCTGCAGGTCGACGACGGGTTTTCCATGACCGGCACGCTCGACGTGCTCGAACATATCGCGCGCGGCGACGGGCCGGACGACTGGATCGCCATGCTCGGCTATGCCGGCTGGGGGCCGGGGCAGCTCGAGGGCGAGCTGGCCGAGAACGCCTGGCTCGTCTGTCCCGCGAGCCGCGAACTGGTTTTCGGCACGCCGGACGATTCCAAGTGGGGGGCCGCGCTCGACAGCCTCGGCATCGCGGCGCTGGCGCTCTCGGGCGAGGGCGGACGCGCCTGAACGGCGCGGTCGATGCCGCACCTCCAATGTAAAATGCCGCGCTTCAGCGCGGGGCGGCGGCGCGGCTGAGCCGGTCGTTGATGGCCACGCCCGCGCCGACATGCGGGATCGGCGCGACGGCGATCACCTCGGCGCCCTGCGCATCGAGCGCGTGCAGATGTGCAAAGAGGTTGGAGGCCGCCTCGTCGAGATCGCCCTCGGTCGAGAGGTTCAGGTCGCACTCGATATCCCCGAAGCCGAGCCGGGCCTCGCCCTCGCGCCATTCGGCGGCGTTGAGGCGCATCCGCGCCCGCGGCGCGTAATGCGAGGCGGTCTGGCCGGGGGCGGAGATCTGCTCGCGCTCCTGACGGCGCATCACCGGGTGGCCGAGCGCGTCCGAGAGTTGCTCGGCGCTGATCCCGCCGGGGCGCAGCAGGGTGGGGCGGCCGGCGAGGCCGAGAATGGTGCTTTCGAGGCCGACCGGGCAGGGGCCGCCGTCGAGCACCGCGGCGATGCGCCCGTCGAGGCTGCTGAGCACGTGGTCGGCGGTGGTCGGGCTGATCCGCCCGGAGCGGTTGGCCGAGGGGCCGGCGAGCGGGCCGCCGAACGCGGTGAGCAGGTCGCGCGCCAGCGGCGCGGCGGGCAGCCGCACGGCCAGCGTGCTGAGCCCGGCGGTGACGCGATCCGAGATGCCGGCATCGTCGCGCAGCGGCAGCACCAGCGTCAGCGGGCCGGGCCAGAAGGCCTGCGCGATATTGTCGGCGGTGCCGGACCACTGCACGAGTTCCTTGGCGTGCTCGATGCTGGGCACATGCACGATCAGCGGGTTGAAGCTGGGACGGCCCTTGGCCTCGTAGATCGCGGCCACCGCCGCATCGTCGCGGGCATCCGCGCCGAGGCCGTAGACCGTCTCGGTCGGGAAGGCGACGAGCTTGCCGTCGCGCAGCAGCTCGGCGGCGCGGGCGATCCCCGCCGCATCGGCGGTCAGGCGCTGGGTCGAGGTGTCGGGCATCGGGCTATCCGTGACGCTGCGTTCCGTTTGGTCGGGGGCGAGCCATGGTCTTAGGGTCGCTCACAAATCGTGGGATCCTCCCTACCCGAGGGGACCCGCCTTGCCAACCGGGATCGGAGGACCTGCCATGCCCTATCGCGCGCCTGTCGCTGAAATGACCTTCCTGCTCGAGGAGGTGGTCGGCTTCGATGCGGTCAGCGCGACGGAGCGGTTTGCCGAGGCGAGCCCCGACATGGTGCAGGCGGTCCTGGGCGAGGCGGGGCGGATCTGCGACGAGGTCATGGCGCCGCTCAACCGCGCCGGTGACCTGCAGGGGGCGAAGCTGGAGAACGGTGTGCTGCGCAGCTCGCCGGGCTTCGCCGAGGGTTATGCCGCGCTGGCCGAAGGGGGCTGGGTGTCGGTCTCGGCGCCGCCGGAATTCGGCGGCATGGGCCTGCCGGTGGCGGTGGGCACGGCGGTCAACGAGATGATGGCCGGGGCCTGCCTCGCGCTGCAATTGAACCCGCTGCTGACGCAGGGCCAGATCGAGGCGCTGGAGCATCATGCCAGCGAGGAGATCAAGGCGCTCTACCTGCCCAAGCTGATCTCCGGCGAATGGTCGGGCACGATGAACCTGACCGAGCCGCAGGCGGGCTCGGACGTAGGGGCGCTGACCAGCAAGGCGGCGCCGAACGGCGACGGCACCTATGCGGTGACCGGGCAGAAGATCTTCATCTCGTGGGGCGATTGCGATTTCGTCGGCAACGTCTGCCACCTCGTGCTGGCCCGGCTGCCCGATGCGCCCGCCGGGACGAAGGGGATCAGCCTCTTCCTCGTGCCCAAGTACATTCCCGACGCCGAGGGCGCGCCGGGGGTGGCGAACGGCCTCAAGGTGGTCAGCCTCGAGCACAAGATGGGGCTGCACGGCTCGCCGACCTGCGTGATGAGCTTCGAAGGGGCCACGGGCTGGCTGATCGGCGAGGAAGGCGGCGGCATGCGCGCCATGTTCACCATGATGAACAATGCCCGGCTCGGCGTCGGCGGGCAGGGCATCGGCGCGGCCGAGGGCGCCTACCAGCACGCGCTTGAATACGCGATGGAGCGCAAGCAGGGGCGCTCGCCGGATGGCACCATCGTCGGCCATGCCGACGTGCGGCGGATGCTGGCGGGGATGAAGGCGGACATCCTCGCGGCCCGGTCGATCGCGCTGGCCTGCGCCGTGGCCATCGACATGGGCCGCGCCGCCGGCGAGGCCGACTGGATTGCCCGCGCCGCCTTCCTGACGCCGATCGCCAAGGCCTTCGGCACCGATGTCGGCTGCGCGGCGGCCGAGGCGGGCGTGCAGGTCTACGGCGGCATGGGCTACATCGAGGAGAGCGGCGCCGCGCAATTCTACCGCGACGTGCGGGTGACGGCGATCTACGAAGGCACCAACGGCATCCAGGCGATGGACCTAGTCGGGCGCAAGCTGATGGACGGTGGCGAGGCGGCGGCGCGGCTGCTCGACGAGATCGAGGCGCAGGCCGAGGCCGCCAAGGCGACCGTTCCCGAGCTTGCCGGTGCGGTCTGGGAGGCCGCCGAGAGCCTGCGCGAGGCGACCGAGGCGCTGGTGGCGCGCCCGATGCCGGAGCGCTTCGGCGTGGCGGTGCCCTACCTGCGCGCCTTTGCCCGCGTGCTCGGGGGGCATTTCCATCTGCGCGCTGCCGTGGCAGACCCCGCGGGAGCCCATGCGCGTCTCGCGCATTTCTACATCACGCGGCTCCTGCCCGAACACGCCGGCCTGCTGGCCCATGTCGCGCGGGGGGACGCCGAGCTGATGGCCATCACCGCCGAGGACCTTGCCGCCTGATGAAGCCTGCCCTGCACTACCCGTTCGACACGCCGCCCGCCTGGGGCGAGGCCCTGGAAGTTGCCGAGGGGGTGCTCTGGATGCGCCTGCCGCTGCCGATGAAGCTCGATCACGTCAACGTCTACGCGCTGGACGACGGCGACGGCTGGACGCTGATCGACACGGGCATGCACACGCCGCGGGCGCTGCGGGTCTGGGAACAGTTGCTGGAAGGGCCGCTCAAGGGCAAGCCGGTGCGGCGGGTGGTGGTGACCCATCACCACCCGGATCACGTCGGCCTCGCGGGCTGGTTCCAGCAGCAGGGGGCGGAGCTGCTGACCACGCGGACGGCCTGGCTGTTTGCGCGCATGCTGCAGCTCGATGCGCAGGAGGCGCCGCCGCCGGAACAGGTGACCTATTGGCAGCGCTGCGGCATGGCGTCGCGCGTGCTGGAACGGCGGCGCACCGAACGGCCCTTCAACTTCGCCGATTGCGTCTGGCCGATGCCGCTCGGCTTCACCCGGCTGCAGCAGGGCGACGTGCTGCGCATGGGCGGGCGCGACTGGGAGGTACACATGGGCAACGGCCATGCGCCCGAGCATGCGACCTTCTGGTCGAAGGACGACGCGCTGGTGCTGGCGGGGGACCAGATCCTCTCGACCATCAGCTCCAACCTCGGCGTCTATGCCACCGAGCCAGAGGCCGACCCGGTGGGCGACTGGCTCGAGGCCTGCGAGCGGCTCGGGACCATGGCGCGCGACGACCACTTCGTGCTCGGCGGGCACAAGCTGCCGTTCTCCGGTCTGCCGTTCCGCATGCGCCAGCTGATCGACAACCACCACGGCGCGCTGGAGCGGCTCGAGGCGCACCTCGATACGCCGAAGAGCGCCGGAGATTGCTTTGCGCCGCTGTTCAAGCGCACGATCGGCGATGCGGAATACGGGCTCGCGCTGGTCGAGGCCATGGCACATTGTCAGCGCCTCTACCTCGAGGGGCGCGCAACGCGGAGCCTCGGCGAGGACGGCGCGTGGCTGTGGCAGGCGGCACGAAGCTGATCTCCGACGCGGCTGCGGTACGGGGTCGGGACTGGCTCAAGACAGGTGACAGCTGGGTGAGAATCCGCTAAGCCTCTGGTCGGAGAAGAAACGCCCGAGGGATGGACGGACACATGGCAGACTACAAGCCCGGCAGCATGGATATCACCGCGCAGGAAGCGACCTTTCACGGCTTCATCAAGTGGGTCATCCGCACGGTCTACGTGATCATCGCGGTGCTGCTGTTCCTGGCGATCTTCAACTCCTGATCCCCCGGGATCGCGGGAGGGGAATTCCAGCCAAGTCCGGGCGGCGGAGGAGCCGCCCGCTGACCAGTGAAGGGTCGGCTTTCATGTTTCATCGCGCCACGGTTCTGGCCGCTCTCGCCGCGCTTGCGCTGGCGGGATGCACGACGCCGTCCAATCAATACCCCAATGCCACGCCCGAAGAGGTCGCCGCTGCCCGCTACGTCGATGGCGGTCCGACGAAGCTGACGCTCTACACGATGATCAACAACACCTCGAACGCCGGGGCGCATTCGAGCCTGATGATCAGCGCGCCGTCGCAGCGGGTGGTCTTCGACCCGGCCGGCTCGGTGCGGGCGCGCAACGTGCCCGAGGTGGACGATGTGCTTTACGGGGTCACACCCGAGGTGGCGGATTTCTACGCCCGCGCCCACGCGCGGGAGTCGTTCCGCGTGCGCATCCAGAGCGTCGAGGTGCCGCCGGAGGTGGCCGAGCAGGCGCTGCGCGCGGTCGAGGCCTACGGGCCGGTGTCGCAGTCGCGCTGCACCCGGGCGACCTCGTCGGTGCTGGGCGAGCTGCCGGGCTTCGAGCGCATTGGCCGGACATGGTTCCCCAACAGTCTTGCGGATGAGTTCGCGCAGCTGCCCGGTGTCACCGAGCAGGTGCTGCGCGAGGCCGATTCCGACGACAAGAGGCTGGCCGTCGCCGCCTTCGAGGAGAGCGCGGCGAACTGAGCGGCTCAGCCCAGCAGGTAGCCGCCCGCGACCAGCGCCGCGGCGCCGCTGAGGATCGCCAGGATCACGTTCTTGCTGAACAGGCCGACACCGAGGGTGACCGCGGCGGCAATCATGCGCACGGGGTCGGTCTGGCCACCGGTCGCGGCGGGCCAGACCACCAGCGGCGCGACCAGAGCGGGCATCATCGCCACGGCGGTATAGCGCAGGTGGCGGGTCAGCCAGGCGGGCAGGGGGCGGTCGCCGACCAGCCCGAGGAACAGAAAGCGCAGGCAGAAGCTGCCGAGCCCGAGGCCGATCACCACCAGCCAGAGATCCCCGCGGTCGATCATTGCGCCATCCTCCGTTCGGTCTCGGCCCCGGCCATCATGCCAAGCGCGGCGGCGCAGAGCACGCCGAGGTTATAGGGCATCCAGGCGAGCAGCAGCGTGCCGAGCGTGGCGACCAGGGCCGCCACCACATGCGATCCCGTGCGCAGCGCCGGGGCGATCATTGCAAGAAAGGCGATGGGCAGGGCGAAGTCGAGGCCGAAGTCGGCCGGCACCGCCTCGCCCAGCCAGGCGCCGATCAGGGTGAAGAGATACCAGGGCGGGCAGATCGGCGTCATCGTCCCCATGAAGAAGGCGAACTTCTGGCCCAGGGTCTTCTCCGGGTGCTGCTCGAAGTGCAGCGCCGCCGAGGCGTAGGTCTGGTCGACGAGAAAATAGGCGCTCAGCGCGCGTTTCCACAGGGGCAGCCCGCCCATGTGCGGGGTGATGGCGGCGGAATACATCGCCATGCGCAGGTTGACCGCCAGCGCCGAGGCCAGCACGATCAGCGCCGGCACGTGGTCCTGCAGCATCTGCAGCGAGACGAACTGCGCCGCCCCGGCGATCACCACGACCGAGAAGGTGAGCGTCTCGAAGAGGTTCAGCCCGGCCTCGGTGGCGAGCACGCCGAAGAGCGTGCCGAAGGGTGCAATCACCAGCAGGAAGGGCAGCCCGGCCTGAAAGCCTTGCCAGTAGTCGGATTTTTCGGTTGCCACGGGCTGCTCCTCCTCGGTCTGCCGGGCAAGCCGTAGCCAAGCCCGCGGGGAGATGCAATCGCGGCGGTGACGGGGGCGCGGGCCGTGTGACCTGCGCGGAAGAGGGGGCGCTGCCCCCGCCCGCCTGCGGCGGTCTCCCCCGGGATATTTCAGCCTAGGCGAAAGCCGGACAGTCGCGCCAAGCCTGCCGGTCGCGATCCGGGATCAGTCGAAGGCGCCGGCGACGCGGCCGAGCAGCATGAAGGCGCGGGCGGTGCGGGTGTTCGACAGCTCGGCGATCTCGGTGTCGGTCGCGGTCTCGGCGAAGCGCACGAAGGCGCGGTCGTAGAGGCGCAGGAAGTGGTGGGCGGCGTCGCGGAAGATCGCGTCCTGCTTCATCCGGCCCGAGCTCAGCGCCAGGGAGGCGCGGTCGCGCACGCCGCCGAGCGCCGCCACGGCGCGGCCGCGGGTGCCCTTGGCAAAGTCGCGCCAGACCTCGGGACGGGCGAGGTCGGGGCGCAGGTCGTCCATGTAGATGCCGTCCTGCGAGAGAAGCGTCAGCACGTCTTGCGAGGCCTGGATCAGCTGCGCCGCGGGCCGGTCCTTCAGCGCCCGGCGCAGGGCGGCGAAGCCCTCGAGATCCTCGGCGGTGTCGGGGAAGTTCAGCGCGCGGATGAAGTCGGCATGGGCCAGCGGCGGCTCCAGCGCCTCGGCCGGGGTGCCGAGCGAGAGCGCGGGCTGGTCGTCGGCGGGGGCGGGCTCGGCAGCCGCCGCCGGGGCCTGCGCCTGCACCAGCGCCGCCTGCGCCGCCCGGGTCGAGCCGAGCATCGCCAGCGTCGTCTCGATCTTGCGCTGCGCCGCCGCGATCTCGTCGAGCTTGCGGGCGAGGGTGCTGGCCGAGGGATCGTTGCGCCCGGTCTGCGCCTGCGTCAGGTAGGACTTGCGGATCGCCTCGATGGCGGTCTGCAGCCGGGTGCTTTCCTCGCGCATCACGCGCGAGGCGCGGGCGGTCATCGCCGCGACCCAGATTATCGCCACCGGCAGGAACACCACCATCACCGCCAGCACGAAGCCGAGCCCGCCCGGGATCGCCGGACCGAGGGCGAAGACATAGCCGCCCGAGAGGATCAGCCAGAGCAGGCTGGCGGCCAGCGCTGCGATCTCGATCCCGGTCATGCGGCGCTTGCCGCCCTGGTCATACATGCCAAGCGGCGCGGAACGGCTGTCATTGCTGTCTGCCATGATGCGGCGCGACCCTTACCTGTGGGGATTACTTGTAGGCGATCGTCAGGATCTCGTAGCTCTTCTCGCCGCCCGGGGTGCGGACCTCGACGCTGTCGCCCTCTTCCTTGCCGATCAGGGCGCGGGCGATGGGCGACTTGATGTTGAGCAGGCCCTTTTCGATGTTGGCCTCGTGCTCGCCGACGATCTGCCAGGTCTTTTCCTCGTCGGTGTCCTCGTCGACCACGGTGACCGTGGCGCCGAACTTCACCGAGCCGGTCAGCTTCGCCGGGTCGATCACCTCGGCCAGCGACATGACGCCCTCGATCTCCTTGATCCGGCCCTCGATGAAGCTCTGCTTCTCGCGGGCGGAATGGTACTCGGCGTTCTCCGAGAGGTCGCCATGCTCGCGCGCCTCGGCGATGGCCTTGATGATGGCCGGACGCTCCACGGACTTGAGCGTTTTCAATTCGGTCTCGAGCGCGGTGAAGCCCGCGCGGGTCATCAGTATCTTTTCCATAGAGTCTTTCCGGAACTGTCCCGGGGGCCTGTCCCCGGCCCCTTTGTGTTTGCCGTCTAAAACCATGTGCGGTCGGTTCTGGCAAGAGTGGGGATTGTCCCGGGCTTTGGCAAGGGCGGGCTTGGCCGGCGGTGCATGGCGCGGCGATGCGCAGGGTTTCGCCGGGAAAGATTCATGCGCTGTCCACTATTATTTTCCGAAGGTCGCGACAGGCACCTTTTATGCCGCGTTTCGATTGACCTGTGCCGCGGTGCCGCGCTACGCCAATGCGCAAGATAATTACAGCTTACAGCCAGCGGAGGGCCCTGATGGCCGAGGTCGAGCGCGAGTCGATGGAATATGACGTGGTGATCGTGGGGGCGGGGCCCGCGGGCCTATCGGCCGCGATCCGGCTGAAGCAGCTCGACGCTGACCTGGACGTGGTGGTGCTGGAGAAGGGCTCCGAGGTCGGCGCGCACATCCTGTCGGGCGCGGTGCTCGACCCCTGCGGCCTCGACGCGCTGATCCCCGACTGGAAGGACAAGGGCGCGCCGGTCACCGTGCCGGTCAAGGAAGACAAGTTCTACCTGCTCGGCGAGGCCGGCAAGGTGAGCATCCCGCACTGGCCGATGCCGAAGTTCATGTCGAACGAGGGCAACTACATCGTCTCGATGGGCAATGTCTGCCGCTGGATGGCCGAACAGGCCGAGGCGCTCGGCGTCGAGATCTTCCCCGGCATGGCCTGCTCGGAACTGGTCTACGGCGAGAGCGGCGAGATCCGCGGCGTCGTGGCGGGCGAGTTCGGCAAGGAGGCCGACGGCACCCCCGGGCCGGGCTACGAGCCGGGCATGGAGCTTTTGGGCAAATACGTCTTCCTGTCGGAGGGCGTGCGCGGCTCGCTGTCGAAGGAGGTGATCGAGAAGTACAACCTCGCCGACGGCCACTGCCCGCAGAAGTTCGGCCTCGGTATGAAGGAGATCTGGGAGATCGACCCCGCCAAGCACAGCGAGGGCCGGGTCGAGCACACCATGGGTTGGCCGCTGGGCGGCAATGCCGGGGGCGGGGCCTTCATCTACCACCTCGACAACAATCAGGTCTATGTCGGCTTCGTGGTGCACCTGAACTACCGCAACCCGCACCTCTATCCCTACATGGAGTTCCAGCGCTTCAAGCATCACCCGCATGTGGCGGCGCTGCTCGAAGGCGGCAAGCGCGTCGCCTACGGCGCGCGGGCGATCTCCGAGGGCGGCTTCCAGTCGATGCCGAAGATGGTCGCGCCCGGCGTGGCGCTGCTCGGCTGCTCGGTGGGCATGGTCAACGTGCCGCGCATCAAGGGCAACCACAACGCCATGCTCTCGGGCAAGGCGGCGGCCGAGGCGGCCTTCGAGGCCATCAAGGCCGGCCGGGCCTCGGACGAGCTCTCGGCCTATGAGGCGGAGGTGCGCGAGGGCGCCATCGGCAAGGACCTGTGGAAGGTGCGCAACGTCAAGCCGTTGTGGTCGAAGACCGGGCTGCTCGGCTCGCTGGCCCTCGGCGGCCTCGACATGTGGACCAACAGCTTCGGCTTTTCGCTCTTCGGCACGGTCAAGCACGGCAAGAGCGACGCCGCCTCGACCGAGATGGCGGCGGGGCACCAGCCGATCGACTATCCCAAGCCCGACGGCAAGCTCAGCTTCGACCGGCTGACCAACGTCAGCTTTTCGTTCACCAACCACGAGGAGAGCCAGCCGGCGCACCTGAAGCTCAAGGACAAACGCGTGCCGGTGCTCGACAACCTGCCGAAATACGCCGGGCCGGCGCAGCGCTACTGCCCGGCGGGGGTCTACGAATTCGTCGAGACCGACGGCAAGACGGAGTTCGTGATCAACTTCCAGAACTGCGTGCACTGCAAGACCTGCGACATCAAGGACCCCAGCCAGAATATCACTTGGACGGTGCCGCAGGGCGGCGATGGGCCCAATTACCCGAACATGTGAGGCGCCGCACTGCAGGTTGACCCGACGAAATGCCCCGGCCAAGTGCCGGGGCGAATTTTTTAGGAATCCGGCTCTTGCACCCGGTCGCGACTTTCCGGTAAAGCGGTCCGCGGAGAGGTGGCCGAGTGGTCGAAGGCGCACGCCTGGAAAGTGTGTAGGCGGGGAACCGTCTCGAGGGTTCGAATCCCTTCCTCTCCGCCACAAAACCTTGCGAGGTTTTGGCGAGTTACCAAGCAAAAACAGAATGTTAGATCGATGCGACGCGCGCGATCCGTCATTTTGCCTTGTTTTGCAACACATCGCCAAACAAGCCGCTAGTGGGGACATGGCCATGACCATCATGAGGCGGGGCAGCACTTACCATCTGCACAAGCGCGTGCCGCGCCGCTTTGAGGGCGTGGAAGAGCGCAAGAGCATCTGGGTCAGCCTGCACACGGAAGGCGATCTGAGGCATCCATGGTCGGCGATCTCCTTTGCCGGGGCGGCTCGGAGCCCTTTGCGACGGTCAACCACCACGCGGCGGTCGAACTGTAGCCTGTCCTCGTAACTTGGAGTTGCCCTGCAACGCAGCGGCGACGGTCTTTCTGGCGGTGCCGTCGCCCATCCTTCATCGCGATGCCTTTTCCAGGAGATGGTCCACAGCCCCTAGGCCCCCAACAGGGATCAGCCCTCGAGGAATCCGCCGAGGACACGGCCGAGGTTGGCGCCCAGAGAAGCGCTCAGGTAGCCGCCCTCCTGCACAAAGAGCGTCGGGACCCCGGCCCTTGCGATCGCGGCGCCGATCCGGGCGAAGCCGTCCTGGGTGACCGCGAGGCCTTGGAACGGATCGTCGATCGACGCATCCAGTCCGAGCGCGACGACCAGCGCGTCGGCGCCGAAGTTGCGGACCCGTTCAAGGGCGGTCTCGAGGGCGGTAAGGTAGGCGGCATCATCGGTGCCGCGGGGGAGCGGCAGGTTCAGGTTGCAGCCCAGCCCGCGGCCCTCGCCGCGCTCTTGCGCATGGCCCCAGAAGAACGGGTAGAAGCGCGCCGGGTCGGCATGGATCGACACGGTGAGCACGTCGTCGCGGGCGTAGAAAATGCCCTGCGTGCCGTTGCCGTGGTGCACGTCGACGTCGAGGATCGCGGGGCGGAAGCCCGCCATCCGCAGGCGCTCCGCGGCGATCCCCGAGTTGTTGAGAAAGCAGAAGCCCCCGGCCAGGTCGGCAAAGGCGTGGTGCCCCGGCGGCCGCGACAGCGCGTAGGCCGGGCCGGTGCCGGAGGCGATGAAATCGGCACCCGAGATGGCCGCCTGTGCCGACCAATAGGCCGCGTCGAAGGTGCCCTCGGCGATCGGGCAGGCGGTGTCGGCCTGGTGGTAGCCGGCCTGGCCGATGGCGGATTTCGGGTAGCCATCGCCGCGGTTGGCGGGGTGGATGTTGGGGATCACCTCGGGGCCGGCGTCGGGGATGCGTTGCCAGCGCGTGTAGATATTGCGCAGGAACGTCAGGTACTCGGCCGAATGCAGCGCGGCGATCGGACCGAGGCCGGCGTCGCCCGGTGCCTCGAAGACGCAGCCGGCTTCTTCCGCGGCCGCCTTCAGCACCTCGATCCGGCGCGGCTGCTCGGGGCTGGGCAGGACCTGGCCGTTGGCCATGAAATGCTTGGGGTCGTGCAGCCGCTGGCGGTCGTCGAAAAAGGCTTTCATCGGGTCTCCTTCAGGGCGGCGCAGCCCGTTGCGTCGAGGTGCATCTCGGTCTGTCCGTTGGCGGGCGCGAACCCCAGCCGCTCGTAGAAGCTGCGGGCGCGCGGCGTGGCGTGGTAGACGTTGAGTTTCATCTTCTGCGCACCCCAGGTGGCCTGCGCATCGCGCACCACCGCGGCGAGCAGGCGCGGGCCGAGGCCGCTGCCGCGGGTGTCCGTGTCGACCCAGAGATCCGAGACGTAGACCACCGCGCCGCCACGCGCGGTGGAGAAGCTGGGGGAATAGAGCGCCGCGCCGACCACTCTGTCTCCTTGCTCGGCAAGGATGGCGCGGAACGCCGGGTGGGGGCCCCAGCCCGCCGCGGCGATCTGCGCGTCGCTCGCATGATGCGTGTCGCCCAGCGTGTCAGACAGTTGCGCCAGCGCGTGATTGAGCCGCCCGGCATCGTGCCGCGTCGCTTGGCGCAGGGTCGCCTCGGTCATATCGTGGTCCTCTCGCCGCCCTTGAGGCCCAGCATCGCGCGCGCCTCGACGGGGCTGGCGACCTCGCGACCGAGCTCCTCGACGATGCGGCGGATCTTGGCCACCTGCTCGGCATTGGTCCGGGCGAGCTGGCCGCGGGCGATCATCAGGCTGTCTTCGAGCCCGACGCGCACGTGCCCGCCCATGGTCGCCGCCATGGTGGTCAGCGGGATCTGGTGCCGCCCCGCCGCCAGCACCGAGAACATGTAGTCCTGCCCGAAGAGCTTGTCGGCGATCAGCTTCATGTGGCTGAGGTTTTCCGGGTCTGGCCCCATGCCGCCGAGCACGCCGAAGACGAACTGGATGAAGAACGGCGCCTTCACCAGCCCGCGGTCGGCAAAGTGGCGCAGCATGTAGAGATGGCTCAGGTCGTAGCACTCGAACTCGAAGCGCGCGCCGCGCTCCTGCCCGAGCTCGGTGAGGATGCGCGCGATGTCACGCGGGGTGTTCTTGAACACCAGGTCGTCGGAATTTTCGAGGAAGGGCTTTTCCCAGTCGTGCCGCCAGTCGGTGATGCGGGCGGCGGCCGGGTAGAGCGCGAAATTCATGCTGCCCATGTTGAGCGAGCACATCTCGGGTTCCGCGGCCCTGGGCGCGGCGAGCCGCTCGTCGAGGCTCATCGTGGCGCTGCCACCGGTGGAGAGGTTCAGAACGGCATCGGTCGCCTGCTTGATCCGCGGCAGGAAGCCGCTGAAATGCGCCGGGTCGGCGGAGGGCCGCCCTGTCAGCGGGTCGCGCGCGTGCAGGTGCAGGATCGCCGCGCCGGCCTCGGCGGCGCCGACGGCATGGTCGGTGATCTGCTCGGCGGTGACCGGCAGGTAGGGCGACATCGACGGCGTGTGGATCGAGCCGGTGACGGCGCAGGTGATGATGACCTTCGACATCTCAGTGCACCCCCTGCAGCGCCGGCAGCTCGGCGGCGAATTGCGTCAGCGAGAGATCCAGCACCTGCTCGATCTCGTCGAGGTGGGTGTCGGTGGCGATCAGCGGCGGGCAGACGAGGATGTGGTCGCCCTCGCGCCCGTCGCGCGTGCGGCGCGAATAGACGATCAGCCCATTGTCATAGGCGATCTGCACAAAGCGCAGGTAGGCGTTGAGCGCTCGGGGGAGCGGGGTCTTGCGCCGGCGGTCGGCCATGAACTCGAAGGCCAGCAGCAGCCCCTTGCCGCGCACGTCGCCGATGATCTCGTGGCGCTGCATCAGCCGCTCCAGTCGGGCCTTCAGGGCGGCGCCCTGTTGCGCGGCATTGGCCACCAGCCCCTGCGCGTCGATCTCTTCGAGCACGGCGAGCCCCGCGGCGCAGCTCAGCGGGTTGCCGGCATAGGTGAAGCCATGGGCGAAGCCGCCCTGCGCCAGCACCGGATCGACGATGCGGTCCGGCGCGACGATCCCGCCCAGCGGCGCGTAGCCGGCCGCGAAGCCCTTGGATAGCGCCACGATGTCAGGGCGGGTGCCCCAATGCTCGCAGCCGAGGAAGGCCCCGGTTCGCCCTGCGCCGGTCATCACCTCGTCCATGATCAGCAAAACGCCGTAGCGGTCGCAGATCTCGCGCACCCGGTGCATGTAGCCCTCGGGCGGGACCAGAGCGCCGGTGGAAGCGCCGCCGACCGGTTCGAGCACGAAGGCCAGCACGCTGTCGGGCCCTTCGCGCTCGATCGTCTCGGCGAGCAGGTCGGCGTAGTGATGCCCGGTCGCCGGGTCGTCGGGGTCGAGCCCGTCGAGATAGGCGCGCGGGGCGGGCACCTTGGGCATCTCGCGCATCATCGGCGCGAAGGGCGCGGTCAGCGGCGCGTAGCCGGTGATCGCCAGCGCGCCGAGGGTACAGCCGTGGTAGGATGGGCTGCGCGAGATCACCTTCCAGCGGCTGCCCTGGTCGGTGGCGACGGCCCATTGTCGGGCCAGCTTCATCGCGCTCTCGATCGCCTCCGACCCGCCGGAGACGAAGAACACCTTGTCGAGCCCCTCGGGCATCTTCTCGGCGGTCTTGGCGGCGAGTTTCTCAGACGCCTCGGTCTCGAAATGCAGCCGGTAGCCGAAGGTGGATTTCTCCATCTGCTCGCGCATCGCCGCGAGCACGTTCTCGTTGGAATGGCCGATGTTGCAGACCATCGCGCCTGAGGAGCCGTCGAGATAGCGCTTGCCCTCGGTATCCCACATGTAGACGCCACGCGCCTGTTCGAGGACCGGCTTGCGACCCCCGCTCTGGTAAAATAGATGGCTCATTTTCAGCTCTCCGGAAGGGCCGCGCAGTCCTTGGGGCGGAAGGCGGCTTGCACCGCCTCTCCCTGGGCGTAGGGGCGTTCGTCAATCATGTTGATCGCCTGCATCTGGGTGTTCCCGACGCGCACGAAATAGCGCACAGTCTGCCCCTGGTAGTCGACCGTCTCGACGAAAGCGGGCGCGGCGATCATGCCGGGCGTGGGGGCGCCCGCCGCCACGATCTGCAGCTTTTCGGCCCGCAGCACCAGCTTTGCGCGGCTGGCGCCGGCGAGGGCCGGGGCCTTGGCCGCGGGCACGGGAACCGCGCCGAAGAGCGGATCCTCGAGATGTACCGTGTCGGCGTCCTGACCGGTGATCCGCGCGGGCAGAATGTTCGAGGCGCCGAGGAAGCTGGCGACGAACTCGCTCGCGGGGGTGTTGTAGACCTCTTCGGGGGTGCCGACCTGCTCGATCCGCCCGGCGCTCATCACCACGATCCGGTCGGACATGGCCAGCGCCTCGGACTGATCATGGGTGACGAAGACCGTGGTTACGCCGATCTGTTCCTGGATGCGCTTGAGCTCGACCCGCATGTCCTCGCGCAGGTTGGCGTCGAGCGCCGAGAGCGGCTCGTCGAGCAGCAGCACGTCGGGCTCGATGACGATGGCGCGGGCCAGCGCGATGCGCTGCTGCTGGCCGCCCGAGAGCGCCTTGGGGTAGCGCGTGCCGACGTCCGGCAGTTGCACGAGGTCGAGCGCCTTCTGCACGCGGCCGGCGATCTCGGCCTTCGGCACGTCGCGGTACTTCAGCCCGAAGGCGACGTTCTCGGCGACGGTCTTGTGCGGGAAGAGCGCGTAATTTTGGAACACGATGCCGAGGTTGCGCTTGTGGATCGGCACGTCGTTGACCCGTTTGCCGCCGATCAGGATCTCGCCCTCGGTCGGGTCGAGCAGCCCGGCGATCATCCGCAGGTTCGTGGTCTTGCCGCAGCCCGAGGGGCCGAGCAGGGTGACAAAGGCGCCGTCGGGGATCTCGAGGTTGACCTCGTGCACCGCGGTGAATCTGTGAAAGCGCTTCACGACGTTTTGGAGGGTGACGGAGCTCATGTGCGGTCTGTCCTGGGTGGAATGGGAGGAAAGGGCAGGGGCGACGCGCGCCCCTGCGGGCTGCCTCAGTAGCCCTTTTGGACGCGCCCGAAGGTCTTCGACCAGGCCTGCTCGTGGCCGTTCCAGTAGTCGGGGTCGGCAAAGGTCAGCCCCTCCAGCGTGCCGCTGGGGTCGAAGGCCGGCAGGGTGGGGATCTTGTCGCCCAGCTCGACCTTCTGCGGGTCGAGCGCCGGCGGGTAGTTCTGGCCCTCGGCGACGGCGATCGAGGTCTCCGGCGCGAGCATGAAGTTGAGCAGCTCCTCGCAGGCCTCGAGCGGCGAGTCCTTGATGACGAACATGCATTCCTGCCAGCCGAAGCCGTTGGGCGGATCGAAGTAGCCGATGTCGTGGCCCTGTTCCTGCAGCGCGTAGATGCGGCCCGACCAGGCCTCGGTGACGTGGATTTCCTCTTCAGCCAGAAGGCTCATCAGCTCGGCGCCCGACCCCCAGTATTTCAGCGCGAGGTCGCGATGCTTGCGGACCGCGTCCCAGGCGGCCTCCTCGTCGGTGATGCCGTTCGGGCTCTGCCCGGTCTGCAGCGCCGCGTACCACATGCGGGTGCGCCAGTCGGACCAGCCGGCGATCTTGCCCTTGTAGGCCTCGTCGATGAGGATCTTGGCGCCCTTCTCCTTGATCTCGTCATCGGAGATGTACTTGCGGTTGTAGGCGAGGCCGGTGGTGCCGTAGTCGTAGGGCACGCAGCTCAGCGATCCGTCGGTGATGTTGCGGAACACGTCGACCAGCTTGGGGATCACGTATTGCAGGTTGGGTAGGTTGTCCTCGTTGAGCTTGGTGGTCAGCCCCAGCCCGTGGTAGCGCGCATAGTCGAAGACCCCCGACAGGTGCGCGATGTTGTACTCGCCCGGCTGGCTCGCCTTGACGCGGCTGATGTATTCGTCGCCGCCGCCGAAGGTGCCATCGACCACCTCGATGCCGGTCTTGGCGGTGAACGGGTCGAAGGCGTTCTTGCGCAGCGCCTCCGAGACCACGCCGCCCCAGCCGTCGAACCGCACCTGGCTGACGCTCTGCGCCAGGGCGCGATAGGGGGTGACGAGCCCGTAGGCCGCACCGGCCGCGCCCAGCAGGCCGAGGAACGAGCGGCGGTCGAGATCGCCGTTCATGTAGCGCTCGCGCAGGCGCTCGTAGCGGGTTGTGTTGTCGATCTTCTTCATGGGTGTCTCCGTGTTGGTCGGGATGGGAGGCGGCTTCAGACGCCGCTCTTGCGTGAAATCGTGCGGGCGATGGCCGCGCCGAGCAGGGGCAGGCCGACGGTCATGGCGATCATCACCGTGCCGAGGGCGTTGATCTCGGGCGAGATCGAGTTGCGCAGCATGGCGAAGATCTGCGTCGGCACCGTCTCGACCCCGCCGGGCTTCCAGAACAGCGTGCCGGTGATGTCGTCGAAGCTGATCGTGAAGGCGAAGAGCGCCCCGGCCAGCACCGCCGGCAGCATCAGCGGCAGGGTGATCTGGAAGAAGGTCTGCACCGGCGAGGCGCCGAGGCTCATCGCCGCCTCCTCGACGTCGCGGCGGATGGCGATCAGCCGCGCCTGCACCACGAGGATGACGAAGGGCAGGGTGAAGAGCACGTGACCGAAGAGCAGGAGCGCAAAGCTCTTGTTGATGCCGAGGAAGTTGAGAAACAGCAGCAGCGCGACGGCCAGCACCACCTCGGGCACGAGGATCGGGGCGATGAGCAGGGTCGAGATGACGTTCTCACCGGGCACCCGGTAGCGCACCAGCGCGAGGCTGGCGAGCACGCCGAGGGTGGTGGAGATCAGCGCGGTCAGCAGGCCCAGCACCATCGAGGTGCGGAAGGCACGCA
This sequence comes from Alloyangia pacifica, assembly GCF_020524285.1. GTDB lineage: Bacteria > Pseudomonadota > Alphaproteobacteria > Rhodobacterales > Rhodobacteraceae > Salipiger > Salipiger pacificus_B. Next base: position 78,309 of record NZ_JAIVKX010000013.1, read on the forward strand.
GGATGGCGTCGTTCTGCGCCAGTTCGATGAACCAGCGGAACGAGAAACCGGTGATCGGGAAGCTTCCGAACTGCGAGGCGTTGAAGCTCAGCAGCACGACCACGGCCACCGGCAGGAACATGAAGACGTAGACGAGCAGCGCGTAGCCGCGGATCAGCTGCCAGCCCATCAGCCCAGCCCCTTCATCAGTTGCGCCATGCCGAGGTAGCGGTTGTAGATCATCACCAGCACGCCCAGCACCACGAGCAGCATCAGGCTCAGCGCCGAGCCCAGCGGCCAGTTCAGCTGGGTGATGATGGCCTCGTAGACGAGGTTGGCGAACATGGCGTCGGTCGGCCCGCCCAGCACCAGCGGCGTGATGTAGGTGCCGGCGCCCAGCACGAAGCACAGCAGCCCGCCGGCGGCGAGACCGGGCAGCGACAGCGGCAGGGTCACCTGCAGGAAGGCTTCCCATTTCGTCGCGCCCAGCGAGTTGGCGGCATCCTCGAGCGTGACGTCGATGCCCTCAAGGCTGACGAAGACGTTGAGGATCATGAAGGGCAGCAGGAAGTGCACCAGACCGAGGATCACCGTGGTCTGGTTGTAGAGCATCTGCATGGGCTCGGAGATGATCCCGAGCCAGATCAGCAGCGAATTGAGCGCCCCCGACACCCCGAGGATGTTGATCCAGCTCATCGTGCGGATGATGTAGCTGATCCAGAACGGCAGCATCAGGAGCAGCAGCAGGATCGCCTTGTTGCCGCGCGAGCGGGCGATGAAATAGGCCGCCGGATAGCCCATGACCGCGCAGACCAGCGTGGTGATCGCCGCGATCTTCAGGGTGAACAGCAGGATGTCGCGGTAGAAGGGATCGCTCAGCGCCTCGCGCCAGTTGTCGAGATAGAACCCGGCCTGGTCCGCGCCCGTCGCGGTGCGCAGCCAGAAGCTGTAGACGACGATGAACAGCAGCGGGACGAAAAGCAGCAGCCCGATCGTGGTCAGGGCGGGCGACAGCAGGATCCACGGCTGCCGCCTTTCGCGGGCTTCGATCGACATGCGGGCTCCCCCTGCGGTTGTGGTCCGTGCGTTTTGCTTTGACGCGACCTTGGGAAACTGCTTTCCATTGGGCAAATAGATATTCAAAATTTTGGATATAGACGAAATTTATGGTGGAGCCTGACAGTGATCCTCTGGGCGGTGCAGATGGCCGCTACGATCCCGAGCGGATCGCGCGCGAACTGGACTGGAACCTGCTCCGGACCTTCGTCGTGCTGGCCGAGGCCCGCTCGGTCACCGAAGCGGCCGAACGCCTGCGCCTGACCCAGCCCTCCGTGTCTACGGCCCTGAAAAGGCTCGAGGATCGTATCGGCCGCAAGTTGATCGAACGCGGGCCGGGTCGCTATGCGCTGACCGAGGCCGGCGAGTTGCTCTACCGCGAGGCGCTCGACATCAACGGCTCGATCCTGAGGCTGTCGACCCTGATGCGTGAAATGACCGACGAGGTGCGCGGCCATGTGACCATCGCCGTGGCCAGCCATGTCGTCTGCCCGATCTTTGACCAGTTGCTCGCCGATTTCCACGCCGCGCACCCGGAGGCGAGCCTGTCGATCAACGTGGTCTCCAGCGCCGACGCGCTGGCCGAGGTCTCGGCCAAGCGCGCCTCCTTCGCGATCTGCCTGGTGCGCACGCGCAGCCCGAAACTGGAATACCGGCGGCTCTATCGCGAGTTCTTCGGGCTCTTCTGCGGACCGCGCCATCCGCTCTTTGGCCGCACGGGGCTGACCAAGGCCGATCTCGCGGGGCGGGCCACCGTCAGCTTCGACACCGATCGCCTGCAGGACGTTCTGAAGCCGGTGACGCTGATGCGGGCGCAATCGCTGCTGGGAGAGAAGATCACCGGCACCTCGTCCAACCTCGAGGAGGTGCGGCGGATGATCATTGCCGGGCTCGGCATCGGTCCGCTGCCGGTGCATGTGGCCGCACGCGACGTGGCCGACGGGCACCTCTGGCAGACGCCGCCCTACGACGATCTTCCGGCCATCGACGTGCACGTGGTCTGGAATCCCCGGGCCGTGAAGAACCGGGCCGAGTCGATCCTTCTGGGCATGCTGAACGACGTGATCGAAGCCACGCCGATCGCGGCGCGCACCTACACTGGCTCCGGACTTTCACAATCCGATCGGCGGCGGGGGTGAGCTAGGGGGCAGAGCTTGAGGGTTGTCCTGCCATCAGTCATTTTGACCGGCTCTCCATTTGCGGACGCACCTTCCCGCAATGCGCGTGGTGGTCTTCGCGGATCGCGCCCCGTCCGACGGGTGACGCGTCCCAAGCTCCCAAGCCGCAATGCATCTCGTCTGTCAGGCAGGTCGGGCACAGGGCAGGAAGAAACCGCCGCGCAAGGCGCCGATGAGTCTCCCGCCCGGATCGTGTATGATGACTGCGCCAACGCGCGCGAGCCGGTTTGACCCGGATCAACGCGGCGTGCCAACCTACGCTGCAGGCTGTCAGGGTCGAGGAGGACCTCCAATGGCCGACAAGCAACCGCCACCGGACCGCACACCACCGCCGCCACCGCCCGAACAATGGCTGCGCGTCGCGATCATGCTCGTCGCGATCGTCATCACGCTTGCCTTGGTCTTGGACGAGGACACGCAAACCTCCACGGCGGAAACCAGATCCTACAGCGCGGTGAAGGAGATGATAGCCAGCGGTCAGGTTACCTCGGCGACGCTGGCAGACCATGCGATCACCGTGTCGGTGCCGGATGCCGCCGGGGGCACCACGCTCTACCGCGCGACCACCCCGGCGCAGAGCGATCCCTCGCTGCTGCCGCTGCTGGAGGAGCACGAGGTTCCGATCTCCGCCGATCCGCCGAGCGACACGTCGATCTGGATGTTCCTGCTGCCGTGGATGCTGATCCTCGGCGTCTATTTCTGGCTGCAGCGGCGGATGATCGGGCAGATGGGTGGCGGCATGGGCGCGGGCGGCGCGGCGGGGCTGTTCAAGGGGCGGTTCTCGACCCCGGCAGAGAACCGCACCCAGGTGACCTTCGCCGATGTCGCCGGGCAGGAGCAGGCCAAGCGCGAGGTGGCCGAGCTGGTCGACTTCCTGCGCGAGCCCGAGCGGTACCAGAGCGTCGGTGCCGAGGTGCCGCACGGGGTGCTGCTGATGGGACCGCCGGGCACCGGCAAGACGCTCATGGCCAAGGCGCTGGCCGGGGAGGCGGGGGTGCCCTTCTTCTCGACCTCGGGCTCGGAGTTCATCGAGGTCTTCGTCGGGGTCGGCGCGGGGCGCGTGCGCAAGATGTTCGAGGCGGCGCGCAAGGCGGCGCCCGCGGTGATCTTCATCGACGAGCTCGACAGCATCGGCCGCACCCGCGGCACCGGCCTCGGCGGTGGGCACGACGAGCGCGAGCAGACGCTGAACCAGATCCTCGCCGAGCTGGACGGGTTCGAGGGCAAGGAGGCGGTTGTGGTGCTCGCCGCCACCAACCGGCCCGACGTGCTGGACCCGGCGCTGCTGCGGCCCGGGCGGTTCGATCGCCACGTCACGCTGAGCCTGCCGGACCGCGCCGGGCGGTTGGCGATCCTGAAACTGCATTCCGCCGATCTGCCTCTGGAGGCGCCCGAGGCGCTTTCGGAGATCGCCGCGGGCACACCCGGCTTTTCCGGTGCCGATCTGAAGAACCTGCTGAACGAGGGCGCGATCAACGCGGCGCGGCGGCGGGCGCAGAGCATCACCACGGCGGATCTGCAGGACGCCCGCGACAAGGTGATGATGGGCACGGTGCGCAGCCTCGCCATCGGCCCGGGGGAGCGTCACCGTCTCGCGGTGCACGAGGCCGGACATGCGGCGGCGGCGTTCTACTCTCCGGGCGCGGACCCGCTCTACAAGGTGACGATCATCCCGCGCGGGCAGGCGCTTGGCGGCACGCACATGCTGGAGGGCGAAGAGCATCACACGCTCCCAGAGGAATACCTGCGCACGCAACTGGTGATCCTGCTCGCGGGGCGCGCCGCCGAGCGCCGGTTCACCGGCTCGGTCAGCTCCGGCGCCGATGACGACATCCGCCGTGCCACGCGGCTCGCCCGCTCGATGGTCACCCGCTGGGGCATGACCGAGGCGCTGGGGCCGGTGGATCTTCGAACCTCCGAGGACAGCCCCTTTCTCGGGCAGTCCTTCGCCCAGCCCCGCGAGCATTCCGACGCCACCGCCGCGCGCGCCGATGCGGCGGTGATCCTGCTGCTCAAGGAGGCCGAGAAGGCCGCCGCCGCCCTCATCGAAGAGCATGAGGCGGAGATCCTCCGCCTTGTTGACCGGCTGGAACAGGACGAGACCCTGGACAGCGACTTGATAACACAGCTTCTCGCCGGGTCGGGAAACGTGCACCGTATCGAACGCGCGCCGAACGGGCGCAGCGGCGGCGAGCCCGGCTGAGGGGGAGCGCCGGAGAGAAGCCGCGTTGCGCAAGATTTCGACGGCCCCTGCGTGTCACTGGTCCGCCACGAGCTGCCGCTGGGGTGGGTCGGGCGAAGGCCGTGGATAGGAAGACCGAAATCACGCGGCGGCTAGTCCTGCCAGCGTGGCCGAGCGCCTTTCGATGAAAGGGGGCTGGCGCCGCCGGGTTCACGTCGCCAAAGGTGCCGTTCGGGGCGCAGCGATCGCCCCGCCCGCGCCGCTGATTGGCGGCCCCGGCGCCAAGTCGAACGCCGTGTTGAACGCGGTCAGCCCTCCTCTCGAAAGGCCGCGTGGCAGGTGTTGCAGGTGGCCGCCACATGCCACGCGGCAGAGACCGATCCGCTGCCGCTCATCATCCCGCCTCCGCGCATCATGCCCGGACCCATCTGGGCGTCCTCCCAGCGTTTCGGCAGTCTGCCCCTTGCCGGGGTGCTGGCCTGCGCCGCGAGCTCCCGCGACCATCCTTCCAGCATCTCGGCGAAATGGGCGAAGGTTCCGAAATCGCGCCAGATGTCGTCCGCCGCTTCGCTGGGCGCACCGCCCGATCCCGGCGGGAAGAGGTCGGTCAGATGCCGGCCCGCGCCCTGCGCGACCTCCTCTGCGGCATTGCGGACCGCCCGTGGGTCGTAAGACAGCTCGCCATGCATCATGGCGAAAACCCGGTCGATCAGCTCCTCGAAGCGCTCCATACGCTCCATCCGTTCCTTGACGACCCAGGTCGCGCTCTCGTGCGCCAGCGCGGCGAAGCCAACAGGCAGCGCAAAGGCCAGAGCTGCGGTAAAGGCGACGGTTTTCATGGCAATCTCCTTCTCGTGGCAGGTGCAGAGCGGTAGGTGCGTGCTTCGGCTCCGGCACGCCTCCTGTGGTGGTCAGAGCTGTCCCTCGATTGGCAGGAGCGCGGAAATTCCCGCCGTTGCCCTGCGCAGGACGGAGGCACCGGGATCGGCCGAGTAGATCTCGGTCCTTCCTCCGTACGACCACGTCCAGCGCAATTCGCCCGCCTCGCTCTGCGACAGGCGGAAAGCGTATCTCTTCAGGTCCTCCTCGATGGCCGACAGGAAGCCGCGGGCGGCGCCGCGGCCCTCGATGAACACCCCCATCTCGGAGTTGAGGTTGATCGAGCGCGGGTCGAAATTCAGCGACCCGACGAAGCTCGTGTCGTCGTCGATGATGATCAGCTTGGTGTGCATGGTGAGCTGCGTGCCCGAGCCGGGGGCGGTTTCGCCAAGCCGCTCGAGCACGTCCGCCCGCACCTCGTATAGCTCGACCCCGGCCTCCAGCAGCGCCTTGCGGTGCCGCAGGTAGCCGCCGTGCACGTAGGGGTGATTGTTGGCCGCCAGAGAGTTGGTGACGATCCGCACCCGCACGCCGCGCTGCGCGAGCTCGGTGAAGAGGTCTGCGCCCCAGGCGCGGGGCACGAAATAGGGGCTGATCACCGTGACCTGCGTCTGTGCCGCTGCGAGGCGCTGCACCAGCGCGTCGGCGACGCGGCGCGCGCCCGGTCCCGGCGGCAGGCGCAGTTTCTGCGGCAGGTCCGAGACCGCCCGCGCGTGGCCCCATGTCGCCGGGACCGCGCCGCTGCGCAGTTCCTGCAGGTAGGTGGAGCCCATGGCGCGGCGGTAGATTCCGGCCGCGCCGGCCTGCGCCCGCACCTCGAGCCCCGCGCGCACCTCGGCCGGATCGACCTCCTCGCGCCAGAAGGCGCCGGCGGGCACGGACCAGCGATCGCTCCAGAAGGTCTCGAAGGCACGGATGAGGTCGGTCACCGCGGGCCCGGCCTTGAAGAGATCGAAATCGGCGAACTCTGTGGTCGTGTCGACCTGGTAGTATTCGTCGGCGATGTTGCGCCCGCCGATCACCGCCACGCCGCGGTCCACGATGAAGGCCTTGTTGTGCATCCGCCGGTTCACCCGCCCGAAGTCGAGCAGGTAGTTCATCGCCTTGGGGCTCTGCCGCGAGAGCGGGTTGAACAGCCGCACCGAGATCCGCGGATGCGCCGCAAGATAGGCGATCTGGGCATCGCTCGCGGTGGTGAAGACGTCATCGACCAGCAAGCGCACGTTCACGCCCCGGTCCGCCGCCTCGATCAGCGCGAGCGAGATCAGCGCCGCGGCGCGGTCCGGCTTGATCAGGAAGGTCTGGATATCGATCTGGCTCTTGGCGGCGGCGATAAGCGACAGCCGGGCGCCGAGCGCGTCGTTTCCGGCCACCAGAGGGTAGAAGGCCGTCTGCCCGCCGCGCCCCGAGGAGGCCGCAGAGACCCGCGTCTCGATCGCGGAAGGCGCGGCGGGCTGCGCTTCAGGCAGGACCTCGCGCGGCGTTTCGAACGGAACATAGGTGCAGGCGCAGAGGAGTGATGAAAACAGGAGTCGGAAGAACACTCTGTGAGGGAGTAAATGTAGTAATGAACAACCATATAGAGAATTTTGCTCAATCACCGAGGGCCAAGATGCGCAAAATTGGAGGCGCAGTCGCGATGACGCAATTCTTGCGGGTTCTGTAAATCGCGAGCGCATGCCCATAGGTTCCTTGGCATAGCATTGAAAGACCGAAAACTTTTCAAAAACGTATATTGAAGAACAATCTTCCCGCGGCGGCGGAGACAAAGCATCGAGAGATCATTGATCCAGATCAGTGTTTTATCATAGATTTTCCTGCATGTATGCAGAACTCAGCCGCAACTGTACGGGAGGACTGCGCGGCATCTCTTTGATTTAGCGCATCTTGATTGCTGTCGGCCCGGGGTCTGAACACGCCCGCGGCTGGCGTTCCGATTATGCCCGCTCGACCGAAATGCGGGCGGTGATTTTTGAAGCCTCGAAAGCCTGATCTCCGCAAATTCGGCGGACCAAGAACGAGTGACCTTTTTCCCTTCATTTCGTCGTGGAAGCGGCCGGGTGTTTCCAGATGCTCGCGACCCTGGCTTGCGAATTCAATGGAAGGACGAAAGAGATGAAACTCAAAGCATTCTTCGGCGCGGTCGCGGCTTCGGCCCTGCTGGCCAGCGCCGGCGCCGGTCTCGCGCAATCGAAACCCGGCGCCCTGCGCGAGGTCCTCGAGGGCAGGACGGTCAAGATCGACACGTCGAACTTCATCCGGGCCGCGACCAACATCGAGTTCGAGAAATACCTCGCCCTGTCTGGTGGCGTGAACACGCTGCTGCACATCAGGGAGGTCACCTCGATCGAGCAGCAGCCGACGATCCGGATGAACCGCGACACGATCTACAGCATGGCGCTGGTCGACATCTCCGAAGGGGCCACCCTGACCCTGCCCGATGCGGGCACGCGCTACGTCTCGGCGATGGTGGTCAACCAGGATCACTACATCAACAAGGTGTTTCTCGGCGGCGGGAGCCATACGCTCGACCTCGCCACCTTCGACACGCCCTTCGTGGTGATCGTGATCCGCACGCTGGTGGACGCCTCCGACCCCGATGACCTTGCCGCCGCCCATGCCGTGCAGGACGCGATGACGCTCGAGGCCGGCTCCGCGACACCCTTCATCGTGCCGAACTACGACATGGAAAACTTCGAGGAGGTCAAGCAGGCGGCGCTGGCGCTGTCACGCTTCACCCCCGACAGCGCCGACACCTTCGGTGCCAAGGGAGACGTGGCACCGCTGCGGCATTTCCTCGGCACCGCCTTCGGCTGGGGCGGGCTGCCCGAGGAAGAGGCATTCTACCTCAACGTCGAGCCGGGCCTGCCGGTCGACAGCTACAAGATCGAGGTGCCGGCGGATGTGCCCGTCGACGAGTTCTGGTCGGTCAGCCTCTACAACGCCAGCGGCTTCTACGAGAAGAACGCCCAAGGCGCCTACAATATCAACTCGGTCTCCGGCACGCGCAACGCCGACGAGAGCATGACCGTGCATTTCGGCGGCTGCGAGGACGAGAGCCGGGTGAACTGCCTGCCGATCATGGAGGGCTGGAACTATTCGGTGCGGCTCTACCGCCCGCGCCCCGAGATCCTCGACGGCAGTTGGCAGTTCCCCGGCGTCGAACCGGGCTGAGGCAGGGGCGCTGCCGCCTTGAGGGAATCCCATTTGGACCGGGCCGAGGCCCGGAAGGAGGTGCAAGATGAGACGCTTCAGACCCTGCATGACCGCGATCGGCCTTGCGCTCGCCGCCGTCGCCGCCACCGGAGCGCCCGCCGCGGCGCAGGACTGGGAGTTCCGGATCACCCCCTACGTCTGGATGGCCGGGCTCGAGGGCGATCTCGGCACGATCCCGGGCTTTCCCGCACAGTCCGTCGACCTGTCGTTCGGCGATATCTGGGACGATCTCGAGTACGGGCTGTTTCTCTCGGGCACCGCGCGCAACGGCCCATGGGTGATTTACTTCGACGGTTCCGTCGTGCAGACGGACTCGACCGAGAAGATCGGTGGCCCGAACGTCGACAAGGTGAACATCAAGAGCGAAACCTCGACCCTGACGCTGGCCTTCGGCGGCACCGTCTCGCAGTCCTACACCCACAATCTCGATCTCTACGGGGGCTTCCGCTACTGGAACCTCGAGAACGACTACAGCGTCTACACGCCCAGCGGCCGCATCAAGCGGGAAACGGACGTCGACTGGACGGATCCGATTGTCGGCATGGCCGGGCGCTATGTGCTGAGCGACCGCTGGCAGGCCTTCGGCGCCGCCGACATCGGCGGCTTCGGCGTGGGGTCGGATTTCGAGTGGTCGCTGATGGCCGGGGTCAGCTACGCCTTTGCCGAGAATTTCTCGATGGCCTTCGGCTGGCGAGTTCTCGATGTCGACTATGACGACGACGGCGTCGTCTATGACACCACCCAGTCCGGTCCGATCCTCGGCGTGACCTTCAGGTTCTGACATCCACTGCGGCCCCGGGCGATGGTCGTCCGGGGCTGATCACTCAAGGGAGGATGGTATGCGGTATCTCTTACTCACCGGCGCATTGATCGCAGGCGCGCTCACCGGGGCCTGCACCGACAATCAGGGCATCAACGCGGCGACCGGCGGGCTCGCCGGCGCGGCCATCGCGCATGAGGTCAGCGGCGGCAACAAGACCGCGGCGGCGCTCGGCGGCGCGGCCATCGGCACGGCCATCGGCGGCAGCGTGCCCACCAGTTCCAGCGGCACCAAGCTCTGCAACTACTACAACCCGCAGACCGGCGCCTCCTACAAGGCGGAGTGCCCGAGATAACGGGCGACGTGCAGACCTACTGACCTGCTTCGCGCAGGGCGCCCCACGCGGCGCCCCCTCCCTCTCGGCGCGGTGACATTCGCATCAGGCCGACCGACGTGCGCGACACGCCGGGCGGTGCTCGGCAACCGAAAGGGAGAGACATGAAACCCGCATCACTCTGGAGCACGCTGCTGCTGACGGCCATTCCGGTCGCCGCCTCGGCGCAATTCATCCCTTCCGAGGACTCCCTCAGCGGGCTCTACCACGGCAAGACCTACTCGCCCTACGCGCAGCGCGCCTTCCCCAGCCGGGTCTTCTGGGGCGACACGCACCTGCACACGGCGCTGTCGGTCGACGCCGGGCTGTTCGGCAACACGCTGGGGCTCGAGCCCGCCTACCGTTTCACCCGCGGCGAGGAGGTCACCTCGGCCACCGGCCTGCCGGTGAAGATGGGGCGTCCGCTCGACTGGGTGGTGATCGCCGACCATTCCGACATGATGGGCTTTTCCATCGATCTCTCCGCCGGTGCGCCCAACATCCTCAGCGTGCCGGAGGGCAAGGCGTGGTACGACGGCCTGCAGGCCGGTGGACAGGAGGCCGCCGATGCGGCGCTCGACCTGATCACAACCTTCGCGCAGGCGAGGCTTCCCGAGCAGTTCCTCGAGGATTACGCGCCGGGGTCGAAGGTCTACAACACCGTCTGGGGCGACGTCATCGAGGCCGCTGAGCGGTTCAACGATCCGGGCAATTTCACCGCCTTCATCGGCTACGAGTGGACATCGCTCGACAAGGGCAACAACCTGCATCGCAACGTGATCTTCCGCGATGGCGGCGACAAGGCTTCGCAGGTCGTGCCGATGGTCACCCAGCCGCCCTACGGCAGCACCGACCCGCTCGACCTCTACCAGTATCTCGAGGACTACGAGGCCAAGACCGGCGGCTCGGTGCTGGCGATCGCGCACAATGGCAACTTGTCGAACGGCATCATGTTCCCCTTCGATCAGCAATTCACCGGCAAGCCGATCGACGAGGACTATGTCCAGAAGCGCGCCAAGTGGGAGCCGCTCTATGAGGCCACCCAGATCAAGGGCGACGGCGAGGCGCACCCGCTGCTCAGCCCCGACGACAAGTTCGCCGACTACGAGACATGGGACGTCGGCAACCTCGACCTGACCGAGGCCAAGACTGACGACATGCTGAAGTACGAGTACGCCCGCGAGGCCCTTAAGATGGGGCTGCAACTCGAGGACAAGCTCGGAACCAACCCCTACAAGTTCGGCATGGTCGGTTCGACCGACTCCCACACCTCGCTGCCCGCCATCGAGGAGGAGAACTTCTTCGGCAAGGCGGCCTCGGCCGAGCCTTCGCCGACACGGATGGAGCACCCCTTCGCCAAGTCCGACAAGGGCGCCTTCGAGGGCTACCAGCTCGTCGCGTCGGGCCTTGCCGCCGTCTGGGCGAAGGAAAACACCCGCGCAGCGCTCTTCGACGCGATGGAGCGCAAGGAGGTCTATGCCACCACCGGGCCGCGCATGATGGTGCGCTTCTTCGGCGGCTGGGACTATACCGACGACGACCTGCGCTCGCGCCAGCCGGCCTTCATCGGCTACGAGAAGGGTGTGCCCATGGGCGGCGATCTGACCGCGGCGCCCGAGGGGGCCGCCGCCCCGAGCTTCATGGTCTACGCGCTGCGCGATCCGGTTGGCGCGAACCTCGACCGCATCCAGATCGTCAAGGGCTGGATGGACATGCAGGGCGAGACCCAAGAGAAGGTCTTCGACGTGGCCTGGTCGGAGGGCCGCGAGATGGACGCCGACGGCATGCTGCCCGATGTCGGCAACACCGTCGATATCGCCGCGGCCACCTGGTACAACACCATCGGTGCCTCGGAGCTGGCGACGGTCTGGACCGATCCGGAGTTCGATCCGGCGCAGAAGGCCTTCTATTACGCGCGGGTGCTGGAGATTCCGACGCCGCGCTGGGTGGTCTACGACGCGCAGCGCTTCGGAGTGGAGATCCCCGAGGCCGCCGAGACCATCGGCCAGGAGCGCGCCTATACCTCGCCTATCTGGTACACACCGTGATCTGAGCCGATCAGGGGCGGGGCGGCAGAACGCCCCGTTCCTGCAGAAGCTGCAGCATGGCGATGATCGTGGTCGCGCCCAGATCGACCGATCCTTCGAGGCCAAAGCCGAGCCCGCCGCTGCCCATCTCCATCGGCGCGCCGGACCGGAACTGCGGGTCGAGCACACGCAGTTCCGCTGGCAGCTCCGGGCAGAGTGGCCGGTCCTGCAAGAGGTGGTCGACGGCATCGATGAAGAGCGTGCGCGCAGCCTCGCTCCGCGCGCCCTGCCGCCCCTCGGCGACCACCGGGAGCGGCGGGTCGCGCGCCAGATCCACGAGGTGAAAGATCAGGCAGTTGTCGGTGACCGAGGCAGAGATCTCGGCGCGCACGTCCACCTCTTCGGCACGCTCCAAGGCGCCGCGCTGCCAGGAACTGTCGCCGGTCCGCTCGCAGGTGTAGCTGCGCGCATCGAGCCGGGCCAGCGCGACGAGGTTCTCGGCCTGAGCGAGGAGCTCGATGTCCTGCACCTCGACGCGCGCCCGGCAATCGTCGACCAGCACCGCTCCATTGGCCATGTCAGGCAGGCGCCGCTGCACGTCCCGCAGATCAAGTCCGGCAGTTGCCGCGATGCGGGTCGGCGAGACGGCTCTCAGGCGCAGGTCGAGACCGTAGGAGAGCGGCGGGTCGAGCGCTTTCAGGCTGTCCTCGAAACGGAAGGCGACAGTCCCGGCGGGAAGGCCGGAGTTGCCCTCACCTGCCGCTGGCAGGGCGCCCTTGTCCTGCCACAGGCCCATCAGCGCCACGAGGCGCTCCGCGTCGCTGGCGACGGAGCCGGAGAGCGCGGCGCCCATGCCTCCGTCGCCGATCTCGACCGCGCCGCCCGAGGTGAAATCCGGCGACAGAAGCGCGAGCCCCTCGGGCATCTCGGGACAGACCGGGGCCGCCTGCAAAGCCGCGTTGCCCTGCGTGACGATCGCCCGCCGCACCCTTTCGGTGATCCCGAAAAGGGTGCCCAGCCCGCCGGTGAGGCCACGGGGGTCGAGCGACAGATCGCGCAGCTCGAAGCCGACGCATTCCCCGGTGAGCCCGCCGGAGACCAGCGCTTCGAAATCCACCACCTGTGTCCAGAGATGCGCCCCCCGCGTTTCGGTTTCGCTTCCCCGGCCCTTGCAGCGGTAGAGCTCGGCCCGCACCGCGCCCTGCGCCCGCACCGCATCGCCCTCGGCCTGCGCGCTGGTCAGCCCGACCGTGAGGCCAAGGCCGCAATCGGGGTCGAGCCTGTTCGAGAGCAGCGTGGGAAGAACGCGCTGAATCTCCCGCAAGTCCACGGCAGCTTTTGCCGCGAGCCGTGTTTCGCTCTGCGGGAAGAGGCCGAGGTAGACGTGCAAGGGAAGCGTGCGGCCGGCCGCGGCGATGCTCTCAGAAATGCCGAGCGTGACATCCGCGTCATAGAGGTCCTGCGGAAACGGCGCTTCGGACACCGGCTGAACGGCCGGCACGGTGATCTCGTCATCCGCGCAGCCCGCCACCGCCATGCCCATCGCGAAGACCGTGGCCCGGCAGCCGCGCGCGAAAATGGACACAGGGTTCCTCATCGGCCAGTCCCTCCCGCATGGCAGGCGCCATTTTGTAGAGTCACATGATTCTACTGCAGAGTTTCACACAAGCCGGGTGCTCGGGACATAGGCTTGCCGCCGCCGCAGCTCGTGCCATGGCGGAACCGATGCGCGCCGGCAGTGACATCCCGGCACGAGTCTTTTCACTTCAAATTGCGAGCGATCGGCATCGACGCGTCTCGGGAGCTGCGCCGGGGCGGCCCGGGAAGCTCGCGCGCGCTAGGGCTGGTCGTCGCTTTCGGCGTTCTCCGCGGCCCATGCCCCGGCTGCCTCGACGGCTACCGGAGAGCTGCTCGGCAGCACGTTCAGGTAGCTCTCGGCATCCTCTTTCGGCGGTGCCGTGCGCTGGGTCATGCGGTAGAGGGCGTAGAGGGCGATGATGGCGAAGGTCGCGGCAAGCACCAGCCAGAAGGCGTAGGGGCCGATCACCTGCATGCCCCAGCCGGTCACCAGGGGGCCGGAGATCGCCCCGAGCCCGAAGGTGAACACCAGCCCGCCCGATGCGGCAGGCATGTCCTCGGGGGCGAGCGAGTCGTTGGTATAGGCTAGGAACAGCGCGTAGAGCGGCGTGGTGACGCCGCCCGCGATGAAGGCGGCGACGAGCAGGGCCACGAGCCCGCCCCCGGTGAGCCAGCCGAAGGCGCAGGCGGCTGCGCCCACGATCGAACCTCCGAAGATCAGCATGCGACGGTCCATCTGGTCCGAGAGCCAGCCGATCGGGTATTGCAGCAGCAGCGCGCCAGCGAAGAGCATGGCGATGAACAGCGAGATCTGTGGCGCCGTCAGCCCGATCTCCGAGCCGAAGACCGGCCCCATGCCCGACTGTGTCGCGTAGACGCTGCCAAGCAGGAAGATGCCCACGGTGCTGAGCGGCGCGAAGTGGAAGAGCTTGAACAGGCTCATCGGCCGCGTCACCTCCACCGCCGGGACGGGGGTGATCGACAGCAGGATCGGGGCAAAGGAGATCGACACGAGGATCGAAGCGCCGATGAACAGCGCGGAGGTGCCCGCATCGCCCAGCGTCAGCAGCCCCTGCGCCCCGATGAGCCCGAGCGTCTGCGCGATCATGTAGGCCGAGAGCACCTTGCCGCGGGTCTCGTTGGTCGCCGCGTGGTTCATCCAGCTCTCGGCGGTGACGTAGACGCCGGACATGCAGAAGCCGACCAGCACGCGCAGCGCGGTCCAGGCCCAGGGTTCGGTGACCAGCGGGAAGGCGATGAGACCGGCCGACATGAAGCTGCCGAGCGCGGCGAAGACCCGGACGTGGCCGACGCGCCGGATCAGCCGCGGCGTGACCTGCGCACCCGACAGGAAGCCCACGAAGTAGCCCGAGGTGATGATCGCCAGCGCGGTGGGGGAAAACGACTCGATCGCGCCGCGCAGGCCGATCAGCGTGAAGTGCATGCCGTTGCCCAGCATGATGAGCACGATGCCGAGCAGCAGGGCCCAGACCCCGGACAAGACGGTAATCATGACAGGAACTCCAACGCTGCCGGGCGACTCTTCCTGCGAGCGATATCGCGCTGGCGGAGGCCGCCGCTAGCGCAGGCGCGTCATTTCCTCTGCGGTTTACGACAGAGCACGAGGTCAGCGAGCGCGGTGGCGGTCTCGGGCAGGGCAGGGCTGCCGTGCCACCCCGGCGACTTGCGGTGCAGTGACGCGGATCTCGGCAGCCAAACGGCCGCAAGGTCGGAGACAGGCGAAGCGGGCGGCTCCTTGGCGAGCCGCCCGGGCATCAGGTCTTCAGCTGGCGAGTTGCGTGACCTTGCCTGCCGCTGCGAGGATGTCGGCGACCATCTCGTCGGCGACCTGCGTGGTGGTCTTGTGCTGGTCCCGGCTGATCTCGATGATCTGCCCGACGCGGCTGGCGATCTGCGCGAGGCGGTCGGCGCGGTACTCCGGCCCGGCGCGATGCACCTCGCCGGCGACGCTGATGATCCCGCCGGCGTTGACCACGTAGTCGGGCAGGTAGAGGCAATCGCGCTCCAGCAGCGCCTCGGCGACCGAGGGCTCGAGCAGCTGGTTGTTCGCCGCACCGCAGACCAGCTTCGCGCTCAGACGCGCCACGCTGTCGTGGGTGAGAATGCCGCCGAGGGCGCAGGGGGCGAAGACGTCGATCTGCTGCGCGAAGACGGCGTCCGGGGCGCAGAACTCTGCGCCCAGCGTGTCGCGGGCCTTTTCGACCGCGGCGGTGTTCACGTCCGACACCACCAGTTGCGCGCCTGCGGCGTGCAGCTTCTCGGCGAGGCTCCAGCCGACGTGGCCGAGGCCCTGCACCAGCACGCGGCGGCCGGTGAGGTCATCGCTGCCGAACACGGCCCGCGCGCCGACCTTCAGGCACTGGAACACGCCCTCGGCGGTGAAGGGCGAGGGATCGCCGCTGGCATGGGCGCCATGGTCGAGACCGACGGCATAGGCGGTCTGCGTGGCGACTACCGCCATGTCCTCGGGCGAGATGCCGACGTCCTCGGCGGTGTAGTAGCTGCCCTTGAACGACTCGATGGCGCGGCCGAAGGCGCGGAACAGCGCCTCGGTCTTGTCGCTGCGCGGATCGCCGAGGATGACGGACTTGCCGCCGCCGAGGCCGAGGCCGGCCATGGCGTTCTTGTGGGTCATGCCCGCGGCGAGGCGCAGCACGTCGGTGCGGGCCTCCTCGAGCGTGGCGTAGTTCCACATCCGGCAGCCGCCGACGGCCGGGCCGAGGACGGTGGAATGCACGCAGACAAAGGCGCGCAGCCCGGCCTCTTCGTCCTCGATGTAGACGAGCCGTTCGTAGCCGGCGGGAGCCTGTTCTTCGACGAGTTTCAGGGCCATGGAATCCTCTCAAGCCGCTCAATGTGTGTGATTGCATACAGTGTGCCATGTGCCGCCGGGCCGTTGTCGCCAAAGGAATATGCCGCTTGCTGAGACGCGCGCGCTTTTCCCCACGATTTCCCGCTTTGTTGGCGATTGTCGCTCAGATATCCTCTTCCCCGGTTGCGAAGGTCCGGTGTTCGGGCCATGCGTGGCGGGTTCGAACGGCGGAGACACGGATGGTCCCGCAGATGGCGGAGGAGCCGAGGTGACGATTGCCCTCGATGAGCTGGATCGCAGGATCCTGCGGGTGCTGCAGACCGACGGGCGGATCACCGTGGTCGAGCTGGCCGAGAAGGTTGGCCTCTCGCCCACGCCCTGCAAGCGCCGTCTGCAGCGGCTCGAGGACACCGGGCTGATCTCGGGCTACGTGGCGAAGATCGACCGCAAGGTCTCGGGCTTCGGCGTCACCGCCTTCATCTCGGTGGAACTGGAGCGCTCGGACGGCCCCGACGTGGAGAAGTTCCAGAAGGCGGTCTCGGGGCTCGAAGAGGTGGTCACGGGCATGCTGATGACCGGCTCGCAGGATTTCCTGCTCGAGGTGCTGGTGCGCGATCTCGAGGAATACGAGGCCTTCCTGCAGAAACGCCTGATGAAAATCCCCGGGGTGCGCAGCGTGCGCTCGCGCTTCGCGCTGCGCAAATTCATCGAAAGAACGCGGATCCCCTGACCGGGAGGGCCGGCACCGGAGTGCCAGCCCCGAGTGTACGAGGGTCTCAGGCCGTCGCGGCGGCGAGCCCCTGGTCGAGGTCGGCGATGATGTCGGCCACGTCCTCGATGCCGATCGAGATGCGCACCACGTTCGGCGCCGCACCCGCCTGTACCTGCTGCTCGGGCTCGAGCTGCCGGTGGGTTGTCGAGGCCGGGTGAATGATCAGGCTGCGGGTGTCACCGAGGTTGGCCACGTGGCTGAACAGCTTCAGGCTGCCCACCAGCTTGACACAGGCCTCGTAGCCGCCCTTCAGCGAGACGGTGAAGAGCGCGCCGGCGCCCTTGGGCACGATGCGCTGCGCCCGCTCGTACCAGGGCGACGAGGGCAGCCCGGCGTAGGTGACCGCCTCGATGCGCGGATCCTTTTCCAGCCATTCGGCCACCGCCTGCGCGTTCTTCACGTGCCGCTCCATGCGCAGGCCCAGCGTCTCGATCCCCATCAGCGTGTAATGCGCACCCTGCGGGTTCATCGTCATGCCAAGGTCGCGCAGGCCGACCGCGATGGAGTGGAAGGTGAAGGCCATCGGCCCCAGCGCCGCGTGGAAGGTCAGCCCGTGGTAGGCGGGCTCGGGCTGCGACAGCGAGGGGAACTTGGCCGAGGCCGACCAGTCGAACTTGCCGGAATCCACCACGATGCCGCCGGTGACCGTGCCGTTGCCGGTGAGATACTTGGTTGCCGAATGGACCACCAAGGTCGCGCCGTGCTCGATGGGCTTGCAGAGCCACGGGGTCGCGGTGGTGTTGTCGACGATCAGCGGGATGCCCGCGGCATCGGCGATCTTCGCCATGGCATCAAGGTCGGTCACGTAGCCGCCGGGGTTGGCGATGGTCTCGCAGAACAGCGCGCGGGTGTTCTCGTCGATCGCCGCCCTCACCGCGTCCAGATCGTCGGTGTCGACGAAACTGGCGGACCAGCCGAAGCGGCGGATGGTCTGGCTGAACTGGGTGATCGTGCCGCCGTAAAGCCGCGAGGACGAGACGATGTTGCAGCCCGGCGCCATTAGCGGGAAGAGCGCCATGATCTGCGCCGCGTGGCCCGACGAGCAGGCGATGCCGCCCGCGCCGCCCTCGAGCGCGGTGACCCGGTTGGCCAGCGCCGAGACGGTGGGGTTGGTCAGCCGCGAGTAGATGTAGCCGACCTCTTCGAGATTGAAGAGCCGGGCCGCGTGATCCGCGTCGCGGAACACGTAGGACGTGCTCTGGTATATCGGCACCTGACGCGCGCCGGTGGCGGCATCGGGCTCGGTGCCCGCGTGCACGGCGAGCGTGTCGAAGCCGGGGGTCCTGTCGGTCATGAAATTCCTCCTCCTTACCTTGCGGCACGTTAGGCAAGAGGGGCGGTGGCGGCAATGACGATGGCGAGGGATTTGGCGGGGGCCGCTTTCTGTCGCGCCTGCCCGCGCCCCGTGCGTTCTGCCGCCACCGGTCCGCCACGTCAGGACGGTCCCGAGTGCGGGCCGGGCAGCTCCGGGGGGATGGGCGGATCAGCGCGGGGCGGGCCGGCGCGGGCGGCTCAGGGGAACACCAGGTAGCCGCCGCGCCCGCCGTCGAGGGTGAAGCTGGCGCTGCTGCCATTGCCCTCCTCGGGTGTCGCGAAGAGCGCGTTGCCCTGCGCCCCGTCGGTGCAGGCCAGCGCCGAGCCCATGCTGGGAAACAGCGCGGGTGGCCCGTCGAGCTGGCCGAGGCAGGTGACGCGGCTCTCGGGCAGGGTCAGCAGCAGCACGTAGTTCTCGCCATCCGAGCTGAGCACCTGTCCCAGCGCACTGCCGCCGCCATGCAGCTCGCCGACGCCCTGCTGCGCCTGTCCCGGCGGCAGGGTGGCCGGGGAGGCCGGGGCCCGCTCCACGATCGGCGGTTGGCCGAGGCGGGCAGTGGTGGCCTTCGGCGCGCTGACCACCGGCGCGCCGGGCGAGTTGCGGATCTGCCTGGTGCGGGCGGGGCTGTCGCGCTCGATGGTCATCACCGGCTCGCGCACCGAGCCATCGGCGCCGGGCAGGCGGGTGCCGAGGTCGATCGAGACGCCCAGGCCGCCGTAGCCGCCCCAGCCCGTGTGCCAGCCGCCGCCCCAGCCGGGGCGATAGGGACGATCGGGGCGCGCGGGCCAGCCCGGACGCTCGGGCCAGCGAAAGGCAGGACTGCGCGCGGCGGCGTCGAGATCGACGGCCGGGGATTGCGCCGACAGCGGCGCGGCGAGGGCGATCAGCAGCGGGGCGAGGCGGGGAAACCTGAACATCGGGGCAACCTCCGGAAGCGAAAAGCGTCGTCCTCAGAATGGCATGCAAGCCGAGGGTGAACGCAAGCCGGAAGTTCGCAGGGCAGTTCGGCGGAAGTGTGGCGGGGAACGGTGTCGACAGGTCCGGCACGCACGCCACGCGCCGGACCCGGTGTTTCCGCGTGTCTCAGACGTAGCGGTTCCAGAGGTTCTCGAGCCGCTCCTGCCGTCCGGACCGCGGCTTGGGGTTGATGCCCTGATCGCGCACCCGCGCCTCGATGCTGGCGAGGTCCGAGGTCAGCAGGGCCTTGTTCGCGGGGGTCTCCCAATCGGCGTAGCGCTCGGCGCGCAGGGCCTCGAGCGTGCCGTCCTCGAGCAGCGCCGCCGCCGCCTTGAGGCCCCGGGCACAGACGTCCATCGCGCCGGCATGGCCAAGGATCAGGTCCTCGGGGTCCAGCGACTGCCGCCGCAGCTTGGCGTCGAAATTGGTGCCGCCGGTGGTGAAGCCGCCCGCCTTCAGGACCTCGTAATAGGCGCGCGCCACCTCGGGCACGCTGTCGGGGAACTGGTCGGTGTCCCAGCCGGACTGGTAGTCGTTGCGGTTCATGTCGATCGAGCCCAGAAGGCCCAGCGAGGCGGCCAGCGCCAGCTCGTGTTCGAAGCTGTGCCCTGCAAGGATCGCATGACCCTGCTCGATGTTCAGCTTCACCTCGTTTTCCAGCCCGAAGCGCTTGAGAAAGCCGTAGACCGTGGCAACGTCGTAGTCGTACTGGTGCTTCGACGGCTCCTGCGGCTTGGGCTCGATCAGGATGGTGCCCTTGAAGCCGATCTTGTGCTTGTAGTCGACGACCCTCGACAGGAAGGCGCCGGCCTGCTCGGCCTCGCGCGTCAGGTCGGTGTTGAGCAGCGTCTCGTAGCCCTCGCGCCCGCCCCAGAGCACGTAGTTCTCTCCGCCAAGCTTGTGGGTGGCATCCATGCAGGTCTTCACCGTGGCGGCGGACCAGGCAAAGACCTCGGGGTCGGGGTTGGTGGCCGCGCCGGACATGAAACGGCGGTTGGTGAAGAGGTTCGCCGTGCCCCAGAGCAGGCGGGTCTTCGACCCCTCCATCTTCTGCGCGAAGTACTCGACGATCTCTTCGAGGTTGCGCGTGGTCTCGGCAAAGTCTGCGCCCTCGGGGCGCACGTCGGCGTCGTGGAAGCAGAAGAAGGGCACATCCAGCAGGTCGAACATCTCGAAGGCGACGTCGGCCTTCATCTTCGCCTTCTCCATCTCCGAGCCGAACCAGGGCCGGTCGAAGGTGCGCCCGCCGAAGGGATCGCCGCCCTCCCAAGCGAAGCTGTGCCAATAGGCGACGGCGAAGCGCAGGTGATCTTCCAGCCGCTTGCCCATGACGATCTCGTCGGGGTTGTAGTGGCGGAAGGCGAACTCGCTGTCGCCGTCCGACTGGTAGGTGAATTTCGGGATGTCTCCGAAGAAGCCCGTCATGAGTGCCTCGTGTTGAATGGGGTTTGGGGGATCAGCCGTGCGGCTGCTTGCCGAGGATGATCATGCCGAGGATGTCCTCGTCGGTGACTTCGCCGACATTGACCGTGCCGACGAGCTTGCCGTTCTTCATCACCGAGGCGCGGTCGCAGAGTTTCATCACGTTGTGGATGTCGTGCTCGATGAGGAAGATGCCGAGGCCCTGCGCCTTGAGTTGCTCGATCAGCTCGGCGACCATCTGGGTCTCCTGCGGGCCGAGCGCGGCGGTGGGTTCGTCCATGATCAGGATGCGGGCGTTGAAGTAGACCGCGCGGGCGATGGCCACCGACTGCCGCTGCCCGCCCGAGAGCGCCTTTACCGGGTCCTGGAACTTGCGGAAGTTAGGGTTGAGCCGCGCCATGATCTTGCGCGTCTCGGCCTCCATCTGCGCATCGTCGACGAGGCCGGTGGGCGTTACCAGCTCGCGCCCCAGGAAGAGGTTCGACGCGGCATCGAGATTGTCGGCTAGCGCCAGCGTCTGGTAGATCGTCTCGATGTTGTACTTGCGGGCGTCGCGCGGGTTGCCGATCTCGGCCTTTTGCCCGTCGATCAGGATCTCGCCGCTGTCCATGCGGTAGGCGCCGGACAGGCACTTGATCAGCGTCGACTTGCCCGCGCCGTTGTGGCCGAGCAGGCCGACCACCTCGCCAGGGTAGAGGTCGACGGTGACGTGGTCGACCGCCTTGATGCCGCCGAACGAGACCGAGACGTCGCGCATCTCGACCAGCGGGGCTCCGGTTCTGTCAGCCATCACGCGTCTCCCGTGCGTTTGCGGTAGAGGATGTCGATGAGCACGGCGAGCACCAGCACGACGCCCACGACGATGTTCTGGAAAGGTGCGTCGACGCCGACCATGGCCATGCCCGATTGCAGCGACTGCATGATCAGCGCGCCGAGGATGGCGCCGTAGATCGTGCCGATGCCGCCCGCCAGCGCGGTGCCGCCGATCACCGCCGCGGCGATGACGCGCAGCTCGTCGAGCGTGCCGATGTCGTTGGAGTGGAACGACAGGCGGGCCGAGGCGACCATGCCGGCGAGCGCGCAGAGCACGCCCATCACCGCGAAGACCTTGACCGTCAGTAGACGGGTGTTGATGCCGGAAAGCTCCGCGGCCTCGGGGTTGCCGCCGGTGGCGAAGATGTAGCGCCCCAGCCGGGTGCGGCGGGCGACCACGGTCATCACCACGGCCACGGCGATCAGCAGCAGCACCGAGTAGGGGATGCCGTAGCCGGCGGTGAAGCCCTCTGGCATGGTCTCGCCGCGCGCCTCGAAGGCGCGGCGCAGCACGCGGCTCGGCACCTCGTAGGCATTCAGGATCGCTACGAAGCCGAGGATCGCCACGGCCGAGAGCGCCATGAGCACGCCTTCGGCCCAGAGCGGCTTGACCGGGAACTCGTGGCTGATCCTCGCCTTGCGGGCATTGGCGATGGCGGCCCATGCGACAAGCGTGGCGAGGACACCGAAGATCCAGCTGCCGGTGACGCCGAGCGTGCCGCCGATGCCGCCGAGGGTCTGGAACGTGTCGTCGAGCGGGCCGATGGTCTGGCCGCTGGTCAGGTACCAGGCGACGTTGCGCCAGACCAGCAGCCCGCCGAGCGAGACGATGAAGGCGGGCACGGTGAGATAGCCGACGATCCAGCCCTGGAAGGCGCCGATGAGCGCGCCGGTGAGCAGCCCGACAATGATGGCGAGCGGCGCGATGACCGGGTTGCCATAGTCGAGCCCGAGCCCGGGCAGAAGCTGCGTCTGGGTGATCGCCATCATCGCCGAGCAGGTGGCGAGCAATGCGCCGACGCTGAGGTCGATGTTGCGGGTGACGATAACGAAGACCATGCCGGTGGCCATGATCGCCACGCTGACCGTCTGGATCGTCAGGTTGAAAATATTGCGCGGGGTGAGGAAGCGGCCGTCCGTCAGGACATTGAACACGATGCAGACCAGGATGAACGCGCCGACCATGCCCAGTAGGCGGGTGTCGAATTCGAGGGTCTGGAAGATGTTCCTGCGGCCGGCCGACGCGCCGGAGGTCTTCGCCTCTGCCATTGGGGCCTCGGGGGATCTGAGAATTGCGTTACGGGGAGCGCCCCCGCCGCGCCCGGGATCGGGGGCGGGGGCGCCTCTGTCAGTCGCGTGCCGCGATCAGTTGCAGGGCGCGGGGCCGTCGGTGACGCCCTGGCAGAGCGCGTCCTGGCCGATCCAGCCTGCGTCCACCACGCTCTCGAGGTTGTCCTTGGTGATCGGCACCGGCTCGAGGAACTTGGCCCAGAGCGTCGTGCCCGCCGGGGAGGTCCATTCCGCCGCACCCTCGATGTCGCTGGCCATCGTGTCGCCGGCAAGTTCGACGGCGATCTCGCCCGCTGCCTTGCCGAGCTCGCGCGCATCCTTCCAGACCGAGACGGTCTGGGTGCCGCGGGCGACGCGGTTCAGCGCGGCGTGGTCGCCGTCCTGTCCCGAGACAGGGATGCCGTCGAGCCCCTGCGCGGTCAGCGCGGCCACGGCGCCGCCGGCGGTGCCGTCGTTCGAGGCGACCACCGCGTCGACGTTGTTGTCGTTGGCGGTAAGGATCTGTTCCATGTTGCGCTGCGCGTTGGCGGGCAGCCAGCCGTCGGTATAGGCTTCGCCGACGATGGTGATCGCGCCGCTGTCGATGGCCTCCTGCAGCACCTCCTGCTGGCCGCCGCGCAGGAAGTCGGCGTTGGGATCGGTGGGCGAGCCCTTGATCATCACGTAGTTGCCCTCCGGCGCCGCATCGAGCACCGCGCGGGCCTGCATCCGGCCGACCTCGACGTTGTCGAAGGTCAGGTAGAAGGCGCGGCTGTCCTCGATCAGGCGGTCATAGGCGATCACCGGCACGCCCTCGTTGGCGGCGGCCTCGACGGCGGGGATGATGGCCTGGGTGTCCTGCGCCAGGATGATCAGCGCGTCGACGCCCTGCGCCATCAGCGACTCGACGTCCGACAGCTGCTTCGAGGACGAGGACTGCGCGTCGGCCGAGATATAGGTCGCGCCCGCGGCCTCCAGCGCCGACTTGATCGCGGCCTCGTCGGTCTTCCAGCGCTCTTCCTGGAAGTTCGACCAGGACACGCCGACGGTCTGGGCCGATGCCGTGACGGCAAGCCCGAGTGTGATGGCCGCAGAGGCCAGCAAGGTCTTGTACATGTTTTCCTCCCTAGGTGCCCCGGTGGGGCGTGCGCCGTTCTCCCTCGGCGCGTGGTCAGCCTGTGCTCCTTAAATTCAGTTGTCAAATTAAATTTGCCCCCGCATATTGCCGGACAGGGCAAACATCGGCCATGAGCCGCTGAGGAGTGCCGGTTTCGCGCTCTTTCCGCGGTCCATAAGGTGTATTTTGTTCGCGAAATAAATGAATTCTGGGCGCATCAGAGGCATGAACGACGAGGCGGAGATCAACGGCTGCGGCCCCCTGCTGCAGGCCCCGGAGACGGTGCAGCGCCCCTTGCGCCAGCAGGTCTTCGAGCACGTCCGGGCGCTTGGCCGCGTGCCGCGGGTGCAGGTGGCCAAGGACCTGCGGGTCAGCCCCGCCTCGGTCACCACGATCACCTCGGAGCTGATCGAGACGGGGTTTCTCGAGGAGGTGCAGGCCGCCCGGATTGGCGACAGCGGCCGGGGGCGCCCGGCGGTGGCGCTGCAGGTCCGCCCCGGCGTGCATCACGTCATGGGCGTGAAGCTGTCGGACATCGACCACACCGCGGTGCTGGCCGACCTGTCGGGGCGGGTGGTCGCCTCGGCCTCGATGCCGCGCGCGCCGGGCCAATTGTCGGTTCAGGCGGTCGGCGAGGTCACCGAGACGCTGATGCGCGACCTGTGCGACGCCGCCGGGGTCGCGCCGGAGGACTTGCACGCGATCGGGCTCGGAGTGCCAGGCTTCGTCGAGGCCGAGACCGGCCTCGTGCGCTGGTCGCCGATCCTCGCGCAGCGCGACATCGACCTCAGCGCGGCGCTGGCACAGCGGCTCGGCCTGCCGGTGCATATCGACAATGACGCCAATCTCGTGACCCTCGCCGAACTCTGGTTCGGGGCCGGGCGCAGCCTGTCGAACTTCGCCGTGGTGACCATCGAGCACGGCGTCGGCATGGGTTTCGTGATGAACCACCGGCTCTACCGGGGGGCGCATGGCATGGGCATGGAGCTGGGCCACATGAAGGTGCATCTCGACGGCGCGCTCTGCCGCTGCGGCCAGCGCGGCTGCCTCGAGGCCTATGTCGCCGACTACGCGCTGGTGCGCGAGGCGCGCACGGCGCTGAACCTGCCCGACCTCGAGACCCGCTCGGTGCGCGCGCTGCTGGAGAGCCTGTTCAGCCAGGCCAAGGCCGGCAATCCGGCGGCGCATTCGATCTTCCGCCGCGCCGGGCGCTACCTGTCGCTGGCTCTGGCCAATGTCACCAACCTCTTCGATCCGCAGCTGATCATCCTGTCGGGGGAACGGATGCGCTACGACTACCTCTATGCCGGGGACACGCTGGCGGAGATGAAGACGATGATGATCGAGACCGGCCGCGCCGCGCCAAAGGTCGAGATCCACGCCTGGGGCGACATGATCTGGGCGCGGGGCGCGGCGGCGCTGGCGCTGGAGACGCTGACCGGGCAGATGCTCGGCGCGGGCCGCGAGATGGCGGCGCAATGATCCGGGCGGTGGGTCTTCTGGCGCTTGTTCCAACGCTTGCGGCGGCGGGGCCGGTCTTCGTCGATGACAGCGCGGGACTCCCGGTGGAGCACGTCTACTCCGGCGGCTGGGAGCACTTCGTCGGCGGCGGTCTTGCCGCCTTCGATTGCAGCGGCGACGATCTGCCCGAGCTCTTCGCCGCCGGCGGCACCGCGCCCGCATCGCTTTTCGTCAACCGATCCGCGCCGGGCGGGGCGCTGCGCTTCGAGGCGGCGGAGCTGCCCGAGATGACCGGAGTCACCGGCGCCTACCCGCTCGACCTGGACAGCGACGGGCAGCTCGATCTCTTCGTGCTGCGCGTCGGGCCGAACCGCGTGCTGCGCGGGCTCGGCGGCTGTCGCTTCGAGGACGCCACCGAGGCCTGGGGCCTGCCGCAGCGCGACGCCTGGACCACCGCCTTCGCCGCGACATGGGAGCCGGGGCAGGGCTGGCCCACGGTCTTCGTCGGCAACTACGTGGACCGCTCCGACCCCGAGGGACCCTTCGAGGCCTGTGACGGCAGCGAGGTGATCCGGCCCGGCGAGACCGGCTTCGGCACGGTCGAGACGATCGCGCCCGGCTGGTGCACCCTCTCGGCGCTGATCTCCGACTGGCAGCGCAGCGGCATGCCCGAGCTGCGGCTGTCGAACGACCGGCACTACTACGTGAAGGGCGGCTACGAGCAGATGTTCCGGCTCTCGCCGCTCGAGGAGCGCACCGATTGGGCCAAGGTCTCGCTCTGGGGCATGGGCATCGCCTCGCGCGATCTCACCGGCGACGGGCTGCCCGAGGTGATGATGACCTCGATGGGCGACCAGCTCCTGCAGTTCAACCGCGGGACGGGGTTCGAGGATGCGCCCTACGCACAGGGCGCCACGGCGCACCGGCCCTACACGGGGGACGACGGGCGGCCCTCGACCGGCTGGCACGCCGAGTTCGGCGACGTCGACAACGACGGGCGGGCCGATCTCTTCATCTCCAAGGGCAACGTCGACCAGATGCCCGGCATGGCGATGGACGATCCCAATTCGCTGCTGATGCAGGGCGGGGGCGGGCGCTTTGTCGAGGTCGGGGCGGAGGCGGGGATCGCCACGATGCACCGCGCGCGCGGGGCCGCGCTCGCCGATCTGAACGGCGACGGGCGGCTTGATCTGGCGGTGGTCAACCGGCGTGCTCCGATGGAGCTCTGGCGCAACGTGACCGAGGCGGCGGGGGGCTGGGTCGGGGTTGCCCCGGCGCAGTCTGGGGTGAACCGCGAGGGCGTGGGCGCCTGGGTCGAACTGCGCTCCGCCTCCGGGGTTCAGACGCAGGAGGTCACCGTCGGCGGCGGCCACGCGGGGGGCAGCGCCTTGCCGCTGCACTTCGGTCTCGGCGTGGAGACGGGGGCCGAGGTGCGGGTGATCTGGCCAGACGGCACCGAGGGCGACTGGCAGCCCGTGCGCCCCGGCGAGGTGATGCGGATCGAGCGCCCCTAGGCCCCGCGCCCTCAGCGGTCCACCGGCAGCCCCGAGGGCACGCTGTCCGGCACGCCGAGCCGCCCCGACAGCGCCGCCGGATCGGTCAGCGTGTCGAGAAACGCCATGAGCGCCGCGATCTCCGCGGCCGTCAGCGCCGCACCCGGACCCGCCGCCGTGACCAGCGCCTGGACCTCCGCAGGGTCATCCATCACCGCCCAGTCGGGCTTGGTCTCCGGCAGCTCGGGCAGGACGACGGAGCGCGCGTAGTGGCTCAGCCCCTCGGCCCGTGCCGCGTGGTCGGCAAGGAAGGCCGCCAGATCGTCATGCCCGCCCGCGTGGCCCCAGGGGCCGGTCTTCGCCACGTTGCGCAGCGACGGTGTGCGAAAGGCGAAACGGTCCTCCGCGCGCCCGGTCACCCGCATCCGCCCGTCGTCGCGCGCGTGATGCTCGAAGCGCTCGGCCTTGCCCGGCCCGAGCTGCGGTGCAGCCATCGCGTGGAATCCGTGATCAGTGAGAAAAGGCCCCGCGTGGCACGCCGCGCAGCCCGCATCCCCGTAGAACAGCGCCGCCCCCTCCGCCGCGGCACCGCTCAGAGGCGTCTCGCCGCGCAGCGCCGCGTCGAAGGGGCTGTCGTCGGAGCGCCACTCGAAGGCGACGAAGGCGGCGATGGCGTTGGAGATATCGGTGAAATGGATCGGCGTGCCGCCCGCCACATGCGGATAGACCGCCTCGAACCGCGTGCTGTAGGCGGGGATCGCCGCGATCCGCTGCGAGATGATGTCCCAGGCGCCGCCCTCGCCGGTGATCCGCCCCGAGCGCACCGCCTTGGAGACGTCGCTTTCGGAATAGTGCCCGGCCATCTCGTCGGGCGAGAGCACGGGGAACATGGTCTGCGCCGAGAGCACCCCGGAAAAGCCCTGCTCCATGTCCTCGGCCATCGGCGTTCGGATGCCGCCTGGGCGCGACGGGTCGGCCTCGATCCGGCCGTCGTGGAAAAGCGTGGTGAACTCATGCGCCCCGAGGTTGAACAGCGCCGTGGCATTGCGGGGAATGCGCTGCTCGGGGGTGTTCTCGGCGGTGACATGGCGCTCCGGCCCGAGCCCCAGGCCGCCCTCGCCGAGCCCGAGGCTCAGCCCGTCCGAAGTGGCAAAGCGCGGATGATGGCAGGTGGCGCAGGCGATGTTGCGGTTGCCCGAGAGGATCGGATCGTAGAACAGCAACTGGCCGAGCGCGACCTCGGCCGCATCCGTCTCGACGAAATCCACATCGCTCACGGCGCGCGGCAGGCGCGTCTCCGCACCGGCGGTGGTGCCCACAAGCAGCGTCAGCCCGACAAGGGCCATGCCCGTCCTGCGCATCGTCCTCTCCTCCCCCTCGGTGGGGTATTGATGACACGCGTACGGGGCCTGCGGCAAGCGGTGGAGATGGGGGCGCCGCCCCGCCCCGCGCGGGGCGCGGACTCCCCCGGGGTATTTGCCTCTAGACGAAGGGGCTCAGCGCAGCGCCAGCCCCTCGGCGTCGAAGGCATGGACGTGGAGGGGCTCGAAGGCGAGGCCGCAGGGCGCGCCGGGGGTCAGATCGGTGCTGCCGATGGCGCGCACCGTGAGCTTGCCCGCGGCGCCGCAGTCGACGATCACGTAGGTGTCGGCGCCGAGGTACTCGAGCACGTCGACCGTGCCGTCGAGCTGGCCCGCGCCCGGGGCGGTCAGCGTGATGTGCTCGGGGCGGATGCCGACATGACGCGTTGCGGGGGGCATCGGATCGGCGAGGTGCAGCCCCTCGATGTCCGCGGCCATCACGTTCATCTTCGGCGAGCCAATGAACTGCGCGACGAAGAGGTTGCCGGGCCGCTCGTAGAGTTCGCGCGGGCTGCCGACCTGGCTGATCCTCCCGGCCTCCAGCACCACGATGCGGTCGGCGAGGGTCATCGCCTCGACCTGGTCATGGGTGACGTAGATCATCGTCGCGCCGAGCGCCTGGTGCAGCTTGGCGATCTCGTAGCGCATCTCGACGCGGAGGGCGGCGTCGAGGTTCGACAACGGCTCGTCGAAGAGGAAGGCGGTGGGGTCGCGCACGATCGAGCGACCGATGGCGACGCGCTGGCGCTGCCCGCCCGAGAGGTCCTTGGGGCGTCGTTCGAGCAGCGGCTCGAGCTTCAGCACCCGCGCCGCCTCGTCGACCTTGGCCAGGATCTCCTCCTTCGGTGCGCCCGCGGACTTCAGCGAGAAGCCCATGTTCTCGCGCACCGACATATGCGGGTAGAGCGCGTAGCTCTGGAACACCATCGCAAGGCCGCGTTCGGCCGGCGGCTCGGCGGTGGCATCGCGCCCGCCGATGACGATCTGCCCGCGCGAGGTCTCCTCGAGTCCGGCGATCATCCGCAGCAGCGTGGACTTGCCGCAGCCCGAGGGGCCGACGAAGATGACGAACTCGCCCTCCTCGACGGCGAGATCCACGCCCTTGATCACCTGCGCGTCGCCGTACCATTTCTCGACGGATTTCAGCTCGATGCCAGCCATGTCAGTCTTTCCTCATCAGTCTTGCGGAGGGCGCCTCGGCGCCGCTCATCCTTTCACCGAACCGGCGGTCAGCCCCTTGGTCATGAAACGCTCGAGTCCCAGGAACAGCACCATGATCGGCAGCGTGGCGATCACCGATCCGGCCATCAGGTGCTGGCGCGGCACCTCCGAGGAGTTCAGCGAGGCGATGCCGCGGGTCAGGGTGAACTTGCCGGGGTCGTCGAGCAGCATGAAGGCCAGCAGGAACTCGTTCCAGGCGATCATGAAGACGTAAAGCGAGACCGAGGCCAGCGCCGGCAGCGACAGCGGCAGGGTGATCTTCCAGATCACCTTGAGCCGGGACAGCCCGTCCATCAGCCCGGCCTCCTCGACCTCCGAGGGCAGGCCGCGGAAGTAGCCCTGCAGCATGTAGAGCGCCACGGGGATGGTGGTGACCGGGTAAATCAGCACGATGCCAAAGATGGTGTTGCGCAGCCCGGTCATCGAAAAGGCGATGTAGATCGGCAGCGCCAGCACGATCATTGGCACCATGTAGATCAGCAGGATCGAGCGCGAGAACACCTTCTGCCCGCGGAAGCGCAGCCGCGCCACGGCGTAGGCGCCGGGGATGGCGAAGGCGAGGGTGATCAGCACGGTCAGCACAGAGACGTAGAAGGAGGTCCAGAGGTAGCTGCCGAAATTGTAGTCCCGCATCAGCTCGACGTAGGAGCGGAAGAGCCCGAGCCCCTGGCCCAGGTCGAGCGAGAAATCCAGCGGGTTCTGCACCAGCGCCGCCTGGTTCTTCAGCGAGGTCATCACCATCACGTAGAAGGGGATGACCACGATGGCGGTGAAGAAGATGTAGCCGAAGCCGGTGAGGAAGCGGATCACCGCGGCCTCGAAGACATGGCGGGTGAGCGCGCCCGGCACCACCTTGTCGAGGATCCTCCACAGGCCCACCCCGGTGAAGAACACCGTGGCGAGGACGCCGATCCAGCGGGCCAGCGGCGCGGCCTCCGGGTCGATGGCGATGGGCGAGAGCCCCGCCAGACCGGAGGCGAGCAGCATCACCACGCCGAGGCCAAGCGGCAGCGCGGGCCTGCCGCCGCCGCCGCGCAGGCAGGCAAGCCCCATCAGCGCCCCCCAGGGCAGCGAGAGCCAGGATGGGCGGAAGCCGGCGCCGGTGGCGAAGCTCATGGCGACCGCCACGGTGGTGGCGATGACGAAGCACCAGAGCGCGCCCAGCAACGGTGCGGTGGCATATCCGAAACGCAGCGGTCTCATTTCATCCCCCTGCTTCGTCCAGAGAAAAATATCCCGGGGGTTCGGGGGCTGGCCCCCGGTCCGGCGCCGGTCAGATGCGGGTCGGGTCGGCAAGCGCGCATCACAGCCCCTCCTCCCGGCTCATCACGCGGAAGAAGAACAGCGAGAAGAGGATCAGCGACAGGAAGATCACCACCGCCACCGCCGCGCCCGCGCCGATGTTCGACAGGGCGAATGCCTGCTCGTAGACGTTCACCGTCAGCACCCGGGTGCCGGCGTTGCCGCCGGTGAGCAGGAAGATGTCGTCGAACTTGTTGAAGGTCCAGATGAAGCGCAGCAGGAACAGCACCGACAGGATCCCCAGCAACTGCGGCAGCGACAGGTAGCGGAACTTCTGGAAGGGCGAGGCGCCGTCCATGTCGGCGGCCTCGTACATGTCGGTGTCGATCGACTGCATCCGGGCGAGGATGAAGAGGAACGACAGCGGGAAGTAACGCCAGATCTCGAAGAGCGTCACCATGATCAGCGCCAGCGGGCGCTCGCCGAAGAAGTTGATCGCCTGGCTGGTCACGCCCATCTGCATCAGCAGCGCATTGGCCGAGCCCGAGTAGGGGTCGAAGAGCAGGATCCAGGCGAAGGCGACGGCGATCACCGGGGCGACGTAGGGAAAGAGGTAGAGCCCGCGCAGGATGCCCTGGCCGGTGAAGCTCTTGTCGAGCAGCATGGCGGCGAACAGCCCCATGATCAGCGCGCCGGCAGTGCCGAAGACCGTGTAGAACAGCGTCACGCCGAGCACCGACCAGAATTCCGAGCCGTCGAAGATGCGGGCGAAGTTCTCCAGCGTGAAGCTCGAGAAGGAGGTGAGCACGTTGTTGGCCTTGCCGGTGATCACCGGCTCGGTCTCTTCGACGTCCGGCCCTTCGAAATAGCTGGGGTCGGCCGCGACGGGGATGCGGATCTGGTCGCGGAAGCCGCCCTCCCAGTCGCCGAGATCGCAGCTCAGCGTGGATCCTTCGAGCGTGCAGCGCGGGTCCATCTCGGTGGCGCTCAGCCCCTCGGGCCAGGTGTCGGTCAGGGTGACGCCGGTGATCGCCTGGTCCTGCGAGGAGTTGCGCAGCCGGTAGCGCAGGTAGGCGCCCGGATCGCCCTCTTCGAGGTCGCCGCGGATGTCCTCGCGCACCACGGGGGCGGGTGGGCGCAGCTCTGCGAGGCCGATCGGCTTGAAGGCGATCCAGAACACCGCGAGCAGCGGCAGGATCACCACCAGCGCCACGGCGGCGAGGGTGGGAAAGAGCAGGCCCCAGGCGAGCCGCGCCTCGCGGCGGGCGAGCGGGCCCATGCCCTTCGGTGGAACGGGTTCCGTCATGGACACCCTCCGGTCTTGCACGTCGAGAAATGTGGGGCGCCGGGAAAGCGCCCCGCTGTATCAATTGCTTACTGGATCGCGCCCAGCTCTTCGTTGAGCTGGCTGACCGCCTCGGCGGCGTCGATCTCGTCGTCGATGAAGGCGCGGACCACGCGGTTCACCGCCTGGCTGTTGACCATCTTCGAGGCCAGCGCCATCTGGTTGACGTCGCCGCCCCAGCGCTGCGCCACGTCGAGGCCGGCGACCAGCTCGTCCACCGTCTCCTCGCCGTAGAGATCGACCAGCGACGCCTGGCGGTCGACCCCGACCGGCAGCTTCGACCATTCGGTGACGAACATCTCGGGATCCTCGTCGGTGCCGCGGCGGACCGGGAACTTGCCCTCGGGGGCGATGGCCAGCGTGTCGAGATAGCCCTCGTCCATGGAGAACTTCACGAACTCCTCGGCGACATCGGTGTTGGCATCGCCGGTGATGCCGAGGAAGTTCAGCTCGGCAAAGGCGGCGCCGTCGGGATTGGACGGGCCGGAGAAGTTGGTGACGATGCCGGTCTTCCCGGCAAGCTCGGCCGAGGTCGGATCATCGGTGATGGTGGGCGGCGCGCTGTCGCGCAGGCCGGCCAGCTCGTCGAGGATGAAGGGCGACCAGATGGTCATCGCGGTGTTGCCCGAGAAATAGATCGTCCGGGCCTGATCCCAGAACAGATCGCCCGGCGGCGAGGCCTTGGCGATCGCCTTGTAGAACTCGAGCACCTCGGTGGTCGCGGCCTCGTCGAGCTCGGCGAACCCGTCCGGGCCGACCGGCGAGACGCCGTTGGCGAGGAAGACATGCTCGAGCACCTGGCTCATGAAGGCCTCGTCGACCTTGGTCGCCGCGACGAAACCGTACATCTCGGGCGGGTTGTGCAGCGCTTCGAGCGCGGCTTCCACATTGGCGTAGCTGGTCGGCGGCTCGAGCCCGGCCTCCTCGAAGAGATCCTTGCGGTAGATGATCATCTGCGTCCAGCCGTCGGCAGGCACCGAGGCGAAGCCGTCGTCGAACTCGGCCATCTTCAGCGCGCCGGGGGCGAAGGTGGCGCCGCCCAGATCCTCGATCACGTCGGTCGCTGCATCGGGGTCGAGAATGCCGGCCTCGGCCCAGGGCAGGGCGTAGGACAGCGGGTGGTAGATGACATCGGGCATGTCGCCGGCCGCATAGGCGGCGGTGGCGCGGGTGCCCATCTCGCTCTCGGTGACCGGGATCACCTCGACCTCGTGGCCGGTGGCCTCGGTGAAGGCGGCGGCCATGGCCTCCTGCTTGGCAAGTCGCTCGGGCTGCTCCTCGATGGTCCAGAACCGGATCGTGTCGGCCTGGGCCATCCCGGCGGTCAGCGCCAATGCCATGGCGGTGCCGCCGAGCGCGCGGCGTTTGATGGGTGTCATCGTCTTCCTCCTGTCGTTGGTCGTCAAACCGGCGAGTGGAAGGGGATGGGCGCGGCTTGCGTGATGGCTGCCTGCGCGGTGGCTGAGCGAGGAAAGGCGCGCAGACGCGCGCGGCTGCCGAAATGCAGCGTGACCTCCTCCCTCGAAAACCCCTTCAACACCATGAACATCTGAACAATCTCCTGACCGGAGACTTGGGGCTCAAAGCGCTTTAGGCAAGGAAAAAAGACGCCGCAACGCAGCAACTTACCGGATTTTGCCGTCAGATTGAGACTTTTTCGAGCAGCGCCTCTCGATCGATCTGCCCGGCCTGTCCGGAAAGCGACACAGCGCCGCGCGTGACGGCGTAGAAACTGTCGGCCAGTCCCCAGGTGAAATCGAAATACTGCTCGACCAACACCACCGCCATGTCGCCCTGATCGCGCAGCTGCGCGATGACCCGGCCGATCTGCTGGATGATGTTGGGCTGGATGCCTTCCGTCGGCTCGTCGAGCAGCAGCACGCGCGGCCGGGTGATCAGCGCGCGGGCGATGGCAAGCTGCTGCTGCTGCCCGCCCGAAAGATCGCCGCCGCGGCGCTGCAGGAAGTCCTTGAGGATGGGGAAGAGCTCGAAGATATGCGCCGGCACGCCGCGCTCGGAACGATCGAGGCAGGCAAAGCCGGACTCGAGGTTCTCCTGCACGGTCATCAGCGGAAAGATCTCGCGGCCCTGCGGCACGTAGGCGATGCCCGCCCGCGCCGCCTGATAGGCGTTGAGGTGCTCCAGCGGTGTTCCGTCGAGGCTGATCGTTCCGCTGGAGTAGGGGTGGCGCCCGGCGATGGCCTTGAGCAGCGAGGTCTTGCCCACGCCGTTGGTGCCCATCACCGCGGTGACCTTGCCCGGCTCCGCCGCGAGGCTGATGCCGTGGAGGATCTGGCTTTGCCCGTAGTGCAGGGTAAGGTTGTCGACTTTCAGCATGGCATCTCACTCCATCCGCAAATCTCTTCGAAGAGATTTGCAACGTCCTTCGAAGGACGTTGCAGTTCCGCGTGTGTCTTCATCGTCCGAGGTAGACGTCGATGACGTCCTGGTTGGCGGTCACGTGATCCAGCGAGCCCTCGGCCAGCACTGAGCCCTCGCAGAGCACCGTCACCTTGCAATCGAGCCGCCGCACGAATTCCATGTCGTGCTCGACCACCACCACCGCGTGTTTCTGCGCCGCCCGGCGCAGGAGGTCGGTGGTGTGCTCGCGCTCGGCCGGCGTCATGCCCGCGGCGGGCTCGTCGACCAGCAGCAAGCGCGGATCCTGCGCCAGCAGCATGCCGATTTCGAGCCATTGCTTCTGCCCGTGGCTGAGCTCGCCCGAGACCCGCCCGAGCTGGTCGGTCAGCCCGATCTCGGCGGCGATCTCCTCGATCCTCTCCGCCCCGGCCCTGGTCTTGTTGTAGAACAGGACGTCGAACGGCCCGCGCTTGTTCTTCAGCGCCATGGCGAGGTTCTCGCGCACGGTCTGCGCCTCGAAGACCGTGGGTTTCTGGAACTTGCGCCCGACACCCGAGCGGGCGATCTGGCTTTCCGACATCTTCAGCAACGAGACCGATTTCTCGCCCCAGAGCACGCGGCCTTCGTCGGGGCGGGTCTTGCCGGTAATGATGTCCATGAAGGTGGTCTTGCCGGCGCCGTTGGGGCCGATAATGGCCCGCAGCTCGGGCTCGCCGATGCGGAAGCTGAGGTTGTTGATCGCCTTGAACCCGTCGAAGCTGACGGAGACGCCGGACAATTCGAGCAGGGTCTTCATTTCTCTTCCTCCCCCTCGACGGTGCGATGCGCGCCCATGTCGGGGCCGAAATCGCCGACCCGCTCGGGCACCGGGTGGTGGCGGGTGAACAGATCGAAGATGCCGCCGATGCCCTTGGGCGCAAGCAATGTGACGGCGACGAAGCTGAGCCCCAGCAGCACCAGCCACCAGTCGGTCCAGTTGATCGTGTAGAAGCCGAGGTTGACGTTGGGCGCGCCGCCGCCGGTGAACCAGCTCGACAGCAGCGAGACCACGGCGGCGCCGAGCGCCGCGCCGTAGAGTCGCCCGCGCCCGCCGATGGCGACCCAGACCGCCAGGTAGATCGAGGCGATAGGGGCGATCTCGGCCGGGTTGATGATCCCGGCCTGCGGGTAGTAGAGCGCCCCGGCGAGGCCCGAGACGATGCCGGTCAGGGTGAAGATGAAGAGCTTGTAGCTCTCCACGTGGTAGCCGAGGAAGCGCACGCGGTTCTCGTTGTCGCGGATGCCGCGGATCACCGAGCCCATCTTGCCCGAGACCACCCAGGCAAAGAGCAGGTAGCCGAGGCCGAGCGCGGCCGCCGAGCCCCAGAAGAACCAGATCGAGATCGTGGCCTGCGGCACCGCGTCGAGCCCCGGCAGGTTCTGCAGGCCCGACAGACCATTGTTGCCGCGCAGGCCGGCCTCGTTCTGAAAGAGGTAAAGCGACAGGGCGAGCGTCATCGCCTGCGTCAGGATCGACAGGTAGACGCCGGTGACGCGGCTGCGGAAGGCGAGCCAGCCGAAGACCAGCGCGAGGATGCCGGGCACCAGCACCACCATGGCGAGCTGCAGCGGGAAGCTGTGCGCGAAGCCCCAGAGCCAGGGGAAATCGGCGCTGCCGACCACGCCGAAGATCTGCTGGCCGATGGCGTCGTGGATTTCCTCGGGGGTGGGCGGGATCGGTGCGTTGCGCAGGCTTTCGGCGATGATCAGCTCGGTGCGGGCGTACATCAGCCACATGCCGATCATGTAGCCGCCGAGCCCGAAGAAGGCCATGTGGCCGAGGCTGAGAATGCCGGTGTAGCCCCAGACCACGTCCATCGCCACGGCGACCAGCATCAGGCAGAGCGTCTTGCCCAGCGTCTTGACGAAGGAGGTCGACAGGAAGCCGGTGCCGGTGGCGGGCGCCAGCACGGTCACCAGCAGCACTAAGAGCGCGAGGGCCAGCAGGAACCAGGCGACGGATTTGTTCTGCGCGAAGAAGCTGGTCATGCGGTGGCTCCCTTGGTCTGCGGGGGGAGGGGGCTCTGCCTGGCGGTGCCCTGTTGGGGGCTCTCCCCCAGGATATTTCTGTCCAGACGAAGGGGCGGGCGCCGCGCGGAGCTCGTCGTGCTGCAATTGCGTCCGGCGGAGGCGATCCCTGCGGTGATGCAGGCGCGGCGGGGCGAGGTCTGCATGGCCATGGTCAATCTCCCGCCGCGCGGCCCTTGAGGGCGACGATGCCCTTCGGGCGGAACTGGATGAAGAGGATGATGAAGAGGATCATGTAGGTCTGCGCCGCCAGCGTATTGCTGGGGTTCATCCACTCGATGCCCTTCTGCAGGATGCCGATCAGCGCGGCGCCCGCCAGCGTGCCCCAGACGTTGCCGACGCCGCCGACGACCACGGTCATGAAGCTCTGCACGATATAGTTGGCGCCCATCTCCGAGGTGACCTGCGCGTAGAGCCCGATGGCGATGCCGGCGATACCGGCGATGCCCGAGCCGAGTCCGAAGGTCAGCATGTTGATCTTGTCAGGGTTGATGCCCATCGAGGCGGCCATGCCCGGGTTCTGGGTGACGGCGCGGACCTCGAGGCCGATGCGGGTCTTGTTCAGGATGAAGAGGATCAGGCACAGGAAGACCAGCGCCAGCACGAAGATCGCGATGCGGATGTTGGCGATGCCGGCGACGTCGTTGAGGATCCACGCCCCGTCGAGCCAGTGCGGCGAGGTGAGCGGGCGGGCCTGCGTGCCGAAGATGTTCTTGGCGAGCTGTTGCAGCGCGATGGAGATGCCGAAGGTGGCCAGCAGCGTCTCCAGTGGGCGGTGGTAGAGCCAGCGGATCACCAGCCGCTCCATCGCCACGCCCGCGGCGAAGGTGATCGCGAAGGCCAGCGGCAGGGCGACGATCAGCGACAACGTGTAGTCGGGGATGATCTGCTGCACCACGTAGCCGGTATAGGCCCCCATCATGATGAACTCGCCATGCGCCATGTTGATCACCCCCATGACGCCGAAGGTGATGGCAAGGCCGATGGCGGCGAGGAAGTAGATCGAGGCCAGCGACAGCGAGTCGAGCCCGAAGTCCACCGCCTGCCAAAGACCGACGCGGGTGCGCACCGAGCCGAGTGCCGCCTCGGCGGCCGCGGTGATGGCGGCATCCGGCTCGGTGTATTCCTCGTAGAAGACATGGGAGGCGAGGGCGGCGGCGCGGTCCTCCTCGGTGACGCGGGCAGGGACGGTGCCCGCCTCGGCGAGCGCGGCATAGGCGCGGGCGCGTCCGGCCTCCGAGCCGAGCTGGCCGAGGGGCACGCCCGCGACCGCGCCATCGGCGAGATTGGCGGTGAGGGCGGCCTTGATCTGCTCGCGGCTCTGCACTGGCTGGGCGAGTTCGGCGCTGACCAGGCGGGCATAGGCCTCGGCCTCGGTCAGGTCCTTGCCGGGTGTCAGTTCGCGGGCGATGTTTGCGCCCTCGGGCAGGGTTTCGGCGACGCCGGCGCGGGTGGTGAGGATCTGGTTGAGCACCGCGCGCACGTCGACGCTGAGCTCCGACGAGAGCGCCTCGATGGCGTCGATACGTACCTCGGGGGTGGCGCCGAAGCTGGCGGTGAGCATGCCGTCGAGACGCCGCTTGCGGGCCAGCACGCCGGGGTCCTCCTCGGTCTCGATGGAGGCGCGCAGCGGCTCGATCTGGTCGGCGGAGGGGCTGCGCGCGATCGCGTCGAGCGCGGCGATGCGGTTGGTGATGTTCGGATCGGAGAGCTGGAACTGCACCAGCGCGGTGCCGATCACCCGGCGCACGCCACCATTGGGGCGGATCTGGTCGATCTCGGCGCTCGGCGCGGTGCCGGCGGACTCGCCGGTGGCGATGTCGGTCAGCGCGTAGCTGTCGCCGTCCTTCTCGGCGTAGAAGAACCGCCCGTCGGTGGTGCGCTGGTAGACCTCGCGGTCGGCCCAGGTCTGCAGGAAGGTCGGAACGGCGGGATCGCCGGAGGTGACGAGCGCCTCGATCAGCGTGCCGACGGTCTGGCGGCCGGGCTTGGCCACCTCGTCGGCGTATTGCTGGAGGATCGCCTCGAGCCCCGTGTCGGGCCCGGTGTCCGCTGTGCCGGTGTCCTGCGCGGAGGCGGTCAGCGGCGTCAGGATCAGGCAAAGCAGGAGCGCAAGACAGGAGAGAAGCGCGCGCGGCATGGACGGCCCCCGGGAACAGAGTGCGGACAATGGAAAAGCGGTGTGGCGGGCGCGCTGCCGGAGCGCGCGCCCGCCTGAGGTTGGCTCAGATCAGTAGTTGGACTGGATCTGCACGCAGCTCTCGGTCTCGGTGTTGTACATGCCGCACTCGAGGTCTTTCCAATCGGACTTGAGGACAGCCGAGTCCGGCAGGAAGTCGGTCCAGGCATCGCCCGGAACCGGATCGGTCTCCGAGATGATGTCGAACTGGCCGTCGGCGCGGATCTCGCCGATCAGCACGGGCTTGGAAAGGTGGTGGTTCACGCCCATCACGGCGGTGCCGCC
The DNA here is from genome assembly GCF_020524285.1 of Alloyangia pacifica. Lineage (GTDB taxonomy): Bacteria > Pseudomonadota > Alphaproteobacteria > Rhodobacterales > Rhodobacteraceae > Salipiger > Salipiger pacificus_B. The sequence continues at coordinate 117,050 of NZ_JAIVKX010000013.1, forward strand.
GGTCAGGTTCGGGTACTCCTGGCCCCACATGGCTTCGCGCACGGCGTCGACATCGGTGGTCTCGGCGGCGGTCACCGCGTTCACCCACATGTTGAAGCCGATGTAGTGGGCTTCCATCGGGTCGTTGGTGACGCGGGCGTCATCGCCGATGAAGGCGTGCCATTGCTCGATGAACTCGGCGTTCTCGGGGGTGTCGGCGGTCATGAAGTAGTTCCACGCGGCGAGGTGGCCGACGAGGTTCGAGGTGTCGAGGCCGGAGAGTTCTTCTTCCCCCACGGAGAAGGCCACCACGGGGATGTCGTCGGCCGAGACGCCCTGCGCTGCCAGTTCCTTGTAGAAGCCGATGTTGGCATCGCCGTTGATCGTCGAGATCACGCCGACCTGCTTGCCGTCGGCGCCGAGCGCGACCACGTCCGACACGATGGTCGACCAGTCGGAATGGCCGAAGGGCGTGTAGTTGATGAAGATGTCCTCTTCCGCGATGCCCTTGTCCTTGAGATAGGCCTCGAGGATGCGGTTCGTGGTGCGCGGGTAGACGTAGTCGGTGCCGAGCAGGGCGAACTTCTCGACGCCAAGCTCGTCGAGGAAGTAATCGGTGGCCGGGATCGCCTGCTGGTTCGGCGCGGCGCCGGTGTAGAAGACGTTCTTCGAGCTTTCCTCACCCTCGTATTGCACCGGGTAGAAGTAGAGCGCGTTGAGCTCCTCGATCACCGGCAGCACCGCCTTGCGCGAGGCGGAGGTCCAGGAGCCGAAGATCACGTCGACCTCGTCGTTCGAGATCAGCTCGCGGGCCTTTTCCGCAAACAGCGGCCAATCGGACGCCGGATCCTTGACCACCGCTTCGAGCTCGCAGCCGAGCAGGCCGCCGGCGGCGTTCTGCTTCTCGATCAGCATCAGCATGGTGTCTTTCAGAGTGGTCTCGGAAATCGCCATGGTGCCGGAGAGCGAGTGCAGCACGCCGACCTTGATCGGGCAGTCGGCGGATTGCGCCGAGGCGGCGCCTGCAGAGATCATGGCCAGCGCGGCCACGGTGGAAAGTTTGAGTGCTTTGGTCATGTTCAACATCCCTAGAGAGCGGGGTCTCGGCTCCGCGCGTCCCGGCTCTTGCGGCCGGTGATCTGGGCGGGTCCTCCTCCGCTTCGATTATTGTTGTGCCACAGGCGGCTGCCCTTTTGAGCTTGGTCCGCCACGGCTCCCCGTTGACGCGCCGTCGTCGCGCGCTCTCTTGAGATAACGGAGCGGTGATTGCCGGGCACATGCTTTCCGCTGGCAGGCGAAGCCCCGGGAGTGCGTGATTATTTCCTGTGCGATGACTGCTTTAGATGTCTAATATTTAATCGAAAGATATGAGGAATGAGGAGGATATCCGGCTAAACTACGGCGAATGCTCAGGAGATCGGATTCGTCACGGAGGGTTTGCCGGTTTTTTGGGCAGGTAATTTGGGGCCGGGATCGTTTTTCTGCGCGGGGGGCTTTTCCTTCGCCCGCGAAACGGAGAACGTGAGCCTCAGAACAAAGGGATTGTCATGAGCGCCACGAAGCCAGCGATTTTCAATGAGATGTTGAACGGCGAGCAGGTTCGCTCGGCCTATCAGAACCTCGAGAAATGGTACCGGTCGATGCCGGCCGAACTGCGAAGCCTGAAGCAGAGCGAGGCCGAGGCCCTGTTCCGAAGGGTCGGGATCACCTTCGCGGTCTACGGCGAGGGCGGGGATCCGGAGCGGCTCATTCCCTTCGACATGTTCCCGCGGGTGATGACCGCCGAGGAATGGCGCAAGCTCGACCGCGGCGTGCGGCAGCGGGCGGCGGCGCTGAACGCCTTCCTGGCCGATGTCTACGACCGCCGCGAGATCATCCGCGCAGGCAAGATCCCCGAGCACCTGGTGACCAACAACGAGGCCTTCGAGAAGGCCGCCATCGGCTTCCGCCCGCCGCGCGGCGTGTTCAGCCATATCGTTGGCGTCGATCTGGTGCGCACCGGGCCCGACCAGTTCTACGTGCTGGAAGACAATTGCCGCACGCCCTCGGGCGTGAGCTACATGCTGCAGAACCGCGAGATCATGATGCGCATGTTCCCGCAGCTCTTCATGGAGAACCGCATCCGCCCGGTCGACGGATACGCCGGCCTTCTCAAGAAGACCCTGGCCTCGGTGGCACCCAAGAAATGCCAGGGCGAGCCGAACATCGTCATCCTCACGCCGGGCCATTTCAACTCGGCCTACTACGAGCACAGCTTCCTCGCCGACCTGATGGGCGTGGAGCTGGTCGAGGGGCAGGATCTCTTCGTCGAGGGCGACTTCGTCTGGATGAAGACCACGGAGGGCCCCAAGAAGGTCGACGTGATCTATCGCCGGATCGACGACGCCTTCATCGACCCGCTGTGCTTCCGGCCCGACTCGATGCTCGGCGTGCCGGGGCTGATGAGTGTCTACCGCTCGGGCGGGGTGACCATCTGCTCGGCCCCCGGCGCGGGCGTGGCCGACGACAAGGCGATCTACACCTTCGTGCCCGAGATGATCCGCTTCTATCTCGGCGAGGAACCGATCCTCGAAAACGTGCCCACATGGCAATGCGCCAAGCCCGACGACTGCAAATACGTGCTCGAGAACCTCTCGGAGCTTGTGGTCAAGGAGGTGCACGGATCGGGCGGCTACGGCATGCTGGTCGGGCCGAAGTCCGACAAGTCGACCATCGAGTCCTTTGCCGCGAAGATCCGCAAGAACCCCGACAACTACATCGCCCAGCCGACGCTGGCGCTCTCGGCCTGCCCGACCTTCGTCGAGGAGGGGATCGCGCCGCGCCACGTCGATCTGCGACCTTACTGCCTCGTGGGGGAAACCATCGAGCTGGTGCCGGGCGGGCTGACCCGCGTGGCGCTGACCGAGGGTTCGCTCGTGGTGAACTCGTCGCAGGGCGGCGGGGTCAAGGACACCTGGGTATTGGCGGAGTGAAGACATGCTGAGCCGGACTGCAGAACACCTTTACTGGATGGCGCGCTACATCGAGCGCACCGAAACCACCGCCCGCCTGCTGGAGGTTGGCGCGCGCAATGCGCTGCTGCCCAACGCCACCGGCGGCTACCGCAACGACTGGGAGGCCGTGCTGCTCGCCAAGGGCACGCTCGAGCCCTTCCTCGACAAGTACAAGGAGACCAACCAGCGCAATATCGAAACCTGGCTGTTCTTCGACTCCGATAACCCCTCGTCGGTCTATTCGTGCCTGTCGGCGGCGCGCGAGAACGCGCGGGTGGTGCGCACCGCGCTGACCGCCCCGGCCTGGGACGCGATCAACACCTCCTTCCAGGAGCTGCAGCAGCTGCACCGCACCGAGCGCAGCAAGCTGATGGTGACCGATCTGTGCGAATGGACCCTGCGGTCGTGCCAGCTGATCCGTGGTGCCATCATGTCGACGCAACTGCGCAACGACGGCTACGACTTCATGGGCATCGGCACCACCGCCGAGCGCGCCGATAACACCGCGCGGCTGATCGACGTCAAATACTACGTGCTGCTGCCCTCGGTGAACTACGTCGGCTCGGGGCTCGACCAGAGCCAATGGGCGCTGCTGCTGCAGTCGATGACCGCGCAGCGGGCCTTCAACTGGAGCTACCAGGGCGAGATCACCGCCGCCAAGATCGCGCACCTGCTGATCCTCAACCGCCGGTTCCCGCGCTCGCTGCGCGCCTGCGTGCAATGGTATTGCGAACACCTCGACAATCTCGCCGAGAGCTACCAGACTGCCACTGCGGCGCAGGAGGTGGCGCACACGTTGCTTGACGATCTGCGTGCGGCGACCGTCGAGGACATTTTCGAGGAGGGGCTGCACGAATTCCTCGCGCGATTCATGTCGCGCAACGCCGAGGTCGCGACCACGGTGCAAGAGGTCTACCTGAGCGGAATGCCGGCATGAGACTTTCGATCCGACATATCACCCGCTACCGGTTCGACGAGCCGGTGCGCGGCATCGTGCAATCCCAGAAGCTGTGGCCGGCGGACTGTGCCAACCAGCGCATCCTGTCGTGGGAGGTGACCTCGCACGGCGGGCAGACCGGGGCGGAATTCGTCGACGGCGCAGGCGACATGATCCGCCTCGCCACCTGGCGCGGCCCGCTCTCGGAGGTCACGGTCGAGGTCGCAGGCGAGGTCGAGACCACCGACTCCTATGGGGTCTTGCGCGATCACCGCGAGCGCGTGCCGCCCTCAGCCTACCTGCGTCCGACCCGGCAGGTCGAGGCGAACGCCGAGCTGAAGGCGCTGTCGGCCGTTGCCCTGAAGGGCATGGAGAACGCCAGCGCGCTCGACCGCGCCCATGCGCTGAGCCGTGCCGTCTCGGAGGCGATCGAGTACAAGCCCGGCGAGACCAAGCCGCACACCACCGCCATCGAAGCGCTTTCGGGCGGGGTGGGCGTGTGCCAGGATCACGCCCATGCGCTGATTTCCGTCGCCCATGTCGCCGAGATGCCGGCGCGCTACGTCACCGGCTACCTGCAGGCGACCGAGGATGGCACCCCGCATGAGGCCAGCCATGCCTGGGCCGAGATCTGGGTGCCCGAACTGGGCTGGGTCGGTTTCGATGCCGCCAACGAGTGCTGCCCCGACGAGCGCTACGTGCGCCTCGGCTCGGGCTACGACGCGCTCGACGCCGCGCCGATCCGGGGCCTCGTGCAGGGCGCGACGCCGGAGGAACACCTCGAGGTCGAGGTGATCGTCAGCGCGGGGCAGTCGGGACAGCAACAGCAGCAATAGCGCGCGGCAGCCGGCCACGCGGAACGCCCGAAATTTGGGCGACGTGTCATATTGCCGTAACCCTATCCCTTCGAGCAGGATTGCCGGGGACGGGGCGCGGCGGTATATCGGTGCGCTGCCAATCGGAAGGACTCGGGGACAGATGACCTATTGCGTGGGATTGCTGCTGGATGCGGGCGTCGTTCTGCTGTCCGACACGCGCACCAATGCCGGGCTCGACAATATCGCGACCTATCGCAAGATGTTCCTCTTCGAGAAGGAAGGCGATCGCGCCATCGGGATCATGACCGCGGGCTCGCTGTCGATCACCCAGACGGTAATCGCGCGGTTGAACGAGGCCAATGACGATGCCGACTCGGATCGCTCGATCCTGCGCGCGCCGGGCATGCTGCAGGTGGCCGAGATCGTCGGCGCCACCTTGTCGGATGTCACCTCCGAGGTGTCGTCGAAGATGGAGCGGATGAACCAGAGCGCCACCGCCTCGATGATCGTCGCCGGTCAGCGCAAGGGCGGGCCGATGCGCATGTTCCTTGTCTACCCCGAGGGGAATTTCATCGAGGCCACGCCCGACACGCCTTTCCTGCAGATCGGCGAGCACAAGTATGGCAAGCCGATCCTCGACCGGGTGATCTCGCCGGAGACCACGCTGGCGGATGCCGAGAAGGCGGTGCTCCTGTCCATGGATTCCACCCTGCGCTCGAACCTCAGCGTGGGCATGCCGCTCGACTTCGCGGTGATCGAGCATGACGCCCTCGCGGTGACCCGGCGGCGGCGGATCGAGCCGACGGACGAAGCCTTCCAGAAGATGAGCCACGACTGGTCGGAAGCCCTGCGCAACGCCTTCGCCGAAATCGACGCGATCTGACCACCCGCGTCGGGCGCGAGCTTTTTGGGGCGCGGTACCGCGCCACTGATCCGGAGTCGGCGGCTTTTCTGTCCTCCATTCGAATCTCCGGGCGGCCTTTCAGAACAGGGTGATCTCGGTCGGCGGGGGCTTCGGGGGCTGGATCGGAGCGACGGCCTCGATCTCTCCGGGCACGACGAATTGCCGGACCCGCCCGTCGGCGGGCCAGAAGCGGATGCGCCGCGCGGATGTGCCGCCGGTGCTCTCCGAGGCGAGCGGGATCGCCTCGTTCTGCAGGAATTCCTTGGCAAAGGCGACGTTGGAGCCGCCGATGTCGCGCAGCTGGCTGAGCATATTGGCGCCGCCGAAGAGTTTTGCGACCAGCCGGTTCTTCTGCGCGCCCGCTTTCAGCAGCCCGTTGATCAGAAGTTCCATCGAATAGGCGCCATAGCGCACATTCTCACCCTCCTTCCCGGCGCGCTGCGGCAGCAGGAAATGGTTCATGCCGCCGACGCCGGCGGCGGCATCGGTGAGGCAGACGGCAACGCAGGATCCCAGCACGGTCGACAGCACCTCGGAGGGGGAGGAGGAAATCCGGTACTCGCCCTGGATCACGTTCACCAGCTTTTCTGCGGTATCGCTCATCGCGCGGGGATCCTTCCATTCGGGCTGTTCGAGACCGTGGCGGGCGCCGGCGCCGCGCAGGCGTTCAGCAGGGCAGGACCGATCTCCGGCAACGGGAGGGTTGTCTGCACCGCGCCAAGCTCATGCGCGGCGCGGGGCATGCCGTAGACGATGCAGCTCGCCTCATCCTGCGCGAAGGTGGTGGCGCCGGCGTCGCGCAGCGCCTTGAGACCCTGCGCGCCGTCCCGCCCCATGCCGGTGAGCAGCGCCGCGACCGCCCGCGGGGCGCCGGGCAGCGCCGAGGTGAAGAGCGCATCCACCGAGGGCATGTGCCCCGCGATCGGCTCGCCAACGCGCAGGGCGATCTTCATCGGCGTGCCGCCCGCAAGGTGCAGGTGGGCGCGGTTGCCGGCTGCGACGACAATCTGGCCATGGCCGACCCGCGCGCCATCCTCGGCCCGCCGGACCTGCGCGGCGCATTGCCTGTCGAGCAGCCGCGTCAGGCTTTCGCCAAAGCCGCCGCCGGTGTGCTGGACGATGAAGGTAGGCGGGCAGTCCGCGGGAAAGCTCGACAGCACGTTCAGCAGCGCATCGACCCCGCCGGTGGAGGCGCCAAGCAAGATGAACCGGTTGCTGCGCGCGGAGGTCGGGGGCGTGGGTGGTTGCGGGCCCGGATCCGGCGCCCGCGGTCCGAGCCGCCGCGTGGTGCGGGTGAGCGAACGCAGCGTGCCGACCAGCTCCTCTGGGGCGACCTCGGGGTCGATGGCAAAGAGGTCCGAACGCTTGTCCCAGGGGCTGGCGGCGGGACCGGCCGGCGCGCCGCGGGTCTTGATCACCAGCCAGCGCACGTCGAGCGTGGCAAAGAGCGCGCGCATCACCTCGAACTCCGGCAGGAGGGCGAGCCGTTCTCCGATCAGCACGGCCATCGGCTCTCGCTCCTCGACCTCGGTATAGGTCGTCATCAGGTCATGGGTTTCGGACAACAGGTCGATGAAGGCGGAGCTTCGCAGCCCGGCGGCCAGCCGCCGCCGCAGGCCGAGGTCCGGATGCGCCAGGATCAAGGATATCTTCGACATCTGTGCCTCCGTCATGGCGAAATCCGTGGCACGGCACATCGCGCGCGGTGCAGGGGCGCGCGCGCTCGGTCCACCTCGAACGGCGCCATCTCAGCTGTTCCCCTAGGTTTGCCTGCCGATGGATTGCCTGCAGATCGCCTTGCGTGCGCCGGGGCCCTGCGCAGCGGCCCCCGTGCAATATCCGCGGGATCTCGCCGCGTGTCCTGCTGCGGATGAAGGATACAGGCGGGGCGGCGCATCAGAACAACTCTGGGGCGTTCGGTTCAAGCCCGTCTCCCTGGGTGCCGCCGAGCCTCTGGCGCAGATCGCGCAGGGGGACGACTGCCAGCGCCTCGCTCAGGTCCAGCGCGGCATCGCTGTCCAGGAGACGCGCAAGACGCTCGACGTAGCCCGCGAGCGCATCGGTGGACTGCGCCAGCATGTCGAGTTCCTGGAAGGCGGTGATCGCCACGGAGCCGAGCCGGGAATCCGCACTCCCTGAATAGAGGTGCTCCATGCCGTGCTCGAGCCTCTCCAGCCGTTGCTGCAGATGCCTGATTTCGCGCGAGAGCAGCCATGTTGCTTCATTTGCGCTGATGGGGAGGGAGGTCGGCGGGGTCATGATATCAGAGCTTTCCGACGACGCTCTCGATGCACTGCTTCATCGCGATCGAGGTGAAGGGCTTCTTAATCATGTTGTTGAGGCCGAGCTGCTTGGCCTGTGCGACCATGTCGGGGGTGGGCTTTCCGGTGACCAGAATGAAGCCGACCTTCTGGGTTGCACGATTTTGCCGTACCGCCTTGAGCAACGCGAGCCCGTCCATGTTCGGCATGTTGAAATCAGACAGGACAAGATGCACAGGGCTGCCCGCCATCCTGGCCAGCGCCTTGCTGCCGTCGTTCTCCGTCAGGTAGTTCTTGATGCCGATCTCGTCGAGCGCCTGGGTGATCAGCCCGCGGCTCGTGGCCATGTCATCAACCACCATGATACGCAGCGAATCCTTCAAACTCATTTCATTCTCCTAGGTCGGCCGCAGCGGGCCGGGCGTTGCGCCTTTGCGGTAGGTGGTCACACCGGCGGTGGTGAACTCGGGAAGGGCGGGACCGGACAGGCGTTCGGAGTGGCCGATGAACAGGATGCCCCCGGCGCGGAGCTTCTCGGCAAAGCGTGTCCAGAGACGCTGCTGGGTGTCCTGATCGAAATAGATCGCGACGTTGCGGCAGAAGATGGCGTCAAACGGGCCCTTGAAGGGCCAGTCGCAGATCAGGTTGAGCTCGGCGAAGCTGATCAGTGCCTTGAGCTCGGCGCTGACCTCGACCATTTCGGGCTGGCCCGGAAGCGGACGCAGCCAGCGGCTGCGAAAGTCGGCGGGCACGGTTTCGCAATCCTCCGCAGGGTAGCGCCCGCTGCGGGCTTTTCGCAGGATCGCGGGATCGATGTCGGTGGCCAGGATACGCAAATCGCGCGCCCCTGGCGGCACCCCGTCGAGCAGCGTCATGGCAATGGAGAAGGCTTCCTGCCCGGAGGAGCAGCCTGCAGACCAGATGCGAATCCGCTTCTGCGCCGCCAATTCCGGTATCAGCGCGGTGCGAAGCGTTTCGAAATGGTGCTTCTCGCGAAAGAAGCTAGTGACATTGGTGGTGAGTGCAGAGACCAGTTCCAGCCTTTCCGCCGCCTCGTCGCCCTGGTCGAGCAGTGACATGTAGTCAGCGAAGGAGGCGAGGCCGCGTGCCCGAAGGCGCCGCGCTAGGCGGGAATAGACCAGGGGCTTCTTGCTCGAGGCAAGGCTGAGGCCAAACTCGCTCCGCGCGAGCCGCGCGAGAGCGTCAAAATCCGCGTCGGTGAAGGTGAATTCCCCGGGCAGAGTATCGGCTCCAGCGAGGCTCATGCGGCGGCCCCGCCTTCCTGGTCGAGCACCGCGTCAAGATTCACCACCCGGACCATGGATTCGCCGACGGAGATCACGCCCAGGATGGCCTGTCGCGCCGCGTCGGATTTCATGTCGGGCGTTTCCTGGATCGAGGACTTGGCAACCGAAAGGATCTCCGAGACGGATTCCACCAGCAGCCCGATCGTGGTGCCACCGGCCGCGGCGACGATCACCACGTTGCGCTCATTGTCCGGCGTCTCTCCAAGGCCGAAGCGCGCGGAAAGGTCGAAGATCGGAATGACTGCACCGCGCAGGTTCATCACGCCCAGAACATCGTCCGGCGTGTGTGGCAGCTTGGTCACCGGGGTCCAGCGGCGAATCTCGCGGATCTGCATGATCTCAAGGCAGAAACTCTGGTTCCCGGCGGAGAAGGTGATGAATTCGAACTGCGTCTCGGTCTGTCCCTCGTCGGCGTCAAGCATGGCGAAGCTCCAGTTTCGGGGGGGTGATTGCGGGGAAGAAGGGCGCGGCCGGCTGCAATTTGACCACTTCCTCGGGGTCGAGGATCAGGGCGATCTTGCCGTCGCCGAGGATCGTCGCGGCCGAAACACCTGGAATGGCGGCATAATTGCTTTCGAGGCTCTTGATCACCACCTGACGCTGGTCGTGGATTGCCTCGACCCGGAGCGCGGTCAGTCCCTGGCTCTCCGTGCTGACCAGAAGAAGCACGCCATCCCCCGCCTCCTTGCGGGCGGGGGACAGGCCGAGGTTGAAGGCGACATCGACCACCGGCACGTAGGCGCCGCGCACGAGGATCACCACGCCCTTCGTTCCCACGGCGTGCAGGTCGCGCTGGCTGGGGCGGATCGTTTCGATGATCGAGGCGATGGGGATGACCATGGTCTGATCGGCGACCGAGATAACGAAGCCGTCCATCACGGCGAGGGTGAGCGGCAGCACGATGGTGAAGGTCGTGCCAGCGCCGGGGGTCGACGCGATCGAGACCCGACCGCCAAGCGCCGCAACCGCGTTCTTCACAACGTCCATGCCCACGCCGCGCCCCGAGAGGTTCGAGACCTCGCTGGCCGTGGAGAACCCGGGCAGGAACAGCAGGTTGTCGATCTCGGTCTCCGACAGTTCCGCCTCCGGCAGCACCAGCCCCTTCTCGATCGCCTTTTCGAGAATTCGCGCCCTGTTGAGGCCGGCGCCGTCGTCGCCGATCTCGATGAAGACGCTGCCCGAGCGGTGTGAGGCCGAGAGGCGGATCGTGCCGACGCTCTCCTTGCCGGAAGCGGCGCGGGCATCGGCTTTTTCCAGACCGTGGTCGACCGCGTTGCGCACCATATGGGTCAGAGGGTCGGCCAGCCGCTCGATGACCGTCTTGTCTACCTCGGTGGAATCGCCGACGGTGACCAGCCGGGCTTTCTTGCCGGTCGCTTCCGCCGCCTCGCGGACGATGCGCGACATGCGCTGGAAGAGCGGCTTCACCGGCTGTGCGCGGATCGCCATCACCCCTTCCTGGATGTCACGGGCGAGCAGCTTGTAGGCCTCGAACTCGTTGGTCAGATGGGCGACGGCGGGCAGCTCGAGCTCCTCGATCCGCTGCGAGATCATCGCCTGGTTTATAATCAGCTCCCCCACGGTGTTGATCAGCCGGTCGACGCGTTCGAGATCGACGCGCAGGGTGGGGCGGGGACCGCGCGCTTCGCCGCGCTGGGCGTCGCCGCGGGCGTCCGGAGGATCCGTCGCCGCGATCGGGCTGTCCGCGTCGGGCGGGGCCGGGGGCGGCGAGAGACCGGGCAGTTCCGCGGCCGCATCCATGAGCGCAGGCGTCGTGGCGCCAGTGTTTTCGCGGATGTCGAGCTCGCAGAGGGATTCCACGAATTCGAAGATCTCGTGCAGCACGGTCTCAGGTTCCGTGGTCTCGAGCTGCAGCGTCCAGGAGATCACCGCGCCGTTGGGATCGAAGGCGTCGAACTCCGGCAGGTCCGAGAGGTCTGCCGCCACGCGCAGGTCGCCGAGTTCTGCCAAGGCATCGAAGAGCAGCAGCGGCTCATGCCCGTTGGCATAGAGCGCCGGGCCGGGCTTGAAGCGAATGTCGAAGCGGCGCAGGGCACCGTCCTCCGCCTCAGCCTCCGCCTCCGCCTCGGCCTCTTCCGGAGCCTCGACTTCCACCGGAGCGGCATCGAACTCGAGGGTCACCGCGTCGAAACTGAAACTGTCGTCCTTGTCCGCCTCGCCGAGGTAGCTGTCGAGCTCCTTGAGGATGGCGGCTTCGGACTCGGCGTTCGGTTCGCGCTCGTCCCTCGCAGCCTCCACGAGATCGGCAAGCTGGTCGCCGGACCGGTGAAAGAGATGCATCAACTCGGCGTTGACCTTGAGCTCCTGGCCGCGCACCTTGTCCATCACTGTCTCGAAGGTATGCGCGAAGCTCACCAGCCGGTCGAGCGCGAAGGCGCCGGCGCCGCCCTTGATCGAATGCACGGCGCGGAACACGGCATTGACCACGTCCATGTCGTCGGGGTCCTGCTCCATCGAGGACAGCCCCTCGACCAGGGCCTCGAGCAGCTCTTCGCATTCTTCGAAAAACGTATCGCGGATGGAATTTCTCGACATCTCTACACCATGTGTCCTGTGAGCCGGCGCAGCACCGAGACCAGAGATGCGTCGTCGAAGGGTTTCACGATCCAGCCGGTCGCCCCGGCGGCGCGGGCGCGGGCCTTGAGATCGGCACCGCTTTCGGTGGTCAGTACGATGATCGGCACGGTCGTGCGGTTGGGGCCGCTGCGCAGTGTCTCGATTACGCCGAAACCGTCCATGTTGGGCATGTTGATGTCGGTGATCACCACGTCGGGCTCGACCTCGGAGAATTGCTCGACCCCCTCGACCCCGTCGCAGGCGGAATGAAACTCGAAGCCCGCGCCCTCAAGCGAGATGCGCAGGAGGTTCCGGATCGTGCGGGAATCGTCGATCGCCAGGACTTTCGTGGTCATTTCAGGGACTCCTTGCCGTCCGCGGAGACGTCCGGACGTTCGGCGCCGCTGCCCGTGCCGGCCGGATCGAACTGGGTGGCGGGCAGGCCGAGTCGTTCCAGCCCGGCGCGGAAGGTCTCGGTGATCTCGGTCAGGGTGAAGGGCAGTGCCTCGGCCTGCCATTGCTTCTGCGCCACGAGCAGGATCTGCAGCCGGTGCGCATCGAGCCGCAGCACGTCGCGCACCGAGATCGAAACGGGCATGTGCCGCGCCCCGAGCAGGAACGGCACGAGTGGGTCTTCGCCATTGCGGTTGCGCCCTGGGTCGAGCACGTGGCTGTGAAGCTCTGTCATCGCAAGTTCGGTCCTTTGCCACAGAAGAGCGGTGGCGACCCGCGGCCAGATCGCAGCCGGTCACCGTGGGAATATCGCGCCTGCCCCGGGGCCGGCGGGCGCACGCGTGGCGCGCAGCCGGGCCCCGCATTGCCCCGGATGGCTGGCCGGCGCCGGGGACAGGTTCGAGACCTACAGGCGGGGTCTTAACAAAGCGTTCTGGCGCCCGGATTTCTGCCTTGTCGCGGCGTTCCGCGCGGAGGCCTCGCCACTGCGCTTGCATCCCCCGGCCGCAGCGCGCAGAAATTCCGCAACGCGGTCTGGCAGGGAGCAGGAGAAGATGCGCAACGGTGGGCAATTGGTGGTCGAGAGCCTGATGGCGCTGGGGGCCACGCGGGCCTTCGGTGTTCCCGGAGAGAGCTATCTGGCGGTGCTCGACGCGCTGCACGACACCGGCGGCAAGCTCGATTTCGTGCTCTGCCGGCAGGAGGGCGGTGCGGCCTTCATGGCGGCGGCGCATGGCAAGCTGACCGGCAGCCCGGGGATCTGCATGGTGACCCGCGGGCCCGGGGCGACCAACGCTGCAATCGGCGTGCACACGGCGATGCAGGACAGCGTGCCGATGATCCTGCTGGTCGGGCAGGTGGCCACCGACATGAAGGAGCGCGAGGCCTTCCAGGAGATCGACTACCGCGCGGTCTTCGGCACCATGGCGAAATGGGCGACCGAGATCGAACAGGTCGAGCGCATCCCCGAGATCCTCTCGCGCGCCTGGATCACCGCCACCACCGGCCGTCCTGGCCCGGTGGTCGTGGCGCTGCCCGAGGACGTGCTGATGGCGCAGACCGAGGTGCCGCCGCTCACCGGCCCGGCGAAGGTCTACGAGGCCGAGCCCGCCGCCGACGCAGTCGCCGAGGCGGTGGCGCAGCTTCAGCAGGCCGAGCGGCCGCTGATCGTGCTTGGCGGAGCGGAATGGACCGGACCCGCGCGCGCGGCGCTGCAGGGCTTTGCCGAGGCCTCCGATATCCCGATCATCACCTCCTTCCGCTACCAGGACCAGGTCGACAGCGCCTGCGCCTGCTTCTGCGGCGACGCGGGCGTGGGCATGACGGCGGGGGTCAAGGCGCTGCTGCGCGACGCCGACGTGGTGCTGGCGCTGGGGACGCGCTTCGGCGAGAACATGACCGACGGCTATACGCTGCTCGAGGTGCCGCAGCCGAGGCAGAGGATCATCCATGTCCATGCCTCCGACCGCGAGATCGGCAAGGTCTACCAGCCGGCGCTCGGCGTGCATGCCGATCCGGGGCGCTTCGTGCAGGCGCTTCCGGCCAAGGTGAGCGGCCCGTGGACCGCCTGGCGGTCCGAGGCGCGAGCCGCCTACCTGGGCTTCATCAACAAGGCCCCGGCGCAGCCCGGCCCGGTCGACATGGTGGCGGTCTGCAAGCACATGCGCGAGGTGCTGGGCACCGACGTGGTGCTGACCAACGGCGCGGGCAACTTCACGGTCTGGCCGACGCGCTTCTTCCGCTTCCGCCCCGGCATGCGCCTGCTGGCGCCGCAGTCCGGCGCCATGGGCTACGGCGTGCCGGCGGCCGTCGCGGCCAAGCTGGCGCGGCCCAAGTCGACGGTGATCTGCTTCGCGGGCGACGGCGATTTCCAAATGAACGGGCAGGAGCTCTCCTCGGCGCGTCAGGCAGGGGCGGCGGTGATCGTGCTGGTGCTCAACAACGGCACCTATGGCACCATCCGCGCCCACCAGGAGCGCGAGTTCCCCGAGCGGGTCAGCGGCACCTCGATCGTCAACCCCGACTTCGCGGCGCTGGGGCGGGCCTACGGCCTGCACGGCGAGCAGGTGGCGCGGACCGAGGATTTCGCCGCGGCCTTCGAACGTGCGCTGGCGGCGCCACATGGCGCGGTGCTCGAGCTTGATATCGCCGCCGAGGCGCTGACCCCCTACCGCACGCTGTCCGAGATCCGCGCCGGCGGTCTCGCGGCGAAGCAGTGACGCATGGGGGGACCCGATGCAGCCACCGGGTCCGTCGGACATGGCGCTTGGAGGAGCTGCGCCTCAGGAGGATTCACCCCTTAGTGATAAGCGCTTAGATGCCGACTCTCACGTCATATGTTGCCGTAATGTTCCGGTCGCGGTAGGAGGCCGGAAAACAACGTACCGAGGCGGCGGCAGATGAAAAAAGAGTACGAGACGATCTTGGGGACGGTGACCTTCGCGGCGCTGCTCTGCCTTGGCTATGCCTATTACGCGCTTGGCGCGGCAACGGCCACGACGCACGCATTGCCGCTGGTGCTCCTCGGCTACGTTACGGTGCTGGTGCTGGTGTTCAAGGGGCTGGGCCTGTCGCTGACGCGCGCCCGGCGGCAGGAGCTGACCCGGCACGTGCAGGCCCACGCCCCGGCGCTCTCGCGCAACCTGCGGCTCGCGGTCAAGAAGAACGACTACAACCGGGTGATCGCCGACGAGCGGCACGAGACGGTGCTCGAGTTCCTCGAGAGCATCGAGTTGTCGTTCGACTACCATCGCATCGAGCCCGCGGTGGTCGACTACGTGCTGGACGAGATCGAGCGGATCGAGGGCGAGGCGCGCGACGGCGGTTTCGATGCCGAGGACTACCCGAGCGACCCCACCGAGTTCGAGCATTGGTGCGCGGCGCAGCTGCGGCATTTCGGATGGGACGCGGATGTCACCAAGCGTGGCTATGACCAGGGCATCGACATCGTGGCGCGCAAGGGCGCGCTGGTAGTCGGCCTGCAGGTGAAGCGCTACAACTCGCCGGTCGGCAACAAGGCCATCCAGGAAGCCTTTACCGGCAAGAACTACTATGGGCTGGCCGGGGCGGGTGTGCTGGCCACGGCCGGGTTCACGCCAAGTGCGCAGCGGCTGGCGGCGACCACCGGGGTGCTGCTGCTCAGCCCGCACGACCTGCCCGGCCTCGACCGCGAGTTCGGGGTCGAGAGTTTCACCGAGGCCTGGGCCATGTGACAGCCCGAGGCGCAGGCATTCGACCGCGCGCCCGCGCGCTCACTGCGGCTCGAAGTGCCGGTAGAAGTTGCGGAAGAAGCCGTCTGGCGAGAGCCATTCCTCCCAGATCTCGCGCATTCTGCGCTGCTGGTCGGCGAATTGCTCGGGGCTGAGCGCCGCGTGGTGGTCGACGAGGATCTGCCCGGCGTTCCGATGTTCGCTGAGCGGCACCCAGACAAGCTCCTTGGGCCAGTCGAGCAGGAAGTCATAGGGCAGGATGCAGTCGGTGTCGAAGAACAGCATCGGGCGTCCCGCGGCCATGATCTCGTAGAAGCGCAGCGAATAGTTCCCGATGCCGCGCACGCAGAGGCTGTAGTCGCTGTCGTGCAAATTGGTCAGGAAGTCACCGAGGGCGGTCTTGCGGGCCTCGGTCTTCTCGTCCGCGGTGGCCTTCTGGTCGGCCCCGGCAAAGAAATCCCCGCGCAGCACGAAGTTCGTGTCGACACCGGGATGGTCGAGCAGGATCTGGATCGCCTGCGCGCGCAGGAACTTGTAGCGGAAGTTTTCCCGCAGCGAGGCCGAATAGCCGGACATGCGCAGCTCGGAGAACCCCGGCAGCGAGGTGCGGGCAAACTGCACGAGGCGGGACTTGAGCTTGGGTTTCAGCACCTGGCCGCAGAAGCTGACCGAGGGGCGCTCCTGCTTCTCGCGCAGGGGCGCCGGGCCGTCGGTGTGATCGGGAATCCAGGCGGGCAGGCCGAACTCGTTCGGCGTCCTGTCCTTCTCGATGGTCGGGGTGAAGAGCAGCGCGTTGTCGGTCGGAAACTTGTAGTCGTAGTCGCGCTCGTGGAAGACGATGACCTGCTTTCCGGCCTCCGCCGCCTTCTGCGCGAAGCGCAGCGCGACCTCGGTGGTGCCGTCCGACAGGTAGCGGTGCCATGTGCTGGGCAGCACCGCGTAATCCGCCTCTGCCATCGTGTCGGTCATCTCGAAATAGCCGGCGCCATTGGTCTTGTACTTGTCGAAGGCGTTGGTACCCGCCGACCAGAAGGCCTGTTCGCCGTTGCCGAGAAACGGCAGCAGCATGGCGCAGTGCATGGGGTTGGCGGGAGAGGCGAAGGCCGGGTCGGAGTAAATCTTCAAGCGCATCAAAATGGATCCAATCGTAATGGTCGCACCGGGGTCCGCGCTAGGTCCGGGCGGGAACGCGAATGACTTTTCCCAATTTCTTGAGGCGCTTGGATCGGCGAAATGGCCGGCGCCCAGAAAAGCGTAGATAGCGCAGGCCGTATTGGCAAGTGTCACTTGACCCTGCGCGCCGCCGCGCAGGGGCGTGCGGAGGAAACGCCCTTTCAACTTGCGCCCGCCGCAGCGGCCTTGGCGGAGGGCAGGCCGCCGCTTTCTTGCAGATCACCGTTGCCGACGGGGCTGGCCGGCTCCGCAACGTCGCGACGCCACTGGGCGCAGGGGGCCGACAAATGCGGTTCCGGCGCGTGTGACCTCTGGTCATTGGCCGCAGGCTTGCTTTAGAGAGGGGGAAAATCTGCGGGAGAAGCGCGATGGACGATCTGGTCAATTCCTTCATGACAGGCCCCGACGAGAAGGGCCGTTTCGGCATCTACGGCGGGCGCTTCGTGTCCGAGACGCTGATGCCGCTGATCCTCGAACTCGAGGAACAGTACGAACGTGCCAAGACCGACCAGATCTTCTGGGACGAGATGGACTGGCTGTGGAAGCACTACGTCGGCCGCCCCTCGCCGCTCTACTACGCCGAGCGCCTCTCGGAGCACCTCGGCGGGGCCAAGGTCTACTTCAAGCGCGACGAGCTGAATCACACCGGCGCGCACAAGATCAACAACGTGCTGGGCCAGATCATCCTCGCCAAGCGCATGGGCAAGACCCGCATCATCGCCGAGACCGGTGCCGGCCAGCACGGCGTGGCCACGGCGACGGTCTGCGCCAAGTTCGGCCTGAAGTGCGTCGTCTACATGGGCGCGCATGACGTCGAGCGTCAGCAGCCCAACGTGTTCCGCATGCGCCTGCTGGGGGCCGAGGTGGTCCCGGTGACCTCTGGCCGCGGCACGCTGAAGGACGCGATGAACGACGCGCTGCGCGACTGGGTGACCAACGTGCGAGACACCTTTTACTGCATCGGCACGGTGGCTGGCCCGCACCCGTACCCGGCCATGGTTCGCGATTTCCAGTCGATCATCGGCAAGGAGACCAAGGAGCAGATCCTCGAGCAGGAGGGCCGTCTGCCCGACACGATCATCGCCGCCATCGGCGGTGGCTCGAACGCCATGGGCCTGTTCTACCCGTTCCTTGACGACAAGGACGTGAAGATCATCGGCGTCGAAGCCGGCGGCAAGGGCGTCAACGAGAAGATGGAGCATTGCGCTTCGCTCACCGGCGGTCGCCCCGGCGTGCTGCATGGCAACCGCACCTACCTGCTGCAGGACGACGACGGGCAGATCCTCGAGGGATTCTCGATTTCCGCCGGTCTCGACTACCCGGGCATCGGGCCGGAGCACGCCTGGCTGCATGACACCGGCCGCGCCGAATACGTGGCGATCACCGACAAGGAGGCGCTCGAGGCGTTCCAGCTGTCCTGCTCGACCGAGGGCATCATTCCAGCGCTGGAGCCCAGCCATGCGCTGGCCCACGTGATGAAGATCGCGCCCGGACTGCCCAAGGACCATATCATCGTCATGAACATGTGCGGCCGCGGCGACAAGGACATCTTCGCCGTAGCCAAGCACCTCGGCGTCGACATCAGCTGAGGGCTGCAAGCCATTGAAAGACCCGGGCGATGCGTCGTCCGGGTTTTCTAGTCTTCACGACGCCCCTTGCCCTCGCGGTTGCGCGCATAGCGATGGGCGAGCGGAAACTCCGGCAGCCAGGGCTCGCGCCTGACCGTCCAGTTCTCGTAGGTCGGGATCAGCTGCCCCGGTGCATCGAGCGTGCCGAAATGCAGCTCCACCTCGTCCCCATCGACAGCAAAGACGGATGAGCCGCAGAGCGGGCAGAAATGCCGCCCCCTGTAGCTGCGGGTCTCGCCGGCAATGACGACCGAGGCCTTCGGGAACATCGCGGCGGCATAGAACAGCGCGCCGTGGTGCTTGCGGCAGTCGAGGCAGTGGCAGAGGCCGGTGCGATAGGGCTGCCCCTCCGCCCGGATGCGGACCGCGCCGCAGAGGCATCCGCCTTGATAGGTGTCCATCCTCTCGCTCCAGACTGGTTGCATCGAGAAGGTATCTTCTGCGCGGCGCGGAACAAGGCCCGCCCTCTCGGCCCGGCGCTTTCGGGCGGCAAGCACGAGGGCCAAAAGGCAGATGTCCTTGGCAGGCCTGCAGCGCTCTGACCCGAAGGTCGCATCGCCGGGCCGCGCCCGACGCCGCGTGGCCCCGTCCCGATCTACGCCTAGCGCGCTCGGTGCATCGGCTGGAACACCGGCCCGTCGGGGGTCTGCGCATGATAGGCGGTGATCCCGAAGCCCCGCGCCAGCAGGTCGTCGGTCAGCACCTCTTCCGGCCGGCCATCCGCCAGCAGCCGCCCCCCGGCCAGCAGCACCAGTCGCGTGCAGTGCCGCGCCGCGAGGCCGATGTCATGCAGCGAGAGCAGCACGCCGTGCCCCTCGGCGGCAAGGGCGCCAAAAACCTCCATCGTGGCGATCTGATGCGCCGGGTCAAGCCCCGCGGTGGGCTCGTCGGCCATCAGCAGCGGCGTCTCCTGTGCCAGCGCACGGGCCAGCAGCGCGCGCGCCTGCTCGCCGCCGGAGAGGTTGGTGGAACGGCGTTTGCGCAGCCCCTCCAGGCCCATCTTGGTGATCGCCGCCTCGACCGGCGCAGGCGCATGATCGCCATGCGGCAGGCGGCCGAGCGCCACGAGATCCTCGACCCGCACCGGCCAGGCAATCTCGCGCGCCTGCGGCATCCAGGCGACGGCCTTGGCCCGCTGCTGCGGGGTGAGCCCGGCCAGGGAGCTTTTGCCGCCCGAGGGGATCAGTCCCAGAGCCGCGCGCATCAGGCTGGTCTTGCCTGCGCCGTTGGGGCCGATCAGGCCGACCACTTCCTGCGCGTGGATGTTCAGGGTGATGCCGGAGAACACCTCGCGGCCGCGGAGGGTTACGGCGAGGTCTTGAAGTGACAAAAGGCTCATGCCCGCTCCCCCCGGCTGCGCCAGACCAGATGCAGGAAGAAGGGCGCGCCGACCAGTGCGGTCAGCACTCCGAGCTTGAGATCGCGGTCCGGGGCGACCACCCGTACGGCGATATCCGCCGCCAGCAGCATGGCGGCCCCGCCCGCCGCCGAGACCCAAAGCAGCGGCCCGGGGCGCCCGCCCACGGAGCCGCGCAGCAGGTGCGGCACGACCAGCCCGACGAAGCCGATCGCCCCGGCGACCGCCGTGCCCGCGCCGACGACGCAGGCGGTGCCCAGCACCACCCGCAGCCGCAACCGCGAAAGGTCGATGCCCATCGAGGCGGCGGCATCCTCGCCCAGCGTCAGCGCGTCGAGCCCGCGCCCGACTCCGGCCAGCAGCAGAACGCCAAGAGCCATGAAGGGCAGCGCCAGCCAGACGTGCAGCACCGAGCGATCGGCGAGCGATCCCATCATCCAGAAGACGATCTCGCTGGCGGCGAAGGGATTGGGCGAGAGGTTCAGCACCAGCTGCGTCAGCGCGCCCGCCACCGCCGAGAGCGCCACCCCGGCGAGGATCAACGTCAGCGTCTCGGCGCGCGGCCCGGCGAGCACGACGAGGATCAGCACGGCGACCACCGCCCCGGCCAGCGCGCTCAGCGGCAGGGCCATCGCAAAGGCCGCGGAAAGGCCGGTCTGGATCGCCAGCACCGCCCCCAGCGCGGCGCTGGCCGAAACGCCCAGCAGGCCGGGCTCGGCCAGGGGGTTGCGCAGGTAGCCCTGCATCGCCGCCCCCGCCAGCCCCAGCGTGCCGCCGATCATGAGCGCCAGAAGCACCCGCGGCAGGCGGATCTCGCGCATCACCATGGGTAGCGGGCCGTCGCCGCCGAGGAACAGCGCGCGCAGGCTTTCGGGCAGCGTCACATCCGCCGGGCCGAGCGACAGCGACAGGGCCGCCAGCACCAGCACGAGCGGCAGCAGAAGCGCGAGGGCGCGGGTCATTCGGTCTCCGTTTCGATGTCTTTGCGGAAGGCCGCGAGGTCTTCGATGGCGCGCAGCACGAAGGGTGTGCCGCAGATCCAGTCGTTGCCTGTATTGGCGGTGGACGCATGTGCGGCGCGCAGGCGGCGGACCACGGGATGCATGAGGACCTCCTCGGAGCGCGAGGCGCCGGGGTAGGGTCGCGCGGTGATCAGCGCCTCTGGCGCGGCCATGGCGAGCGCCTCGAGAGGCAGCTGGCCGCCGCCGCGTGCCCCGGCAATATTCTCGAACCCGGCGGCCAGCAGGATTTCTCCCGCAAGCGTTTGGTCGCCGGTGGTATAGCCGTTTGCATAATAGAGCGCGGCAGAGGGGCGGCGGGCGACCTCTTCGCGCAGGGCAGCGAGGCGCGTTTCGAACGCGGTGATCAGCGCCTCGGCCTGCGCCTGCCGGCCCATCGCCGCGCCGAGCGTGCGGATCCGCGCGGGCACGTCCGCCAGCGCATAGGCCGGCTCCACCCGCAGCACCGGCGTGCCGAGCCGCTCGAGCATCTGCGCCGCCGCCTGCGCGGTGTAGCTGCCGACCACCACGAGGTCGGGCTGCATCAGCCAGACCTCCTCGGCCTGCCCGTGGTTGACCGGGTAGGCCATCGCCTCGGTGGCCATCGCCGAACTCATCGGGTCGCGGGCCAGTTTCGAGACCGAGACCAGTTGGCCGGGGGCCGCCAGCAGCATGGCGAGCTGGTCGGTGCAGAGGTTCATGGAAACGACGCGCGCTGGCATCGGGGGTGCCTCCTGCGCCGCGGCGGGGGACAGGCCCGGAGCCGCGAGCAGGGACAGCAGGACCAGCGCGCGCCGCAGCATCAGAAGCTCGCCCGAACGCCGAAATAGGCGGCGCGGTCCGAGGTGCCGTAGCCGGTCACCACCTGGTAGTCCTCGTCGAAGAGGTTCTCGACCCGCAGGTAGAGCTCGGCCTGGTCGGACAGGGCGTAGCGCAGGTTCATGTTGGCGACGGTGTAGTCGTCGAGAGACTCGGAGACATCCTCGAGCCCGGCGACGTGCTGCACGGTCAGGCCGGCACGGAAGGCATCGGTCACCTCGGCGTCGAGCGACAGCGACAGGTCGCGCAGCGGCACGCGCGACAGGCGGTCGCCGGTCTGGGCATCCTCGCTGTCGGTCCAGGTGTAGGCTCCGGCCAGTGCCAGCCGGTCGGTCAGATCCACGCCACCGGTCAGCTCCACGCCCTGGGTCCAGCTGGTGCCCTCGATCTGGTCGTAGGTGTAGGTCGCGTAGCTGTAGTCGATCAGGTCGGTGATCTCGGTGCGGAACAGCGTGGCGCCCACGTAGCCGGTGCCGAAGCGCTGCTCGACGCCCAGCTCGTAGCTGACCGAGGTCTCCGGCGTCAGATCGCTGTTGCCCGACCAGACGTCGTAGCGCTCGTAGAGCGAGGGCGCACGGAAGCCGGTGCCGACGCTGGCGCGCAGGGTGAGGTCCGGGGTCGGCAGGTAGGCCAGCGAGATGCGGCCGGTGGTCTTGCCGCCGTAGTCCGAATGGTCGTCGTGGCGCAGCACGGTCACCAGCTCGACGGCTTCGGACAGGTGCCAGTCCGCCTGTGCCCAGATCCCCAGCGTGTCCTGGTCGCCATCGGTGCCGCCGCTCTCGTAGCGCTCGCGCGTGGCGTCGGCGCCGAAGGTCAGCGTTGCCGCGGAAAGCTCCGCCTGGCCCTGGTAGCCGAGCGACCAGCGCCGGCCTTCGTAGGGGTACTCGAACGGACCCCAGGCGTTCGAGCCCGAGAGCTCGCGGTCGATCTGGTAGTATTGCGCCGAAATCTCGTGGCTGACCGCGCCGGTCTCGAGCCGGGCGAAGCCGCGGACCCCGTATTGCTCGCTGTCCGACAGCTCGTCATGGGTGTCGCCGTCGATGGGGCCGGCTTCGTCGTAGTCGCTGTCCGACGTCTGCCAGAAGGCCGCGCCGCCGACGGTGATCGTCTCGGTCAGTGCGTAATCGCCCGAGAAGCTGAGCCGGGTGGCCTCGTGACCGTCTTCCTCGCGGTTGCCGTCATCCTCGTCCGCTGCCGAGAAGCCGTCGGTATCGATGTAGCTGAGGGTCGAGGCGAAGCTGCCGCGCGCGCCGAGATAGCTGAGGTTGTAGCTCAGCTTGCGGGTGTTGTAGCTGCCGTATTCGGCGGCCACGTTCTGGCTCAGCCCCTCTTCGGTGGCGCGGTTGGTGGTGATGTTGATCACCCCGCCGATCGCCTCGGAGCCGTAGAGCGCCGATTGCGAGCCCTTCAGCACCTCGATGCGGCTGATGTCGGCGGTGGTCAGCGTGCCGAAGTCATACTGGATCTGCGGGCCGGAAGTGTCGGTGACGTCGATGCCGTCGATGTAGACGCCGACGTATTTGCTGGGCAGGCCGCGCACGCGCAGGTTGGCGGTGCTGCCGATGCCGCCGTTGGCGGTGACGCTGACGCCGGGCAGGCGCGTGAGGTAGTCGGCGAGCAGCGTCTCGCCGCTCTGCTCGAGGTCGTCCTTGGTCACCACTTCCACCGTCACGCCACTGCGCGAAAGCTCGGTGCTCTCGCCGCGGTTGGCGCTGAGGGTGAGCGTGCCCAGGTCGTAGCCGTCCTGCGCGAAGGCGCTGCCGCAGAGGCTGGCTGCCGTAAGGGCAGTCGCGGCCCGCAGGCCGAATAGGTCAGGTCGCTTCATCGTCCCTTCTCCGTTCTTGTATGTCGCCGGAAGGGAGTCCTCTTCCGCAGACGGTTAGCGTGATGCCACCTCTACGGAAGGTCCGTCGCCCGCGGCGCTCCCCGCGCCGGGACTGGGTGATCGGCTTCGGCAGGTCTCCTGACTCGCGGGTCATCGCTTGGCCGGGTCTTCCCGCCCGCGAGGGCAGTGACTTGGGTCCGGCGTCGCTCTCCGCCTACAGTTGCGGGGGCAGTCGCGGAGTTGGGCCGGGGCCCGCACCGCATTCCCTATTCACCGGGCGGCAGGCCGCCCGGAACCGAAGCAGGGACGGCATAGCGGCAAGCCGCGCGCCGCGCAACAATCAGAAACGGTCAGGCCGGGCAGGAAGGTGATGCGGGGATGGTCAGGGCCCGGCTCGGCGGGCGCTGCGCAGATGGGGCGCGAAGCCTTCGGCGGCGACCTCACCATGGATCCACTCCGAGAACTCGCGGATCATCGGATCCTGGGCGCGGGTCTCGGGATAGGCGATCGAGTAGATGACGAAGGGCATGACCACCGTGTCGAAGAGGCGGACCAGCCGGCCCTCGCGCAGCGTGCCCTGCACCACGGCGTCATAGGCCAGTGCCACCCCCTGTCCGCGTTCGGCCGCGGTGGTGGCCAGTTCGCAGTTGGGAAAGGTCGGCCCGCGCGGGAAGGTGGGCGGCGTCACGCCCGCGGCCTCGAACCAGCTGGCCCAGGCGTCCATCGTCTCGTCGTGCATGAGCGTCAGGCCGGCAAGGTCTTCGGGCTCGCAGACATTCGCGCGGTCGCGCAGCTCCGGGCTGATCACCGGGTAGCGCCCGGAACTCATCAGCGGGTCGGTGACCACGCCCGGGACCGGCGCGTCGGCCCATTGGATCACCACGTCGGCGTCATTCGCGGCAAAGTCCAGCGAGGGCGCGCCGTCGGACACCCGCAGCCGCACCCGCTCGCCGAAACTCAGCCGGTCGAGCCGAGGCACCAGCCAGCGTGCCGCGAAGCCCGGCGTCGAGAGCACCCGGAAACTCCGGTGACCTGCCTCGCGCACGGCGCGGGTGGCCTCGTCGAACGTGTCGAGCAGTTGCGTCATCCGGCCGGCGTAGCCGCGGCCGGTGAGCGTAAGCGCAAGCCGGTTGCCGCGGCGCTCGAACAGGGCAGTATCGAAATATTCCTCGAGCGCGCGGATCTGGTGACTGAGCGCGGAGGGGCTGAGGCAGAGCTCCTCGGCAGCGTCCTTGACGTTCAGATGCCGTGCCACCGCCTCGAAGGCGCGAACGGCCGCAAAGGGGGGAAGTTTTCGTGCCATTCGGCCAGGCTCCCGGTCTTCGCCGCGCCATGTGGCATTGCGGCGAAGGCGCACTCTAGCACATCGGCAGCGCGGGCCAAAATCACGGCGCGTCAGGTTCAAGGCGGGTCAGGCGATATCCGGCGACGATGCGACCGGGCTGAATTTGCTTCAGCCAAGCGTGAAAAAGGGCCATTCGGCCGCGCGGCCCCGGCCTGCTACCGTGGTTCCATTCAATGAAGGACTTGGAAGCAGGGAGAATTTTCATGCGCACATCTTTCCGCAATATGACCGCGGCCAATAGGGCGCTCGTCACCTGCGCGTTCGCCGCGATGTCGTGGCTGAGCGCTGCACCGGCTGGCGCGCAGACGTCCGGCCCGTCCGAACATGCCGGGCTCTCCGTCGAGATGCTGGCCGAGCTGCCGGCCGCGACGATGGAGGCGACAATCGGCCTGCCGGGATACGTGATGCGCATGCGCGCGATCGAGATCGCGCCTGGCGGGCAGATCGCCGAGCACGGGCACGCCGATCGGCCCGGCATCGTGACGGTGATCGAGGGCGCCTGGGTCGAAGGCCAGCCCGATGGCGAACAGACCTTCGAGGCCGCCGCCCTCGGCACGTTTCCCGAGAAAGAGGACACGGTGCACTGGGTCTACAACCGCAGCGATGCGCCCGCGATGGCGCTCGTCTGTGATATCGCCAAGGCAGAGGAATAAACGCGGAGTGCGAGGGCGCGGAACCTCCTCAGACCCCGCCCCGCGGGGTGTGCGCCAAGCCTCTTGCCCTTCTCCCGGGCGGCGCACACCTTCAAATCGCCACGTTTGGCAAATCGTGACATCCGGCAAATCGTGACTTCTGGCTAGGGGTCGCCGCCTGGCCGGGCCGGCGTTGGTGCGCGCCCGGGTCTACTGGAAGAAATACTGCGCGTAGATCGGCGCAGAGCCCGCGCCGAGCGCGCGGGCATTGGCGCCGACGCGGGCTTCTTCGGGACGGGGCGGTAGCATGCCGCGCGTGTCGAGTCTCTCCAGCGCCTGCCGGGTCCGTGCCACCACGCGGCTTCGCACCTCTGCCGGCATGGCGCCGTCGATCAGCGCCACCTCGAAGTCCAGCACCGAGCCGATCGAACGGATCGCATGGGCCAGGGCCTCGCCGGTGCGCGCGACCCAGGGGTCGATCTGCCGCTCGAAGGCGCGCCAGTCCTGCGGCTGGGTCCAAAGCGCGGTGGTGTCCAGCCCGTCCGCCGCGATGGCCGCTTCCAGCGGGTGCAGCGAGGCGGCGTCGATCAGCGGCAGCTCGCCGCCGCCGGGGGCGGGCACCCGCAACGAGCCGAAGGCCCCGGCGTTGTTCTGTGCGCCGACGGTGACGCTGGAGTTCAGAACCACGCCACCGCCGATGAAGGAGCCGATGAAGAAATACGCGTAGTCGGCGAACTCGCGGCCGCGGCCAAAGACATGCTCGGCGCGGCAGGCGGCGGTGCCGTCGTTCTCGGTGAAGAGCGGCAGCTCGCTGATCTTCGCCACTTCCTCCTGAACGTCGATCTGTGCCCAGATGCTGAAATCGATGGGCGCACCCAGCACCTCGGTCCAGCTCCAGATCTCCGAGGGCGCGGCGATGCCGATGCCGCAGAGCCGCTCGCGCTGGTAGGGCGAGAGCCGGCGCGAGAGGTCTTCCATGCCGCCCTCGAGGTAGCTGAAAATCTCGGCGGGCATCGGGTAGGGGTAGGTGGTCTGCGACGAGCCCAGCACCTCTCCCATCAGGTTCATCACCACGAGGTCTGCCGAGCGCCGGCCGATCTTCAGCCCGAAGGAGAGCGCGGCGTCGGGGTTCAGCGCCATCGGCACCGAGGGTTTGCCCACCCGCCCGCGGGTCGGTTCGCGACGCAGCAGGAACTCCTCGGCCTCGAGCTTGCGCAGGATGTTCGACACGGTCTGCGCCGAAAGCCCGGTGTGCTTGGCGATGTCGCTGCCGGGCAGGGCGCCGTGGCGCTGTATCATCGACAGGATGAGCCGCTCGTTGTGCGCCCGCACGCCAAGCTGGTTGGCGCCGTCGCTGAGCTTCCTGATCTCCTGCCCGATTTCCCGTATGTCCATCGCGTTTCCCCCGGCTGTGTCCCCGGTCCTGACGAGGAACAGACTACCTGCTCCAGTTAATAAATCAATTTTATTTATTTATTGACGCATCGTCAGATTCGCCCGTATCACAGTGGGCAATCCGTTGGAGGACGGAGGTTTCAGGGAGCGGCCCGCGCGCCGCCCCGGAATTCGATAGGGAGGAGGAGACCCCATGAAGAAGCTGATTTCCGTCAGCGCATTTGCGCTGCTCGCATCGACGGCCGGAGCCTACGCACAGGACGGCGGCAGTGCCTGCCTGATCACCAAGACGGACACCAACCCGTTCTTCGTGAAGATGCGCGAGGGCGCATCGGCCAAGGCCGAGGAGCTGGGCATGACCCTGAACTCCTACGCCGGCAAGGTGGACGGCGACAACGAGAGCCAGGTCAATGCGGTGGAGACCTGCATCGCCAACGGCGTGGACGGCATCCTGATCACCGCCTCCAGCACCTCGGCCATCGTGCCCTCGATCCAGCAGGCGCGCGACGCGGGGATCCTGGTGATTGCACTCGACACGCCGCTCGACCCGATCGACGCCGCCGACATGACCTTTGCCACTGACAACTTCCTGGCGGGTGAGCTGATCGGCCAATGGGCCGCGGCCAAGCTTGGCGATGCCGCGGCGGATGCGCGGGTGGCCTTCCTCGACCTGGACGTCAGCCAGCCTACCGTCGGCGTGCTGCGCGATCAGGGCTTCATGCAGGGCTTCGGCATCGACCTCGCCGACCCCAACAAGTGGGGCGACGAGGACGATAGCCGCATCGTCGGCCACGACGTGACCCAGGGCAACGAGGAGGGTGGGCGCAAGGCGATGGAAAACCTGCTCGCCACCGACCCGATGATCAACGTCGTCTACACGATCAACGAGCCCGCCGCCGCAGGCGCCTATGAGGCGCTGAAGGCCATCGGGCGCGAGAACGACGTGCTCATCGTCTCGGTCGATGGGGGCTGCCCCGGCGTGCAGAACATCGCCGACGGGGTGATCGGCGCGACCTCGCAGCAATACCCGCTGCTGATGGCGTCCAAGGGCATGGAGGCGATCGCGGCCTACGCCAAGGACGGCAGCAAGCCCGAGGCGACCGAGGGCAAGAACTTCTTCGACACCGGTGTGGCCCTAGTGACCGATCAGCCGGTCGAAGGCATCGACTCGATTTCTGTGGCAGAGGGCACGGACCTCTGCTGGGGCTGAGCCCCGCATTCCGGGCCCGCGCCGCGCAGCGGGGCGGGCCCATCTAGCACAACCGCAACCTGCGCGGGTCATGGCCGGTGAGGGGCCGCGCCCGCGCACGCGAGAGGAGGGCGCGACATGGCCGAAGCGGACAGGTACGAAGACGTTGTCCGAACCCGGAGCGATGAGAAATTCGCCGAGTTCGAGGACAGCGGTAAGGGGCTCTGGGGCCGCTTCCACGAGCTCTTGCACACCACTCCGGCGATCGTGCCGCTGATCGTGCTGCTCTCGGCCTGCGTGGTCTTCGGGCTGATCCTCGGTTCGAAATTCTTCTCGCCCTTCGCGCTCACGCTGATCCTGCAGCAGGTGCAGATCGTCGGCGTGCTGGCGGCGGCGCAGGCGCTGATCATCCTGACCGCGGGCATCGACCTGTCGGTGGGGGCGGTGGCGGTGCTCTGCTCGGTGATCATGGGGCAGGTGACCTTCCGCTACGGCGTACCCGCGGTGCTCGCGGTGCCGATCGGCCTGGCCTGCGGCATCGCCATCGGCGCGATCAATGGCTGGCTGGTCAGCAAGGTGAAGCTGCCGCCCTTCATTGTCACGCTCGGGATGTGGCAGATCGTGCTGGCGGTGAACTACCTCTATTCCGCCAACGAGACGATCCGCGCCCAGGACATCGAGGCGCAGGCGCCGTTCCTGCAGTTCCTCGGCACCAAGTTCAACGTCGGCGGCGCGGTCTTCACGCTCGGCGTGGTGCTCATGCTGGTGCTGGTGCTCGTGCTGGCCTACGTGCTGCGCTCGACCGCCTGGGGCCGCCATGTCTACGCCGTCGGCGACGATCCCGAGGCGGCGCAGCTCGCCGGTGTCGACCGCCACAGGACCATCATGTCGGTCTACATGCTAGTCGGTTTCATCTGCGGCCTTGCGGGCTGGGTGATGATCGGCCGCTTCGGCTCGGTCTCGCCGTCGGCGACCACCGGCGTCATCGGCAATATCCAGGCGATCACCGCCGTGGTGATCGGGGGCATCTCGCTCTTCGGCGGGCGGGGGTCGATCCTCGGGGCCTTCTTCGGGGCGCTGATCGTCGGGGTTTTCGAGCTGGGCCTGCGCATGGCCGGGGCCGACCCGCAATGGACCTATCTCCTCATCGGCGTGCTGATCATCGCCGCCGTGACCGTGGACCAATGGATCAGAAAGGTGACGGCATGAGCAAGGACACGCATGAAAGCCCCGTTCTCGAAGCCCGCGGCCTCGTCAAGCGCTACGGCAAGGTGACGGCACTCGACCACTGCGACTTCGACCTGAGGCCGGGCGAGATCCTCGCGGTGATCGGCGACAACGGCGCCGGCAAGTCGACGCTGATCAAGGCGCTCTCCGGCGCCATCCAGCCCAACGCCGGGGAGATTTTCCTCGAGGGCCAGCCGGTCAGCTTCGGCTCGCCCAATGATGCGCGGGGCGAGGGGATCGAGACCGTCTACCAGACCCTCGCCATGTCCCCGGCGCTGTCGATCGCCGACAACATGTTCATGGGGCGCGAGCTGCGCATGCCGGGGATCATGGGACAATTCTTCCGCAAGCTCGACCGCAAGCGGATGGAGGAGTTCTCGCGCCAGAAGCTCTCGGAGCTTGGGCTGATGACGATCCAGAACATCAACCAGCCGGTCGAGACGCTCTCCGGCGGTCAGCGCCAGGGCGTGGCGGTGGCGCGGGCGGCGGCGTTCGGCTCGCGGGTGGTGATCCTCGACGAGCCCACCGCGGCGCTCGGGGTGAAGGAGAGCCGCCGGGTGCTCGATCTCATCCAGGAGGTGCGGGCCCGGGGCATCCCGATCATCCTGATCTCGCACAATATGCCTCATGTCTTCGAGGTCGCCGACCGGGTGCACATCCACCGTCTCGGCAAGCGGCTCTGCGTGATCGATCCCAAGGAGCACACCATGTCCGACGCTGTCGCCTATATGACCGGGGCGGCGGTGCCTGAGGGGGTGGAGGAACCGGCCTGAGGCTGGTCCGAGATCTGCGCGCCCGCGCTGCGATTTTTGCGGCGCGGGTTGTCTCGTCTCTCGTCGCATATTCACGAATTGGAGGATCGGACTTCGACACTCTCCACCACAATGCCGGCGATCTTTCGGAGTGAGCGATTCTCGGCGTGATTCCGGGATTCGAATCTTTTTTGCAATTTGAGGGTTCTTTGATTGCTGCGCGGTACTTCTATACCGGCGCGGCTTTTTTGTGACGCTTTTTGGTGGAGTGATACAATTTATTGATAAACCATTGGTTGCGTGCCGCATGCAATCCTGTCTTTCCGCGGGCTTGTACCTCGGCGTGCGTTGGGCGCGTCAGCACCTGAGATTACCTTGGTCCAGCCCCACAAATCGCTCGCGATTTGCAAGATTCTCATTTTTGAAATCTTCATAGATTTCTGCCGCTTGGGAGTGAGAGTGAATGCGGTTCCGGTATTGCAGCTCGGGTGCAATCTCTCAGGAGTTGCATGGTTGCGAGCGAATGTGTTCGCGAAGAGTTAAAAATGTATTGAAAGAGTGGCATGCTATGGTAACACTGCTCAGACGCGTTCTGCCTGTTTTTTGGGCTTGGGAGCTCAAAGCTCCAACGCGGTGTTTGGTACGTGCTTGTTCAGTTTTCAATTCTAAACCTGATATTTTGGATCATTGCCGCGGCCAGACATTTAACCGCCGCCTCTGAAGCATCCCAAGATTTGGCTGTATCCGGTTTTCGGGTGCGTCTCGATTTTTTCCGGTTCGCTGAATTCGGATGAAATGACTCCAGCGATATAGCCGCGGCCTCGCGGCCGATTTCTTTTTTGCGCCCCGCTCGGCTTTCGCGCCGCAGGGGGAGTTCATTCGTGCGCCCTGGCGCAACGCTCATTTTTCGAGCCTGGGAGAGTGCTCGTATTTTTTGGGGGAGGTTCTGACATGCCGATCGAAACCATTTTCATCCAGGGCGAAGCTCTCGTTCTCGACCTTGTGGACGAAACCGGATCCGCCAACGTCATCCGGACCCGCGTCGAGAACCAGGAGGTCGACGGGGTGAACGCCTCCGGCCTCGGGACAAACAATGGCCTTCCCAATCATGACATCTACGGGCTGCGGCCCGACTACACCGGCACCGGCGACGAGGACGGCTGGGGCTATCTCGACATCAATGGCGATGACACCGGCGCCCAGGCCGCGACCACCTTCGATGCCCCGGCAGGCACCTACGAGATCACCCTGCGTCTCGCCAACGGCTCGGGTCTGCGCCCGATCTCGATCACCGTCGACGGGGTGACGTACCAGATCGACGACACAAATACCGGCGCGTTCTATTCCTGGGAGACCCGCACCATCGAGGTGGTGCTCACCGGGGATGGCCCGCACGATCTGATCGTCAATCAGGACGGCACCGCCGGGGCTCCGAACATCGACGCGATCGCCATCCATGACGTGGGTGTCGTGCCGAATTTCTCACTTCCGACCTTCGAGTCCGAGGCGAGCTTCGTCGTGGCCGATGGCGGCACCGCGGTCGGCGCGGCGCTGGCGACCGACATTGCCAACGACACCTCGCTGGACGCTCCGGACCGCGCCGGGATGATCTACGCCATTGCGGGCGGGACCGATGCCGGCGCCTTCGCGATCGACCCGGAGACCGGCGCGCTGACACTGACCGAAGAGGCGGATTTCGACGCGCAGCCGAGCTACGATCTGATCATTTCCGCCACCGATGCCGAGGGCGGCACCACCGAGCAGGCGATCACCGTGGCGGTCGTGCCTCCCTTCGCGCCGATCTACCTCGGGGTGGAAGACATCGAAGTGCTCGATCCCGTGGGCACCGGCACGGCCAAGCGCACCACCGATGAAAATCCCGAGAGCGGCGCCATCGAGGGTGGGGCAAATGACAACACCGGCCCCGAGAGCGAGGGCAATGACTTCGACGATTTCGGCCTGCGCCACAATTACAGCGGCATCGGCTACATCGACCTCAACGGCGGGGTGGGGGACAAGCTCTCCTTCACCTTCGATGCGCCCGCGGGCACCTATGACATCACCCTGCGCTACGCGAACGGGGCGACAACGGCGCGCCCGATTTCCCTGACCGTCGACGGCGGCGCGGCGCAGACGCTCGCCGATACCCAGACCGGCGGCTGGAGCACCTGGGACAGCCACAGCTTCACCGTGACCGTCGGGGATGGCACTCACACCGTGATCATCGCCCAGACCGACGGGGCAGGTGCACCCAACATCGATGCCGTGGCCATCGCGCTTCCGGGCGCCGCGGTCAGCTTCGCGGCCCCCGAGGTGCTTTCTGCCGCGGCTTTCGACATCGCCGAGAACACCACCGAGATCGGCCAGGTGCTGGTCGATGACCCGGAACTGAGCGACCTGTCGCCCGACGTGCTGAGCTTCGTGCTCACCGGCCCGGATGCGGATAAGGTCAGCGTCGATGCCTCGGGCCTGCTGACGCTGAACGATCCGGCGGACTTCGAGGCGGCGAGCGACGCCAATGGCGACGGCATCTTCGAGGTCACGCTCGAGGTCTCCGATGGCGTGCGCAGCGTGACGCAGGAGCTGTCGATCACCGTCACCGACGTCGATCCCGAACTGCCTTCGCCGACCATCGCGCCGATAGTGCTGCAGTCCGAGACCGGCATCATCCCCGAGGGCGCCGAGACCTTCCATCGCGTGCAGAACGACCCGACGACCGGCGAGGGCTCCGGCAACACGCCGCAGGACGAATATGCCCTGCGGGTGGGCTACAGCGGCTTTGGCTACACCGATTTCGGCGGCGCCGGCGTCGATGGCGACGAGTCCATCACCTGGACCGTGAGCGTGGCCGAAACCGGCCTTTACGAGCTGCACATCCGCTATGCCTCGGTCGAGTCGACGCAGACCGACCGTCCGATCGCGGTGCTGGTCAACGGCGCGGATGCGGTGGGCGGCAATATCGGCTTCCCCGAGCGCGACGGCTTTGACACCTGGGTGGTGCGCGCGCCGGTGCAGATCGCGCTGCAGGCCGGCGAGAACAGCCTGACCCTCGCGATCCCAGCGGGCTTCAGCAACGGGCCCAATATCGACGCCATCGCGATCACCAGCGTCGGCGACGTGCCGACCTTCCCGCCGGTGAACACCGCGCCGGAATTCGACGTGACGTCCGGTGCCGTGGTGATCGACGAGAACAGCACCGAGGTGGCCGTGGGGCTCACCGCCACCGATGGCGAGGGCGATGCGCTGAGCTACGAGCTGACTGGCGACGACGCCGCGCTGTTCGAGTTCAACGAGACCACCGGCGCGCTCGACTTCGTCACCGCGCCGGATTTCGAGGCCCCGGCGGATCTTGACGGCGACAATGTCTACGAGGTGACCCTGACCACCAGCGACGGTGTGCTGAACGCCTCGCAGGACATTTCCGTCACCGTAACCGACGTGGTGGAGGCCACGCAGCCCACCTCCATTGCCCTCGACGCCAGCACGGTCGCCGAGAACGCGGCGGGCGCGGTGATCGGCACGCTCTCGGCGGTTGATCCCGACGGAGACGATGCCGCGATCACCTTCAGCGTCGATCCCGCCTCCGATTTCGAGGTCGTCGGCGGCCAGCTGAAGCTGAAGGACGGCGTCGCGCTGGACTTCGAGGCCACGCCCACGATCGACGTCGAAATCACCGCCACCGATGCGGCGAACGAGACCACCACCACGACGCTCACCATCACCGTGGGCGATGTCGACGAGGCGCCCTCGCAGCCGCAGATCACCGGGCTGACGGTCGACTCGGGCGCGGCGGGCGCGATCATCGGCACGGTCTCCTCGGTCGATCCCGAGGGCACGGCGGTCTCCTTCACCGTCGACGATGCCCGCTTCCAGGTCGACGGCGACGACCAACTCACGCTGCTGCCGGGACAGAGCCTCGACTTCGCCAGCGAGCCGACGGTTTCGGTCGAGGTCACGGCCTTCGACGAGACCGGGCAGAGCTCGGTGCAGACCTTCGCCATCACGGTGAACGATCCCGGCGCGGTCTTCGAGCCCATCGTCATCGAGGCCGAGGACGACACCCTCGCCGCGCTGACCATCATCGACGTTGACGCGAACACCAACGACACGCAGATCCGCGATCCCGAGAACCCGGAATCGAACCAGAACCTGCCCAACGGGCTGCGCCCGGGCTTCAGCGGCGACGGCTATCTCGACTTCGGCGACACGCCGGGCGATGCGATCACCTTTACCGTGAACGTCGCCACCGCCGGCGCGTATGACCTCAACGTGCGCTACGCCTCGAACGGCGCCCGTCCGCTCGATCTTTCGGTGAACGGCGGCGGTGCGGTCTCCTTGCCCTTCGTGACCACGGACCCGGATGGCTCGGGGCCCGAAGAGGGCTTTGACCACTGGCTCTTCCAGACCGTCACCGTGACGCTCACCGCCGGGGACAATGCCATCTCGCTGGCGATCCCCGCCGGCGCCACCTCCGGTCCCAACGTCGATCGCATCGAGATCACCGAGGCCGGCACCGGCCCGATCCCAGAGCCGGACACCACCGCCGACGAGGGCAATGACCTCGCGGCCTCGCCCGAGGCGGCGGCGATCAACCCCGCGGCGCTTGGCGCGGTCGAGTTCTCGCTCGCCGGGGTCGACGCGGACATCACGCTCTTCGAGGTCTCGACCGACGGCGGTGCCAGCTTCCAGCCGGTGACGCCCGTGGGGGATATCGTCACGCTCGACCTTTCTGCCTTCGCCGCAGAGACGTCTCTGACCGTGATCTTCCGCGTGACCGACGATGCGGCGAACACGGCCCAGACCTCTGCCGTCATCGCCATCGGCGATGTGCCCGAAGCCTTCTCCACCACGATCCAGCTCGAGAACCGCGACGGTTCGATCATCATCCTCGATGACACCGGCACCGGCGAGGGCGATCCCGCCTCCACCCAGTTCCGCGACGCGGACAACATCGAAGGGGTCACCGCCGACCGGCCCGAGGGCATCTGGTCGGACTACACCGGCACCGGCTACCTCGACATGGGCGGCGACATCGGCGACGCGGTGCAGTTCGACGTCACCGTGCCCGAGGCGGGCACCTACACGATGAGCTTCCGCTACGCCAATGCCTCGACCACCATGCCCGACCGCCCGATGGAACTGCAGGTCAACGGGCAGACGGTGATCGTACCCTTCGGCATGACCCCCGACTGGGACATCTGGGAGGACATCGAGGTCGAGGTGACCCTGGCCGCCGGCGCCAATACGGTAACGCTCGCCAACACCGTGGCGAACGGGCCCAATATCGACAGCGTCACGATCTTCAACGACATCACCCCGCCGCCGCCGCCCTCGGAGCCCGGCGTGCGCGAAACCATTCGCATCAACTTCCAGGACGGCAGCACGCCGGTCGACCCGGACTACCTCGTCGGCAACTTCACCGACTTCGGGCTGCAGTCCAACGGGCTCACCTACGGCTTCGTCACCGAGGACTCGGCGCTCGACGCCGACGGCACCACCAACACACCCACCGGCTCGAGCTTCCCGACGATCGCGGTCAACGAGCGCTCGGGTTCGGGCACCTTGCCCGATGACGGCACGCTGCCCACCGAGAAGCTCAGCGTCGACTTCGACGCCATGGATCCGCGCCTGACCGGCTACGCGCATTTCGACCTCAGCTCCTTCCCGACGCGCACCGCCTGGGAGATCGAGCTGGAGAACGGCTGGTACGAGGTCACGGTTTCGATCGGCGACACCGGCGGGCCGAACGACAGCGACAACCGGCTCTTCGTCGAGGGCGCGCTGGTCAGCGAATGGACCAGCACCTCGGCCTTCAAGACCGAGCTGCTGACCACGCTGGCGCATGTGCAGGACGGCCACCTGACGCTCTCGGCTCAGGGCGGCAACATCACCGAGATGCAGTATCTCGAGATCCGTGCGCTGCCCGATCTCACGCCGGAGGACGGCAACGAGGCGCCCGAGGATTACGCCGCCTTCATCAACCCGCGCGCGGTCTCGACCGATGGCGAGGCCGAGCTTGGCATCTCGGGCGGCGTGCTGCCCACCGACATCAACCCGACCTCGGACATCGTGCTGGGGATCGACGTGGTGGACGGCCGCGGCGGCGTGCTGCTGGAAAGCCTCGGCGACGGCTCGATCCGCATCTACGAGACGCTGACCGGCGAAGAGGTCGCCTACAACGCCAACACCACCGGCGGCTTCGACTCCGTCACCATCGCGCCGGTCACCGACCTCAAGCCCTACACCAGCTACACCGTGGTCATCGACGGTTTCCGCGACCGCGGCGACAATGACGACACTTCGGCGCTGACCCGCGAGTTCCAGAAGTTCACCACCACCTTCACCACCGGCGCCGCGCCGCTGGTCGAGGCGCGCGAAGTGGCCTTCAACGACACCATCGAGGTCAACTCCGACCCGTCGCAGGGCGAGAGCTATACCTCGATCGAGATGTCGCCGGACATGCAGTTCCTCTATGTCACCTCGATCACCGGCTCGATCACCCGCTGGGCGGTAAACGCCGACGGTTCGCTCGACCAGTCGACCAAGGAAAGCTGGTTCCCCGGCGGGGACTTCAACGTTCCGGGCGCCGGCACCCGCGGGATCATCGGCATCGCCTTCGATCCCGAGGATGACAACACCATCTGGATCACCGACAACTACCCGATCCCGCTCAACGGCCGCTCGAACTCGGTGCCGGAATTCTCGGGCCGGATCTCGAAGGTCACGCTGGGCGAGGGCGGCTCGCTCGAGGATGCCACCATCGAAACCTACATCACCGGCCTGCCGCGCTCGAACGGCGACCACGTGACCAACAGCCTCGAGTTCCGGATCAATCCCGACTACGTGCCGGGCGGCGACGAGCCGCAGTACCTGCTCTATCTCACGCAGGGCTCGAACTCGGCGATGGGCGAGCCGGACAGCGCCTGGGGCTTCCGGCCCGAGCGACTGCTCAACGCGGCGATCCTCGAGATCGACCGCACCCGCGAGGCCCCCGAAGGCGGTTTCGACGTCTCGACCGAGCCGATCCCGGAGGATGGTCTGAACCGCCGCTACGCCGACACCGACAACGATCTCAAGAACGGCGGCATCGCGATCACCGACGGCATCTATGTCGGCAACTACCTGCATTTCACCGCCGAGGGCGTGGCCGAGGTGCGCACCGGCGAGGATGCCTCTTCCGAGCTGATCACGCGCTACTACGATCCCTATGCCGAGGACGCCGTGCTGCGCATCTTCGCCGAGGGCAACCGCAACGCCTATGATCTGGTCTGGCACAGCAACGGCTACCTCTACGTGCCGACCAACGGCTCGGCGGCGGGCGGCAACGTGCCCGACGATCCCTCGACCCCCGAGGACGAGGGGATCAACGGCGTCGGCCTGCAGGCGGACTACCTGTTCCGCATGGTCGAGGACGGCTACTACGGCCACCCCAACCCGCTGCGCGACAAGTTCATCCTCAACGGCGCCAATCCGACCAGCGGCACCGATCCCAACCAGGTGGGCAACTACCCGGTCGGCACCGATCCCGACCCCGAGTACGATCTGACCGGCGCGTACAACCTCGGCAACAACCGTTCGCCCAACGGCGCCATCGAGTACATGAGCGGCGTCTTCGGCACCTCGCTGCAGCACGCGGTGATCTTCACGCAGTACTCCTCGGGCGACAACCTCCGGGCGGTGCTGTTCAACGAGGACGGCACCCCGGCGCAGGACTTCATCCTCACCGACCTCGACGGCAACGAGATCAACTACGTCGATCCGCTCGACGTGATCGAGGGCGCCGACGGACGGCTCTACATGCTCACGCTCAACCGCTCCAACGGCATCAGCCAGATCATCCGGCTCGACGCGGCGCCGGGCGGCGAGATCGAGGACAATACCGCCGACGAGGGCGGCAACCTCGGGCTGCTGGTGGTCAGCGCCGCGGATCCGGCCAACGTGCTGTTCCAGGTGGTCGGGCTCGACCCCGACATCCAGAGCCTGACGATCAGCCTCGACGGCGGCCCCGAGCAGGTGGTGACGCTCGACGCGCAGAACCGTTTCAGCCTCGACTTCAGCGGCCAGACCGAGCAGGTCTCGGCGGTGCTGACGGTGAACGACGACGACGGCAACAGCGCCAGCACCAGCACCAGCTTCACCCCCGGCGACAGCGCCAGCGGCAACCTTATCGACGCCAGCGCCTTTACCGTGCTCGACACCGATGACGGCACGCTGATCCGCCTGCTGAGCGATCCCAGCACACATGAAGCCGGCGGCGGGACCTACGACAGCAACGGCGACGGGATGAACGACGGCTACACCGGGGCCGGCTATCTCGACATGAACGGCGGGGCAGAGGACAAGGCGGCCTTCGTCTACGATGCGCCGAGCGCCGGTTCCTACACGCTGACCTTCCGCATGGCGAACGGCTCGGGCACACCGCGGCCCATCGCGATCATCGCCGGCACCCAGACGGTGCAGGTCACCAGCACCGACACCGGCAGCTTCGCCGCATGGCAGGACTTCGCGGTCACCCTCGATCTCTCGGAGGGGCCGAACACGGTGATCATCGAGCAGCTTGCCAGCAACGGCGGGCCGAACATCGACAGCGTCGCGGTTATCGCCAACGTGCCCACCGCGCCGAACGACGGCAGCGAGACGATCGGCGGCGTCACCTACACCAAGTACGAGGCGGAGAACGCCGAACTCGACGGGGCTGTGGTGGCCACCGACCCGCGCAACCAGAGCGGCGGCGAGTTCGTCGACTTCGACGGCACCGGCACGCAGAGCATCACCTGGACGGTCTCGGTCACCGAGGCGGGCATCTACGGCATGGACATCCTCTATGCGCTCGCCACCACCAAGGACGCGCGCCCGGCCTCGCTCTTCGTCAACGGCATCGACCAGGGCATCCTGGCCTTCGAGCCCAACAGCTCGGCGGGCGAGGACGTCTGGGGGCCGCAGAGCGCGCAGATCTCGCTGAACGCGGGGCTCAACACCATCTCGATCAGTGTGCCCGACGCCAATGGCGCGAACATCGACTACCTGCGCGTCTCCGAGGCGCCGGTGGACACCTTCGTGCCGGCCTATGCCGCGATCGACGGCGAGGGGCGGATCGAACTGGAGGCGACCGACGACACCACCCGCACATTGGGGGCCACGCAGGTGGAGTTCTACTTCACCGTCGCGTCGGATGACACCTATGCGCTCGACCTCGCGGCCAACGCGGGGGCGCCGGATGGCGCCGGGCTGACGGTCTACCTCAGCGCCAACGGCGCGCAGCCGGTCGAGATCGGCGACATCGCCTTCCCCGGCGAAGGGGACGCCGGCGAGACCTCGGCCTACGTCGAATTGACCGCCGGAGTGCAGTACAAGCTCACGGTGATCTCGGACCAGTCCGGGGCGAGTGCGCTCGACTATCTCGACGTGCGCCCGGCGCCGGGCAACGACAATGCCGACATCGAGATCCAGAGCAACGACCCGGCCTATTTCGACAACCGCCTGCACTTCTCCTGGATCGACAACCCGACCGCGGTGGTTGCAGACACCCCGCGCGACTACAAAGAGAGCGCCACGGTCACCATCTCGAACTCCGGCAGCGAGCCGCTGGACGTGCTCGAGGCGACCATCTCCGGCCCGTTCGAACTGGCTGATCCGGCGGTTTTCGACGGTCTGACGCTGGCTGCCGGCCAGTCGATCAATGTCGAGGTGCTCTTCGACCGCGACGCCTACACCGCCGGAAGCAGCAGCGTCAGCGGTGTCTACAAAGGCACGCTCGACATCCGCACCAGTGACGCCGACACGCCGGTGGCCACGGTCGATCTTGCGGGCTTCTGGCAAGCCCGCGACGAAGGCGGACAGGAGCCCAACATCAACGAGGTCTGGGATGTCTTCGGCTTCGGCAACGAGATCGAAGGGCTAACCTTCGTCGGCGGCGGCGAGAGCGACGAGCTGGACTTCTACGACATCTACCTGCCGGTGGACGAGACCGAGATCCTCTCGCCCTACTGGCGGCTCGCCGACGGGGTGACCGAGGCGCGGATCACCCAGATCGCCGCCTTCCACAGCCCCTCGGGCGCCAGCATGGGGATCCACGCACCGGGCGACAAGGGCGCCGACGTCGGCTTCACCAGTCACCTCAGCACCAACAACCAGACGCTGCTGCCCATGTCCAACAGCACGTCCTTCGCCACGCGGGTCTTCTCGGCGGCGGATATTCCCGACGGCTGGGCGGGCAACGATCTCTTCGGGATCGAGGTCGCGGGGCTCTCGACCGATCCGCGGCTCAACCCGACCGGCTCGGGGGTGCCGACCCAGGCCGAACTCGATGCGCGCTATCCCGGCTACACCATCTCGAATGGGCAGGTCTACGATCCGGACGGCAACGAGGTCTCGGACGGCTACACCGTGCGGGTCTTCCAGGCGGTCGACGAGGACGGCGTGGCCATCGAGAACGTCTTCCTAGGCGTGATGGACTACACGGGCATCAACTACGACTATAACGACAACATGTTCATCATCCAGGGGGTCGCGCCGGTCTACTACGGCGCGGTGGCCACCATCGAGGGTCTCGACGATGCGGCGGCGGACGATCGGCTGGTCTTCTCGCGCATCGACACTCCGGCGAACGCCAACCAGGCCTTCCGCGACAGCGCGGTGCTGACCATCACCAACGACGGCATCAGCGATCTGAGCATCGACGATCTCGAGATCACCGGCGCCTTCACGCTGAGCGGGCTCGCCGAAGGGCAGGTCATCGCCCCGGGTGGCTCGGCGCAGGTCTCCGTCAGCTTCATCGGGGTCGATCCGAACGACGACAACCAGGCGACCTCCTACGAGGGCACGCTGACCATCGGCAGCAGCGCGGGGGTCCGCGAGATCGCCCTGGCCGGTCTCGCGCAGATCCAGTCCGAGGGCGGCGAGGAGCCGACCGTCGCGCAGATCGTGCAGGCCTTCGGTTACTCGACCGACGTGGCGCAGGGGCTCCTGTCCAACGGCGGTGTGGTCGAGACGGTCGGCGACGAGGTGCTGCTGCCCTACCTGCAGCGGCTCGACGACAGCAAGCCGGTCGAGGTGATCCAGATCGCCGCCTACCTGAGCGCGGGCGTCAGCCGGCTCAGCCTGCACGACGTGTCGAACGGCGCGCTCACCGAGCTCTATGCGCAGGATGACAACCAGTACCAGACCCTGCTGCCGGACGGGCTGATCTCAGGGCCGGGCGCGCAATCGGGCGTGGCCCGCGCGAGCATCGACCGCGACGATCCCTTCGGCCTGCGGGTGACGGTGGATGGCCAGCCGACCTTCTCGGCCTGGAGCGATCCCAATGCCAACGTGGCGGATGACACCTACAACATCAGCCCGCCGAATGAGGGCCACTACATCCGCTTCTTCGAGGCCAGGGACTCGGCGGGCAACGTCATCGAAGGCACCTACATCGGCATCCAGGATTACCCGGGCGGGTCGAACTTTGACTACAACGACCACATGTTCATCGTCACCAACGTGCAGGGCTACACGCTCTCCGCTGCGGAAGACGCTGACGCGGACGGGGTCAACGATGCGCTGGTGAGCGACAGCGATCTCGACGGCACGCCCGACTTCTTCGACGCCGACAACAGCCCGGCGCCGGTGCAGCAGCCCTATCCGGGCCCGGCCCCCGTGCTGGACGAGACCCTCACCGTGGTCGCCGCGAACTTCGACAGCGGCGGGCAGGGCATCTCGTGGAACGATGACCCGGGCCGCGACGGCAGCCATCCACTGCGCGCCGACACCGATGTCGAGCTGGTAGGCGCGACCAATGACATCGGCTACGTGCAGCCCGGCGAATGGGTCGAATACACCATCGACGTGGCACAGGCGGGCAACTATGCGCTGAGCATCAACGCCAAGACCCCGATCGGCGGCAACTCGGTGATCGCAACCCTCGAGGACGGCACGCCGCTCGCCACCTTCGCGCTGCCCGACAGCAATGGCAGCTCGACCTCCTTCAGCGGCACGGTCTTCGCGCCGACTGCGGCGACCACCGTGGCGCTCGAGGCCGGCCTGCAGACCCTGCGTTTCACCTTCGAGGGGGCGCTGGCGTCGAACGGCTACATCCTCGACTTCCGCTCCTTCACCCTGGAGCAGGTCACGGTCGATCCCGAGCCCGAGGACGATGTGGCGCCGGTGGTCGATGCGGTGATCGCCGCGGACATCACCATCGCCGGGGGGGCGACCGCCAGCGTGGTTGTGACCTTCAGCGACGACGTGGCGCTGGATGCTTCGAGCATCGACGTCACCGACATCACGGTGACCGGGCCGGGCGGGCCGCTCGCGGTGACCGGGGTCAGCCTCGACACCGGCAGCGACGGCACGCCGCGCAGCGCCACCTACACGGTGGCGGCGCCGGGCGGCAGCTGGGACACGGCGGACAACGGCGCCTACACGGTGGCGCTGGCGGGCGGGCAGGTGCTCGACACCAGCGGCAACGCGGTGGCGGCCAATGCGGCGCTGGCGAGCTTCAACGTCGCCGTGCCGGTCACCCCGCCGCCCGAGGACGATGTGGCGCCGGTGGTCGATGCGGTGATCGCCGCGGACATCACCATCGCCGGGGCGGCGACCGCCAGCGTGGTTGTGACCTTCAGCGACGACGTGGCGCTGGATGCCTCGAGCATCGACGTCGGCGACATCACGGTGACCGGGCCGGGTGGTCCGCTCACGGTGACCGGGGTCACGCTGAACGCCGGCGGCGACGGCAGCCCGCGCAGCGCCACCTACACGGTG
>NZ_JAIVKX010000014.1 GCF_020524285.1 Alloyangia pacifica
GAACGGCCAGTTCATCCAGGCGCCGGGCGCCGGGACGAATGTCGCCAGCATGAGCTTCGCCGAGACGGCGGGCACCTACGAGATCACCGTGGGCCACTTCGACGAGTCGGACGGCAACGCGGTGCTCAGCCTGCTGGTGAACGGCGTGGTCCGCGAGACCTTCACCTGGGACCAGAACGCCGGGGATGCCATCGCCAACCCCTCGTCCTTCAACGAGTACACCTTTGCCGGCGTGGCGCTGGCGGCGGGTGACGTGGTGGCGATCTCGGGCCAGCCGGACGGCGGCGAGCCGCTGCGGGTGGACTACCTCGACTTCACCTCGGTGGATGGCGGCGGCGAGCCGGTGGAAGACCTGCAGGCGCCGATCGTCACCTCGGTGAGCGCGGCGGGGATCGCCAGTGCCGGCGGCGGCACGACGACGGTGACGGTGACCTATGCCGACAACGTGGCGCTGGATGCCTCGAGCATCGACGTGGCGGACATCTCGGTCAGCGGCCCCGGCGGGGCGCTGACGGTGACCGGGGTCACGCTGAACACCGGCGGCGACGGCACCCCGCGCAGCGCCACCTACACGGTGGCGGCGCCGGGCGGCAGCTGGGACACGGCGGACAACGGCGCCTACACGGTGGCGCTGGCGGGCGGGCAGGTGCTCGACACCAGCGGCAACGCGGTGGCGGCCAATGCGGCGCTCACCAGCTTCAACGTCGCCGTGCCGGTCACACCGCCGCCGAGCGCCGAGCCGGTGCGGGTGGAGGCCGAGACCATGGACCTGCAGGGTTTCGTGGCCGCGAACAACGTGCACGCCTCGAACGGTCAGTTCATCCAGGCGCCGGGCGGGGGCACCAATGTCGCGGGCTTCAACTTCGCCGGGGCGGAGGGGGTCTACAATCTCAAGCTGGGCTACTTCGACGAATCCGACGGCCAGTCGCAGCTTTCGCTGCTGCTGAACGGCGAGGAGATCGACAGCTTCGTCTGGGATGCCGATGCCGGCGGATCGATCGTCAACAGCACGTCCTACGCCGAGCGCGAGATCGTGGCGATCTCGATCGAGACGGGCGACCTGTTGCAGCTCTCCGGCACGCCGGACGGGGGCGAGCCGCTGCGCATCGACTTCCTGGAGTACGCCTTCGTCGGCGATCTGCCGATCGTCTGACGCCTCCGGGGGCCGCGCCCGGCGGCCCCCTTCGCCAGGTCACGACGCCCGTCCGATGCGGTGACGGGCGTCGCGGCATGTTTGGAAGACCAGCCATCAGGCTTGCGGCCCCCGGCGCGGCGCGCGCGGCGGCCAGGAGTGGAACGCGTGACCAGTTTGACCTGCGCGCCATCGCGCGAGACCCGCAAGATTGCCCGCCGCGGCCTCCGACTCGGGCGCCGCGCGCCGCCGATTTGGCGCCCGCGCCCTCCGGATTTGCCGCGAGAGCCCGTCATTGCGCGCGTGATCCGACAAAATTTCGGCGAAGTTCACGCAGGTGACGCAGATAAATCGAGAAATCACGGCACCTTCACCGAGTTTTCTCGCGTCAATCACGCTCGGTTCACGCGGGCGGCCCACCTTCGCTTTACGTAAAGTTAACCATTCGGCGACGGCGAACGTCGCGCTGCAGAGGGGGGAACCGAGATGACCGAACAACGGAAAGTCGACACGTCGCGCTTCCAGGTGATCGACGGAGGACGCCGCACCGGCGGCGGTGTGACGCCTTGCCTGCAACTGCCACCACCGCCGCAGATGGCCGCGCCGGAGCTGGCGGCGGAACTGGCCGAGCTCTACGCGCTGGCGCTGATCCGGGATGTGCCCTTCTCGGCGCTGCGCGATCCGCATTGCGTGATCTGGGTCGACGGGCGCACCCGTTTCACCCTGCACGAGCTGCTCTGCGAGATCCGCAGCCTCAGCTGGTTCGACCGCCGCTGCGAGGGTGCGCTGGCGCCCGAGAGCGAGGCGCGCCGGGCGCAGCGGCTCGGCCGTGACGGGCAGCTGACGCTTGGCCGGCTGTTCGGCGCGGGTGACGGGCCGGGCACGTCGCTTTCGCTCTTCCATTGGGTCGACCGCAGTGCGCCGGATTTGCAGGACACCTCTGGCGCGGCGCCGGACGCAGAGGCGCCGATGTCGGCCTGGGTCGACTGGGTGGCACGCCAGTCCGGCGCCGCGCTCGCGCTGCCGACCGCGGAGGCCGAAGAGCTCTCGCCGCTGGACACGCCGCGGCAGCTTGTCGAACGGCTGCAGGCGGCGCACCCCTGCCGGGTCTTCTACAACGCCGCGTTGATGTTGATC
Organism: Alloyangia pacifica; assembly: GCF_020524285.1. Lineage (GTDB taxonomy): Bacteria > Pseudomonadota > Alphaproteobacteria > Rhodobacterales > Rhodobacteraceae > Salipiger > Salipiger pacificus_B. The sequence goes on from NZ_JAIVKX010000014.1 coordinate 2,270, forward strand.
GCGCGCGGCACCGCCTTCGATCCCGGCCTGGACTGCGGCGCGGGGGAGGATCCCGTCAGCGCGCAGCGGCTTCTGGCGCTTATGTCCGAGGCGGCGGAGCGGGCCTTCGAGGCCGTCATGCGCCACCAGTCCCGCGCCGACCGCCCGAGCCCGCCCGCGGTGACCGCGGCGCGCGTCGGCGGCCTGCTCGCCCGCGATGACCTGCGGCCCGGGAAGGGGGATCCGCTGCGCGGCGCCGCCGAGGAGTTGCGGACCTATGCGCCCAATCTGCTGCACTGGATCGAGCTGGCCAACCGCCAGGGGCAGCGTCAGCCGCGCCGGAGCCTTGCGCATATGCTGCCCGAGATGACTGCCGGGGGAGTGCCGCCGCAGGCCGCGGACAGCGCTCTGCAGGTGGTGATCGCCGGGGCGCTCTCGACCCTGTTCAAGGCGCTGTTCGACACGCGCCCCGCGCCGCGGCTGCGCATGGCGACCGACCCCGAGCCGGGCATCGACATCGGCCGCGAGGTCGAGCGGCTCGCCCGCGACATCGCCCGCGCGCCGGTCATCTTCGGGGCACAGTTCCCGGCCGAAACCCATCAGAACCTGCGCATCGGCGAGGCGCTGGCGCTGCAGGTGCTGCAGGGCTGGGTGCGGGGCCTGCCGCAGGGCGTCTCGATGGAGATGACCGACTTCGATGGCCACGCGCTGCGCCTCGACAGCCACCTGCGCCGCTCGGGCGTGGTCGGGGTCACGCTGCGCCGTGACGGGCGCCCGACGCGCTTCCCGATGCTGGCGGAGCGCCGCAGCGCCCATCTCGCGGTGATCTGACCGGCGCTTGACGCCGATCAAGGTGCAGCAGCGATCGCGGAGGCATGTTCGGGGCACAAAGGAGTCCCGATCATGCATATCCTTCTTGCTCTCGCCGCCCTGATGACCCTCGCGCTGCCGCTCGGCGCCGCCCTCGCGCAGGACGCCGACCGGGGCGCGCTGCTCTACACAGAGCATTGCGCTACCTGCCACGGCATCGACGGGCGCGGCGAGGGGCCGATGGCCGGGGTGCTGATGATCAAGCCGGTGAACCTGACCGAGCTCGCCGCGGCCAATGGCGGCAGCTTTCCTCTCGAGCGGGTGGTCAAGCGCATCGACGGGCGCGACCCGCTGGTCAGCCACGGCTCGCCGATGCCGGTCTACGGCCAGTACTTCGGTTTCTATGCGGAGGCGGCGCTGACCGGAGAGGTTCCGACCGTCCAGCCCGTCGCCGACCTGGTGGCCTACCTGCAGGCGCTGCAACGCGCCGAGTGATGCGCGGAAAGGTGCCTTCCTCACGGAAAAGTCGCCGTCCGGTTGCGGAACCCTGACGGGCCTTCGGGGGTTTTCAAGGCATACGAAATCTCAAGGAGGGCCCGTCATGAACTGGGACCAGATCGAAGGAAACTGGAAGGAATTCAAAGGCAAGGCGCGCGAGCAATGGGGCGAGCTGACCGACGATGAGGTTCAGCAGGCCAAGGGCGACCGCGAGCAGCTTGCCGGCCTGATCCAGAAGAAATACGGCATCGCCAAGGAAGAGGCCGAGGAGCAGGTCGCGGCCTGGCAGAAGCAGCTCTGATCGAGCGCCAAGACCAAGACACGCAACGTCGGCGGGGCCATTCGGTCCCGCTTTTTGTTGTGCGCCTAGTGGCAGATGTTCTCGATCTCCGCGTCCTTCCAGGGAATGACGACCTCGGCCCCGTCCAGCGCCGCGTCGAGCCCGCCGATGGGCATCGCCTCGGAGATCATCGCGCGCAGCCGAGAGGTGCGCGGCGCCTCGGGGTCAAGCAGCTGGCAGCAGACGTATTCCTCGACGATGGCGCCCTGCTGCTCGTATCCGTGATCGAGGAACCGCGCCGTGGTGTCCGGGTCGATCAGGTAGGGATCGGCGTGGGACTGGTGCTCGGTGGCGGCCTTCAGCGGCGTGTAACCGGTGGTCTTGCGGTTCTGCCATTGCCAGACGTGGGTCATCTCATGCGCGAAGAGCATGGCGGCGTAGAGGTTCAGCCGCTCGGGATAGCGCGGCAGGTAATCGTCGAGATAGACATCCTCGCGGTAGAAGATGTGGTTGAACAGCGTCAGCGCCGCTGGCGAGACGGTAACGGTCTCTCCTTTCGACGGGGGCCAGATGCGCTCGGTGCAGGCGAGGCGCGGGCGGATCGGCCGCTCGAAGGTCACCGCGCGCGAGGCCAGCCCGTCATGGAAGCGCACCCGGCCCCGGTCGAGCTGCGGGCCCTGCATGGCCTCGAGAAAGGCGGTTTCGTTGGGGGTGAGCGGACGCCCGCAGGCCGCGAGGCCGAGCACGAGCAACAGGCAGAACAGGATACGCATGGGGACAGGGTGCACCGCTTTTTCCAAGGTGTGCAAGGGAACTACTCCGCCGCCGCGTAGCTCGCGCCGGGCAAGCCGGAGATCTCGAGGATCAGCTTCTTCTTCACCGCCTCGGCAAAGCTGTCGCGGGTGTCGGCGGTGACCACGAAGGCGCCGATGCCGCCGATGATCAGCTCCTCGTAGAGCGTCTCGAGCCCGCCGTGGGCGCGGCCGGGATCGCCCGGGGGCAGGATCGGCAGGGCGTTGATCGTCACCCCGGCAGCGACCACCTGCGCACGCGCCGACTCGATGCTCGGTCCGGCCCAGCTGTTGGCGCTGTCGCCCGAGAAGTCGATCACCCGGCGCCAGCCCTCGATCTCATTCTCCTCCATCAGCCGCAGCCCTTCCAGCAGCGCGGCGCCGATGGCGTTGCGGCCATAGGCCTGCCGCGGCTCGTCGAGCAGCGCGGCGGCGAAGCCCTGCGCCGCCTCGGCGCTGTCGATCAGCGTCCAGTCCACCACCTGCGCCTGGTTGGCGGCCCATTCGACGTAGGTCACGGCGATATGGCCGTAGGCGGTGCCGGCGATCACGGCGAGCACCTCGGGGTCGGTGATCGCCTGCGCGTAGCCCTCACGCTGGAACTGCAGCTCGCCCGGAGTGATCGAGCCGGAGGCATCGGCCAGCAGCACGAGTTCCAGGTCGGTGTCCTGAGCGAAGGCGGCGGCGGGGCAGGCGGCAGAAGAGGCAAGGGCGAGGCTCAGGAACAGGGGACGCATCTACGGCTCCTTGCGTTGCAGGCACGTGTCCAAGCCTGCCATCGCGCGGGCGCAAAAGAAAGTCACAGGCCCGTAAGCAAGTCCCGGCCCGCAAGTCCTTATTGGCCTTTAAGCCACGGCAAGATTGCACCGGGGCGCGGGATGCGGCACTCTGGATGAATGCCAGCGGCCTTTTGGGCCCGGACAATCTCCGGGCGGCAGGCCGCTGCGCCGGAGGATCACCGCGGGACCAGCCAGATGACCAGCCCCGAGAAATCCCTGCTTGCCGCCGAGCTCGCGCTCGGCCTTCTGCCCGTTCAGGAGCGGGAGGACGGGCTGCGCGCGGTCGCGCGCGATCCCGAGATGCAGCGCGAGATGGATTTTTGGCAAAGCCGGCTGATCGGCTTCATGGGGCCGGTCGAGGAGCAGGCGCCGCCGCCGCGCGTCTTCGATGCGGTGCAGGCGCGGCTTTTCGGGGCGCCGTCGCCGCGGAGCTTCTGGCAGGAACTTCTGGCGCCCGAGCACCGCGGCCTGCTGGCGCTGGTGATCGCGGTGAAGCTGGGCGTGATCGCCTTGCTGATTTACGCGCTGTTCTGAACCGGCTGCGCCGTGCCGCCGAGCGCGCGGCCCAGGGTCATCCAGATCGCGATCGCCGCCACCACGGTGGCCAGAAGCGCAACCAGCAGCAGGTCGAGCTTGCCGGCGATGCCATCCGTCAGCGCGTAGAGCACCAGGGCGAAAAGAGGGATATGCACCAGCACGAAGCTGGTAATCTGAAGGCGCAGGAGCGTCGGTCTGGTCATCGGGTCAGGCGTTCGTCTGTCGTGAATGGAACGCCCTAAGGGTGTGCCAAACGGGGACGGAAAACAACCGTTTTGCGATTGCACCTTCCGCCGCCCGCGGCATCGCGCCGGCTCAGACGTCGAGTTCTTCCACGAAACGGGCGTTTTCCTGGATGTACTGGAAGCGCAGTTCGGGCTTCTTGCCCATCAGGCGCTCCACCAGGTCGCCGGTTTCACCGGGCTCGTCCTCGTCGATGGTGACGCGGATCAGCTTGCGGGTCGCCGGATCCATCGTCGTTTCCTTCAGGTCCTTGGCGTCCATTTCACCCAGACCCTTGAAGCGCTGCACGTCGATCTTGCCCTTGCCGCCGAGCCCCTTGGCCAGCATCAGCTCCTTCTCGGCGTCATCGGCGACGTAGATGCGCCGCGCGCCCTGGGTCAGCCGGTAGAGCGGCGGACAGGCGAGGTAGAGGTGCCCCTGGTCGATCAGCGGCCGCATCTGGGTGAAGAAGAAGGTCATCAGCAGCGAGGCGATATGGGCGCCGTCGACGTCCGCATCTGTCATGATGATGATCTTGTCGTAGCGCAGGTCGTCGAGGTTGAACTTGGTGCCCAGCCCGACGCCGAGCGCCTCGCAGAGATCGCGGATCTCGGCGTTGGAGCCCAGCTTGTTCGATGCCGCGCCCAGCACGTTGAGGATCTTGCCCTTCAGCGGCAGCAGCGCCTGGGTCTCGCGGAAGCGCGCCCCCTTGGCCGAGCCGCCGGCCGAGTCGCCCTCGACGATGAACAGCTCGGTGCCCTCGCGGTTCTTGGCGGTACAGTCGGTCAGCTTGCCCGGAAGGCGCAGCTTCTTGGTGGCCGACTTGCGGGCGGTCTCCTTTTCCTGGCGGCGGCGCAGACGTTCCTCGGCGCGCAGCACGAGGAAGTCGAGGATCGCGCCCGCCGACTTGGTGTCGGAGGCCAGCCAGTTGTCGAAGTGGTCGCGCACCGCACCCTCGACGAGGCGCTGCGCCTCGGTGGTGGCGAGGCGGTCCTTGGTCTGGCCGACGAATTCCGGCTCGCGGATGAAGCACGATACCAGCGCGCAGCCGCCGGTCATCAGGTCGTCGCGGGTGATCTGATTGGCCTTCTTGTTGTTGACCAGCTCGCCGTAGGCGCGGATGCCCTTGAGGATGGCCGACCAGAAGCCCGCTTCATGGGTGCCGCCCTCGGGGGTGGGCACGGTGTTACAGTAGGACTGGATGAAGCCGTCGCGCGACGGGGTCCAGTTGATCGCCCATTCCACCTTGCCCGGCGCGTTGAACTTCTCGCGGAAGTCGACGGTGCCTGAGAAGGGCTTGTCGGCATAGGTGCTCGCCGTGCCCAGTGTCTCGGTCAGGTAATCGGCGAGGCCGCCGGGGAAGTGGAAGGTGGCCTCCATCGGGGTGTCGCCTTCCTCGATGGCGGACTTCCAGCGGATCTCGACGCCCGAGAAGAGGTAGGCCTTGGAGCGCACCATCTTAAGCAGGCGCGACGGCTTGAACCGGTGGTGCCCGAAGATGTCCTCGTCGGCGTGGAAGGTCACCGTGGTGCCGCGGCGGTTCGGCGCGGCGCCGATCTTCTCGGCCGGGCCCTGCGGGATGCCGCGCGAGAAGCGCTGCTCGAAGAGCTCTTTGTTGCGTGCCACCTGCACGACCATGGAATCCGACAGCGCGTTGACCACCGAGGCGCCGACGCCGTGCAGGCCGCCCGAGGTCTCATAGGCATCGCCCGAGAACTTGCCGCCCGCGTGCAGCGTGCAGAGGATCACCTCGAGTGCCGACTTGCCCGGGAACTTGGGGTGCGGATCGATCGGGATGCCGCGGCCATTGTCGCGGATGGTGATCGAGTAATCCGCCAGCAGCTCGACCTCGATGCGGTTGGCATGGCCGGCCACCGCCTCGTCCATCGAGTTGTCGAGGATCTCCGCCACCATGTGGTGCAGCGCCCGCTCGTCGGTGCCGCCGATGTACATGCCGGGGCGTTTGCGCACCGGCTCGAGCCCCTCGAGAACCTCGATCGAGGAGGCGTCATAGGAGGCGGATTCGGTTGCGGCGAGAAGATCGTCGGCCATGTGTTGCTGCTCGTTCCCGGATTCTGATTGCTGACGAGTATGGCAGAGCGCGGCTTGCCAGAAAAGCCCCGCACCCCATCATCATGGGGATGACGCTGTGGATCAGGCCGGATCTTGTGTCTGCATGCTGGACCAATGGGCGCCCATGGCAACGATGCAGGAGGTGCCGCTGGCGTAGGCGATGACCATCGTCCAGTTGTCGCGGGGATCCAGCCAGAGCTCGAGCACCTCGTCGGGGCTGCGCACGCCGGTGGAGGCAAGCGTCGCGCCCTGCTGGCGTTTCAGGCGCTGGGTCATGCGCGTCGAGGGTTCGCAGATCACCTCGGCGATGGGCGAGGTCGCGGCGGCGGGGGCGGCGGACAGGGCGAGGCTCAGTGCGAGCCCGAGCGCGCTGCCACACAAAGCCCTGGCATACGATGCCCCGGCAAGCGCCGGGATCATGCCTGCAAGGCACGCGGAAAGGGGAATCGACTGCATGCGCCACATGGGGAAAAGTGTAACGCCTTCATGACGAAATCCCTAACGGCACCGCGGAAAATTCGGAACGTCCTGGCTCTGCAAAGAAAATCAGGTCCTGCAAAGAAAATGCCCGGCCTCACGCGGAGGCCGGGCATCCGTCGCAGGGCCGACGGCCCTGCAACTTGCCTCGATCAGAAGCGGTAGTTCAGCGAGACGTTGAACTGGGTGTTCTTCAGTTCCATGTCGTCGGCGTCGAAGTCGGTGAACTCGTTGTAGGTGAGCTCGGTGCCGACGGTCCAGTTGTCGTTCAGGAAGGTCTCGGTGCCGATACCTGCGAAGTAACCGTCGGAGTCGCCGCCGTCGATGGTGCCGCCGTCGGTGAAGGCCTTGGCGTAGCCGCCGGTGCCGTAAACCATGGTGTCACCCATGTCGTAGCCGAGACGTGCGCCAGCGCGCATGATGCCGTCCAGGTCGCCGGCGTCGCCGAGCTCCGCGTCGGTCCAGTCGTACTGGACGCCACCGCCGAGAACCCAGTCGCCGAAGTCGTAGTCGTAGTACGCCTTCAGGCCATAGGTCATGGCGTCATCATAGTCGTCCGGCGTGCCGTCGGTGTCGAAGCCGCCGTAGCCCAGCTGCAGGCCGCCGGAGAAGCCGGTCCAGTCACGGCCGACCGCAACCGGAACGGGAGCGGGGGTGACCACGGGCTCGACAACGGTCGGCTCGAGGCTGCCGGCGAAAGCGGGAACTGCCACGGTGCCTGCGAGGAGGGCCGGGAGAGCGATACGAGCGAATTTCATTGGGTCTGCTCCATATTCTTCATGTTTCGTCATGTGTTGTCCATGCTCGCTTCGGAGCGTGTGACTGAGGATACAACCAGATAACCGTCCGGAACGATCCACACATATCGGTCACATGAACGTGCTGTGGCGGAACCACCACGAAAATCGACCGCGCAGAGGGGTCTCGGCCAAATGCAGCCGTAGCGTGTAGCCATGCAGGCAGAAATTGGCTCATTATCCTGAGGGGTTGGAACCTTTTCTGATCACATTACGCTACGGAAGTGTCAGGTTTGACACGCGCCCGTGAACAGAGAATTGGCACATTCGGAGCAAGCCGCCCGACTCATGTGCGGAACATGTGCGCGCGCCGGTGCCTCGTCGGGGGCACGGGAGGCGCTGGCTGGCGCCGCGGTCATGTAAGGCGAGGGGGGAGGCGCTGGCGCCTTTGGGCTGGGAGCGCCAGCCTTCAGGATCGCGCCTTGGGTCGGCGGCAGGCTGAGCACCGGGGCCGGACAAACGCGCGCTCACGGGCGGCCGACACCCGCCCTCATGTGCGCGCAGGGCAGCAAAGCTGGAGATGGTGGAAGAGCGTCACCGCAGCGGCTTCGCGCGCGGCCCGTGCGGGCAATGCGCCGGAGAGGGTCGCCACAAGCATAAGGCGAGTCCAGGGCCGCGAATGAATCGCAATTCCCCGGGGCAGCACGGAGAGGGGCTGCCCGGGGGCAGGGAAGGCTAGCGGCGCAGCAGTTCCCGCACCACGCAGGCCGGAGCGTCGCCGCCCAGCTCCTTGCGGCCAAGCTCGTGCCAGTCCGCCTCGTCGAACGCCGGGAAGAAGGCATCCGCGCCCTCGACCTCGAGGTCGACCTCGGTGACGAGCAGCCGGTCGGCCTTGGGCAGCAGCCCCTCGTAGACCGAGGTGCCGCCCATGCCGTAGACGCGGAAGTAGCCCATGGTCTGCGCAAGCGCCACGGCCTCGTCCAGCGAGCCGCAGACGTGCTCGGTCAGCGAGCTGTCGCGCGAGACCACGATATTGAGACGGTTCTTCAGCGGCTTGACCGGAAGGCTCTCCCAGGTGCGGCGACCCATGATGAGCGCGCCGCCCGAGGTCTCGCGCTGGAACATCTTCAGATCCTCCGGCTTGAACCAGGGGATGTCATTGTCCCGGCCGATGGCGCCGTTGCGGGCGCGGGCGACGATCAGCGTCAGCATCAGACGGCCACCGGGGCCTTGATGCCGGGCTCGGGCGCGTAGTTCTCGATGATGAAATCCTCGAAGCGGAAATCGAAGAGCGAGGGCACGTCGCGCGCCAGCTTGAGCGACGGCAGCGCGTGCGGCGTCCGGGCAAGTTGCGTCTCCACCTGCTCGAGGTGGTTGAGATAGATATGCGCATCGCCGATCGAATGGATGAAATCGCCGGGCTCGTAGCCGGTCACATGCGCCAGCATCACCGTCAGCAGCGCGTAGGAGGCGATGTTGAACGGCACGCCGAGGAACATGTCGGCCGAGCGCTGGTAGAGCTGCAGGTGCAGCTTGCCGCCGATGATCCGCACCTGCCAGAGCGTGTGGCAGGGGGGCAGGGCCATCTGCCCGATCTCGCCCGGGTTCCAGGCCGAGACGATGAGGCGGCGGCTGTCGGGGCTGGTCTTGATCATCTGGACCAGCTGGGCGATCTGGTCGACCTCGCCGAGCAGCACGCGGGAGGCGCCGTCGTCGCCGATCTCCTCGCGGATGGTCGGGAAGTGGCGCCACTGGTGGCCGTAGACCGGCCCGAGATCGCCGTTTTCGTCGGCCCATTCGTCCCAGATCGAGACGCCATTGTCCTTGAGATACTTGATGTTGGTGTCGCCGGCGAGGAACCACAGCAGCTCGTGGATGATCGAGCGCAGGTGCAGCTTCTTGGTGGTCACCAGCGGGAAACCCTCGGCCAGCGGGTAGCGGCACTGCATCCCGAAATACGAAATCGTGCCGGTGCCGGTGCGGTCGGTCGAGCGGGTGCCGAGATCGCGCACGGTGCGCAGGGCGTCGAGATACTGGCGCATGGGGCCTCCGGGCTGGTCGTGTTGCCCCTCCGAGATAGCGGATCGCGGCGGCGAGGCAAAGGCGGAACCGCCGTTTTTTGGCAAGATGTGGGGTAAGAAGGCGCCGGGTGGCCGATATGCTGTGGCGGCAGAATTGTCTCACACGGCCGTTATCGCCTGTGGGGGAGATTGATCGGTGCGCCGTCCGCTCCTAGCCTTGGCGGCAAAACACACGCGGCCGGATCCGGGGCAGATTCATGAAAACACTTGGTATTGCGCTCTCTCTCGTGGCGCTGCTCGCGGCCTGCGGCAGCAGCAGCGGCAGTGGTGAGAACCCCTTGCAGGACGATGAGGACTGCGTCCGCGACAACCCGCTGCAGGAGTGCGAGGGCAGCGACGACGACGGGGAGGACGGCGACGACGATACCACGGACACGGACGGCATTCCTGACGAGCTGGCGGAGAACCTCGCGAAATTCAGTTTCGCGGAAGACATGAACAGCGTGACGGTGACCATCAACGGGCTCGACTCGGGCTCGGCGGACGCGGTCTACACGCGAAACGACACGCTCACCGACGTGCTGGGGCTCGATGACTATATCGCCTACTCGCTGCAGGAGGACCCGCTCGACCGGTTCTTCATGGCGCTGGGGGCAACCAGCATCGACGGCAGCGTGGCCGCGGCCAGCGTGGGGTCCGGCGGGCAGTTCGACACGCATTTCCAGGGCGGCATCTACGCCCGCGACGGCAGCTACGACCCTCCGGCAGCCGGCGAGGACCAGCAGGTCACCTACGCCGGGGATTACGCGGCGGTGACCAATCTCAGTACGCGCGCTGGTACCGAGTTGCTCGATCCGGGCACATTGCCCGACGGGTACGATGAACTCGACCTGCCGGGCCAACCCGCGATGATGCGCGGGGTGATCTTCCTGAACGTGAGTTTCGTGGACAACGAGGTGAACGGGCAGATCTTCAACCGCGACATCATCTCTCCCGCCGATACTGGTACGACCGAACGCCTGAATGATGTCTTCCTCGAGCTGGCGGACATCGACGACTCTGGCGAATTCCTCGGCTCGGTGAAGAACAATCCGGATGACGATCTTTCGATCAGCGGCTCCTACGGCGGGATTTTCGGCGGCGAGAACGCGCGCTATGTCGCCGGGCTCACGAACATGTCCTACAGTGCGGACGGGATCCTGGGGGTCGAGGGAGGCACGATGGAAGAAGTCGGGATGTTCGTTCTGACCCAATGCGGTTCGGCAGGTGCGGCGAGCGAGATCTGCGACCTTCTTGACTGAAGCCGACATGATGCTTCGGGCCGCCCTTGTCGCTGCGGTGCTGGCTGCGTCTTCTCTTGCCGGCGCTGCCGTCCAGGCGGAAGGGGCCATGGCGCAGCCTGCCTCCACCGCGGCGGGCGCCGCAACCCGTGCCGTGTCCTCCGAGGCTGCCTCGGCCCTCGGCGGCATGACGCTGAGCGCCACGCAGATGCGGATCGCGGCGCTGCGGGCGGTGCAGACCGGTCATTACGCGTTGGCCGTGGAACTCGGCGGGCTGCTGCTGCGCGCCGACCCCGCCGATCCCTACGGCCATTTCGTCATCGCACAGGCCGAGCTGCGCCGCGGCAACCCCGCCGAGGCGCGCAAGGCGGCCCGGCAGACGCTGCGCTATGCGAAGACGGACGTGCAGAAGCACGAGGCGGCGCGGGTCATGGCGGCGGCGCATGCGCTCGACGGCCGCTATTTCCTGTCGCAGCTCTGGATGCGGCGGGCGATGATGGATGTGCCGAGCGAGGCGCTCGAACAGCGGGCCGGGCGCGAATACAGGGCGCTGCGCAGCCTGTCGCGGCTCAGCCTGTCGCTCGATCTGTCGGTCGCGCCCTCGTCGAACGTCAACGGCGGCGCCTCGGAGGAGATCAGCACCGTCGACGGGCTGCCGCTGGTCGGAATCCTCTCGCCCTCGGCGCAGGCGCTCTCGGGGGTTTCGGCGCGCGGCGCGCTGTCGCTGGGCTACGCGCTGCAGCGCGGTCCGACATCCGAAACCAGGCTGCGCGGCTACGGCACGCTGCGCCGCGTCTGGCTGAGCGACGAGTCGCGGGACAAGGCGCCGGACGTCGAGAATTCGGATTTCGGCGCCTCGTCGCTCGAGATCGGCCTGCAGCATCGGCGCCAGCTCGGAGAGGAGGGGCCGCTTGTGTCCGGCAGCGCGACCCTCGGCCGCGCCTGGCAGGGCGGCGAGCGCAGCTACGACTACCGCCGCGCCGCGCTCAGTTTCGTGCAGCCGCTCGGGGCGCTCACCGCGCTGACCGGCGGCCTGTCGTGGCAGCACCAGCAGGATGCGGAGAACGACTTCGACGATGTCGACACGCTGGGCTATCAGCTCGGGGTGATCCATGACTTCGGCGCGCGGGGCGCGGTGTCGGCGATGCTCGTCGGCGGGGCGGCCGACTCCGACAACGGTCAGATCACCCGCGATACCCTCGGCTTGCGGCTCGGCTACGAGCCCGGCGCGCCGCTGGGACCGGTGCGCCTGTCGTTCGGGCTCTCGGCCTTCGAGCACCGTTACCCGGATTACCGCGTGCTCTTCCCGGTGCCCGGCGGGCGCGAGGACGAGGTCTGGCGGGCCGAGATGCAACTGCGTTTCGACAAGCTCGACTACGCCGGTTTCGTGCCCGTGCTCGATCTCAGCGCCGAGCGATCCGAGAGCAATGTGAGCCGGTTCGAGACCGAGACCTTCGCCCTCAGCCTCGGCTTCAAATCGCGCTTCTGAATGTGAAGTCTCGACAAGTGGGCGCGGCCTGCTAGCCTATGGATCAAAGACTCCAAGACTAAGAGGAAAGGGCAAGAAATGCCGATCCGCTACCTGCACACCATGGTTCGCGTGAAGGATCTCGACAAATCCATCGCATTTTACGAGTTGCTGGGACTGAAGGAGCGGCGCCGGACGGAAAGCGAAAAGGGTCGCTTCACGCTCGTCTTCCTCTGCCCGCCCGATCAGGATGACGGCACCGCCGATGTCGAGCTGACCTACAACTGGGATGGCGACGACGGGCTGCCGTCGGATTCGCGCCATTTCGGCCATCTCGCCTATTCGGTGCCCGACATTTACGAGGCCTGCCAGACGCTGATGGATGCGGGGGTGACGATCAACCGCCCGCCGCGCGACGGGCACATGGCCTTCGTGCGCTCGCCCGACAACGTCTCGGTCGAGCTGCTTCAGCAGGGCGATGCCAAGGAGCCCGCAGAACCCTGGGCGAGCATGCCCAACACCGGCCACTGGTAAGCCGGTGGGGGGGCGTCTCGCCGCTGCCCTGACGCTGGGGCTGGGCCTCTGGTCCGGCGCCGCCGCCATGGCGCAGCAGACGCCCTGCCGACTGGCGCTGGTGCTGGCGCTCGACGTTTCCTCCTCGGTCGATGACCAGGAATACCGCCTGCAGAAAGAGGGGCTCGCCGGGGCGCTGCGCGATGCCGACGTGCGCCGCGCGATCCTGCAGGGCGGCGGGCTCGTGGCGCTCTCGGCCTATGAATGGAGCGGGCGCAACCAGTCGCAGCTGGTGCTCGACTGGACCATGCTGCAGGACGAGGCGGCGATCGACGCCGCCGTGGTCCGCCTGCTGACCGCGCCGCGCAGCTACAACCGCTACCCCACCGCCATGGGCTATGCGCTCGGCTTCGGCGCGGGCGTCCTCGAGGTGGCGCCGGCCTGCGAGCGGCAGGTCATCGACGTCTCCGGCGACGGCATCACCAACGACGGCTTCCGCCCGCAGCAGGCCTATGCGCATTACCCCTTCGAGGGGGTGACGGTGAACGGTCTGGCGGTGATGGGCTCGGACCCGCGGGTGGTGGAATATTTCGAGGGCGAGGTACGGCACGGGCCGGGCGCCTTCGTCGAGGTCGCCTCGGGTTACGAGGACTTCCTGCGGGCCATGTCGCGCAAGCTCTTCCGCGAGATCAATGACATGATGGTGGGCGAATTGGTGCCCATTCCCGGGCCGGAAGACGTGACGGAGTCCGAGCTGCGCTGAGCCCGTCTTGGTTCGGGCGGGGCGCGGGCCTATATGTCCAGCGACACGCCCTCATCCAGCCTGACGGAGACTCGCCATGGGATATGCGAAGACGGCCCTGCTGATGGCCGCGATGACCGCCCTGTTCATGGGGCTCGGCTACCTGATCGGCGGCAGCTCCGGCATGGTGATCGCGCTGATCTTCGCCGGGGGGATGAATGTCTTCACCTGGTGGAACTCCGACAAGATGGTGCTGCGCATGCACGGCGCGCAGCCGCTCTCGCCGGGCGACCGCTTCGGGCTGCACGACATGGTGGCGGAACTGGCGCGCAACGCCGGGCTGCCGATGCCCAAGGTCTACCTGATGGACAACCCGCAGCCCAATGCCTTCGCCACGGGGCGCAACCCGCAGAATGCCGCCGTGGCGGTGACCTCGGGCCTGCTGCGCAGCCTCTCGCGCGAGGAGCTGGCCGGGGTGGTGGCGCATGAGCTGGCGCATATCCGCAACCACGATACGGCGATCATGACGGTCACCGCGACCTTCGCGGGCGCGATTTCCATGCTGGCCAACTTCGCCTTCTTCTTCGGCGGCTCGCGCGACGAGAACCGCATGGGCATCGTCGGCACGCTGGCGATGATGTTCCTGGCGCCGATGGCGGCGGGGCTGGTGCAGATGGCGATCAGCCGGACCCGCGAATATGCCGCCGACAAGGCCGGGGCGGAGATCTGCGGCAACCCGCTGTGGCTCGCATCGGCGCTGGCGCAGATCCAGCGCGGCGCCGCTCGGATCGACAACCCGCAGGCCGAGCGGAACCCGGCGACGGCGCATATGTTCATCATCAACCCGCTGCACATGCACAAGCGCGACAACCTCTTCGCTACCCACCCCGCCACCGAGAACCGCATCGCGGCCCTGCAGCAACTGGCGGCGCAGGGCGGCTTCGGCCAGGCGCGTCCGGCGCAGCGCAGCGGCGACTGGGCCGGGGCAGGGAGCGAGTTCGCCGGTCGCCCGCCGGGCCGGGACAGTGGTCTCGAGGTGATCGAGGATTCGCCGGACCGCCCCAGCGTCGCGGGCCGCCCGCGCCCCGTGCCGCGCAAGCGTCGCGGCGGCGACCGTGGTGGGGATGAGGGTCCCTGGAGCTGATCAGGCCGGTTGCCGGAGAGCCCGCCAGTCGGGCAAGGCGCAAGCAATGATCTGGGACACGAAGTGATCGCTGATCAAGAGTCGAGCGCTGATCAAGGTGGCCAACCCATTCAGTGACAAGCCCGATCGGCGGTCGCGCGGCCCTGCCCAGGACGAGACAACAGGGATAGCCGCTGCGACCCGTACACGTCGTGCGCCCGTACCCGCCCGAGCCGCCGGCCAGGCGGGTCAGTAGATGTAGCGGATCTGGTCGGTCCAGAAGCGCTCGAGCCGGCGCAGCCCGCTGTTCACGTCTTCCAGCCCCTGCAGGTCGACGATCTGCCGCGCCTCCAGCCCCTCAGAATGGCGCTGGAACAGCTCGTCGACGAGGGTGCGGATATTGCGCCCCTTCTCGGTCAGCCGCACCCGCACCGAGCGGCGGTCGATCTCGCAGCGCTGGTGGTGCATGTAGCCCATGTCGACCAGCTTCTTGAGGTTGTAGCTGACGTTCGAGCCCTGGTAGTAGCCGCGCGACTTCAGCTCGCCGGCCGTCACCTCGTTGTCGCCGATGTTGAACAGCAGCAGCGCCTGCACCGCGTTGATCTCGAGAATGCCGACGCGCTCGAACTCGTCCTTGACCACGTCGAGCAGCAATCGGTGCAGCCGCTCGAGCAGCGACAGGGTTTCGAGGTAACCCGCCACGTATCCCGTGACCGGCTTTCTACCCAGGGGGGCGTGGATGCTCATGATCTTCTCCGCCAGTTCCATGCGGCCCAATGCCGAATGACCGAAGGTTCTGAAGGGAAAAGACCAAGAATAGGTTAAATCTAGTCAGATACGTCGAAATGCGCGCTCGACGCGCATTGCGGCGGCGTGTCAGCCGTTGGCGGCGACCCGGGCAATCTCGGCGATCAGCGGCCGCAGCTCCTCGGGCGCGGGGCGCTGGCCGGAGATCCACTGGTAGAGATCGGGGTCATACTCGTCGAGCAGCGCCTCGTAGGCGTCGAGCTCGGCTTCGGTCATCGCCTCGAGCCGCGCGTCGGCGTAGCGCACGAGGATGATGTCCATTTCCTTGGTGCCGCGGCGCATCGAGCGCATGCGCAGCCGCTTGAGGCGGTTCTCGCGGGTCTCACCGGTGAGTTCTGCGGTCATCTCTCAGGCCCCTTCCTTGAGCATCTTGCGCAACTTCTTCTCGAGGCGGCCGAGACGTTCGCCCGCCGCCCGCATTTCGCCGCGCAGCGCGCGAAGTTCAAGCAGCGTTTCATCGAGATCGGGGGAAATCTCCTGGGCATCCTCGTTCGGCGCCGAGATCCCGTCGCCCTCGCCGGTGATCAGCCAGACCATCGGCACGTTGAGCAGTCCCGCCAGCATTTGCAGCCGGTTGGCACGCGGCTCGGACAGGTCGTTTTCCCAGCCCTGCAGGGTCTTGAGCTGCACGCCGAGGCGCTTTGCCAGCGCATCCTGCTCCATTCCGGCGGTTTCTCGGGCCGCGGCGAGCCGGTCGCCGAAAGTGGCCGCATCGGGGCCGTACCAGTCGTTCTCGTCGATCATGACTCTCCTTTCGCGGCATTCGTGCCACCGCATCGGGCGACGCGGGGGAAGCCGCTTGAACGGTGTCGGGGCGCAGCCTATGACATGAGGCGCAGCAATACAAACGGTGCCCAAATGCCCTTTCTTTCCGAGACCCTCTCCCGCGTGAAACCCTCGCCGACTGTGGCGGTGACCCAGCTTGCCAACGAGCTGAAGGCCGCCGGAAAGGACGTGATCGGTCTTGGCGCCGGGGAGCCGGACTTCGACACGCCCGACCACATCAAGGACGCCGCCAAGGCCGCCATGGACGCGGGCAAGACCAAGTACACCGCCCCCGACGGCATCCTCGAGCTGAAGCAGGCGATCTGCGCCAAGTTCGCACGCGACAACGGGCTGAGCTACAAGCCGTCGCAGATCTCGGTCTCCACCGGCGGCAAGCAGGTGCTGTTCAACGCCTTCCTCGCGACGCTGAACCCCGGCGACGAGGTGATCATCCCCGCGCCCTACTGGGTGAGCTACCCGGACATGGTGAAGCTGGGGCAGGGCGAGCCGGTGATCATCGAGGGCGCCCCCGAGCGCGGCTACAAGATCACCCCCGAGCAGCTCGAGGCGGCGATCACCCCGAAAACCAAGTGGTTCCTGTTCAACTCGCCGTCCAACCCCACCGGCGCGGGCTATTCGCGCGCCGAGCTGAAGGCGCTGACCGACGTTCTGATGAAGCACCCGCACGTGTGGATCATGTCCGACGACATGTACGAGCACCTCGCCTACGACGGTTTCGAGTTCTGCACCCCGGCCGAGGTCGAGCCGGCGCTCTACGAGCGCACGCTGACCTGCAACGGCGTCTCCAAGGCCTACGCGATGACCGGTTGGCGCATCGGCTACGCCGGCGGGCCGGAGCCGCTGATCGCCGCCATGCGCAAGATCCAGTCGCAGAGCACCACCAACCCCTGCTCGATCAGCCAGTGGGCGGCGGTCGAGGCGCTGAACGGGCCGCAGGACTTCCTCGGCGAGTGGGTCGAGGTGTTCAAGCGCCGCCGCGACCTCGTGGTCGACGCGCTCAATGCCATCGAGGGCATCGAGTGCCCAACCCCCGAGGGCGCCTTCTACGTCTACCCCACCATCGGCGGTCTGCTGGGCAAGACCTCGGCGAGCGGCAAGAAGATCGACACCGACGAGGATTTCGCCACCGCCCTGCTTGAGGAAAACGGCGTTGCCGTGGTCTTCGGCGCGGCCTTCGGCCTGTCGCCGGCGTTCCGCATCTCCTATGCCACCTCGGATGCAACGCTGACCGAGGCCTGCAAGCGCATCGCCGCCTTCTGCGAAGGTCTCAAGTAGTGTCTGGGGCGCTGCCGGAGTTCTTCTTCCGCACCCGCGACAACGGGGCCCTCGTGTTCCGCGTGGACGGCGAGAACCGGCAGCGCCGCATCGAACTGAACCAGATCGCCGTGGTCAACCTCGCCAAGGGCGAGGTGCGCGCTCACGGCGATCACCAGCTCACGCCCGAGGAACTGGCGGCGATCGCTGACTGGGTGGAGACGCGCAAGGCGCAGCTCGCGCGGCGCAGCCACGACGAGATCCTGCGCACCGTCGACCAGCTCAACGCCGCCGCGCAATGGGCGCAGTCGAAGGCCAGCGACGCCGAGCTCGAGGACGTCACGGATGCGCTGCTTCTGGCCATGCACGACCTGCGCGGGGTGCTGGTGCGGCGCCGGGCCGAGAAGCTGAGCCGCGAGGGCTGAGCCCGGGCCCTGCCGGAGCCTCAGCCACTGAAACTGTCGCGGATCCACGCGTAGACCGCGCGCACGTCCTCGCCCGGCTGACGGGCGAGCATCCGCAGCATGTAGCCGTGCCCGCTCTCCAGCTCGGTGCCCGCGGCGTCGGGCAGGGCGGGCACCAGCGCGCCGGTCTCCAGTCGGCTGTCGATCAGCCCGCGCCAGCCGAGCGCCACGCCCAGCCCCTTTTCCGCCGCTTGGATCACGTGGTCGTAGCTGTTGAAGCTGATCCGCTCGCCACCGCCGCGGACGCCTGTGTCCGGCTCGAGCTGCGCCAGCCAGCTGCCCCAGGTGAACCAGGGCGCGCCGGTCGCCGAGGTCAGCTCGATCAGCGGCAGCCCCTGCAGCGGTTCCGCATCGCCGAGCCCGGGGTGCGCGTCGCGGAAGGCCGGGCTGCAGACGGCCATCACCCGTTCGGCAAACAGGCAGCAGGCGGTGTCCGTCCCCTCGTGGCGCGGCTCCATGCGGATCCGCAGGTCCGCCTCGCGGTCCGCGCCCGCCTCGGGAAGCTGCCGGGTCAGCAGCGAGATGCCGAGGTCCGGAAAGGCGGCGCAGAGCGAGGGAAACACCGGCAGAAAGCGCAGGCTGGCAAAGGCGAGGTCGGTCTCGATCACCACCGTCCGGCGGCGCGCGGGGCGCTGGAACCGGGCAAAGCCGGCGGCGGCCTCGCCGAGATGCGGCGCCAGTGCCGCGCGCAGCGCCTGCCCGTCGCGGGTCAGCGCGACCCCGCGCCGCTCGCGCCGCAGCAGCACCTTGCCGAGCGCCTCCTCGAGCGACTTCATCCGCTGGCTCAGCCGCGGCTGCGACATCCCCGCGATCTCTGCGGCGCGCGACAGCTGCCCGCAGTCCGCGACCAGCAGGAAGAGGCTCAGATCGGCAGCGTAGCGCGCGAATGTGCCATAAGTAATGTCAATATCAGGCATAAGCTGATTTCGCGGTGCATCTTGGTGAAAGTCAACTACTCTCTCCAAAACTTATATCACGACACCGACGCAATCGCCGCGCGCCCCGCTTGCCCAGCGGGTGGGTCGCGCCATGTTGCGACAGACACGTCCGCCCTCCGGCGGGCGCAACGACGCGTGGAAAGGACAGCGCCCCGCATGAGCCAGACGAGCCGCCCGAATATCCTGATCTTCATGGTCGACCAGCTGAACGGCACCCTCTTCCCCGACGGGCCGGCCGACTGGCTGCACGCCCCCAACCTCAAGGCGCTGGCGGCACGCTCCACCCGGTTCCGCAACGCCTATACCGCCTCGCCGCTGTGCGCGCCGGGCCGGGCGAGCTACATGTCGGGCCAGCTTCCTTCGCGCACCGGGGTCTATGACAACGCCGCCGAGTTCGCCTCCTCGATCCCCACCTATGCCCACCACCTGCGCCGCGCCGGCTACCAGACCTGCCTGTCGGGCAAGATGCACTTTGTCGGGCCGGACCAGTTGCACGGCTTCGAGGAGCGGCTGACCACCGACATCTACCCGCCCGACTTCGGCTGGACCCCGGACTACCGCAAGCCCGGCGAGCGCATCGACTGGTGGTACCACAACATGGGCTCGGTCACCGGCTCGGGCGTCGCCGAGATCTCCAACCAGATGGAGTATGACGACGAGGTCGCCTACAACGCCACGCGCAAGGTCTACGACCTCGGCCGCGGCCACGACGACCGCCCCTGGTGCCTGACCGTCAGCTTCACCCACCCGCACGACCCCTACGTGGCGCGCCGCAAGTACTGGGACCTCTACGAAGACTGCGAGCACCTGCTGCCCGAGGTCGGCCCGATGGCCTACGAGGAGCACGACCCGCACTCCAAGCGCATCTTCGACGCCAACGACTGGCGCAGCTTCGACATCACCGAGGACGACGTGCGCCGCTCGCGCCGCGCCTATTTCGCCAATATCTCCTATCTCGACGACAAGATCGGCGAGGTCATGGAGGCGCTGCGCGGCACCCGCCAGGAAGAGAACACCATCATCCTGCTGGTCTCGGACCACGGCGACATGCTCGGCAACCGGGGCCTGTGGTTCAAGATGTCCTTCTTCGAGGGCTCGGCGCGCGTGCCGATGATGATCGCCGCGCCGCAGATGGCACCGGCCCGCGTCGACACCCCGGTGAGCAATATCGACGTCTGCCCGACGCTCTGCGACCTCGCCGGCGTGGCGATCGACGAGATCGCCCCCTGGACCGATGGCGAGAGCCTCGTGCCGCTGGGGCAGGGCGGCACGCGCGAGACGCCGGTGGCGATGGAGTACGCCGCCGAGGCTTCCTACGCGCCACTGGTCTGCCTGCGCCAGGGCCGCTGGAAATACACCCGCTGCGCGCTCGACCCCGATCAGCTCTTCGATCTCGAGACCGACCCGCACGAGCTGACCAACCTCGCCCAGGACCCGGCGCACGCCGAGACGCTGGCGCGGTTCAGCGCGGCGGCGGATGCCCGCTGGGATCTCGGCCGCTTCGACGCCGAGGTGCGCCAGAGCCAGGCCCGGCGCTGGATCGTCTACGAGGCGCTGCGCAACGGCAACTACTACCCCTGGGACTTCCAGCCGCTGCAGAAGGCGTCGGAGCGCTACATGCGCAACCACATGGATCTCAACGTCGTCGAGGAGAACGCGCGCTTCCCCCGCGGCGAGTGACCTTGCGTCGCTTCCGCGCGCCTCTGCCGAACAACCACAACCCGGCCGCCCACGGGCGCTGCGGCCGGGACTATCCCAACGCCCGATCAACAGGGACACACCCGAATGGCAAAGATTGAACCTCCCCTCTCTGACCTGCCGATCAAGACAGCCGACAAGGGCTTCTACAACGGCTTCTCGCTCGACGTGACCGTGACCTCCAAGCTCGCCGTCGGCGGGCTGGTGCTCTGGGCCGTCGCCTTCCCCGAGCAGGCCGGTGGCGTGCTCGGCGGGCTCAACACCTTCATCCTCGCCAACTTCGCGACCTGGTACATCTACGTGATGGCCTTCTTCGTGATCGTCTGCCTCGCGCTGGCGCTCTGGCCGGCGGCCGGAAAGCTGCGGCTCGGTCATGACGACGAACGCCCCGAGTTCGACAACTTCTCGTGGTTTTCCATGATGTTCGGCGCGGGAATCGGGGTCGGCATGCTGACCTGGGCGGTGGCCGAGCCGATCTACCACTTCCGCAACAACCCCGAGGTGATCCAGGGGCTGGCCGACGGCGAGAGCATGAACAACTTCATGAACGCCTACAAGTACAGCTACCTGCACTGGGGCTTCTCGGCCTGGTCCTCCTATGCCATCGCCGGGCTTGCGCTGGGGTATTTCACCTACCGCCGCGGCCTGCCGCTGAC
This sequence comes from Alloyangia pacifica, assembly GCF_020524285.1. GTDB lineage: Bacteria > Pseudomonadota > Alphaproteobacteria > Rhodobacterales > Rhodobacteraceae > Salipiger > Salipiger pacificus_B. Next base: position 23,203 of record NZ_JAIVKX010000014.1, read on the forward strand.
AATTCGCTCCTCGCTGACGCCGCTCTTCGGCTCGGCGCTCTCGGGCCCGCTCGGCCACCTCGTCGATATCGTGGCGGTGATCGCCACCATCCTCGGCGTCGCGCAGACCCTGGGCTTCGGCGTCGAGCAGTTCGTCGCCGGCATGAGCAAGATCGGCATCGGCGACTGGCTGGTGACCGCCGAGGGCAACGCCTCGCCCGCCGGCATCATCGTCGCGCTGGTGGTCATCATGGGGGCCTCGACCCTCTCGGCGCTCTCGGGCGTCGGCAAGGGCATCAAGTGGCTGTCGAACCTCAACATGGGGCTGTCGATCTTCCTGCTCGCCTTCCTGATGATCTTCGGCTCCACCTGGTTCGGCCTGCAGGCGCTGTTCGTGGGCATGATCGACTACCTGATCGCGCTGCCCAAAATGCTGTTCACCGTCTACCGCGCCGACGGGTCGGAAACCGGCGACGCGCTCTCGGGCTGGCAGGGCGCCTGGACGGTGTTCTACTGGGCCTGGTGGGTGGCCTTCGCGCCCTTCGTCGGCCTGTTCCTCGCGCGCATCTCGCGCGGCCGGACGATCCGCGAGTTCGTGCTCGGCGCGATGATCGTGCCGTCGATCATGTGCTTCGTCTGGTTCTCCTTCGCCGGCGGCACGGCGATCGACATGGAGCTCTCGGGCCTCGCCGATGGCGCGATCTTCGCCTCCACCGACGGCGCCAAGATCTTCACCATGACCGGCATCATGCTCGGCGACGTGCTGGGCTGGGGCATGGCGGTGATCATCGTGATCCTGCTGATGACCTATCTCGTCACCTCGGCCGACTCGGCGGTGCTGATCGTCAACACGATCAACGCGGCGGGCGACGAGGGTCCGAAGGCGCGCCCGCACATTATCTTCTGGGGTGTGACGCTGGGCGTCGTAGTCGGGGCGCTGCTGCTGGTCGGCGGGCTCACCGCGATCCAGACCGCCATGGTGATCGGCGCGCTGCCCTTCTCGGTGGTGATGCTGCTGATGTGCTTTGGCCTGTTCAAGGCGATCTATCGCGACGGTCTGCGCGCGCGCCACGGCGTGCCCTCGGTGACCGTGGAGGTGCCGCCGGCCGAATGAGGCCGATGCGGTCAGGGGGCCCGGCCGGCGCAATCATGCGCCGGCTGGTGCCGTTTCGGGGGCTGGGCAGTGTTGCCTCAACATGGTCAGTCACCTCAAATTGCCCGGAAATGTTTCGCCTTGCGCCGAGCGCTCAGTAAAATACGGCGAAAATTTGACAAGCCTCCGCCGCCTGCTAGCCTCTCGCCAAAGGCTTCCCGCTGTTCGGGTATGTGAGGGATTAGGATGCGAGTTCTCAGCGTTTGCGCCGCGGCAGCGGCATTGGTTGTCTCGGCGGGGGCGGCGCTGGCGGGCAGCCAGGGCTACCCCGGGGACATGTACATGCCCGGCGCCGCGGGCTTCGTGACCGGCGGCAGCGACCAGCCGCTTGTGCAGGCCTACCCGGGTCCGAACATGTGCAGCGGCGATCTGCAGCCGGTGATCCTCGGCGGGCAGATCTGGTGCGGCAAACCCACCGGCGGCGTCTATCACAACCCCTCCGATCGCGCCGCCGGCAGCCGCCTCGCCACGCAGGGCGCGCCGCTGCCGCGGGCCTATGTCCCGGTGGGCGCTCCGGCCGGCAACTAGGGCGGCGCTTCGACGCATCTCCCAAGGCCATACGGACTTGGCTTTTTCCGGCGAGCCGCGTATACGCGCGGCTTGAACCAATTCCGGGAAACATCGCCATGCAGGGCAGTGCCAATCTCAACATCATGATCAAGGCCGCGCGCAAGGCGGGCCGGTCGCTGGTCAAGGACTTCCGCGAGGTCGAGAACCTTCAGGTCTCGATGAAGGGCGCGGGCGACTTCGTGTCGCGCGCCGACATCGCCGCCGAGAAGATTCTCAAGGACGAGCTGCTGGGCGCGCGCCCGACCTACGGCTGGCTCGGCGAGGAGGGCGGTGGTCAGGACGGCGAGGATCCGACCCGCCGCTGGATTGTCGATCCGCTCGACGGCACCACGAACTTCCTGCACGGCCTGCCGCATTGGGCGATCTCCATCGCGCTCGAGCACAAGGGCAAGATCGTCGCCGGCGTGGTCTTCGACCCGGCCAAGGACGAGATGTTCTACGCCGAGAAGGGCGCCGGTGCCTGGCTCAACGACTCGCGCCGCCTGCGCGTCTCGGGCCGCCACCGGATGATCGAGGCGATCTTCGCCACCGGCGTTCCCTTCGCCGCCAAGAAGACCCTGCCGGCGACCCTCAAGGATCTCGCCCGCCTGATGCCGGAATGCGCCGGCGTGCGGCGCTGGGGCTCGGCGGCGCTCGACTTGGCCTATGTGGCCGCGGGCCGCTACGACGGCTACTGGGAGCGCGAGCTGAACATCTGGGACATCGCCGCGGGCGGGCTCATCGCCTCCGAGGCCGGCGCGCTGGTCGAAGGCATCCGCGAGGACCAGGATCCCTACGAGACCGGCTCGATCCTCTGCGCCAGCAACAATATCTTCGATCCCTTCGCCAAGACCATCCGCGAGCTCTGAGCGCGCGCTCCTGGCGCAACGCCGGGGATCACGACCTTCAAGGGGAGCCGCGCGGCTCCCCTTTTTGCATCCGCGCTTCTTCTCTTTGAAAATACGCCCGCCGGAGGCGGTCCCGATCCCTCCGCCCGTCCGGGCGCAGGGCTCAGTGCCGCGACCAGGGCCCCTTACGCCCGTTCTGCCGCGTGCCGGCGCGCGGCACATGCGTGCGCCCGATGGCGTAATGTGCCGCAGGATGCGGCGGCTGGCCGTGCGTGCGGTTCCAGAAGGCCGGGCCGCCGAGGGCCAGCCAGACCGGGGCGATCATCACCAGCCCGGCGATGAAGCCGCCCACATGCGCCCAGTAGGCCACGCCGCCCTCGGCCCCGGCGCTGCCGACGCCGCTGAAGATCTGCATGCCGAACCAGACCGCCAGCAGCAGCCAGGCGGGGATCGGCAGCACCTTGAAGATGATGACCAGGATGATCAGGATATCGACCCGCGCCTTGGGAAAGAGCAGCAGGTAGGCGCCCATCACCCCGGCGATCGCCCCCGAGGCGCCGACCGTGGGCACCGCCGACATCGGGTCGGCGACATATTGCAGCAGTGCCGCCGCGATGCCCGAGGCGAGGTAGAACAGCAGGTAGCGGACGTGCCCCAGCATGTCCTCGATATTGTCGCCGAAGATGAACAGGAACAGCATGTTGCCGAAGAGGTGCATGAAGCCCCCATGCAGGAACATCGAGGTGATCGCCCCGCCGTAGCCATAGCCCTGCGTGATGTGCGCCGGGAACAGCGCCCATCGCTCGAAGAAGGCATTGAGCGCACGCGGGTCGTTGAACAGCGCCCAGTAGCTGAGGAAGATCAGCGTGTTGGCGATGATGAGCGCGTAGGTGACATAGGGCGTGCGCCCCGAGGGGTTGTGATCTCGGATCGGGAACATGTCAGGCAGAGTGGCGCGTCCGGACCCCGCGTCAAGAGCGGATCGGGATGGCGGGCGGAAAACATCTTCGGAGATGGCCCGCGCGGCACCGTCCCCGCGGGGACGGTACTTGCGGGGCGGGGTCGGGCCGCCCGCAACCGTCCCGTCCCCGTGGGGACACCCGGTCCGACGGTGGCTAGGACGCCACGTGTCCCGGCGCCGACTTTCGCCCGCAGGCGGCTCGCCCGTCGCTGCGGGGACGGGCGGCGCGTGGGCTCGGGCTCTCCGTCCCCACGGGGACAGGCCGTGCCGGTGATGGGGCTCGGGTCTTCTGCCTCCGAAGGGACGGGGGCGCAGGGGACGGGGCTCAGGCCCGCTGTCCCCGCGGGGACGCGTTGTCTGGCAGCGCCGCCACCAGCGCCGCGACCTGCTCGGCGTTGTCCCGTGCCGGGCGGCCGTCCGGGCGCTCGATGTTGTTCTCGAAGCCGATGCGCATGCCGCCGCCCAGCCCGGCGGCGCGCAGCAGGCAGGCCTGCTCGCTGCGGCCAAAGGCGCAGGCGGCCCATTGCACGCCCTCGGGCAGGGCTGAGGCGGCCGCGAGGAAGCCGTCCAGCTCCTCGGGGCGGGCGAGGGTCGGCGGCGCGTAGCGGCCGAGCACGAAGAGCACCTGGCGCGGCGCGGGGATCATTCCCTCGGACCAGAGCACGGCGAGGTGGGTGACCTGGTCGGGCGCATAGAGGATGTGCTGCAGCGCGATGCCGGCCGCCTCGGTCTCGGCGTAGAAGCGCTGCGCCTCGGGGTCGGGGCCGGGCTCGGGCCACATCTCGCGCAGGGCGACCGAGACGCCTTCGGGCAAGACCTCGCGCACCAGCGCCCGCTGCGTTGCGGGGCTGTAGAGGCCGACCGCCTCGGTCGTGATCTGCACCGGCATCTCGGGAACCGCGCGGGCCATCTCGGCGCGCAGCTCGCGGTAGAGCCCGGCGTCGAGCACATGGCGGGCCTCGGCGTCGCGGACATGGGCGTGCAGCGCCTCGGCGCCCGCCTGATGTGCGGCCGTTGCTGCAGCAACGGTCTGCGCGATGGTCTCGGGCAGGGCGGGATGGTCGGCGCGCGTGCGGCGCGCGCCGTTCGGGGCCAGCATGATCCGCGGCAGCGTTGCCAATCGGCTCATGCGGCGATGGCCCGATCTATGGCCCGCGAGAGCTTGCCGACCAGCTCGCCGATCTGCGCTTCGGAGATGATGAAGGGCGGGGCGAGCAGCACGTGGTCGCCGTGCTTGCCGTCGAGCGTGCCGCCCGCCGGGTAGCAGATCAGCCCCTCGTCCATGGCGAAACGCTTCACCTTGGCGTTGATCTTCAGCGCCGGGTCGAAGGGGGTCTTGCTGTCCCGGTCCGCCACCAGCTCGATACCGCGGAACAGCCCGCGCCCGCGGATGTCGCCGACGTGCGGGTGCTGGCCGAGCGCGTCGTGCAGCGTTGCGTCCAGATATTGCCCGCGCGCGCGGACCTGCGGCAACAGCCGGCGCTCGAGAATGGCGCTCAGCACCGCCCGCCCGGCGGCGGCGGCGAGCGGGTGGCCGTGGTAGGTGTGGCCGTGCTGGAAGGCGCCGGAGCCTTGCGCGATGGCCTCATAGATCGCCCCGGTGCAGAGCATGGCGCCAATCGGCATGTAGCCCGCGCCGAGCCCCTTGGCGATGGTCACGATGTCGGGCGAGACCCCGTCCTGTTCGCAGGCGAAAAGAGTGCCGGTGCGGCCCATGCCGCACATCACCTCGTCGAGGATCAGCAGCACGCCGTGGCGGTCGCAGATCTCGCGGATGCGCTTGAAATAGCCCTCCACCGCCGGGACCGCGCCCGCGGTCGCGCCGACCACCGGCTCGGCGATGAAGGCCATGACGCTCTCGGCCCCGAGGCGCTGGATCTCGGCCTCCAGCTCGTCGGCGGCGCGCAGCCCGTAGGCCTCGGCGCTCTCGCCCTCTTCGCGCAGTCGGTACGCGTAGCAGGCGGCGATATGCGAGGTCTCGACCAGCAGCGGGGCGTATTTCTCGCGCCGCCAGGCGTTGCCGCCGGCGGCCAGCGCGCCGAGTGTGTTGCCGTGGTAGCTCTGGCGGCGGGCAATGACCCGGTGGCGCTGCGGCTGACCGGTCTCGAGCATGTACTGCCGGGCGAGCTTGATCGCCGCCTCGACCGCTTCCGAGCCGCCCGAGAGCAGGTAGACCCGGTCGATGCCCTGCGGCGCGTTCTCGATCAGCAGGTCGGCCAGCGCCTCGGCCGGCTCCGAGGTGAAGAAGCCGGTGTGGGCAAAGGCGAGCTGGTCGAGCTGCGCGTGGATCGCGGCGCGCACGTCCGGGTCGGAATGGCCGAGGCAGGAGACCGCCGCGCCGCCCGAGCCGTCGAGATAGGCGCGTCCCGCGGCATCGTGGATATAGCATCCCTCGCCGCGCACCGCCCGGGGCAGCTGCGCGTTGGAGCGTCCGAAGACATGTCCCATTGAAGTTCTCCGATTATTCGCCTTATTCGCCGCGCACGACGAAGACGGACTGTTTGGCGTGGCGCACCACCCGCGCGGCGTTCGGCCCCAGCAGGTAGTCCGCGAGTTCGGGGGTGTGCGAGGCGAGCACGATGGCATCGACCTTGAGCTTGTCGGCGGCGCGCAGGATCTCGTCGTAGATGCGCCCGTGCATGACATGCGGGTGCACCTCGACGTGGTCCGGCACGTTGGCGTTGACCCAGTCCTTGAGCTTGGCGCCGACCTCCTTGAGGGCGCCCTTCTCGAAGCCCTCGCGGAAGTAGCCCGAGACCACGGACATGCCGAAATCGGGCACCACGGTCACCACGTGCAGCACCGCGTCCGCGCCGCCGAGCTGCAGCGCCGAGGGCAGCGCCTTGGTCCAGCTCGCGGGGGCCGAGAGGTCGATGGGAAGCAGGATCGTCTTGTACATCTCGAGGCTCCTCAGAAGGCCGGCACGGTCTGGCGGCGGCGTTGCATCAGGATCACCAGCCCCAGCAGCAGCAGGGCGGGGATGTAGAAGACCTGCGCCGGAAGCCGCTCCTGCGGGACCAGCACCGAGGCAAGCTGCACCGGCTCGTCGGCGTAGAAGTCGAAGTTTGCCAGCTTCTCGGCAGTGGGCGTGCCGAACATCGGCTCATCGAGCTTCACCACGTCGCCCTCGGGGAAGAGCATCAGGCCGGAGTTGTCGATCCGCTCCTGCGCATTGGCGCCATGGGCGTCCATGACCAGCGTGGTCGAGGCGGTCTCGCCGGTGTTGAAGTCGGGCCCCTCGATTTCCAGCCGGATGCGGGTGCCCTCGGGCAGATCGGCCAGAACCTGCTCGAACTCCGCCGGGGGTACGTTCTCGAACGGGCTTTGCACGGCATTCAGCCAGACGTTGGGCACGAAGAGCGTGAAGGCCACCAGCAGCAACGCGGCGCTTTCCCAGATCCGCGAGCGGGCGAGGAAATAGCCCTGCGTTGCGGCGGCGAAGAGCAGCATGGCGAAGGTCGCGACGATGAAGACGAAGACCGCATGAGCGATGCCCGAGGCGGTGCCGAGGTCGACCCCGTAGAGGATCAGCGTCGGGTTGAAGATGAACAGGAACGGCAGGGCGACGGTGCGCAGGCTGTAGAAGAAGGCGGTGAAGCCGGTCTTGATCGGATCGCCCCCGGAGACCGCCGCGGCGGCGAAGGAGGCGAGGCCCACGGGCGGGGTCACGTCGGCCATGATGCCGAAGTAGAAGACGAAGAGGTGCGCCGCGATCAGCGGCACGATCAGCCCTTCCTGCGCCCCGAGCGAGACCACCACATTGGCCATCAGCGAGGAGACCACGATGTAGTTTGCTGTGGTCGGCAGGCCCATGCCGAGGATCAGCGAGAACAGCCCGACGAGGATCAGCATGATGATCAGGCTGCCGCCGGAAAGCTGCTCGACGAGGCCGGCAAGCTCGGTGCCGATCGGGGTCTTGGTGACCGTGGCGACGATGATGCCCGCCGCCGCCGTGGCGACGCCGATGCCGATCATGTTGCGCGCGCCGGCGATGAGGCCCTCGATCAGGTCGCCGAAGCCGGCCTTGAACTCCTCGGCCATGCGTGCGCCCTCGCCGCGCATGATGGCCTTGAGCGGGCGCTGGGTGATGATGATCAGCAGCATCAGCGCGGTGGCGTAGAAGGCGGATTTCGCCGGGCTCTGGCGCTCGACCATGAGGAACCAGACCAGCACGATGATCGGCAGGATGTAGTGCAGGCCGGTGGCGTAGACCTCGCCCACGGTGGGCAGCTTGATGTTGGGATCGCCGGGGTCGTCGACCTCGAGGTCGGGGCGGCGGGCGGCGATGGCCAGCAGCCAGAGGTAGACCGCCGCCAGCACCAGCATCATGATCGGGCCCGAGAGGCCGGGGGCCACCGACTTCAGCGCGCCCACGGCGTAGATCAGCGCGGTGAAGCCCGCACCGGCCACGGCGAAACCGATGAAGAACTTGAGGATCATGCCGGAGAAGGACTTGGCCTGACCGAGCGCGGGCATGTTCTTCTTCAGCGCCTCGAGGTGCACGATGTAGACCAGCGCGATGTAGGAGATCACCGCCGGGATGAAGGCGTGCTTGATCACCTCGACGTAGGAGATGCCGATGAACTCGACCATGAGGAAGGCGGCGGCGCCCATCACCGGGGGCATGATCTGACCGTTGACCGAGGAGGCGACCTCGACCGAACCGGCCTGCTCGTTGGAGAAGCCGACGCGTTTCATCAGGGGAATGGTGAAGGTGCCTGTGGTGACCACGTTGGCGATCGACGAGCCGGAGATCAGGCCGGTCATGGCAGAGCCGACCACGGCGGCCTTGGCGGGGCCGCCGCGCAGGTGGCCAAGCCCGGCGAAGGCGAGCTTGATGAAGTAGTTGCCCGCGCCCGCCTTATCCAGCAGCGAGCCGAACAGCACGAAGAGGAAGACGAAGGCGGTCGAGACGCCGAGCGGGATGCCGAAGACCCCGGCGGTGTCGAGCCATTGCGCGTTGATCAGCGCGGTGAACGACAGGCCCTCGTGCTCGATCAGCTCGGGGATCAGCCAGCCCGTGCCCATGTACGCGTAAAGCAGGAACAGCGCGCCGACGATGGTCAGCGCCGGGCCGAGCGCGCGGCGGCTGGCCTCGAGCAGGATCAGCAGGCCGACCGCGCCGATGATCACCTGCATCTGCGTCGGCAGGCCCGAACGGGCGGTCATCGCCAGGTGGTCGGAAAAGAGGAAGACGTAGAAGGCGCAGAAGCCGCCGACGGCCATGAGCAGCCAGTCGGTCAGCGGCACCCGGTCGCGCGGCGAGGATTTCAGCGCCGGGTAGGCGAGGAAGGCCAGCAGGATGGCGAAGGTCAGGTGGATCGGCCGGGTCTGCGACGAGTTCAGCGCGGGCAGCACGTTGGCGAACCAAAGCTGCGGCTGCGCGATCCACAGCTGGAAAAGCGACCAGGCCAGCGCCAGCCCGGCGATGAGCATCGCGACGGCGCGGTTGGTCGGCGCGCGGGCGCCGCTGTCGGTGCTGGCGACGAGATCCTGAAGCTCCTCGTCACTGAACTGGCGTCCGCCCTGGGCGTCCTTGCCCTGCTGTGGGTTGTCGGTCATGCTGCGCGCCCCTCTGATGCCGCCTTCCTGAAAGGCCCGGGCGCCTTTGCAGCGCCCGGGCCGGGTGTCACACGTTGTCGCGCGAGCTTACTCCATCAGGCCCGCTTCCTGGAAATAGCGCTCGGCGCCGGGGTGCAGCGGTGCCGAGAGACCCGCGCTGGCCATCTCGGCCGGGTCGAGGTTGGCGAAGGCCGGGTGCAGGCCGCGGAACTGGTCGATGTTGTCGAAGACCGCCTTGACGACCTGGTAGACGACCTCTTCCGGGACATCCTCGGAGGTCACGAAGGTCGCGCCGACGCCGAAGGTGTGCACGTCCTCGTCATTGCCGCGGTACATGCCGCCGGGGATGGTGGCGGTGCGGTAGAAGGGGTTCTCGGAGACGAGCTCGTCGATCGCCTCGCCCGAGACCTCGACCAGCACGGAATCGCAGGCGGTGGTGGCTTCCTGAATGGAGCCCGACGGGTGGCCGACGGTGTAGACCATGGCGTCGATGTTGTTGTCGCAGAGCGCCTGCGACTGTTCCGCCGCCTGCAGCTCGGAGGCCACGGCGAAGTCATCCATGGTCCAGCCCAGCTTGTTCATCAGCACTTCCATCGTGCCGCGCTGGCCGGAGCCGGGGTTGCCGACGTTGACGCGCTTGCCCTTGAGGTCCTCGAAGGTCTCGATCCCGGCATCGGCGCGGGCGACCACGGTGAAGGGCTCGGGGTGCACCGAGAAGACCGCGCGCAGGCCCTCGAAGGCGCCGGTTTCCTCGAAGCGCGAGGTGCCGTTGTAGGCGTGGTACTGCCAGTCGGACTGGGCGACGCCGAATTCCAGCTCGCCGCCGCGGATGGCGTTGATGTTGAACACCGAGCCGCCGGTCGACTCGACGCCGCAGCGGATGCCGTGCTCGGAGCGGCCGCGGTTCACCAGACGGCAGATCGCGCCGCCGGTCGGGTAATACACGCCCGTCACGCCGCCGGTGCCGATCGAGATGAAGGTCTGCTCCTGCGCCGAGACTGCACCTGCGCCGAGCGCGGTGGAGGCGGCGACGAGCGCGCCGATCAGAGGTTTGGTCATGTGGTGGGTCTCCCTGAAATCTGGTCCGAGATTCGGCTCTCGCGTGTCAGTGAAACATTTCATTGCGCCGGGTCAAGGTAAACAATACAAATGTATCACGCTTGCCAAACCCACCACCTAAGACGAAACGCCTGCGCGTAAAGACCTTGGAGGCCGAGCTGACGACACCTTCTTCCCTCGACGATCTGGCCCGCGCCCTGCGCCAGCTCGGGCACAGCGGCACGCCGCGGGTCGCGGCGCTGGCCCGCTGGGCCTCGGACCAGCCCGAGGAAATCGCGCTGAACTCCGTGCGCAGCCTTGCAGAACGCTCCGGGGCCAATGCCAACACCGTCGTGCGCCTGTCGCAGGCGCTGGGGTTCGCCGGCTACGAGGCCTGCCGCAACGCCTTTCAGGATGCGCTGCGCCACGGGGGCGACCGGGAAGGGGAGCTTTACGGCCGTCGGGCAGGGGAGCTTACGGGGAAGGACAGCGCGTCGGTGCTGGATGCGATCCGCGAGGCCGGGCACCGCAACCTCGAGTCGGCCTTCACCACCGAGAGCCGGGCGGCGATCGACCGGGCGGCGCAGTTGATGATCGAGGCGCGGCAGGTCTACGTGGTGGGGGTGCGGAGCTGCTACGCCATCGCCGACTACCTCGGCTATACCGCGCGCATGGCCTTTGACAACTTCGCGCCGCGGGCGGGCACGCCGGGGGACATCCGCGACCGCATCGCGCTGGCCGGGCCCGAGGACGTGGTCCTGTCGATAAGCTTCCGGCACTACTCGGTGGAGACGATCGCGGCGCATGAGCTGGCGCTGCGGCAGGGCGCGCGGACGATCGCGATCACCGACGATCCCAAGGGGCCGCTGGCGCGCGGCGCCGACGTGGTGATGCTGCCCGAGATGCACGGGCCGCAGCCGCTGCCGAGCATGATCGGCACCTTCGCCCTTGTCGAGGCGCTGGTGGCGAGCATGGTGGTGCAGTCCGGGGAGGCGCTGGCCAATATCACCCGCTTCGAGCAGCGGCTGCAGGAGGCGGGGGCGTATCGGTAAAACGGCTCGGGTCGCGCATAGGGGGCGGCCGGAGACACGGCGCAACCGCCGGGCGATCGCCCGCCCGGCGGCGGCCCCGGTCTCTACCTCACTCCCGCGCCAGCGCCACCACCGGGTCGAGCCGCGCCGCCGAGCGGGCGGGCAGGTAGCCGAAGATCACCCCGATCAGCGTCGCCGAGCCGAAGGCCGCGGCCACCGTCGCGCCCGAGTAGACCAGCCGCATCGAGGGCAGGACCACCTCCAGCACCGCGCCCAGCCCGTAGGCCAGCGCCACGCCGAGCGCGCCGCCGATCAGGCAGACGAGAACCGCCTCGATCAGGAACTGCGCGGTAATGTCCGAGCGCCGCGCGCCCACCGCCTTGCGGATGCCAATCTCGCGGGTGCGCTCGGTGACCGAGACCAGCATGATGTTCATCACCCCGATGCCGCCGACGAAGAGCGAGATCAGCGCGATCGCCGAGATCAGCCAGGTCAGCGTCTTCGAGGTGCTCTGGATGGTCTCGCGGATCGTGTCGGTGTTGGTCAGGAAGAAATCGACCGTGCCGTGGCGGCGGGCCAGCACTTCGGTGATCTCGGTCTCGGCCTGCGTCATGTCGTAGCCGTCGGCCACCTGCACCGAGATCGAGTCCACCGTGCGGCTGCCGGTGATCCGTGCCATGGCGGTGGTGTAGGGGGTGAAGACCTTGATCGACTGCGGGCCGAAGCTGGCGCCGGAGGAGTCGACCACGCCGATCACCTGCAGCGGCACCCGGCCGATCATCACCCGCTGTCCGACCGGGCTTTCGCTGCCGAAGAAGGTCTCGGCGGCGTCGCTGTCCAGAACCGCGACCTGCGCGCGGGCCTGAAGGTCGGTTTCGGTGAAGGCCGCCCCATCGGTCACCGTGTAGGCGCCGAGCTGGAAGTAGCCCGCCGAGACGCCCTTGACCGAGGCCGAGGCGCTGGTGCCGCCGTGGATCACCGTGGCGCTGGTCGAGACCTCGGGCGAGACCGAGGCGGCGAAGGCGAGCGGGGCGAGCGCGTCAGCGTCACCGCCGACCAGCGTGTCGACGCGGTTGGCGCGGCGGTCGCCGAAGCCTGTGCCGGGGCGGATGTCGATGGTCGAGGTGCCGATCGAGGAGATGTTCTCGAGCACCTTCTGCTGGCTGCCGTTGCCGAGCGCGACCACCGAGACCACCGAGGTGATGCCGATGATGATCCCGAGCATGGTCAGGAAGGAGCGCAGCTTGTGCGCCGCCATGGATCTCAGCGCCATGCGCGTCGCCTCGCGCAGGCGGTCGGCGAGCGCGCCGAGGCCGGAGGCGGCGGGGTGGGCGGTCTCGACGCGGGCCGGGGCGCTGAAGGGGCGCTTGCGGGTGTCGGCGACGATCTCGCCGTCACTGATCTCGATCACCCGGTCGGCGGCCTCGGCGATCTGCGGGTCGTGGGTGACGAGGATCACCGTGTGCCCCTCGGCGTGCAGCTCGCGCAGCAGCGCCATCAGCTCGGCCCCGGAGGCGCTGTCGAGCGCGCCGGTGGGCTCGTCGGCGAGGATGACCTCGCCGCCGTTGATCAGCGCGCGGGCCACCGAGACCCGCTGCTGCTGGCCGCCCGAGAGCGCGCCGGGCCGGTTGCCGAGCCGTTCGCCGAGCCCGAGCCGGGTGAGCAGGGCCTTGGCCCGCTCGCGCCGTGCATTGCGCGCGGCGCCGCGGTAGATGGCGGGGATCTCGACGTTGCCCACGGCATCGAGCTCGGCCATGAGCTGGTAGCGCTGGAAGATGAAGCCGAAGTGGTCGCGGCGCAGCTCGGCCAGTTCGAGATCGCCAAGCTGCTGCACGTCGCGCCCGTCGAAACGGTAGCTGCCCGCGCTGGGGCGGTCGAGGCAGCCGAGGATGTTCATCAGCGTCGATTTGCCCGAGCCGGACTGGCCGATGATCGCCACCATCTCGCCCGCCTCGATCGACAGGTCGATGCCGCGCAGCACGCGGACCACCTGTTCGCCCGCCGTGAAGGAGCGTTCAACGCCTTCGATTTCTATGAGAGCCATGGTGCGCGCCTCACAGGCCCATCATCGGCGGCGGGCCGCCGCGGCCGCCGGGACCCCGGCTGCCAGCATCCGAGGCCGGGGCGGGGGGCGCCGCCGTGGAGATGACCTGCTCGCCCGCCTCCAGGCCGGAGAGGACCTCGAAGCGCGTGGCGTCCTTCAGGCCGATCTCGATCTCGCGGAACTCCGGCCTGTCGCCGGTGCCGGGCACCTCGATCCTGTAGTGCCCGTCGGGCCCCTTGGCGGGCAGCAGCGAGAGCGGCAGCGTCGGCACGTCCTCTGCCTTGCCGAGGAAGATCGTCACATCCGCAGACATGCCGATGCGCAGCAGCCGGTCGTCGTTGTCGACGGTGAAGCGGGCATTGTAGTAGATCGCCGTGTCGGTATCGATCTCGTCGCTGTCCTTGATCGACGAGGGCGCGGGCTCGACCGAGGCGAGGGTGGCGCTGTAGGTCAGGTCGGGCGCGCCTAGCAGGGTGAATTCCACCTGCTGCCCGGCGTGCACGTTGACCACGTCGGCCTCGGAGATCTCGGCCTTCACCTCCATCCGGTCCAGTTGTGCGAGCTTGACGATTGTAGGCGCCTCCTGCGAGGCGTTGACCGTGGTGCCCTCGCCGTTGACCACGGCCACGACGGTGCCGTCGATGGGGGCGGTGATCCTGGTGCGTTCGAGGTCCAGCTCGGCGCTGGCGACCTCGATCCGCGCCCGCGCCAGCTGCGCCTCGAGCGATTGCAGGTTGGCCTTGTTCATCGCCAGCGTCGCCTGAGCGGCCTCGAGCTCCGAGGTGGCCGAGAGTTTCTTGGCGTTGAGCCCGCTCTGCCGGTCCACCGCCAGTTCGGACTGGCGGACCTCGGCCTTCTTCGCCTCGATTTCTGCGTCGATCTGGGTCAGGTCGGCCTTGGCCTGCGCGACGGCGTTCTGCTGTTCGAGCGAGTCGATGCGGGCGATGAGATCGCCCTGCGCCACATCGTCGCCGACCTCGACCGCCAGCTCCTCGATCAGCCCCGAGGTGCGCGCGCCGACCGAGACCAGGTCGGTGGCCTCGATCAGCCCGGTGGCGAGCACGGTGCTCGACACGGTGCCGCGGGTCACGGCGACGGTCTGCGGCGCGGTCTCTGCAGGGGTGGAGGTGCGGTCGAGATAGGCCCAGCCTGCGCCCGCCCCGATGAGGGTGAGCAGCCCGATGATCAGACCTGTCTTGCGTATGCTCATTGCGGGCTCCTGAAACCTTCGCTTTTGACGTTCCGAAGGGGTTACACGGGCGGCCAAGGATTTCCCGTCGCAGAAAAATTTCGGAGTGCCGTGCGGGCCGGTCGGCGGGCGTGGCGGGAGAAACCGGGGCGCGGAAGAGGACATCGCCCCCGGGGTGCGAAGAGTTCTTGGACTGCGGTCCAGATAAGAGCAGTGGCAAGGGCGTTCAATGCAGCGCTGCGCAGGGCAGCCATGCGCGGGCAGGAACGTTGCCCGGCTCCGGATACGAAAACACCGCGCCCGGGGGCGCGGTGTGGATGGCTCGCGGTGGCGGCGGCTCAGAAGCCGAGGGCCATGCCGTCCTTGCGGCTGTCGCTGCCGCCCGAGAGCAGGCCGGTCTCGGCGTCGATGCGGATCGCCTGGCTGCCGCCGATGGGGCTGGTCATCACCTTGAGCTTGTGGCCGCGCTTTTCCAGCTCGGCGCAGGCCTCGGCGGAAACGCCGGGCTCGATCTGCAGTTCGCCGTCATGGGCAAAGCTGCGCGGCGCATCCATCGCCGCCTGCAGGTCGAGGCCGAGATCCAGCACGCCCGACAGGAAGGCCGCGTGGCCCGCCGCCTGGTACTGGCCGCCCATGACGCCGAAGGGCATGATGATCTCGCCGTCCTTGCGGACCATGCCGGGGATGATCGTATGCATCGGGCGCTTGCCGGGGGCGATGGCGTTGGGGTGCCCCTCGATCAGCCGGAAGGAGGCGCCGCGCGACTGGAAGAGCACGCCGGTTTCCGGATCGAGCCGGGTGGAGCCGAAGCCGTGGAAGATCGAGTTGATGAAGGACAGCGCGTTGCCGTTCGCATCGACGACGCAGAGGTAGATGGTGTCCTTGTGCTCGGGCTCGTCCCAGAGCGCGGGCTCCATGGCGCGGGTCATGTCGATGCGCGCGGCGAGGCTGTCGACCACCGCGTCGGACAGCAGCATCTCGACCAGGCCCGGGCAGCTTTCCGGATCGCCGATCAGCGCATCGCGGTGGTGGTAGGCGAGCTTGCTGGCCTCGGCGTGCAGATGGATGCGGTCGGCCTCGGACATCTGCCGGCCCATGTCGAACTTCGACAGGATGCGCAGGATCAGCAGCGCGGCGAGGCCCTGGCCGTTGGGCGGGCATTCGAGCACCTCGTGGCCGGCGTAGCTGGCCGAGATCGGATCGGTCCAGAAGGCCGCATCGGTGCCGTCGTGGAAGTCCTGTTCGGTGTGCAGCCCGCCAAGCGATCGCAGGTGGGCGGCCATCTTCGCGGCGGTGTCGCCCTGGTAGAAACCGGCGGCGCCCTTCTCGGCGATCTCGCGCAGGCGGTCCGCCAGCAGGGGCTGGGCGTGGCGTTCCCCTGCGTGCGGGGCGAGGCCGTTCGGCAGGAAGACCTTGGCGGCGTGCTCGTCACCGGCGATCAGCGCGGCTTCCTCGGCCCAGTCCTGCGCGACCCGCGGGGTCACCGCGTAGCCGTTCTCGGCGTAGCCGATGGCGCGGGCGAAGAGTTTCGCGAGCGGCATCGTGCCGTGATCGGCGTGCAGCAGGCACCAGGCCGAGATGGCGCCGGGGATGGTCACCGCATGCGGGCTGGTCTGCGGGATCTCGCCGGTCAGCCCGGCCTCTTTCAGCGCGGCGATCGACGCGGCGGCGGGGGCGCGGCCCGAGCCGTTCAGCGCCTTCACCGCGCCGCCCTTCGGCGCATAGAGCGCGAAGCAGTCGCCGCCGATGCCGGTCATCAGCGGATCGACCACGCATTGCACCGCGACGGCGGCGATGGCCGCGTCGACCGCCGAGCCGCCGGTCGAGAGGATCTCGAGCCCGGCAGCGGTCGAGAGCGGGTGCGAAGTGGCGATCATCGCCTGCGAGGCCAGCGTGCTGGGGCGTCGGGCGGAGAAGAAGTCGAACATGCGTGGAGTTTCCTGTCGGTAGTGCAAAGTGCCGGATGTCTTTTGCGAGAGAGATGGCGATCTTCTCGGAGGCGCGTCAAGTGCGGGTTTCCGCAGCCGCGCGGCCTGTGGGCTGGCGGCCCCATGCAGCCGCGCGGCGCCGCATCTGGCATCTTCTGTGCGGTCATCCTGTCGCGACGCGGCGTCCGTTCCGGCCGCGGCCTGTCTTTTGCGGCCCCTGCCTGCTAGGTCTGGGGCAGCACAGGGAGAGGGAGACGGCATGGCTTTGCTCACCGAAGCACATGAAATTTCGGACATTGCCTTTGGCTTCATGGCCTCCAAGGCGCTCTTCGCGGCGCTGGAGTTCGGCATATTCGACACATTGGCCGACGGGCCGCTGAGCGCCGAGCAACTCGGGGCGGCCTGCGATCTGCACCCGGAGCGGGCCCGCACCCTGCTGACCGCGCTGGCCGGGCTTGGGGTGGTCTCGGTGGAAGGCGATCGGTACTCCAACTCGCCCGCCGCGGCCTCTTTCCTGGTGAAGGGCGAGAAATACGACTTCAGCGACTACCTGCGGCTGCAGGTCGGGCGACAGATGTATCCGTTGATGAGCCAGCTAGAACCGGCGCTGAAGGACGAGCTGCCCGAGGAGGCAACGGGCTCCTATGCCGAGTGGTTCGCCGACGCCGAGGAGGCGCGGCTCTATTCCGACAGCCAGCACGCCGGATCGCTCGGCCCGGCTGGGGTGCTGGCGAAACGGCTGGACCTGTCGGAGGCGGGCAGCATGCTCGACGTGGGCGGCGGCACCGGGGCCTTCTCGATCACCTTCTGCAAGGCCTTCCCGCAGCTGCGCTCGACCATCGTCGACTTTCCCAACGTGGTGGCCGTGGGGCGCGAGAAGGTCGCGGCGGCGGGCCTGTCGGACCGGATCATCTATGTCGAGGCGGATGCGACGAACCTCGACTGGCCGGGCGGGCAGGACGTGGTGCTCATGTCCTACCTGCTGTCGGGCGTGCCCGCCAAGGCGCATGCGCCGCTCTTCGACGCGGCCTTCCGCGCGCTGCGCCCGGGCGGGCGACTGCTGCTGCATGACTTCATCGTGCGCGGGGACCGGAGCGGGCCGCATCTGACCGCGCTCTGGCAGTTGCAGCACACCGCCTTCACCCCGCAGGCAGCCTCGCTGGATGCGGCGGGGCTGGCCGGGGCGCTGGCAGCGGCGGGCTTTGCCGAGGTCGGCGTGCGGGCGATGATCCCCGAGATGACCATGCTGGCCGAGGCCCGCCGCCCGGAGTGATCCGCCGCAAATCTCCTCGCCATTGACGAGGGGGCATGGCACTCTCCGCGCGGGCCGGGTATTTCGACGCCTGAAAGGATTTTGCCATGTATTCCAAAAGTCTCGCCGCGGTCGCGGTCATGCTCACCCTCGTCTCGTTCGGGATCGCCTCGCCGGCGCTTGCGCACACCGGGGACGCCGCCGCGGGCGGGTTCGTCACGGGCTTCCTGCACCCGATCCTCGGCTGGGACCACGTGATCGCCATGGTCGCGGTCGGGCTCTGGGGGGCCTTTCTCGGGGCGCCCGCGGTCTGGCTGCTGCCGGTGACATTCCCGCTGGTCATGGCGCTTGGCGGGATGCTCGGAGCGGCGGGCGTGCCGCTGCCGGGGATCGAGACCGGGATCGCCGCCTCGGGGCTGGTGATCGGACTCGCGGTGCTCTTCGCCGCGCGCCCGCCGCTGCCGGTGGCGGCGGTGATCGTCGCCTTCTTTGCCATTTTCCACGGCCATGCGCATGGCGCCGAGATGCCGGGGGCGGTGAGCCCGCTGGCCTATGCGGGCGGCTTCGTGATCGGCACCGGACTGCTGCACCTCTGCGGCATCTCCTTCGGCCTGCTGACCCGCTCGCGCGCGGGCGCGCTGGCGGTGCGCGGTGCGGGCGGTGTGATCGCGGCGCTTGGCGCGGGTTTCCTGATCGGCGCGCTGTGAGGCGCTGCGTCCTGGCGGCGGCGGCGCTTGCGCTGGTGCCGCAGGTCGCGCTGGCGCATGACGCCTTTGGCGATCTCGGACCGTTCTACGCGGGGCTGCTGCATCCGGTGATGGCGCCGCTGCAGACCTTGCTGCTCGCGGCGGTGGCGCTGCTGCTGGCGCGGCAGCCTCTGGCCGGGGTGCGGGTCGCCTATCCGGCGGCCGTGCTGGCGGCGGCGCTGGTCATCGCGCTGCACGGGGTGTGGCCCGAGGTCTCCATTTCCATAAGACTGGGCGCGCTCGTCGCCTTGGCGCTGGCCGCACTGGCGCTCTGGGGCAGGGCGTTGCCGCGCGGCCTGCTGGCGGGGCTGGCGATGGCGGGGGCGGCTCTCGCGGCGCTCTCGGGGGACGCCGTGAGCGCCACGCGCGAGGGGCTGCTCGGGGCGCTCGGCAGCGTCCTCGGGATCGCCGCCTTCGTTCTGCTGGGCTGGGGGGTGGTCGATCTCGCGCAGGCGCGGCTCGGGCGCGTTGCAGGCGCGGTCGCCGCCGCCTGGCTCATTGCCATCGGCGGCATGGCGGCGGTTCTGCCGGGCTGAGGCGCCCGGCAAGATTGGCGGCGGTGCTGCGAGGCTGAGCCGTCCGGCAGGAATGGCTCAGGCGGTGCCGACAGTCTCGGCGCTTTGTAGGGCGCTGCGCAGTCCCGCCGGGTTGATCGGCTTCAGACAGCATCCGGCCCCAGGGTACTTGGCGTGGATCTCGTCGTCGTAGACGTGGCCCGACTGGAAGACGAGGCCGACGCCCATGTCGTTCAGCTTGTCGGCGAGGGGGAAGACCTCTCCGTCCTTCAGGCGCACATCGAGAAGCGCGATGTCCGGGCGCTGATCGCCGAGCGCGGCGAAGGCCTCGCGCAGGCCGGGGAAGGGGCCGATGACCTCGTAGCCGAAATCCTCGACGAGCATCTGCAGATCCATCGCGACGATGACCTCGTCCTCGCAGATCATCACGCGTCCCCGGGCGGGGGTCTTCTCACTGCTCGTCAGGGACATAACGCAGTATCATCCTTCGTTCTTTTTCACCGTAATCGACAGAGACCGTGCCGTTCAGCTGAACAGCCGAAAGCTGGACCAGCGTCGAGCCGAAGCCCGCTGCCCCGTCGTCAGGTTCAACACGCTCTTCGTGAATTTCGTTCCACACGAGTTCGACGAATTTTCCGTCGCGGTGCCATCCGACTTCGAGCCGCCCGGGCTTGTGGCCCAGAACACCGTACTTCGAGGCATTGGTCGACCACTCGTGAAGCAGCAGCGAGAGCGAGGTCAGCTCATGCGTGGCCACCGGCACCTCGGGGCCTCCCGGAGTCAGCTCCATGTCGCCGCAGTAGGGCTCCAGCGAGGCGCGGATCGCGTCCTCGAGGCCGAACTTGCGGCCGCGCGGGGTCTTCTGGGTCAGGTCGTGCGAGCGGGCGAGGGCGTTGATCCGGGTCTGCACCCCCTCGACCAGGTCGGGCACGCTCTCGGCGCGGCGCCCGGCCATGCGCACCATGCTCGAGATGATCGAGAACATGTTCTTCACGCGGTGGTTCATCTCGCGCAGCATCATCTCGCGCACGTTCTTGGCGTCCTGCTCCTCGGTCACGTCGAAGAGCACGCCGAGCACGCGCTCGGCCCGCGGCGTGGCGATGCGACGGCCGACGAACTGGATCGAGCGGCTGTGTTGGCCGTCGCCGTCGAGCCGGGCGATCACGTCGATCGGCTCGCCATGCTGCATGGCCGCCGAGATGGCGCGGCGCACACCGATGCGGCTGTCGTCGTCCAGCCCTTGCAGCAGCGCGTCGATCTGCAGCCTGTGGTCCTCGACGCCGAGCAGATTGCAGCCGGAATCGTCCAGCGTGACGGTGCCGCCGCGCGGGTCGCACTCCCAGACGGCCAGCCCCGAGACATCCAGCGCCAGCCGCAGGCGCTCGCCCTCGTGCTTGAGCGCCGCTTCCAGGCGCAGCGCGTCTGTCACCTCGGTGAACACCAGCGTGGCGCCGTTGAGATCGCCGTCGCGGCTGCGGTAGGGTGTGATGACCAGCGACCAGGTGCGCGCCTCGGTGCGGTCGCTGACCCGCATGTGCCGCAGCTCGCCGTTGCGCATCACCTCGCCGATCGCCTGCAGCACCTCTTCGTTGCTGCGCAGCGACGAGGTCACCTCGGCCAGCGGCCGGCCGCGGTCGGCGCCGCGGAAGGGGTAGATCGACTGGATCGCGTCGGTGAAGTTGCGGATCGCCATCTTCGAGTCGACCACCACCAGCGGCAGCGCGGTCGAGGCGAAGAAGTTGGTGAGGTCGGCATTGGCCACGGAAAGCTCGTCGACCTTGCTCTTGAGCTCGTCGTTGACTGTCGAGAGTTCCTCGTTGGTCGACTGCAGCTCTTCGTTCATCGACATCATTTCTTCGTTGGAGCTTTTCAGCTCCTCGTTCGCCGTCTCCAGCTCCTCCACCGTGGTGTGCAGCCTGGCGCGGGTGTCGCGCAGCTCGTGCTCGAGGCTCTGCACGTGGCTGTCGGTGGGGTCGAGTTCCTCGAAGCTGTCGTCCTCCAGCGGCTCGAAGCGGTCGCGCTCGCGGAACACCAGCAGGATGCTGCCGTCCTCGAGCGGATCGGCGATCAGGTCGAAGGCCTGTGTGCCGAACTCGGAGCGCGCGGTGAGATCGCGCGAGATGGTGCGCTTCTTGCTGCGGGTCACCTGGCGCAGGATCGCCGAGAGCGCCTCGCGCACGCCGGAGCGGGCGAGGGCGGGCGCAAAGGTTTCACTGTCGGGGCCGGGGGTGACCTCGAGGTATTTGCCGAGCCGCCCGGTCGAGCGCAGGATCTCGCCGCGCTGGGTCACCCGCAGGGTCGGCGGCGCATAGGCCGAGAGGATGCGCTCGGCGACGTCGCTCTCCTGCCAGTCGAGCCGGGCCGGGGGTTCGGCATCCTCGGCGGCGTGGCGGCGCCCCGAGGGTTGGCTGCGCTGCGTGCTGCGCAGGTGCAACGGGTATTCGGGCCGGCCGTTGTTGCGCTGGAAGATACGGGCGCTCTGGTCGAGCGGCTTGAAGACGTGGTCATGCCGGCCCACCGTCTCGGAGGGTCCGAGGAAGAGCGTCGCGCCGGGCTTCAGGGCGTAGTGGAAGATCGGCAGGGCGGTCGATTGCAGCTGGTCGCCGAAGTAGATCAGCAAGTTGCGGCACGACAGCAGGTCGATGTTGGAGAACGGCGGGTCGCGGACGATGGAATGCACAGAGAAGCGGATCATGTCGCGGATCTTCGCCGAGATCCGGAACCGCCCGTCGAGCGCGATGGTGTAGAGATCGCGCATCTCCTCGGGGATGTCGGCCAGCGCCGATTGCGGGTAGGTCGCGTCGCGGGCGATGCGCAGCATCTGCTCGTCGATGTCGGTGGCGAAGATCTGGATTTTCACCGAGCGCTTCTGCTGCCGCGCCTCCTCGGCGAACATCATCGCCAGCGAATAGGCCTCCTCGCCGCTGGAGCAGCCGGGGATCCAGATGCGGATCTCGTCCTCCGGGCCGGCGCCCTTGACCAGCGGCGCCACGGCGAGCTTGTGCAGCCGCTCGAAGTGATCGGGATCGCGGAAGAAGCGGGTGACGTTGATCAGCAGCTCGCGGAACAGGATCTCGCATTCCTTGGGATCCGAGCGCACGCGCTTGAGGTAGGCGCTGGCGTCGTCGAGATCGAGCACCTGGATGCGGCGCTGCACGCGGCGGATCAGCGTCGATTTCTTGTAGCCCGAGAAATCATGCCCGACGAAGTTGCGCACCACGCCGCAGATGTCCTCGAGATGCGCCTCGACCGTATTGGCCAGCTCGCGGTCGGCGGTGTCGACCAGCGTGTGCGAGTAGAACTGCTCGATGGCCTCGACGATCTCGCTGGGGCGGCGCACGAAATCCACCAGCCCGGTGTTCTGCGCCGAGGTCGGCATGCCGTCGTACTTTGCCGTCTCCGGCGCCTGCACGAGGCACAGCCCGCCGTGCTCCTTGATCGCGCGCAGCCCGGCGCTGCCGTCGGCGCCGGTGCCCGAAAGGATCACGCAGGCGGCAAAGCGGCCCTGGTCGAGCGCGAGGCTTTCGAAAAAATCGTCGATGGGGCGGCGCAGCCCGCGCGGCTGCGCGAACTCGGTGAGGTTCAGAACGCCCTCCGTGACCGAGAGCCCGTGGCCGGGGGGGATGATATAGACATTGCCCGCCGCGATGCGCTCGCCGCCCGAGGCCTGCCGCACCCGCAGTTCGGTGTGGCGGGCGAGCAGCTCGGCCAGCAGGCTCTCGTGGTTGGGGTCGAGGTGCTGGATCACCACGTAGGCGAGGTTGCTCGAGGCCCGCGCCCCGGCCAGCATCTCGCGGATCGCCTCGAGCCCGCCGGCCGAGGCGCCGATGCCGACGATACACAGACGCTCGCTGTCGCCGCCCTGGGCTGCGGCCTGCTGGCTGTCCTTGTCTTTCATTCGCGCTCTTTCATGTGCTGCACGTCACCCACGGGACCTTTCCGCCCGTGTCATCGGCTGTCTTCATCCAGGGACAGCCGTGCCATGAGCGCAACGGAGTCCGCAATCAATTGTGCCGAGCCGACCATCGCCAGGCCGAACTCGCGTCCGATTTGCTCCACATCGCTCAGCGTGCGTTTCAGCACCTCGTCGTTCTGCGGCAGCCCGGCCCGGCGCAGCGCCGAGGTCATGTCGAACTGCGAGGCGAGGATGAACCGCGCCGTGCCGCCGGCATCGAAGAGCCGGGTCATGAAGACAAAGTTGAAGAAGTCGCTGCCGTCCTTGCGGTAGTTCAGGATCGGAAAGCGGCCGTTGGCCGGGCCCGTGCCCTGGACGAAGTCATGCAGCGGCCGGCGCATCTCATCGGTGGTGCCTTCGCCCTGCAGGAAACGGCAGTTCTGCCCGAGCACGTCTTCCGGCGCATATCCGGTGAGCTTGCAGAAGGCATCGTTCACCACGATCAGCGGCGCATCCTCCTCGACGCTCGAGACGGCGAGGGCGATGCGTGACTTGCGGATGTAGTCGCCGAGGGTTCTGGGAAAGCTGTCCTGGGATGTCATCTCGGCGGTGTGGCTGTAGGCGGAACGAAACGCGCCCTCGCACGGGCGCTCCCCTGAAGATGCATCGCAGGCGGCACAAGGCAAGGCGCCTGCGGCAAGAAAGTGGCGCAGTGGGGCGGTCTGGTCGCGTTGGCGGGGGCGGGCCGGGCTTGATGGTCGGGCTGTTCGTAAGCGGATTGGTGGCGGAAGGGCAGGGGGCGAGGACTCGCGCCCTTATAAGTGGAGGCCACGTGGCGCGCCTCTGCTGCTCATGTAGGATGGCCCTGCGGGGCTGCTGCGACTCGTCCGTTTCGGCCCGTGACTCGGGCGTTTTCCGGGCTCTTGGTGGATGGCTTTGTGGATAACCCTGTGGGCGCCGCAAGATGTGGGTTTTGGCCCCACCGGCGGACCCTGCGGAAAGTCCGCCGACCTGCGGGGATGCGCAAAAAATATGCGGGTCAACCAATTGAAATCGCGTGTCTTTCGAGGAAATTCCAAAAAACTTCGGCTTCCCCGGAAAAATCCGCTTGCAGGCCCCGGGGGGTATCCGTAAAAGGCCCCTCACCGGCGGCGCTGAGGCGCTGAGCGGGACGCCAGACG
>NZ_JAIVKX010000015.1 GCF_020524285.1 Alloyangia pacifica
ACCGAATCCGACGTCGCACGCCATGCGAAATTGATCTTCCTGCAGGCCGGCGCGAGCCATGCCATGCCGCCGCCCAACGCCATCCAGATGGACGACGCGGCACGCCGCGAGATCGTGCAATGGTACCGCGCCGCGACAAAGGGCTGAGGACATGGGGGGGAGCGGAAGCCGGCCCTGACCTGAGGGAGAAGCCAGGGCCTGCCCCGCTTCAGTGCAGCGCCTGTCGCTCCACCGAAGGTCGTAGCGGTGCAGAGGGCAGCGCCGCGCAAAGATCTCCCATCGCCGCAAGCAGCCCTTCCGTCGGATTGCCTTCGCAGAGCAGCATGGCATGGGCCTCGGCGTCCGCCATGCGGCCCCGGCGCACCGCACGGAAGCTGTTGAGAAAGAGCCGCTCGTGCCCGCAGAGCCGAGACGCGCAGCCGGGGCAGTCCGGGTTGGAGAAATGGAACGGGTTGTGTCGCGACTGGCGCATTGCCTGCACCGCGCAGACCACCCTGGGCCCCGTCTCGCGACCCATCACCTGCTCGGCGCCGGAGATGGCGCGCACCCATCCCTCGCCCCCCGGGTGCGCGAAGGACTGGAAGAAATAGCGCGCGATCATCAGCACCACCAGGTCGCTCTGCCCGAGCCCGGTGAGATCCGACTGCCCCACCGGCCCCCTGCCGCAGCGGTCGTGTTCTGCGCCGCTCATGCCCGGCCCCCTGCGTCGTCGCCCGTGTAAATCCGTGCCATGTGGTCTCCTTTGCCCGAAAACCTGTCCCGCCTTCGTCTATGGAAATGGATCGCTCTGGCTGGCACGTCGCTGGCCGCATGTCTTTCATGACAAAATTAGTCGGAATAATCAAGCGGCGCTTTCAGGTGCCGATCGCGCTGTGATCACGGCATTGTCATGACGCCCGTGCATGCCGGGATCTCCGATTTGTCGGTGGTCTGACAGGCCGCGCATCTCTATCTCACCGCCGGTACAGAAAGGATGACCCATGGCGACCGCAGAGGCAGTGCTGACAACCGTATCGACCGAAGGCTCCGTCCATCGGGCGGCGGCGCTGCTCTATGGCCATTGGAAACGCCTGAGCGCCGCGGCGGTCCGCAGCCGGTTCCACAGCCGCGTCGGCGACGAATGGCTGAAACGCCGCGCCGAGTCGTGCCGCCCGGACCTCGTGCTGGGGCTGGAGTCCGAAGGCGACACCCGCGCGGTGCTCGAGGTCTACCGCGTCGGCCGGACCCATGCCGAGATCGCGCTGTCGGTCGAGGATGCCTACCAGGGGCGCGGTTACGGCCGGCAGCTCTTCTCCGCCGCGCTGGGGCATGCTCGCGACATGGGAATCGACACCGTCGAGGCCACCTTCTCCCACGACAACCGCGCCATGCTGCAGATCGCGCTCGGCGCCGGCGCCCGGATCATCGCCGAAAGCGGCAACCGCTGCGCGACGATCTGGCTCTGAGTTTCTAGGCCGCCTGCGCCTCGCGGATCCGGGCACGGCACCACTCGGTGACGGCTTCGGCATCGGTGGGCAGCGGCTCGGCCAGGTCCTCGGCGAAGGCGAGGAAGGCGTCCATATTGCCCGCATTGACCGCCACCAGCACCGGCACGCCCGAGGAGAGCGCCTCGCCGATCACCGGGCGGAAGCCGCGGCCATCGACCTCCTGCTTGCCGAACTTGTTGACCAGCAGCAGCGCCGCGCCTTTCGCGAGCCCGGCACTCACCAGCCCCACGACCCTCTCGAGCCCCTGCGGGTCGAGCCGGCAGCCGCGCGACAGCGCGCCGAGATCCTGGCTGATGCGCACCACCTCGGTGCCGCTCAGCACCTGCAGGTCCATGTGGCACTTGCTGGCCGGGCCGGTCTCGATGTTGTGCTGCACGGCACCGGCCAGCGGCAGGCCCTCGGCGCGCAGCCGGTCGGCGACCTCGCGCATCAGGCGATCCACTTCACCGCGACCCAGACCCGTTACATAGCCAAGCATGCTCGTCCCCTTGAAACTCCGCGGCACAGGTTACAAGATGCCCAACGCGCAGGCCAGAGGAGGCGCAAGATCATCCGCATGCCCGAATTTCCCCTGCTCCCCAACCCCACCGACCCGCGCCTGACCCGGCGCATCTCGGGCACCGACCAGACCGGTGCCGAGACCGAGATCTCGGTGGTCGAGGAGCGCCCGCTCACCATCTATCTCAACCGTCAGGAAATCGTCACCGCGATGACCATCGGCGACTATCCCGAATATCTTGCGCTGGGATTCCTGCGCAATCAGGGGATGCTGCGCGCCGATGATGTGGTGACCGGCGTCGACTACGACGACGAGATCGAGACCGTCGTGGTGCGCACGGAGCGCGAGACCTCCTACGAGGAAAAGGTGCAGAAGAAGACCCGCACCTCCGGCTGCGCCGTCGGCACCGTCTTCGGCGATATGATGGAAGGGCTGGAGGGGCTGACCCTGCCGCAGGCGGAGGTCCGCACGTCGTGGCTCTATGCCTTGGCGAAAGAGATCAACACCACCCCCTCGCTCTATCTCGAGGCCGGGGCGATCCATGGCACGGTGCTGTGCCAGCAGGACAAGCCCTTGGTCTACATGGAGGATGTCGGACGGCACAACGCGGTCGACAAGATCTCGGGCTTCATGTTCCGCCACGGGCTGAGCGCCGAGGACAAGATCCTCTACACCACCGGACGGCTGACCTCGGAGATGGTCATCAAGACCGCGCTGATGGGCATACCGGTGCTGGCCTCGCGCTCGGGCTTCACCGCATGGGGGGTCGAGATCGCCCGGCAAGTCGGTCTGACGCTGATCGGCCGGATGCGCGGGCAGCGCTTCGTCTGCCTGTCGGGCGAGGAGCGGCTGGTGCGCGACGTCGATCCGTCGTCCGTCCCCGAAGAAGACCGCAAGTCCCGCCGGAAGTCTGCAGACGAGGCCGCCAAATGAGCCGCCCGCTGCAACAGCCGCTGGGGGTGATCCTCGCGGGCGGCCTCGCCACGCGTATGGGTGGCGGCGACAAGGGGCTTCTGGAGATCGGCGGCGAGCCCCTTCTCCAGCGCGTGATTGACCGGATCGAGCCACAGGTGGGCGGGCTGGCGCTCAATGCCAACGGCGATGCGGTCCGCTTCGTCCGCTACCGCCTGCCGGTGCTGCCCGACACGATCCCCGGGTTCCCCGGCCCGCTGGCCGGCGTTCTGGCCGGGCTCGACTGGGCCGCCGAACAGGGGGCCGACAGCATCGTCACGGTGGCCGCCGACACGCCCTTCTTCCCCTGCGATCTGGTGCCGCGTCTGCTGCTTGCCGCCGAAGACGCGCCACACCTGCTGGCGCTGGCCTGCACGCCGCGCTCCGGTGACGAGGCGCTGAAATCCGGCGGCGGCAAGAAGATCAACCGGCACCCGACCTTCGGCCTCTGGCCGGTTTCGCTGCGAGACGACCTGCGCGCGGCGCTCGAGGGCGGGCTGCGCAAGGTGGTGCTCTGGACCGACCAGCACGGCGCGGGCGAGGCGCTCTTCCCCGCCGAGCCCTTCGATCCCTTCTTCAACGTCAACACGCCCGAGGACCTGGCGCGGGCGCAGGCGCTCGCGTCATGAAGATCTACGGCGTCACCGGCAGCAAGAACTGCGGCAAGACCGGGCTGATGGAGCGGCTGGTGGCGGAGGTGTGCGCCCGCGGCCTGTCCGTCTCCACGCTCAAGCACGCCCATCACAGCACCGACGTCGACCAGCCCGGCCGCGACAGCTACCGCCATCGGCAGGCCGGCGCGCAGGAAGTGCTGCTCGCCTCGCCGCACCGCTGGGCGCTGATGCACGAATTGCGGGACGCCCCCGAGCCGCCGCTCTCCGAGTTGCTGACGAAGCTCTCCCCGGTCGATCTGGTGCTGATCGAGGGCTACAAGGCCGCCCCGCATCCGAAGATCGAGGCGCATCGGGCCGAGACCGGCAAACCGCTGCTCTCCCCCGCGAATTCCAGCATCCGCGCGGTGGCCGCCGACAGCGCGGTGGAGACCGCCCTGCCCCGCTTTGACCTCGACGACACCAAGGCCATCGCCGATTTCATCCTGCGCGAGGTGGGGCTTTGAGCTTCGACACCTTTGTCGTCGTGGACTGGTCGGGGGCCTCGAAACCCTCACCGGTGAAACCGTCGAAGGATGCGATCTGGATCGGCCTCGCCCGCGAAGGGACCGTCGAGACCAGCTACCACCGCACCCGCGAGGCGGCGACCGACACGCTCGCCGCGCTCTTCGACGCCGAGCGCGATGCCGGACGGCGGGTGCTGGCGGGGTTCGACTTCCCCTTTGCCTACCCGGCGGGCTTCGCCGAGGCGCTCACCGGCACCTCCGACCCGCTGCGGCTCTGGCAGGCGCTGGCGCAGCGCATCGAGGACGCGCCGGACAATGCCAACAACCGCTTCCACGTCGCTGTTGATCTGAACGACCTCTTCCCCGGGATCGGGCCCTTCTGGGGCTGCCCCGAGACCTTCGGCGATGCCCGCCTGCCGACCAAGGGCACGCGGCGGCACGGCCACGGCATGCCCGAGCGGCGCCGCTGCGATGCCACCCCCGGCGCACAGCCGGTGTGGAAGCTCTACACCACCGGCTCGGTCGGCTCGCAGGCGCTGCTCGGCATCCCCCGGCTGCAGGCGTTGCGCGACAGGTTCGGCGATGACATCGCGGTGCGCCCCTTCGAGCGCCGCGAGGCACCGATCACGCTGGTGGAACTCTTTCCATCGTTGATCGCCAAGACCGTGGCCGAACTCGCAGAACAGGATGAGATCAAGGACCGCGCGCAGGTGCGTATTCTGGCCGGGGCACTGCGCGAACTCGACCCGCAACAGCTTGACGCCATGAGCCGCGAAGGCGATGCCAAGGAAGGCTGGATTCTCGGCCTCGGCCACGAGGACGCGCTGATCGCAGCCGCCCGTCGCGCCTTTACACAGCCCAGCGAGCCCACCATGCCGTCTGACACCACGCCCCCTGCGACCGACATGCTGCCCCCGCGCCTGCGCGACGACTGTTTCGCCATGCCGCAGGGGGTTGCCTGGGTGCCCGTCGACGAGGCTCTGTCCAAGCTGCGCGAGGCGCTCAGCCCGGTGACCGGAACCACCACCATCGCCACCGCCCGCGCCGCGGGCCGCGTGCTGGCCGCCGATGTGGCCGCCAAACGCTCCAACCCGCCGATGCCGAACTCCGCCGTCGATGGCTACGGCTTTGCCCATGCCGCCACCGGCAGCGGCGTGCAACGCCTGCCGCTGGTCGCCGGCCGCGCCGCCGCGGGCCAGCCCTATCCCCACGCCGTGCCCGCCGGCCATGCCATCCGCATCCTCACCGGGGCGATCCTGCCCGAGGGCGTCGATACGGTGGTGCTGGAGGAGGACACCAACACCGACGGCACCACCATGGTCTTCGACGGGCCGATCAAGCCGCGCGCCAACACCCGCAAGGACGGCGAGGACGTGGCCGCCGGTGCGCCCGCCCTCTCCAGGGGCCACCGCCTGCGCGCGCCCGATCTGGCGCTAGCCTCGGCGCTCGGCATCGCCGAGCTGCCGGTGCACCGCCCGCTGCGCGTCGGGGTGCTCTCAACCGGCGACGAGATCATCGCCTCGCCCGACCTGCCCGCCGCGCCGCATCAGATCTGGGACGCCAACCGCCCCATGCTGCTGTCGCTGGCGCAGGGCTGGCACTACGAGCCGGTCGACCTCGGCCACGTGCGGGACGACGCCGATGAGATCGCGCAGCGCCTGCACGAAGGGGCGCGCGAGGCCGATGTCATCCTCACCTCGGGCGGCGCCTCGGCGGGGGACGAGGACCATGTCTCGGCCCTGTTGCGCGCCCGCGGTAGCCTCTCGAGCTGGCGCATCGCGCTGAAGCCGGGCCGCCCTCTGGCCCTGGCCATGTGGGAGGGCGTGCCGGTCTTCGGCCTGCCGGGCAACCCAGTGGCGGCACTGGTTTGCGCGCTGGTCTTCGCGCGGCCCGCGCTGTCGCTGCTCTCGGGCGCGGGCTGGAGCGAGCCGCAGGGGTTCACCGTTCCCGCCGCCTTCGCGAAGCGCAAGAAGCCGGGGCGGCGCGAGTACCTGCGGGCCCGCCTGAACGCGGCAGGGGCGGCGGAGGTCTTCGGCTCCGAAGGCTCGGGGCGGATCAGCGGGCTGTCCTGGGCGGACGGGCTGGTGGAGCTGCCGGACGGGGCGCTGGAGGTCACCCCGGGCACGCCGGTGCGCTACATCCCCTACGCCTCCTTCGGGCTGGCCTGAGAAGAGCCGGACCTCAGCCCTTGCGGATCAGGTAGACCTGCGCCTCGCCCTCGTCGGCCGAGCCGATCAGCGCATGCCCGGCCTCGTTGCAGAAATGCGGCACGTCGATCACCGCCGCGGGGTCGGTGGCGACCACGCGCAATACCTCTCCAGAGCCCATGCCCTGCAGGCGCTTGCGCGCCTTGAGCACCGGAAGCGGGCAGAGCAGCCCGCGCGCATCGAGTTCCTGATCCCAAGTCATGCGATCTCCATAGCAGACGGCGGGCCGCTGTCCATCCATGTGCTGCCATCTTTGATTGGAACTGCCTATCGACTGACGGCACAGCGATATTGACCTGCAATCGCTTCAGCCCCCATCAACGGATACCCACCGATATGAAGGGAGGCATTCGATGGCGCTGGATCAGCAGCAAGGGATCTGGAAATCCGGCCGCAAGGGCGGCAAGGGCCGCGCGACGCCCAAGGGACGCCAGCTCGACGACCGCGCCTGGGAGGAGGTCAGGGCCCTGCTCGGCGACCGCCCGCGCCGCCGCGACCTGCTGATCGAATTCCTGCACCTGATCCAGGACCGCTATCATCACCTTTCCGCCGCCCACCTGCGCGCACTGGCCGAGGAGATGCGGCTGTCGATGGCCGAGGTCTGGGAGGTCGCCACCTTCTACGCCCATTTCGACCCGGTGAAGGAGGGCGAGACCCCGCCGCCCGATCTGACCATCCGTGTCTGCGACTCGCTGTCCTGCGAGATGGCGGGCTCGGAGGCGCTGTTCGAGGCGCTCACCGCCGGGCATGACCCGGCAAAGATCCGCGTGCTGCGCGCGCCCTGCATGGGACGCTGCGACACCGGCCCGACAGTCGAGATCGGCCATCTGCACGTCGACCATGCCACCCCTGCGAAAATCCAGGCGGCGCTCGACACGGGCGACTTCGAGCCGGTGATCCCGGACTACGAAGACTTTGAGGCCTACCGCGCGGCCGGCGGCTACGCAAAGCTGCTGGCACTGCGCGAGGGCGGCGACTGGGAGAAGGTGCAGGAGGAGATCTTCGCCGCCGGGCTGCGCGGCATGGGCGGCGCCGGGTTCCCCTCGGGCAAGAAGTGGGGCTTCGTGCGCGCCAATCCCGGCCCGCGCTACCTCGCGGTCAACGGCGACGAGGGCGAGCCCGGCACCTTCAAGGACCGCTTCTACCTAGAGCGCACCCCGCACATGATGCTCGAGGGCATGCTGATCGCCGCCTGGGCGGTCGAGGCCGAGACCTGCTTCATCTACATGCGTGACGAGTACCCGGCGATCCACCACATCCTGCACAAGGAGATCGCCGCGCTCGAAGCCGCGGGGATCGTCGAGCCCGGCTACATCGACCTGCGCCGCGGCGCCGGGGCCTATATCTGCGGCGAAGAGTCGGCGATGATCGAGTCGATCGAGGGCAAGCGCGGCATGCCCCGTCTGCGCCCGCCCTTCGTGGCGCAGGTTGGGATCTTCGACCGCCCGACGCTGGTGCACAACGTCGAGACCCTGCACTGGATCGGCCGCATCGCGCGCGAGGGTCACGCCATCAAGTCCGACGTCTCGCACAACGACCGCACGGGCATGCGCAGCTACTCGCTCTCGGGGCGCGTGGCCATTCCGGGCGTCTACGTGCTGCCCGCCGGCAGCACGATCAACGACCTCATCAAGGCCGCGGGCGGCATGGCCGAGGGGCACGTGTTCAAGGCCTACCAGCCGGGCGGACCCTCCTCGGGGCTGCTGCCCGCCTCGCTGGGCGACGTGGCGCTGGATTTCGACACGCTGCAGCCGCATGGCACCTTCATCGGCTCGGCCGCCGTGGTGGTGCTCTCGGACCAGGACAGCGCCCGCGGCGCCGCGCTCAACATGCTGAAGTTCTTCGAGAAGGAGAGCTGCGGCCAATGCACCCCCTGCCGCGTCGGCTGCGAGAAGGCGGTGAAGCTGATGCAGGCCGAGACATGGGACGGCGATCTGCTCGAGGATCTCTGCCAGGTGATGACCGACGCCTCGATCTGCGGCCTCGGACAGGCCGCGCCGAACCCGATCCGGCTGGTGATGAAGCACTTCCCCGAGGAGGTGAAATGATGCCCGCGAGCGCCTCCCCCTCTCCCGCCCGCGGGTATCGTCCCGGGCCGCACCCGTCCTCCGCTCAGTCGGACGCGGCCCGGGACCGATATCACCCGGCCGCCTTTGCTGTCTCGTTCACCACCCAGACCCTGGGAGCTGCCCGCCATGGCTGACGGATCGAACATTCCCCAGACCGCCTTCATCCTCGACGGTCAGGAGGTCACCGCACTCCCCGGCGAGACCATCTGGCAGGTCGCCAAACGGCTCGGCACCACCATCCCGCATCTTTGCCACAAGGACGCGCCGGGCTACCGGCCCGACGGCAACTGCCGCGCCTGCACGGTGGAGATCGACGGCGAGCGCACGCTGGCCGCCTCCTGCTGCCGCGCCCCCTCCGAGGGCATGAAGGTGACCACCGACAGCGCCCGCGCCAAGAAATCCCGCGAGATGGTGATGGAGCTCCTGCTCGCCGACCAGCCCGCGCACGACGACGCGCATGACCGCAGCTCGCACTTCTGGGACATGGCCGAGGCCACCGGCGTCACCGAGAGCCGCTTTCCGAAGCTGGAAGAGGCGCGCATCCCGCTGCTCGACGACAGCCATGTGGCGATGAAGGTCAATCTCGACGCCTGCATCCAGTGCAACCTCTGCGTCCGCGCTTGCCGCGAGGTGCAGGTCAACGACGTGATCGGCATGGCGGATCGCGGGCATGACGCCTTCCCGGTCTTCGACATGGACGATCCGATGGGCGACAGCTCCTGCGTGGCCTGCGGCGAATGCGTGCAGGCCTGCCCCACCGGCGCGCTGATGCCCGCAACCGTGGTGGATGAGCAGCAGCACGGCGACAGCCGCGACTTCGACGAGGCAGCGCAATCGGTCTGCCCGTTCTGCGGTGTCGGCTGCCAGGTCTCGCTGAAGCTGAAGGACGGCAAGGTCAAATACCTCGAGGGGATCAACGGCCCCGCCAACGAGGGGCGGCTCTGCGTCAAGGGCCGCTTCGGCTTCGACTACATCCACCACCCGCACCGGCTGACCAAACCTCTGATCCGTCTTGAGGGTGCTCCGAAGGGGCTGAACGTCGATCCGGCCAACCCGTTCACCCATTTCCGCGAAGCCTCTTGGGACGAGGCGATGGAGGTTGCCGCCAGCGGGCTGGCCAAGCTGCGGGATGCGGGCGGCGAGACGGTGGCGGGCTTCGGCTCGGCCAAATGCACAAACGAAGAGGCTTACCTCTTCCAGAAGCTGATCCGTCAGGGCTTCGGCCACAACAACGTCGACCACTGCACGCGGCTGTGTCATGCGTCGTCGGTCTCGGCGCTGATGGAGAACGTCGGTTCGGGCGCGGTCTCGGCCACGTTCAACGAGATCGAGAACGCCGACGTGGCCATCGTCATCGGCGCCAACCCGATCGAGAACCACCCGGTCGCCGCCACCTTCTTCAAGCAGTTCGCCAAGCGCGGCGGCAAACTCATCGTCATGGACCCGCGCGGCCATGCGCTGAAGCGTTTTGCCAGCCACATGGTGCAGTTCCGCCCCGGCGCCGACGTGCCGCTGCTCAACTCGATCATGTCGGTGATCGTCGAAGAAGGGCTCTACGATCAGGCCTATATCGACAAGTTCACCGAGAACTGGGAGGCCGAGAAGCAGCACCTCGCCGGTTTCGCGCCCGAGACGCTTGAAGACCTGACCGGCATCGACGCCGCCATGGTGCGCGACGTGGCGCGGACCTTTGCGAAGGGCAAGGCGGGGCTGATCTTCTGGGGCATGGGGGTCAGCCAGCACATCCACGGCACCGACAACTCGCGCTGCCTGATCAGCCTCGCGCTGATGACCGGCAATGTCGGCAAGCCCGGCGCAGGCCTGCATCCGCTGCGCGGCCAGAACAATGTGCAGGGGGCCTCGGACGCGGGGCTCATCCCGATGTTCCTGCCCGACTACCAGGATGTGACCGACGACGGCGTGCGCTCGGCCTTCACCGAGATCTGGGGCAGCGGCGACTTCAGCGGCAAGAAGGGCCTCACGGTCACCGAGATCATGGATGCGGTGCACGAGGGCAGCATTCGCGGCATGTATATCCTCGGCGAGAACCCGGCGATGTCGGACCCCGACGTGACCCACGCCCGCGATGCGCTGGCCAAGCTCGAGCATCTTGTTGTGCAGGACATTTTCCTCACCGAGACCGCCAACTACGCCGACGTGATCCTGCCCGCCGCTGCCTTCTACGAGAAGACCGGCACGGTCACCAACACCAACCGGCAGGTGCAGATGGGCCGCGCCGGGGCCACGCCGCCGGGCGAGGCGCGCGAGGATTGGGCGATCACCGTGGAGCTGGCGCAGCGGCTGGGGCTGGGCTGGGACTACAGCCACCCCCGCGAGGTCTTCGCCGAGATGGCCCGCGGCATGCCCTCGCTCGACAATATCACCTGGGAGCGGCTGGAGCGCGAAGACGCGGTGACCTACCCGTCTCTGTCCCCCGAAGACCCCGGCCAACCCATCGTCTTCGCCGACGGCTTCCCGCGGGGCGGCGGCCGGGCACGCTTCACCCCCGCCTCGGTGATCCCGCCGGACGAGACGCCCGACGCCGACTACCCGATGATCCTGACCACCGGGCGGCAGCTCGAGCATTGGCACACCGGCTCGATGACCCGGCGCTCGAAGGTGCTCGACGCGGTCGAGCCCGGCGCGAACTGCTCGCTGCACCCATCGACCCTGCGCAAGCTCGGCGTGGAGCCCGGCGGCATGGTGAAGCTTCAGACCCGGCGCGGCGAGATCGAGGTCATGGCGCGGGCCGACCGCGCGGTGGCGCCGGACATGGTGTTCCTGCCCTTCGCCTATGTCGAGGCGGCGGCGAACATCCTGACCAACCCGGCCATCGACCCCTACGGCAAGATCCCCGAGTTCAAGTTCTCGGCGGTGCGGGTGACGGCGGCGTAGAGCGCGAGAGACCGTCCGGACTGAAGGCGAAGTCGCCGGGCGGGCGGTCGTTCATCGGGCGAGCCCGATGAACGGCGCCATCCTCGTTGGCTGGTGCTCACTCGGCTTTCGCCGCACGGATGCGCACCCTCAGCCCGCCTCCGGCAGCCAGACGGTGAACACCGCCCCACCTTCCGGCGCATTGGCGGCGGTGATCAGCCCGCCCGCCCGCTGCACGATGCTCTGCGAGATCGACAGGCCCAGCCCGGTGCCCTCGCCGCGGCGGGTGGTAAAGAAGGGGTCGAAGAGCGCGGGCAGGTTCTCGGGCGCGATCCCGGGCCCGGTATCGCGGACCTCCAGCGCCACGCCCGGCACGCCCTCCCGCGCCTCTTCGGTCAGCGCCAGCGACAAGTGCCCCGCCTCTCCCATCGCCTGCGCCGCGTTGAGGATGAGGTTGATCACCACCTGCTGCATCTCGCCCGCGTCGATGGCCACCTGCGGCAGCGCGGGCAAGGCGGTCTCGACCTCGATTGCGCCCTTGCTCAGCGCGTGTTCGACCAGCAGCAGCGAGTCCTCGACCAGCGGCGCAAGGTCCACCGTCTCGCCGCAATCCGAGAACTCGGCGGGCCGGGCGAATTTCAGCAGCTTGCCGACGATGGCCTCCATGCGCATGATCTGCCGGTCGATCAGCGACAGCTCGGTCTCCACCCGGCCTGCCTCCTCGCCCAGCTCCATGCGGATCACCTCGACGTTGCCCTGGATCACCGCCATCGGGTTGTTGATCTCATGCGCCACCCCGGCGGTGATCTCGCCGATCGAGGCGAGCTTCTCGCTCATCACCAGCTGGCGGTAAGTCTCCTCCAGCTTGGCGTTGGCCTCGCGCAGCTCGGCGGTGCGCACGTCGACCCGGTCCTCGAGCTCCTCGGCCCAGGCCCGCAGCTTCAGGTCGCGGTCCTGCACCTGATCGAGCAGCCCGTCGAGATGCGCCGCCACCTGGCCGATCTCGTCTGGCCCCACCGGGCCGATGCGCGCCGCGAGGTTGCCGCGCCCGACCCGCCGCATGGTCTGGGTCATCCGCTCGAGCGGCGCGAAGATGCCCTTGGCCATCCACAGGAAAACCGGCACCGAGAGCACCAGGACCGCCGCGAAGGCCGCCATCATCCACAGGTAGGCGGCGCGCTTGGCCTCGGCGAAGGGCGCCTCTAGGAAGCCGACGTAGAGCATCCCGACCCGCTTGCCGAAACTGTCGGCCAGCGGCAGGTAGCCCGAGATGTACCAGTCGTTGACCACGAAAGCGCGGTCGAGCCAGGTTTGCCCCTCGCCCAGCACCGCCTGCCGCACCGAGGCCGAGACCCGCGTGCCGAGCGCCCGCACATCCTCGAACAGCCGCACATTGGTCGAGATGCGCACGTCGTCGAGGAAGAGCGTCGCCGTGCCCTGCCGCGTGCCGCCGGTCACCGGGTTGAGGTAGACCAGCGCATTGATCGCGTCGATGAATCCGAGGTTGCTGTTAAGCAGCACGCCCCCGACCAGCACCCCCTCGTGCCCCGGAAGGCGCACCGGGCTGGCGGCATGCACGACCATGCCGCGGTCCTCCACCCGGCGGTCGGTGGGCACGGCGGCCTGTGTCTCGATCAGGTCGATCCGTGCACGGGCGGCAAGGTTGCGCGGCAACGCCTTCAGCGTCTCGGCCGGGAAGATGTCGATTGCCGTGCGTGTCTTTCCCTCTGCGGCGGCGGCGATCACCGGCCAGTCGGCGGCGGCCTCCGGCAGCTCGGAGGCGGGCAGGTAGTAGAGGAAATCCAGCAGCAGCTCGGAGCGCTTGTTGAGCAGGAACTGCCGGTCCGGCACGCCCTCGGCAAACGCCTCGGCAAAGTCCAGCGAGCCGGCCACCCCCGACAGCTCCTCGCCGGTGCGGGTCATCAGCTGCGACAGGTATTGCTCGGCGATGCGCAGATCGCTCTGCACGTTGGCGGCGAGAACCTTGTCGTAGTCCTCGGTCCAGCGGGTCATGCCGAGCAGCAAGAGCAGCGGCATCAGCACGACCAGCGGCGCAAGCGCAAGGATCAGCAGGCGCAGGCGGACAGAGATCATCGGGCGGGTCTTGGCTTTCATGTCGGGGGGAGCCTAGCACGGCCCCCTGCCCGCGGT
This sequence comes from Alloyangia pacifica, assembly GCF_020524285.1. Taxonomy (GTDB): domain Bacteria; phylum Pseudomonadota; class Alphaproteobacteria; order Rhodobacterales; family Rhodobacteraceae; genus Salipiger; species Salipiger pacificus_B. The sequence continues at coordinate 13,356 of NZ_JAIVKX010000015.1, forward strand.
CAGTCCGGATCGTCAGTTACCAGCGGCGGGCCGGATCAGCGCCAGCCTCAGTGGTGGTGATCATGCGGCTCGTCGAGCGAGCCGTGGATGGCGAATTGCTCGAGTCCCGCGTCGCTGGCCTCGATCACCCGGTAGCTCTCGCGCACCCCGGCGTCGGTCAGCTCGCGGGCCACGGTGAGCAGCGTGTTGGCCGGGTGGTCGTCGCAAAGCTCGACCATCTGCGCCAGCTCCTCGGCCGCCACCGGACGCGCGGCCTCGACCGAGGGCGCGCCATAATAGGTCACGAAATGCTCGGCCAGGAGGTCGGTCAGCGCCTGCAGCTCCGCCGGTTCTACGTTGGTCACCGCGACGAAGGTCACCCGCCCGAAGGTCTCGAGTCCGAGCCAGCCGTTGGCAAAGGCCTGCCGCGGCTTGCCGGTGAGGTCGCCCTCGGTCCAGTTGGAGAACTCGAAGCCGCCCGAGATGCACCACTCGCCGGTGCGCGCGGGCGAGGCGAAGACGCGGGTGTCGCTCTCGTCGAAATGGATGGCGCGGGCGAGCTTCATGGTGCGGGCTCCAGCAGGGTGGTGAGCGGAATGAGGTGGGTGGTCTCGCCGTCGCGCAGCAGCATGCCGAAGTCCTCGTCGACGCCGAGGAAGGTGCCGGAAAGCCCGTTTTGCGTGACCTCCTCGCCCATATCCTGCGCCAGGGCGCGCCACTCGGTGTGCAGCGCGCGGCTGCCCTCGCTCTCCCAGCGGTTGACCCAGTTCAGCGTGTGCCGCGCCCAGGCTTCCAGCAGCGCGGGCGGCTGCACCTCGGCGCAGCCCTCGGCGAAGAGCGAGGTCTGGTCGGGCGTGTCGCCGGGGCGGTCGCTGCTCGGGATCAGCGGCAGGGTGAAGCCGATGACCAGCCAGTCCGGCACCTGCGCCGGATCGGTGGTCGCGGCCATGCAGCGGAAGCGCCCGCAGGAGGCACCGTTGACCCGGATGCCGCCATCCCAGTCGAGATGCACGGCAACCTCCGGCGGAGCCATGACACCAAGCGCGTTCTGGAAGCCGACGCCGCAGAGCGGCAGCATCGCCATCGCCTGCGCCAACGGCACCTCGGGGGCGAAGACCAGCGCCCCCTGAAGCACATCTGCGGTGACGCGATAGGCCACCAGCCCGGCATCGCAGCCCAGAAGGGCGCGCTGACAAGCGTAGTCGAAGGCATCGGTGGTCACCTCCTCGCCCCAGAGAAGGGGCGGGAAGGCCAGCTCTTCGGTGGTGCTCATGCCACCCCCTGCGTCACCAGGGCCGAGGCGATGGTGTGGAACGCCTGCGCCTGCGCGCTGTCGGGCTGGCTGACGACGATCGGCGCACCGCCATCCGAGGCAAGCCGGATCTGCAGGTCGAGCGGCACCTCGGCGAGCAGCGGCACGCCGAGCTTCTCCGCCTCGGCCGCGACACCGCCATGGCCGAAGACGTGCTCTTCATGGCCGCAGTTCGAGCAGACATGCGTGGACATGTTCTCGACCATGCCGAGGATCGGCACGTTCAACTGCTTGAACATGTCGATGCCCTTGCGCGCGTCCAGAAGCGCCACGTCCTGCGGCGTGCTGACCACGATGGCCCCGTCCACATGCGCCTTCTGGCTCAGCGTCATCTGCACGTCGCCGGTGCCCGGCGGCAGGTCGACGATCAGCACGTCGAGCGCGCCCCATTGCACCTGCATCATCATCTGCTGCAGCGCGCCCATCAGCATCGGCCCGCGCCAGACCACCGCCTGGTCCTCGTTGGTCATCAGGCCGATCGACATCATGGTGACGCCATGGTTGCGCAGCGGCAGGATGGTCTTGCCGTCGGGCGAGGCCGGGCGGCCCGAGACGCCGAGCATCCGCGGCTGGCTCGGCCCGTAGACGTCGGCATCGAGCAGGCCGACGCGGCGCCCCTGCTGCGCCAGTGCGCAGGCGATGTTGGACGAGACGGTGGACTTGCCCACGCCGCCCTTGCCGGAGGCGATCGCGATGATGTGGTTCACCCCGGGGATGCGCTGCGGGCCCTGCGGCTCGGCCTTGCGCATCTTCAGCTCCGGCGGCGCTTTCTCGGTGTGGCCGGTCAGCACGATGGAGACCGCCGAGACGCCCTCCGTCGCCCGCAGCGCGCTTTCGGCCTGTTCCTTGATCTTGGTGTAGGCGGTGCTCTGGCTGGGCGGGATCTCCATGACGAAACGCACCGCGCCCGCCTCGTCCACGTTCAGCGCGCGCACGACGCCGCTCGACATGATATCGCCACCCGCAACCGGATCGGCGACGCTCTTCAGGACGGCCTGAACCGCCTCTCTGCTGGCTGGCAAGGTTTACTCCTGTCCCTTGATCTCGCCCGTGACCTCATGGGTCAGGCCAAGTTCCTCGATGGTGACCACGGCCTTCACGGCAAAGGTCTTCCCGGCGGTGTCATTGCCGCGCATGGCCTCCTCGATGGCCTGCTGCGAGGTGACGCCCACCTGCTTGAGGAACTTGCGCATGGACATGTTGAAATCGTCGCTCATATTGGCCTCCCTGTGACTCTGCGGTCAGTGATCCCGCCGCTTGCTGAGGTAGTCGTCCGTGGTCCGGGGCCGCGGGCGCTCGCCTGCAGCAAACGGGTTGTCCTTGGCATGGTACTGCGCATTCACCCGGCAGTCGTCACACATCTGGATCATCCGCAGCTTGTCGCCGTCGAACATGGGATGGGACTGAAGCTTTTCGGTGATCCGGTCAATGGTCGACTTCACCCCGAAGAGCGAGCCGCACTCGACGCAGGCAAAGGGCTCCTCCTCGTTGACCACGCGCTGCTCGAGCGCCTCTTCTGTCAGCAGCAGGCGCGGCTCGTAGGTAATCGCGTCCTCGGGGCAGACGTTGGCGCAGAGCCCGCACTGCAGGCAGGCGTCCTCCTGGAAGCGCAGCTGCGGCAGGTCGGGGTTGTCGCCGAGCGCGCCCGATGGGCAGAGCGAGACACACGACAGGCACAGCGTGCAGGCGTCGGTGTCGACCAGCACGGCGCCATAGGGCGCGCCCTCAGGCAGCGGCAGGCTCTCGGCGCCGGGGTGCAGCGCCTTCGCCGCCTGGCGGGTGATCTGGCGGCGGGTGCCCATCGGGCGCACCGGGGTGGCGACCGGGGCCGGGGCCTCCTCGGCGTAGAGCGCGGCGGACATGGCATCGGGATCCGGGGTCTCGAGCAGCGTGACTTTTCCGCCGCCACTGATCGCATCCGACAGCGCCACCTGCGCCTGCAGCGCCGGCAGATCGGCGCCCGGACCAGGCAGCACCGTGACCGAGGCAAATCCGGCGGCAAGCGCCGCGACGGTCTCGGCATGGCCAAAGGCGCCGATGGCGCGGATTTCCAGCGGCACCACGTCGGCGGGCAGACCGTCGCCGTGGCGTGCCGAAAGCCGGATCATCTCGGCTCCGTGAGCGTCATGCACCAGCAGGCGCGGCGCATGGCCCCCGGCATCGAGGAACGCCTTCGCCAGCGTCTGCACCCGGCGCATGGTCAGGTCCACCGGCGGCGCATCGTAGCTGATCGCCCCCGAGGGGCAGGCCGAGGAACAGGCGCCGCAGCCGGCGCAGATCATCGGGTCGACCGTCACATGTTCACCGTCGGGCGAGATCGCTCCGGTCGGGCAGAGGTCGAGGCAGTTGGTGCAGCCGGTCTGGCCAGCGCGCGAATGGGCGCAGAGCAGCGACTCCAGCCGCACGTAGAGCGGCTTCTCGAAGGTGCCGACCAGATGCGACGCGGCCATGACCGCCGCGGCCACTGCCTGCAGGCGGCCGGGATCGGCGCGCAGGTAGCCCTCGCGCTTCTCGTGCGCCGGGAACAGCGGCGGCTCGCGGCGCAGGTCGAGGATGACATCGCACTGCGACACGCCGCCGTCGCGCGGCTCGGTCAGGGTGAAGGCGCCGCGCCCGCCGGGCTCGACCTGGCGCAGCGCGTCGATGGTCACCTTGAACTGCCCGAGCGCGCCCTGCGCCTTGCGCAGCCGCCCGGTGATTACGTCATAGGCGCGGGTGTCGGGCAGGTCTTGCGTGCCCTCGAGCAGCACCGTCACGCCAAGGTGCGGCGCCAGTTGCTCGGCCGCCTCAAGTGCAACCTCTGGCGCGCCAAGGATCAGGCACAGCCCCTCGGAAATGACATCGAGGGTCTTCTCCGGCGCAGCAGGCAGCATCGCCTCGGCGGCGAGGGCGGACATTTTGGGTAGTTTGGGCGCGGGGTCGGCGCTCCAGCCGGCCCGGTCGCGCAGGTCGAGCAGCGGTGCGGGCTCGACCTCGAGCTCCTCGGCCAGCGCCTCGAAGGTGCGGCTCTCCTGGGTACAGCAAAGGACAACATTCCCCTGCGTCAATCCCTTCGCCGCGCGCTCGATCTGGCTGGTGCAGAGCGCTTTGCAGGGCGGCGTGACCTCGAATCCGGTGGCCTCGGACAGGGCCTCGGCATCGATGGACTGCGTGCCCATACAATCGCATGTTATCAAGGTCTTGGTCATAGTTTCCTTCCTGGCCAACGGCCCCGGACCGGTCCGTTTTGCGCTCGGTTAGGGGCGTAGCTAGCCCCGATTCGCCCTCACCGACAACTCAATTCCTCGGGCGGAAACCCGCCGAACACCGGGCCGCGATGCCTGCCGCGCCGGGGGTGATTCGCATGCCGCACTGCGGCACCTTTCCAGAGCAAAAAACTCGGATTGGACAGTTTGACCCTGCCGCATTTTTGCCCCCTCGGCGACTACCCAAAATGTCCCGCATCGGCCCCTGAATACCGCGGTGCACAAATTGGCCCTTCCCCGAAGCGCTCTACTTGTTTCAATCACGGTGGGAGGAAGGATACATCAACGTGACAGGTCATCCGAGCAACGATCAATTCATGCCCGTGGGCGTCGTGCTGCGGCGCACCCCCGGCGTCACCCGTTGGGCCAAGTGGGCCTGGCGGGCCGTTGCCGTGCTGCCCGGCGCCGGCCCCGCCGACTGGCGCGAGCTGCGCCGCGAGGGCGAAACGATCGAATATCACGCCGCCACCGTCTCGCTGGAACTCTACCGCGCCGAGACCGAGGCCTACCTGCACGGCATCACCGCCCGCGAACCCAGCGTCTATGTGGTCATGCGCAAGACCCTCGGCGAGCATCCCTTCGAGATCGTGCTGGTCACCGCCTCGCCCTACGAGGCGCAGGACTATTGCGACAGCGGCGAGGACATCGTCGAGAAGGTCCCGATGCCCGCCGGGCTGCTCGCCTGGGTCGGCGATTTCGTGGAACGTCATCATGAAGAAGAAGAATTCGTGAAACGTCGCCGCGATCGTGCAAGGGTGGACGGCAAGCAGGACGGCATCGGCGACCCGCGCATCTCGACCACGGCGGATGTCTACGCCTCGCCCGCCCTGAAGAGAGGGAGGCTGCAATGAAGGATTTCTGGTCCCGCAGGAAGGCCGCCGTCGAGGCCGAAACCCGCGCCGAGACGCAGGCGCAGGACACCGCCCGACGCGCCGAGACCGAGGCGCAGCTCGCCGAGCGCAGCGACGAGGAGCTGCTGGCCGAGGCCGGGCTGCCCGCGCCGGAAGAGATCACCGACGGCGAGATGGTGCGCAAGTTCCTGGAGTCGCAACTGCCGAAGCGGCTGAAGAACCGTGCCCTGCGCACGCTCTGGCGCTCGAACCCGGTGCTGGCCTGCCTCGACGGGCTGAACGATTACGACGGGGACTTCACCGCCGTAACCCCCGCCGCCGATTTCAAGACGACCTATCAGGTCGGCAAGGGGCTGCTGGCGCATCTCGACTACGTCGGCCAGCCGAAAACCGAAGCCCTGCCCGCAGAGGCCGAGACCGCCGAAGCCGTCACGCAGATCGCCGACGCCGGCACCACGTCGATCCGGGCGCCCGAGACCCTTGGCCCGACCATCGAGCAGCCGCCGGAGATCCCGCCGCTGCATCCGACCGAGCCGCAGGCGGCAGAGACCGCCCAACTTGACCCTGAGCCCGAGGAAAGCGCCCTGCCCGCCAGCTCGCGCCGCATGCGCTTTTCCTTCGAGGCCTGATGATGACGGACGAGACCAACATGACCGCAGCCGCCCAGGCCACCGCCAGCGAGACCGCAGCTCCGAAGATCGCCGAGGAGGACCGCCTCCGCGCCGATCTCTACAACTTCCTCGGGCTGATCCTGTCCCGGCCAGCCGACCAGGGGCTGATCGACCAATGCGCCGGGCTGACCGGTGACGCCAGCCCGATCGGCGAGGCGGTCACGACCCTGTCCAAGGTCGCCAAGGTCGCCAAGCCCAAGGCGGTGGAGAGCGAGTACAACCGGCTGTTCATCGGCCTCGGTCGCGGCGAGCTGCTGCCCTACGCCTCCTACTACCTGACGGGCTTCCTGAACGAGAAGCCGCTGGCGCTGCTGCGCCAGGACATGACAGCCCGCGGCCTCGCCCGCGCCGAGAACGTCTTCGAGCCCGAGGACAACATCGCCTCGCTGATGGAGATGATGGGCGCGATGATTGTCGGCCGCTTCGGCACCCCGGCCACGGTCGGCCAGCAGAAGAGCTTCTTCAACAAGCACATCGCCCCCTGGGCGAGCCATTTCTATTCGGATCTCGAGGGCGCCAAGAACTCGGTCTTCTATGCCCCGGTCGGACGTCTCGGCCGGGCCTTCATGGAGATCGAGACCGAAGCCTTCCGGATGAGCGCGGAGTGATCCGCACAATGGCGGGCAACCGCCGCAACCCCGAGAGAGGAGGTCTCTCAATGAAGCGGAAAGACGAGGAGGCGCAAAGCCGCCGCGACTTCCTGAAACTGGCCTCGACGGCAGCGCCGCTCGCGGCGGTCGCCGTCGCGACCACCACCGGGACCGAGGCCGAGGCCGCCGAGCCCGACCTGTCGTCGAACAAGATGCAGGACACCGCGCACACGCGCGCCTACTACGCCGCCGCCCGGTTCTGATCGGACGAGGCACTTCCCGCCAAGGACGACTGGTTGCGTGACGCCCGACTGTCCAAGGCCCTGAGCAACACCAAGCAAGCAAGGCACCATGCGGGGGCCTAGCGCGCAAGGGGAGAGAGAAACATGTTGAGGAAAAAGACCAACGGGGTTGCGCGACGCCCCCAGCGGACAAGTATCCTTTCCGAGGTGGCGAACACTTCGGTTGACCGTCGCGCCTTCCTGCGCGGCTCCGGTCTGGCGATCGGCGGCCTCGCGGCCGTGGCCGCCACCGGCGGTACGGTAACCCAGGCCACCGCGGCCACCGCCACCGGCGGCGAGATCAAGACGGTGAAATCCGTCTGCACCCACTGCTCGGTCGGCTGTACTGTCATGGCAGAGGTGCAGGGCGGCGTCTGGATCGGGCAGGAGCCCGGCTGGGACAGCCCGTTCAACCTCGGGAGCCACTGCGCCAAGGGCGCCTCGGTGCGCGAGCACGCGCACGGCGAGCGACGCCTGAAGTACCCGATGAAGAAGGTGGGCGGCGAATGGCAGCGCATCTCCTGGGAGCAGGCGATCAACGAGATCGGCGACCAGATGATGGACATCCGCGGCAGCTCGGGTCCTGACTCGGTCTACTGGCTCGGCTCGGCCAAGCACAGCAACGAACAGGCCTACCTGTTCCGCAAGTTCGCCGCCTACTGGGGCACGAACAACGTGGATCACCAGGCCCGGATCTGCCACTCGACCACCGTTGCCGGCGTTGCGAACACATGGGGCTACGGCGCCATGACCAACTCCTACAACGACATCCACAACTCCCGGGCGATCTTCATCATCGGCGGCAACCCCGCCGAGGCGCACCCTGTCTCGCTGCAGCACGTGCTGAAGGCGAAGGAGCAGAACAACGCGCCGCTGATCGTCTGCGATCCGCGCTTCACCCGCACCGCCGCCCACGCGGACGAATACGTGCGGTTCCGTCCGGGATCGGACGTGGCGCTGGTCTGGGGCCTGCTGTGGCACATCTTCGAGAACGGCTGGGAAGACCGTGACTTCATCCGCAGCCGCGTCTGGGGCATGGACGAGATCCGCACCGAGGTCGCGGCATGGACGCCCGACGAGGTCGAGCGCGTCACCGGCGTGCCGGGCAGCCAGCTCGAGCGCGTGGCGCGGACGCTGGCCAACAACCGTCCCGGCACCGTGATCTGGTGCATGGGCGGCACCCAGCACACCAACGGCAACAACAACACCCGCGCCTACTGCATCCTGCAGCTCGCGCTCGGGAACATGGGCACCGCCGGCGGCGGCACCAACATCTTCCGCGGCCATGACAACGTGCAGGGCGCGACCGACCTCGGCGTGCTCGCCGACACGCTGCCGGGCTACTACGGCCTGACCGCGGGCGCATGGGCACACTGGGCGCGCGTCTGGGAAGAGGACCTCGACTGGCTCAAGGGCCGCTTTGCCACGATGAAAGGCAAGGACGGCAAGGACAAGGAGATGATGGGCCTGACCGGGATCCCGGTCTCGCGCTGGATCGACGGCGTCCTCGAGGCGAAGGAAAACCTCGAACAGCCCGACAACACCCGCGCGATGGTGTTCTGGGGCCACGCCCCGAACTCGCAGACCCGCCTCAAGGAAATGAAGACGGCGATGGAGAAGCTCGACCTGCTGGTCGTGGTGGACCCCTATCCCACCGTCTCGGCGATCCTGCACGACCGGACCGACAACACCTACCTGCTGCCGGCCGCGACGCAGTTCGAGACCTACGGCTCGGTGACCGCGTCGAACCGCTCGATCCAGTGGCGTGACAAGGTCGTGGACCCGCTCTTCGAGTCCCTGCCCGACCACATCATCATGCACAAGTTCGCCACCAAGTTCGGCTTTGCGGATCGCCTGTTCCGCAATATCGAGGTGAACGGCGAAGAGCCCCTGCTCGAGGATCTCACCCGCGAGTTCAACAAGGGCATGTGGACCGTGGGCTACACCGGCCAGTCGCCGGAGCGTCTCAAGATGCACATGGCGAACCAGCACACCTTCGACCGCACCACGCTGCGGGCACTGGGTGGCCCGGCCGATGGCGACTTCTACGGCATGCCGTGGCCCTGCTGGGGCACCGCCGAGATGAACCACCCGGGCTCGGCCAACCTCTATGACATCTCTCTGCCGGTGGCCGAGGGCGGTCTGCCCTTCCGCGCCCGCTACGGCGTGGAGCGCAACGGCGAGAACCTTCTTGCCGAAGGCTCCTACACCGTCGGCTCGGAGATCGAGGACGGCTACCCCGAGTTCACCATGCAGATGCTGATCGATCTCGGCTGGGACAGCGACCTGACGCCCTACGAGCGGCGGATGATCGAATGGGTTGCCGGCTATGCCGAAGCCCGTCCCGAGACGGACACGGACCTCGGCGAGCAATCGCAGACCGGGCCCTACCCGTCGGACTTCGCCGAGGCGATCGGCGGCGTGAACTGGAAGACCGACCTCTCGGGCGGCATCCAGCGCGTGGCGATCAAGCATGGCTGTGCCCCCTACGGCAACGCCAAGGCGCGCTGCGTGGTCTGGACCTTCCCCGATCCGGTCCCGCTGCACCGCGAGCCGCTCTACACCAACCGGCGCGATCTGGTGGAAGACTACCCGACCTACGAGGACAAGACCTTCTGGCGCGTGCCGACCATGTACGCCTCGATCCAGAAGAACGACTTCTCGAAGGACTACCCGATCATCCTCACCTCCGGCCGCCTGGTCGAATACGAGGGTGGCGGCGACGAGACGCGGTCCAACCCGTGGCTCGCCGAGCTCCAGCAGAACATGTTCGTCGAGATCAACCCGCGCGACGCCAACAACCTCGGTGTGCGTGACGGGGCCGACGTCTGGGTCGAAGGCCCGGAAGGCGGCAAGGTCAAGGTGATGGCCATGGTCACACCGCGGGTGGGCGAGGGCGTTGCCTTCATGCCCTTCCACTTCGGCGGCTATTTCGAGGGCGAGGATCTGCGCTCGAAGTATCCCGACGGGGCGGACCCGATCGTGCTGGGCGAATCCACCAACACCGCGCAGACCTATGGCTACGACTCCGTCACGCAGATGCAGGAGACCAAGGCCACACTCTGCAAGATCATGCCGGCGTAAGGAGAGCGAGACATGGCACGAGCTAAATTCCTCTGCGATGCCGAACGCTGCATCGAGTGCAACGCCTGCGTCACCGCGTGCAAGAACGAGCACGAGGTTCCGTGGGGCATCAACCGCCGCCGGGTGGTGACCATTCAGGACGGCCAGCCGGGCGAACGCTCGATCTCGGTCGCCTGCATGCACTGCTCGGACGCGCCCTGCATGGCCGTCTGCCCGGTGGACTGCTTCTACCAGACCGAAGACGGTGTTGTGCTGCACTCAAAGGACCTGTGCATTGGCTGCGGCTACTGCTTCTACGCGTGCCCCTTCGGCGCGCCGCAGTACCCGCAGGCGGGCAACTTCGGGTCGCGCGGCAAGATGGACAAGTGCACCTTCTGCAACGGTGGCCCGGAAGAGAACAATTCCGCCGCCGAGTTCCAGAAGTACGGGCGCAACCGGATCGCCGAGGGCAAGCTGCCCATCTGCGCCGAGATGTGCTCGACCAAGGCCCTGCTGGCCGGTGACGGCGACGAAGTGTCGGCGATCTACCGCGAGCGCGTGGTCGCCCGGGGCTTCGGCTCGGGCGCCTGGGGCTGGGGCACCGCCTACGACGAAAAGGCCAACTGAGGCTAAGACGGCGGGCTTTCGGGCCCGCCGCTGACGCAACGAAGTCCCGCGCGGGGCGGCAAAGTCCGCCGTTCCGCGCGATTCTCGCGTGACCCTACTTCATGGAGACGACCATGCTGCGCCACCTGCTGGCACTTTTCGCACTGGTCCTGATGACCGCCGCCCCGCTGGGCGTCGCGGCGCAGGGCACCCTTCTTCCGCCCGAGCCCGACCGCTCCGCCACCGGCGGCGCGCAGACGCTCGAGGACATCATGCGCAGGCAGGCAGGCATCAAGATCGATGACAGCTTCCGGCGCGACAACATCGGCGGCGAGGCACCCGAGGCACCCGAGCTGGGCACGCTCGGCGGCGCCTCGGATCCGGACCTCTGGCGCGCCCTGCGCTACAACGAGGCCGACGTGCGCGCCTCGACCATCAACCCCAATGGCAAGGTGCTGATCCAGGACGGCGGCATGTGGTGGCTGGAGTTCCGCGAGGGCCCGCTGGCCACCTACGGCGGCTGGCTCCTGCTCGGCACCATCGGCATCCTGGCGGTGTTCTTCCTGCTGCGCGGCCGCATCAAGATCGACGGCGGCAAGACCGGCACCACCGTGCAGCGCTTCAAGTGGATCGAGCGTTTCGCGCATTGGACGCTGGCCGGCTCGTTCATCCTGCTGGCCTTCACCGGGCTCTTCACCCTGTTTGGCCGCATGTTCCTGATCCCGCTGCTCGGACACGAGTTCAACTCTGTGCTGCTGACCGGCTCGAAGTTCATCCACAACAACGTCAGCTGGGCCTTCATGCTCGGGCTGATCATGGTTTTCGTCATGTGGGTCTGGCACAATATCCCCGACCGCACCGACATCACCTGGTTCGCCCAGGCCGGCGGCATCATCGGCAACAAGCACCCGCCCGCGAAGAAGTTCAACGCCGGCCAGAAGATCATCTTCTGGGGGGTGATCGTGCTGGGCGCGTCGGTCTCGGTCTCGGGCCTGTCGCTGCTCTTCCCCTTCGACCTGCCGCTCTTTGCCAAGACCTTCACGGTGCTCAACGACTGGGGTGTGCCGGGCTGGTTCGGCATGGACACCTTCCCCGTCGCGCTCGCGCCGCAGGAGGAAATGCAGTTCGCCCAGCTCTGGCACGCCATCGTCGCCTTCCTGCTGATGGCGGTCATCATCGGCCACATCTACATCGGCACGCTCGGCATGGAGGGCGCCTATGACGCCATGGGCTCCGGCCAGGTCGACGAGAACTGGGCGCACCAGCACCACTCGATCTGGTACGACAAGGTGAAAGAGCGCGAGGCGGCCGAGGCCGGCAAATCGGCGACCCCAGCGGAGTGACGCCATGGGCCGCCTGGCCTTGACCCTGAGCCTGATGCTCTGCGCTGCCTCCGTGGCGGCGCAGGACTTCGCCACGCTGAAGGGCCACGGCGGGCCGATCATGGGCATCGCCGTCTCGCCCTCGGGGCAGGTGGCGACGGGCAGTTTCGACAATTCCGTGGGTCTCTGGACAGGGGACACGCCGCGCTGGCTCGAGGGCCATGCCGCGGCGGTGACCGCGCTGGCCTGGGGACCGGAGGGCACGCTGGTCTCGGGCGGCGACGATTTCGCCGTGCGGGTCTGGGGCGAGTCCCCACGCGTGCTCGGACAGCACCAGGGCAAGGTTGCGTCCCTGGCGGTCTCGCCGGACGGGCGCACCGTGGCCAGCGGAAGCTGGGACGGATCCGTGATGCTCTGGCCGCTGGACGAGGGCGCGGGCACCGCCCTGCCCGCCCCCGGCGCGGGGGTGAACGCCCTGGCCTTCGACGGCCCCGGAACGCTCTATGCCGCGACCATGGCCGGTGCGTTGCTGCGCTACGACCTCACCACCGGCGAAGCGCCCGTCGCCATCGTGCAGCACGGCTTCGGCATCAACCGGCTCGCGCGCGGGCCGGGCTGGATCGCCTATGGCGCGGTCGATGGCGGTACCCGGGTGATCGACCTGACAACCGGCGCGCAGATCGCCGACCTGACGCTCGACCGCCGACCGATCCTTGCCATGAGCTACAACCCGCCCTCGCAGCAACTCGCCGTGGGCGACGGCGAGGGCTACATCATGATCGTCGACACCGAGCGCTGGCAGATCACCCGCGACTTCCGCGCCACCCGGCAGGGGCCGGTCTGGGCGCTGGCCTTCTCGCCCGACGGCAGCGTGATCCACGCCGGGGGCCTCGATGACGTGGCCTATTCCTGGCCGGTGGAACTGCTCGACGTCTTCGAGCCGGGCATCTCGGGCGAGCGAAGCTTCCTGCGCGCCGCCGAGACCATGCCCAACGGCGAGCGGCAGTTCATGCGCAAATGCTCGATCTGCCACGCGCTCACCCCCGGCCCCTCACGCAAGGCGGGCCCGACGCTGCACGGTGTCTTCGGCCGCCCGGCGGGCAGCGTGCCGGGCTACAGCTATTCGCCAACCCTCGACGATTCGGACATAATCTGGAATGAGACCACGATCGACGCGCTTTTCGATCAGGGTCCGGACCACTACATTCCCGGCTCGAAAATGCCCATGCAGGTGATCGCGGGCGGCAGCGACCGGGCCGATCTGATAGACTACCTCAAACAGGCCACCAAAGGAGAGTGACCGCATATGAAAGCCATGTTCACAGGCTTCGTCGCCATCATCGCCATCGGCATCGCCGCCTATTTCGGGCTGCACGAGATCGGCTTCTCGTCGGCGGATGTCTATTCGACTTCCAACGTCCGGCTCGACGACCACTGACCCACGCATGACGCCGAAGGACGCCTCAACCGACGACTACGGCCCGACGCTGGCCGGCGCTTCGATCCTCGTGGTCGATGACGAGCCCGGCATGCGCAACTTCCTCGTCAAGATGCTCGCCCCCAAGGTGCAGCGGGTCGAGGAAGCGGGCTCGGCGCTCGAGGCGACGCAGAAGCTCGATGCGGCGCATTTCGACCTGGTGATCCTCGACAACGTCATGCCGAAGCGCACCGGGCTCGACTGGCTGGCCGAGCAGCAGCGCAAGGGGTTCTTCGGCGACATCATCCTGATCACCGCCTATGCGGATCTCGAAACCGCGATCACCGCATTGCGCGCCGGGGTCAGCGACTTCGTCCTGAAACCCTTCCGCGCCAACCAGATCCTCGGCGCGGTGGCGCGCACACTCGACCGCAAGTACCTGCGGCGCGACAATACCCTGCTGCGCCGCGAGCTGCGCACCGGCCAGTTCCAGGGCAAGCTGCTCGGCAAGTCCGAGGTCATGGTCGCCGTCCGCGCCATGCTGGCCAAGCTGGCGCCGCTGCCGACCCCGCTGCTCTTCACCGGCGCCAGCGGCACCGGCAAGGAGATGGCCGCGCGGCACCTGCACCAGCTCTCGGACCGGGCCGACAGCCCCTTCGTGCCGGTCAACTGCGCCGCCATCGCGCCCGACCGCATGGTGCAGGAGCTCTTCGGCAGCCTCGAAAACGGCGAGCGGCTGAAGCCCGGCCTTCTGCTTCTGGCCGACGGCGGCACGCTGTTTCTGGATGAGGTCGCGCAGATGCCCGAAGCGCTGCAGGCGGCGCTGCTGCGCGTGCTGGAAGACCAGCGCATCCGCCCCGCCGGGGCCGAGCGCGAGCTGCCGCTCAACCTGCGCTTTCTCTTTGCCACCAATGCCGATCTCGAGGCGCTGGTGGCACAGGGCAAGTTCCGCGCCGATCTCTACCACCGCATCAACGTGCTGAAGGTCGAGATGCCGCCCCTGTCGGAGCGCTCCGACGACATTCTCGAGCTCGCCGCGCTTTTCGCCAAGCAGTTCAGCCAGGCGCTCGGCATGCCGGGGCTGGAGCTCGACGAGCAGACCCTGCTGAAGCTGCGCCGCTACGCCTGGCCCGGCAACGTCCGCGAGCTGCGCAACCTGATCGAACGCTCGGTGATCCTTGGCGGCTTCCCCGAGGAATTCTCCGGCTCGGGCACGATGACCGGGGCGCGGGCGATCGAGGATCTCGACCTTGTGGTGCAGCGCCACATCCTGCACATGCTCGACCTCTGCGACGGCAACCGCGCCGAGGCGGCGCGGCGGCTCGGTGTCTCGCGCAAGACCATCGACCGCAAGATCGCGCAATGGGGCGAAGAGAGCGTGACCCCGCCGCAGGCGCTGCGCTAGGCTGGGGCAAACCCCGAGCAGAGCAGCCCCCGGAGCCCCCATGACCAGACATCGCAAAATCGAAGGATGGCGCCGCGCCGTGGCGGCCGCGCTGGTGGCCTGCAGCTGCCTCGCCTCCCCTGCCCTCGCCCTCGACCGCTCCGCCGTCGAGCGCCAGTTCCGCGGCTGGCTGGAACAGACCGTCTGGCCGCAGGCCGCGCGCAAAGGGGTCTCGCGCGGCACCTTCGAGGCAGCCTTCTCGGGCGTGCGGCTCAACTGGGAGTTGCCCGACCTCGTGCCCCCGGGAACCACGCCGCAGACCCCGAAAAAGCAGCGCCAGGCCGAGTTCGGCCAGCCCGCGAAATACTTCAACCGCGGCTCCATCGACGGCGCCACCTCCATCGGGCGGCAGATGGCGCGGCAGCACGCCTCGGCCCTCGCCGCGACCGAGAAGGCCACCGGCGTGCCCGGGCGGATCATCCTCGGCATCTGGGGCCGCGAGAGCGGCTATGGCCGCGTGGCGATCCCGCACAGCGCCTTCGAAGTGCTGGGCACCAAGGGCTTCATGTCGACCCGCGCCGCCTATTTCACCGAAGAGCTGATCGCCGCGCTGCAGATCGCGCAGGCCGGGCACGCCCCCGCCGGGGCAATGAAGAGCTCCTGGGCCGGGGCGCTGGGGCAGCCGCAGTTCATGCCCTCGAACTTCCTGAAATACGCCGCCGACGGCAATGGTGACGGCCACGCGGACATCTGGCGCTCGGAAGCGGACACCATCGCATCGATCGGCACTTACCTCGCGAAACATGGCTGGCAGAGCGGGCGCGACTGGGGCTTCGAAGTGCGCGTGCCGGCCTCGGTCTCCTGCACGCTCGAAGGCCCCGACCAGGGCAAGCGCATCTCCGACTGGGAAAGGCTCGGCATCACCCGCGTCTCGGGCCGACCCTTCCCCGAGCATGAGCGCCGCGGCGAGGGCTTCCTGCTGATGCCCGCCGGGCGGCACGGGCCGGCGTTCATCGTCACGCCCAACTTCTACGTGCTGAAGGACTACAACATGAGCGATCTCTACGCGCTCTTCGTCGGCCACGTGGGCGATCGCATCCAATACGGCGTGGGCGATTTCAGCGCGGGCTGGGGCAGGGTCGGCGGGCTCTACCGCTCGGACGTGGCCGCCATGCAGCGCGCGCTGGAGCGCATGGGCCATGACGTCGGCGGCGCCGACGGGCTGCCCGGCTTCAAGACCCGCCGCTCGATCGGACGCTGGCAGGAGGCGAAGGGGCGCGCCGCGACATGCTTCCCCGAGGCTTCAATGAAGAGCGCTCTGCGCTAGGCGTTCCAGACCACTTCGCCGAGCCGCGACAGGTCGTAGCCACCCAGGCTCTCGGCGCGGGCACGGAAAGTCTCGGAGCGGCAGAAGGCCATCAACGCCTGCATCGGCGGGTCGAACCAGGCCTTGCGGTCGATCAGCAGGTCGAAGCGCTCCTCGATCACCGGCATGAAACGCAGCCCATAGGCGCGCGCGACGGATTCCAGCCCAAAGGTCACATCCGCCTCGCCGCGCCGCACGCTCTGCACCGCCTCGTCCTCGGTCCGTTCGAGCGGGGTCAGCGTGACCTTTCCCAAATCGAGCCCGGCCTCTGCGGCGAGATCGCGCAGCAGCCCGGCGGTGCCGGAGCTGTCCTGCCGCGGCGCCAGCCGCAGCCCCGCAAGATCGGCAAGCCCCCGCGGCGACGGCCCGTCCTCGCGCAGCACCAGCCCTCGGCGCCGCGCCGCGAAGCCGACCAGCACCGCGTTCTGATCCGGGACAGCCTCGCGCGCAGCGTCGATGTTCCAGCCCCCCTCGGCATCGCGCACGTGCAGGCCGCTCGCCACGCCCTCGCGCGCCGCGAAGCGTGTCAGCCCGTCGAGCGAGCCGTCGAAATAAGTGGCAAGCCCGCAGCGCGACTGGCGGATCGCCCAGTCAAGCAGCGGATCGTGGGAGCCAAGGAAGACGCCGGGCCGCACCACGGGCGCCGCGGCAAACCCGCCGCTCTGCGCCCCTTCGATCCAGGCGCGGATCTCGGCGGCGGGAAACAGGAGCTTGCCCGTGGCGCGCGAGCAGGGCACCTCGCCGGAGGCGGCAAGATCGTAGACCTTGCGCTCCTTCAGGCGCAGCAGATCGGCCAGTTCTCGGACGGTGAGGTAGTCGTGTGGCGGGATCTGCAGGTCTGTCATCGTCTCGTGCAAGTTGGGGGCGGCACCGTGCCGCCCCCGGACCCTATCAGTTCTTCGGCGCGTTGGGGAAGAACAGCTGCTGGCCGTCAACCGTGTAGTCCGCGATCACCTTCTGGCCTTCGTCCGAGAGCAGCCAGTCGGCGAAGTCCTGCGCCGCGTCGATCTTCACCGAGGGGCATTTTTCCGGGTTCACCGGGATCACGCCGTACTGGTTGAAGAGATTCTCGTCACCCTCGACCTCGACCGCGTAATCCTGCTTGTTCTTGAAGCTGATCCAGGTGGCGCGGTCGGTCATCACGTAGGCGCCCATGCCAATCCCGGCGTTCAGCGTCGCGCCCATGCCCGAGCCGGTCTCGCGGTACCAGTCGCCCGAGGCGGCGGTGGGATCGACACCCGCGGCCTTCCACAGCGCGACCTCTTTCTTGTGGGTGCCGCTGTCATCGCCGCGCGAGGCAAAGAGCGCGCCCGCCTCGGAGATCTTGGTCAGCGCCGCCTCGACGTCGTCCATGCCGGTCACGCCCGCCGGATCGCTCTCGGGGCCGACGATGACGAAGTCGTTGTACATCAGGTCCGTGCGCTCGGTGCCAAAGCCCGCCGCGACGAATTTCTCTTCAGACGGCTTGGCGTGCACCAGCAGCAGGTCGCCGTCGCAGTTCTCGGCGTTCTTGATCGCCTGGCCGGTGCCCACGGCCACCACGTTGACAGTGATGCCGCTCTCGCCGGTGTAGATCGGCAGCAGGTAGTCGTAGAGCCCCGAGTTGGCGGTCGAGGTGGTCGACTGCACGATGATCGACTGCTCCTGCGCGAGGGCGCCGCCGGCGAGGCCGAGGGTCAGCGCGGTCGAGGCGATCAGTCTTGCGATGGTCATGAGGAACGTCCTTCTGTCCTGGTAATCAATCACTTGGGATGCATGTCGGGCGAGCGATCAGAGCACGATCCGGCCCGCGAGGTAGTCCCGTGCCGGCTGGCTGCGTGGCTCGGGAAAGAAGACATCTGCGCGGCTGTGCTCGGCCACGCGGCCGCGGTGCAGGAAGACCACCTCGTCGGCCATGCGCCGGGCCTGCCCGACGTCGTGCGTGACGAAGATGATCCGCGTGCCGCGGTCACGGGCGGCGGCCACGATGCGCTCGATCACCAGCACCGAGGCGGGATCGAGGCTGGCGGTGGGCTCGTCGAGGAACAGCACCTCGGGATCGGTGGCCAGCGCCCGGGCCAATGCCAGCCGCTGTGCCTCGCCGCCCGAGAGCAGCCGCGCGGGCTGGCGCGCCTTGTGCAGCAGCCCGACCTCGCGCAGCAGCGTATCGCGGCGCGCGCGATCGCGGCCCCGGGCCTTCAGCACGAAGTCGAGATTGGCGGCGACCGAGCGGCGCAGCAGCACCGGTTTCTGGAACACCAGCGCCTGCCGCGCGGTGGCCTGCGCGGCGGGGGTGCCGTTCCAGCTCACCTCGCCGCCCCCGGGCACCAGCAGCCCGTGCAGCATCTTCAGCAGCAGGCTCTTGCCCGCCCCGTTCGGCCCCATGATCACCGTGCAGCCGCCGGGCGCGAGGCTCAGCTCCACCCCGTCGAGCAGCGCCGCGCCGTCTGCGGCAAGCCGCAGACCGGAAACGCGCAGGGGCAGGAGCGGGCGGGACATGGCGGCCTCGTCGCGGGGGCGCGCCACGGGCGGCACGGCGGTGATCGGCAGGTCAGACATGGGCTGTTCCGGACATGGTCACCTCAGACATGGGCCTGCCGCGCCGCGGTCATGCGCAGGGTCTGCACCCCGGCGTTTACGCCAAGCGCCAGCACCAGCAGGATGATCCCCAGCGCCAGCGCCAGCGGCAGGTCGCCCTTGGAGGTCTCGAGCGCGATGGCGGTGGTCATCACCCGGGTCAGGTGGTCGATGTTGCCACCGACCATGATCACCGCGCCGACCTCGGCAACGGCCCGGCCGAAGCCCGCCAGCCCGACGGTCAGCAGCGCGTAGCGCCCGTCCCAGAGCAGCGTGGTGATGCTCTGCCAGCGCGTGAGGCAGAGCGAGCGGAACTGCTCGGCGTATTCGGCGTGCAGATCTTCCAGCACCTGCCGCGACAGCGCGGCGACGATCGGCACGATGAGGATTGTCTGCGCGAAGATCATCGCGCCCGGGGTGTAGAGCAGCCCGAGGAAGCCAAGCGGCCCGGAGCGGGAGAGGTAGAGATAGACCAGCAGGCCGACGACCACCGGCGGCAGCCCCATCAGCGCGTTCATCACAATCAGCACGAGGCCCCGTCCACGGAACCGGCTCACCGCGATCAGCGCCCCGATGGGCAGGCCGATGGCGCAGGCGAGCACCGTGGCGCTCAGGCTGACCTGCAGCGAAAGGCCGACGATCTCGTAGAGATCGGCCTCGCCGGACAGCACCAGCGACAACGCCAGGTGGAAAGCCTCCCCGATATTCTGCAAAATTTACTCTCCCTGCGGAAATTTTGCCTCATTTTGACTATGCACCCTCTCGCCCATGGCGCAAGAGGCGTCAATAGTCTGAATGAAATAAGGCCCGCTCGGGAGAGCGGACCTTGGCAGGAGCGGAGCTGCAAAATTTCCGGAACGTTCGGGATCAAGCCTCAGAATGGCAGGCCGACGTAATTCTCGGCGAGATCCTTGCGCGCGGTTTCCGAGTCCGCGAGATGGCGCAGCGTGGCCCGGCGCATCTCCTCGGCGAAGCTGTCCTCGCCCTCGAAGCGGTGCAGCATGGTGGTCATCTGCCAGCTGAAGCGCATGGCCTTCCAGATCCGCGCCAGCGCGCGCTCGGAATAGCCGTCGATGCCCGCGGTCTTTCCCGTCTTCAACGCCGAGATCAGCGCCTCGTGCAGGTAATAGACGTCCGACACGGCGAGGTTCAGACCCTTCGCCCCGGTCGGCGGCACGATATGCGCGGCATCGCCGACGAGGAACAGCCGGCCCCAGCGCAGCGGCTCCGAGACGAAGCTGCGCAGCGGCGCGATGGATTTCTCGATCGACGGGCCGGTGACCAGCTTGGCCGCGGCCTCCGAGGGAATGCGCCGCTTGAACTCGGTCCAGAAGCGCTCGTCCGACCAGTCCTCGACCTTGTCCGCCAGCGGCACCTGCACGTAGTAGCGCACGAGGTTCTCGTGGCGCATCGAGGCCAGCGCAAAACCATGCGGCGAGTTGGAATAGATCAGCTCGTCATGGACCGGCGGCGTGCGCGAGAGGATGCCCAGCCAGCCGAAGGGGTAGACCCGCTCGAACTCGCGGCGCTTCTCCTCGGGGATGGTCTTGCGGCTGACGCCGTGGAACCCGTCGCATCCCGCCACATAGGCACAGGCGATGCGGTGGCGCTCACCGTTCAGCGTGTATTCCACGGCCGCCTCGGACGCATCGAGGTCGTGGATGGTCACCTCCTCGACGCCGTGGATCACCTGCGTGCCCATGGCGTCCTGCGCGCCGTAGAGATCCTGCGTCACCTCGGTCTGGCCGTAGACCATGACCTGCTTGCCGGTGAGCCCCTTGAAGTCGATGTGCACCATCAGCTCGGCGTCGGTCAGATAGGTGCCGTCATGCGGGTAGCCCTCGGCGTCCATGCGCGCGCCGACGCCGGCCTCGCGCAGCAATTCCACGCTGCCCCACTCGAGGATGCCCGCGCGGATCCGCGACAGCACGTGCTCGCGGCTCGAGCGCTCGAGCACCACGGTAGAGACCCCGGCCTTGTTCAGCAGCTGCGAGAGCAGCAGGCCCGAGGGGCCGCCGCCGATGATCACGACTTCGGTTTTCATGTATTCTCCTCCGATCTTTGATCGCACCCTACGCTTCGGGAGGGCCCGCGCGAATAGACGGGGAGCGCATAGGCTGGTACTATTCCGGCATGACCTCACGTGCAGACATCCCGCTGTTCGACCTCTTCGGAGAGACCGGAGGCTTCCCTGACACGGTGCATTGCGAACGCATCTGGGACCGGGCCAGACTTCACGACTGGGTGATTTCCCCGCATCGGCACGCCGAGATCACCCAGGTCTTCTTCATGCGCCAGGGCCATGCCCAGGTGCGGATCGACGGGCGGGACGCAACGCTCGATGACGGGCAGTTCCTGCTGATCCCGGTACAGATCGTGCATGGCTTCGAATTCCAGAAACTGAGCGAGGGGCTGGTGCTCTCCTTCCCCGCGCCGGTGCTCGCGGGGATGCGGCCCGCCTCGCCGGGGCTCTCCGCCCGGCTCTCGCGGCCCGTGATCGGCACGGCCTCGGGCACGCTGGTCACCCTTTCAGAAGAGCTCGTCGGCGCCTTCGGACGCCCCGGCCCCTACCGCGGCAACCTGCTGGTCGCGCTGGCGCAGGCGTTGCTTGCCGAGATCTGCGCGCTGGCGCCGGCGGAAGAGGCCGCCGCCCCGGGCGGGGCAAAGATGATGGCGCTGGACCGGCTGATCTCCGAACGTCTCGCCGAGGGCTGGCGCGCCGGCGACTATGCCGCCGCGCTGTCGATCACCCCCGGCCATCTCACCCGGCTCTGCCATGCCGCCACCGGCCTCAGTGCCTCGCGCTACATCGAGGGCAAGGTGATGACCGAGGCCAGCCGGATGCTCGCCTTCACCCAGGTGCCCGTGGCCGAGGTCGGCTACCGGCTGGGCTTTTCCGACCCGGCCTATTTCTCCCGCCGCTTCCGCGCCCTGCGCGGCCAGAGCCCGAGCGACTACCGCGGCCGCTTCGTCGGCTGAGGCACCAAGGGCGCGGGGCGAGCGACGGCCCGTGGGATGGCGCCGCGCCCCGGCCTCCGTTTTTATCCCAGCCAAATCCGGACGACATCGAGCCGAAGCGGGAGGGGGGCAAAGCGCCAGCCCGCGGGGAGGGGCCGTCGCGCGCCCGGCAGTTCCACCTTGATTCCGGGCGTCACGGCGTTCCACCCCAAACACGCCTCCCCCGCTTGACCCCGCCGCGCAGAGGCGTATCGCTGGCGCGGTCCAAGTTCCGCGGAGGCACCCCATGACCCGCATCATGATCAACGGCTTCGGCCGCATCGGTCGCACCCTGCTGCGCCAGCTGCTCACCGACCCGGCGCATGCCGATCTCGAGCTGGTGGCGATCAACGACATCGCCTCGCCCGAGATGTGCGCCTATCTCTTCCGCTACGACAGCGTGTTCGGCCCCTACCCGGGCACCGTCACCGAGGAACCGGGCGCGCTGGTCATCGACGGCAAGCGCATCCCCTTCCACACCACCCGCGACCTGCGCGAACTGGACCTGAGCCATGTCGACGTGGTGCTCGAATGCACCGGCGCCGCCTCGAACCGCCCGCATGCGGAGGCCGGGCTGCTGGCCGGGGCGAAATCCGTGCTGCTCTCGGGCCCCTCGGAGGCCGCCGACGTCACCTGCGTGCTCGGCGCCAACGAGGATGAGATCGGTGACGCAAGGATCGTGTCCAACGCCTCCTGCACCACCAATGCCATCGCGCCGATGCTGAAGGCGCTCGACGCCCGCTTCGGCATCGCCCGCGCACATGTGACGACGATCCATTGCTACACCGGCAGCCAGCCGACGGTGGACGCCCCCGGCGCCAGCTACGAGCGCAGCCGCGCCGCCGCCGTGTCGATGGTCCCGACCAGCACCAGCGCCGCGAAACAGGTGATCAAGGTGCTGCCCGGCCTCGATCATCGGCTCAGCGTGACGGCGGTGCGCGTGCCCTGCATCTCGGTCTCGGCGGTGGACGCGGTGCTGCAGTTCGACTCGATGCCCGAGGACGCCAATGCCGCGCTCTCGGACCTTTTCAACGGCTCACCACTCGTCGGGCTGACTTGCGACCCCTGCGTCTCGACCGACCTGCGCGCCCGTCCGGAGTCGCTGGTCCTGTCGACCCGCGAGACCCGCGTCGTCGAGGGCGGACAGCTACGGCTCTTCGGCTGGTACGACAACGAATGGGGCTTCTCGGCGCGGATGCTCGACATGACCCGGCGCATGGCGGCGCGCTGATCTTCAAGCGGCGTTTGAAACAGTCTCGGGCACGGGGCCGCTACTGGGGCCTTTACCCGCCCCCCGCTTCTGCCACTATGCCTGCACCACCGCCGAGAGACCTCATGGAGACCCGCCGATGACCGGATACCTGACGACCCACGTGCTCGACACCGCCCGCGGCTGCCCCGCCGAAGGGCTGAAGATCGAGCTCTTCCGGATCGAGGGCGAGAGCCGCACCCACCTCAAGACGCTGGTCACCAATGACGACGGGCGCACCGACGAGCAGATCCTGCCCGCCGCCGAGTTCGCGCTCGGCACCTATGAGCTGGTGTTCCACGCGGGCGCCTATCTCGACGCCTGCGGCACGCCCCCCGAGGCGCCGCGCTTCCTCGACGTGGTGCCGATCCGCTTCGGCATGTCCGAACCCGCGCATTACCACGTACCGCTGCTGCTTTCGCCCTTCGGCTATTCCACCTACCGCGGCAGCTGACCGCCCGATCCCGAGCTGATCCGAACGGCGCCCCTCGCGGGCGCCGTTCTCGTTCGGGAACTCTCTGATCCGAGGACAGATTTCACCAATCTGTCACGCCCATGTCGCCCCGCTGTCGCAGCCCGCCGCCAGAGATCGCGGCAACGCTGCACAGCTGTGCAGCCCGGCAGACGGGGCAGACCATGAGCGACATCCGAATCTCGGACATCGACAAGAGCTACGGCCAGACGCAGGTGCTGCGGCAGGTCTCGCTGAGCATCGAGGCCGGGGAATTCGTCGCCGTGCTCGGCCCCTCGGGCTGCGGCAAGACCACCCTGCTGCGCTGCCTCGCGGGCTTCGAGCGCATCCAGGGCGGTCACATCGAGATCGGCGGCGAGACCGTCTCCGCCCCAGGCCGGCACCTCGCCCCCGAGCATCGCGGCGTCGGCGTGGTGTTCCAGAACTACGCGCTCTGGCCGCATATGTCCGTGGCCCAGAACGTCGCCTACGGGCTGAAGATCGCGGGCATTCCCAGAACCGAGAGAAATTCCCGGGTGGCGAAAGTGCTCGATCTGGTCGAGCTGGGGCCGCTGGCGCACCGCCGCCCCGCCGACCTCTCGGGCGGCCAGCGCCAGCGCGTCGCCCTCGCCCGCTGCCTTGCGATGGAAAGCCGCGTCGTGCTGCTCGACGAGCCGCTGGCCAACCTCGACGTGCACCTGCGCGGCGCGCTGGAGGAGGAATTCGCCGCCTTCCACGCCCGTTCCGGTGCGACCATGTTCTACATCACCCATGACCAGTCCGAGGCGCTGGCCCTCGCCGACCGCGTTGCGGTCATGGACAAGGGCCGCATCCTGCAGTTCGACCGCCCCGAGGCGCTGTTCAGCCAGCCGCAGAGCGAGACCGTCGCGGGCTTCATCGGCGAGGGCCGCGTGCTCGAGGCCGAAGACATCCGCCCGCTCGGGCAGGGCCGCGCCGCCGCGTCGCTGCTCGGACAGCGCATCGAGCTGCGCTGCACCCCCGGCGAGACCGCCCGCCGCCGCGCCAAGATTTCCTTCCATCCCGGCGACCTCGCGCTGACCGACAGCCGCGACGCGATCGCCGGCAATGTCACCCGCGCCACCTACCGCGGCGCCTACCTGCGCGCCGAGGTCATGGCCGGCCCCGCCGGGGACATCCCGCTGTCCGTGAACATCGCCGCCCCGGCCGCGCTGTGCCGCGGCCAGCGGATCTCTCTCGCCCTGCGCGACGGCTGGGTCATTCCCGATGCCGCCCCTTCTCACCCCTCCTGAACACGCAACCGCAAGGACACCGAACATGCGTTTTCTCAGCCTCACCCTCGCCGCGTCGCTGCTCTCCAGCGCCGCCTTTGCCGAAACCACGCTGACGCTCTACACCAGCCAGCCGCCCGAGCAGGCGCAGCAGACCGTGGATGCCTTCGAGGCCGCCCATCCCGACATCAAGATCGAATGGACCCGCAACGGCACCTCGGCGCTGATGAACGTCGTCCGCGCCGAGATCGAGGCGGACAACGTGCAGCCCGACATCCTGCTGGTCGCCGACGTCATCAACCTCGGCGAGCTGAAGGCCGGCGGTCACCTGCTGGCCTACGAGGACGCCCCGGTGGCCGCCTATGACCCCGCCACCTACGACGCCGACATGACCTATTTCGGCACCAAGGCGATGACCACCGGCATCGCCTACAACACCGAGATCGCCGAGCCGGTCACCCATTGGATGGACCTCATCACCGAAGAGAACCGCGGCATGATCGGCGTGCCCTCGCCGCTCTACTCCGGCGCCGCGCTGAACCACCTGCACGCGCTGCTGAACGCCGACGACATCGGCTGGGCCTTCTACGAGGGCCTCAACGAGCTGGACATCGTACCCGAGGGCGGCAACGGCCCGGCCACCAAGGCGGTCGCCTCCGGCATGGCGAAATACGCGATCATCGTCGATGCCAATGCGCTGCGCGCCAAGGCCGATGGCTCGCCGGTCGACTACATCGTCCCCGAGGACGGCGTGAGCTTCATCACCGAGCCCGCCGCGATCATGGCCGGCACCGAGCACCCCGAGGAAGCCAAGCTCTTCATCGACTTCCTGCTCAGCGAAGAGGGCCAGAAACTGGTAGCCGAGCAGGGCTCGCTGCCGATCCTGCCCGGCGTCGAGGGCCCCGAGGGCTTCCCCAAGCTCGAGGACATGACACTGCTCGGCTACAACGTCGACGCCGCACTCGAGACAAACGAGGCCGTGCGCGCCCGTTTCGGCGAGCTCTTCGGGCTCTGATCGCGTGCCCCTCGTGCAAGACCAAGCGGCGCGCCCTCCCCGGGCGCGCCGACTGCTCCGGGCCCTGGGCAGCGAGCGACTGCTGACGCTCGCGCTGATCCTCTTCGTCGGGCTGCTTTCCATCGCGCCGCTCGCCCGGCTGCTGCACGCCGCGCTCTTCCCGCAGGGCAGCTTCGACGCCGCCCGCATCGCGGAGATCCTCGGCGGCCGCCGGGTGCTGGAGGCAACGCTCAACACCCTCTGGATCGCCTGCGCCGCGACGCTTCTGGCCACCGCGGTCGGCACGATGGCCGCGCTGCTGACCGCGCTCACCGACATGCGCCGCCGCACGCTCTGGGTGTTCGGCTTCGTGCTGCCGCTGATGATCCCGCCGCAGGTCACCGCGCTGGCCTGGGTGCAGGCCTTCTCGCCCGCCAGCCCGATCCTCGGCCCGCTCGGCCTGTCGCTGCCGCCCGGAACCCGCCATCCGCTCTACTCCATGGGCGGGATCATCTTCCTGCTCGGGCTCTACAATGCCCCGCTCGTCTTCCTGTCGGTCCGCGCCTCGCTGCAGCGCCTCCCGGCCTCGCTGGTCGAGGCCGCCCATGCCAATGGCGCCAATGCAGGCGCCGTGACCCGCGACATCATCCTGCCGCTGATCCGCGGCGGCATCTTCGCCGGGGCCGCGCTGGCCTTCGTCTCCTCGATCGGCAACTTCGGCATCCAGGCGATGCTCGGCATCCCCGCCCGCGTGCCGACGCTGATCACCCTGATCTACCAGCGGCTCAACGCCTACGGCCCCTCGGCACTGAACGACATGGCCCTGCTGGCGCTGCTGCTCGCCCTGCTGACCGTGCTCGGCATGACCCTCACCGCCTGGCTCGGACGCCGCGGCGACCAGCGCGTCGATGCGGCGCAGCGCCCACCGCGCATGGCGCTCGGCGGCTGGCGCCTGCCGGTCACGGCCCTCGCCTGGCTCTACCTCGCGCTCTGCCTCGCGCTGCCGCTCTCGGCGCTCTTCGGCACGGCGCTGGTGCGGGGCTACGGCCAGCCGCTGACCCTGGACACGCTCACCTTCGAGAACTTCGCCAATGCGCTCTTCCACCACGAGGGCCTCCGCGGCGCCTTTCTCACCTCGCTCTGGCTGACGCTGCTGACGGTGGCGGTGCTGATCCCGGCTGCGGTCGCCCTCGGCTATGTGCTGAGCTGGCGCCGCGGCTGGGTCGCCCGGCTGCTGCGCCTCGCATCGGAGCTGGCCTACGCGCTGCCCGGGATCATCATCGGCGTCGCGATGATCCTGTTCTTCCTGCGCCCCCTGCCCGTCCTCGGCACCGGGCTCTACGGCACGGTCTGGGTGATCCTCGCCGCCTACCTGTCGAACTTCCTCGCCCTCGCACTGCGGCCCATCCTCGGCGGCTACGCGCAGATCGACCGCGCCCTCGACGAGGCCGCGCAGCTCGCCGGCGCCGGGGTCTTCGCACGGCTGCGCGACATCGTGCTGCCCGCCCTCGCCCCCTCGGCCATGGCCGCGGCGATCCTCGTGTTCATGACGGCGGTGAACGAGATCCAGGTCTCGGTGCTGCTGGTCAGCTCGCGCGCCACCACCATCGGCCCGATGATCATCTTCCTCGAAGAGGCCGGCTCCTCCACCCTCGCAGCCGCGGTCGGCTGCCTGATGGTGCTGCTTGTGCTGGCGCTCATGGGGCTCTCGCTGCTCGTCGGCCGCCGCCTGCCCGAGGGGGTGCTGCCATGGCGCGATTGACCGCCCTCAGCGGCCTCGGCCGCAAGAGCGCCGCGCTCTTCCTGCTCGAGATCGAGGGCCGCAGGCTGCTGCTCGACATGGGCGGCGGGCTGGAAGTGGACGAGCGCCCGGACCTCTCGCAGGCGGGGCGCATCGACGCCGTGCTGCTGAGCCACGCCCATGTGGACCACGTCGGCGCGCTCGACCGGCTGGCCGAGATCGGTGGCCCGCCGGTCTACGCGACACGGGAAACGCAACGCCAGCTCCCCCCTGCCCTGCGGCCTGCGCGCCTCGCAAGCCTGCCGGACCGCGGCTCCGCCGAAGTGCTGGGCGTGCGGCTCGAAACCGGCCGTTCCGGCCACGCGCCCGGCGGCATCTGGATGCGCTTTCCCACGCTGCGCGGCGGCTTTCTCTACACCGGCGACTTCAGCACCGAGGCACCGCTGCTGCGCTGCGATCCCTTTCCGCGCAGCGCCACTGTGCTGGCCGATGCCTCCTACGGCGATCGCGAGGACTCGCTCGCCTATCAGATCGCCGCCCTGACCGAGGCAGCGCGCGGCGGCGCGGTGCTGCCCTGCCCGGCGGACGGGCGCGGTCCGGACATGGTGGCGGCGCTCGGCGCCGCCGGGCTGACCGTCCACGCCTGCCCTCATATCGCCGATGAGACCGAACGGCACACCGGCAGCCGCCCGCCCGGGGCCACCCCAGAGACCGCCACCGCCGCGCAGGTCATCGTCGCCGACGGACCCAATGCCGAGCACGGGCTGCCCGCCGCGCTGCGCGAGCGCCCGGGCTTCCGCTTCATCTTCTCCGGCCACGTGCCGCGCAGCAGCCCGGCGCATGCGATGATTGCCGGGGGCCACGCCCGCTGGATGGGCTGGAACGTGCACCCGCGGCTGACTGACATCCTCGCCGTGGCCGCCAGCACCCGCGCCGAGCGCGTGCTGCCCGCCTTCGTCGACCTGACCACCGCCCCCCGCCTGACCGCCGCGCTCGGCCCGCGCCTGCGGCAGTGCACCAGCCTCGAGGTCTGAGCCATGAGCCGCCACCATCTTCCCGACGCCGTCCCCGCAGCCGAGGCCGCCGAGGACCACCAGCCGCTGCTCTGGAGGGTCACCGCCGAGATCGGCCCCGGCCTCGACGCGCTCTGGCTCGGCAACCTGCCCGCTGCCGAGGACGGGACCACCCTGCAACGGGCGGGGATCGGCGCCAGCCTCAACCTCGCGATGAACATCTTTCCCGGCCCGCTCCTGCGCCCGGACGGCACCCACCTCCGGCGCTACCAGATCGGCCTGCTCGACGGGGCGGGCAATGCCCCCGAGACGCTGGCCGCGGCGGTCACGCTGATCGACGGGCTCGCGGCGATCTACACCGAGGGCAAGCCGCACTACCCCGCGCATATCAAGGGCGGGCTGCTGGTACATTGCCGCGGCGGGCGCTCGCGCTCGGTCACCGTGCTGGCGCTCTGGCTGCACCTGCGGCGGCCCGGCGCCTTCCCGACCTTTGACGAAGCCCTCGCCCATCTCCGCGCCCTGCGCGGTCTCGAGCAAAGCTACCCGCTGCCACCGATGCTCACCCTCGGCCGCGAGGTGCTGGACCGGGGCCTCTGCGCCCGATGAAACCGCCGCGCCCGCCGCTCGGCCCGCCGAAAGCCCGCTTCGTCTCCGCCTCCGACGTGGCGCGGCTGGCAGGGGTCTCGCGTTCGGCGGTGTCGCGCGCCTTCACCCCCGGCGCGCAGGTCTCCGAGCAGGCCCGCGCCCGCATCCTCGCCGCCGCCGAGGAGCTCGGCTACCGGGTCAACCGCCTCGCCCGCACGCTGCACCAGGAGCGCTCGGACCTCGTCGGCGTGGTCGGCGGCAATTTCTCCAACCCCTATATCTCCGCCCAGCTCGACGCGCTGTCGAAGGCGCTGCACGCCCGCCGCCTGCAATGCCTGCTGATGAACAGCGCCTGCGGCGTGGCCGAGGACCTGAAGCGCCTGCTCGACTACCGGGTGCGCACGGTGGTGCTGCTTTCGGGCGCCGTGCCCGACACGCTGATCCGGCTCTGCGCGCAG
Source organism: Alloyangia pacifica (assembly GCF_020524285.1). Lineage (GTDB taxonomy): Bacteria > Pseudomonadota > Alphaproteobacteria > Rhodobacterales > Rhodobacteraceae > Salipiger > Salipiger pacificus_B. Next base: position 42,737 of record NZ_JAIVKX010000015.1, read on the forward strand.
AACGGCGCGCGCATGGTGCTGATCAACCGCCCGCGCCCGCCCGAGGGCGCGCGGGCCGATCTCATCCTCGCGGGCAACGCCCGCGGCGGACGGCTCGCGGCGGAGCGGCTGGCGCAGGCCGGCTGCCGCAACGTGGCGGTGGTGATCTCGGGCTCGCGCACCTCGGCCAAGCTGGAGCGCGCCGAGGCCTTCTGCTCGGAGATGTCCCTGCGCGGCATGCCGGTGACCCGCTGGGCCGACGGGCCGAACAGCTACGAGACCGGGGTGGAGGCCGCCCGCTCCCTGCTGCGCGAACCGGGGCTCGACGGCATCTTCGGCGTCACCGACGAGATCGCGCTCGGCGTGCTCAACACCGCGCGTTTCGAACTCGGCCTGCGCGTGCCGGAGGACCTGTCGGTGATCGGGTTCGACGACGCGCCGATCTCCGGCTGGTCCTCGCATGCGCTGACCACCGTCAGCCAGTCGCTCGCGGATCTCACCCGCGCCACGATGGAGGCTATCGCCCTGCCCCCCGAGGCCGCGCCCATGCTCTACGAGGTGCCGGTGCGGCTGGTCGAGCGCGGCTCGGTCCGCGCGCCGCTCAGCCCCGGAACGGATTGAGGATCCGCAGCCGCCCCTCGACCAGAAGCCCGTGATGCATGTCCTCGGACCACAGCGTGTCGCAGCCCGCCTCCAGCGCCGCGCCGACGATCATCGAGTCGTAGACCGAGAAGCCGTAGCGCTGCCCGAGCGCGCGGCCGATGTCATGGGTCCGCTCGGTCAACGGCACCACCTCGCAGAGCGCCCGGACCCCGGCAAGGAACTCCCCGGCCTCCTCGGCGCTCAGCTTCGCCTTGCGCAGGCAGTTCACCAGCGCCTCGTTCAGCACCTGCACGCTGATCACCCCGCGCTGCAGCAGCAGCGCCTCGGCGCGGTCGGCCTTCGGCCCCTCGCCCAGCAGGTAGAGGATCACGTTGGTGTCGAGAAATGCACGGGACATGGTGCGAACCGGCGATCAGCGCGCGTTGGCCTCGTCGCGCGACAGCGGCCCTTCGGGCAGCCGCCCGCGGAAGCGGCGCAGCCCGGCGAGGATCTCCTCGGGCCGCGCGGCGCGACGCACCGCCAGCCCGCGGTCGTCGGGGTGCAGCTCGATGCGGTCGCCCTCCTTCAGGCCGAGCTCGCGCACGAGATCGGCGGGCAAGCGCACGGCCAAGGAATTGCCCCATTTGGAGATCTGCATCGGTGACTCCTGACGGTCGGATATACAGCTGACAATGTATATCTATCACCTGCCCCGATCAAGCCAGGGCCATGCCCTCGCAGGCCTCCGCTAAGAGCCGCGGAGCCCCAAAAGAATAGACACCCGAAGATTTCTCCCCGGGTGCCGAGCATGATAAACAAAAAACAAAGGAACATCGGCACAATAGCCTTCCCCCCGTCACCCGAACGAAGACCGCCGCCCTAGAAATGAGAGCGTAGCGCTGCCATCAGGAGAGAAAACTCCGATTTGCTCAGTCATGGCAGCGACATCAGGCACACTCAGACTAGCGTGATTTCGCCTGTTGGGAGTCGAAATTTGCCGATGCCGGGCGCTTTTCGCGCAAGCCGTTGTTCCGCCCCATCTTTTCCACAATCTGTGAACGGATGATTTTCAACCCCCGCGAGAACGACTCAATCAGGCATTTTACGCTGCCGCGAAAGCAAGAGAGAATCACCTTACGCAAGCCGGAATCGGACTCGACCCAAATCGCTAAGATACTGTTAATTATAGACTTTTAAATGAACTAGGCTCATCCACCACTACATGCAGTGGGCGGAATTCTTACACCCACACTCGGCTGTGGCGAGCCCAAGGCGGCGCAAACACAGTCTCGCCGCCGAAGTGTCGCCTTGTGGACAAATGTTCATTCGTATAGCCGCCCGCTTCAATCTGACACACGGCGGCCCCGAAAACGCAAAACGCCCCCGGCCTTGCGGGCCGGGGGCGCGGATCACGTCAGCCGAGGTGGTCTCAGCCGAGAATGCCGTTCAGCGTCGCCGAGGGGCGCATCACGCCGGCGGTCTTCTCCGCATCGCCATGGTAGTAGCCGCCCAGATCCGCCGGCTTGCCCTGCACCGCCGCCAGCTCGCCGACGATCGCCGCCTCGCCTTCGGCCAGCGCCTTGGCGATCGGCGCGAAATGCGCCGCCAGCTCGGCATCGCCGGTCTGCGCCGCCAGGGCCTCGGCCCAGTAGCGGGCGAACCAGTAGTGGCTGTCGCGGTTGTCGGGCTCGCCAACCTTGCGCGAAGGCGAGCGGTCGTGGTCGAGGATGCCTTGCGTCGCGGCATCCACCGCATCGCCCAGCACCCGCGCCTTCTCGTTGCCCTTCTGGTCGGCAAGGAACTTGAAGCTCTCGCCGAGCGCGCAGAACTCGCCCAGCGAGTCCCAGCGCAGGTGGTTCTCTTCCACCAGCTGCTGCACGTGCTTCGGAGCCGAACCGCCGGCACCGGTCTCGAAGAGACCGCCGCCGTTCATCAGCTTCACGATCGAAAGCATCTTGGCCGAGGTGGCCAGCTCGAGGATCGGGAAGAGGTCGGTCAGGTAGTCGCGCAGCACGTTGCCGGTGATCGCGATGGTGTTCTCGCCCTTGGTGATGGTCTCGAGCGAGGCGATGGTGGCTTCGCGCGGCGCCATGATCTCGAACTTGTCGGCGACGCCCTTGGCCTCGAGGATCGGCTTCACGAACTCGATCAGCTGCGCATCGTGGGCGCGGCTGGCGTCGAGCCAGAAGATCGCGCGGTAGCCGGTCGCCTTCTGGCGGTCGATGGCCAGGTTCACCCAGTCCTCGATCGGCGCCTTGCGGGCCGAGGCCGAACGCCAGATGTCGCCCGCTTCGACGGCATGCGAATGCAGCACGGTGCCATCGTCGAGGATCATCTTGACGGTGCCCGCCTCGGCGATCTCGAAGGTGGTCGGGTGCGAGCCGTATTCCTCGGCCTTCTGTGCCATCAGGCCGATGTTCTGCACGGTGCCGGCGGTGGCCGGGTTCAGCTTGCCGTTGGCCTTGAAGAACTCGATCGACGCGTCATAGACCGGCGCGTAGGAGTTGTCGGGGATCACGCAGTTGGTGTCCGCTTCCTTGCCGTCCGGACCCCAGCCCTTGCCACCGGCGCGGATCAGCGCGGGCATCGAGGCGTCGATGATCACGTCCGACGGCACGTGCAGGTTGGTGATGCCCTTGTCCGAGTTCACCATGTACATCGGCGGGCGCGCGGCGCGCACCTCTTCGATCGCGGCCACGATCTCGGCGTTGTCCTTCACCCGCTCCAGCAGGTCGCCGAGGCCCGAGTTCGGGTTGACGCCGAGCGCCTTCAGCGCGTCGCCGTACTTGTCGAACACCGGCTTCAGCCAGGCCTTCACCGCGTGGCCGAAGATGATCGGGTCCGAGACCTTCATCATCGTCGCCTTCATGTGCAGCGAGAACAGCGTGCCTTCTTCCTTGGTCTTGGCGATCTCGTCTTCCAGGAAGGCGTCGAGCTTCGCCGCGCTCATGTAGGTGGCATCGACCACGGTGCCCGCCGGATAGGAGACACCCTCTTTAAGCACGGTCTCGCCCGAGGCGGTCTCCAGCACGATCTTCGCGGTCGCGGCCTTGTCGAGGGTCGCCGACACCTCGTTCGAGAAGAAGTCACCGCCGTCCATCGAGGCGACGCGGGTCTTGCTGTCCTTGCTCCACTCGCCCATGCGGTGCGGGTTCGACTGGGCGAATTTCTTCACCGCGGCGGCGGCGCGGCGGTCCGAGTTGCCCTCGCGCAGCACCGGGTTCACGGCCGAACCCTTGATGCCGTCGTACTTGGCCTGAACCGCCTTCTCTTCGTCGGTGGTCGCCTCGTAGGGGTAGTCGGGCAGCGCGTAGCCCTGGCCCTGCAGTTCCTTGATCGCGGCCACAAGCTGCGGCACCGAGGCCGAGATGTTCGGCAGCTTGATGACGTTCGCCTCGGGTTTCTTCACCCAGTCGCCGAGCCAGGCCAGGTCGTCCGACTGGCGCTGCGCGTCGGTGAGCGCCTCGGGGAAGGTCGCGAGGATGCGGCCCGCGAGCGAGATGTCCTTGGTGCCGACCGACACACCGGCGGCAGCGGCAAAGCTGCGGATGATCGGAAGCAGCGAGGCCGAGGCCAGCTCGGGCGCTTCGTCGACCTTGGTGTAAACGATGTCAGGAGTGTTGTTCTCAGCCATGATGCGATGCCTTTCCTGGGGGTCTGGCCCCCTTTAGCCGTTCTGCATACAAAGGTCTACAGTCGCGGTGCCGCATCGGATCGCCGCACCGCCTGCCCCTGCCCTAGCGCGGATTTGCCGGAAATTCCACGCCGCCCGGGCGGCGTGCGCGGGCCAGCGCCAAGCCGGGCGGATCGGCGCGATGCCGAGCCTAGTCCTCTTCGCGCAGGCTCGATCCCTCGGGCAAAGGCCGCTTGATGTTGCGCTGCATGTCCATGACGTAGCCGATGATCGCCGCCACCGCCTCCCAGTGCTCGATGGGGATCTGCTTGTCGACCTCGGCCACGTCGTGCAGCGCCCGCGCCAGCGGCCGGTTCTCGATGATCGGCACCTCGGACTCGCGCGCCAGCTGGCGGATCCGCGCGGCCATCAGGTCGGCGCCCTTGGCGATGCAGACCGGCGCCATGTCGACGCCGCTCTCGTATTTCAACGCCACCGCGTAGTGGGTCGGGTTGGTCAGCACCACCGTCGCCCGCGGCACCGCCTGGGCGATGCGCTGCCGCGCCCGCTCGCGGCGCAGCTGCATGCGCTTGCCGCGGATCTGCGGGTCGCCCTCGGTGTCCTTGTGCTCGTCCTTGATTTCCTTCATCGACATGCGCTGCTTGCGGCGGTGGTCGAAGCGCTTCCACAGCACGTCCGCCACGGCGATCACCAGCAGGATCGCCAGCACCACCAGCAGCATGCGCGAGGCGGTGCGGCGGGCGAACTCGGTCACCATCTCGGGCAGCACCCCCTGCACCTGCCACAGCTCGCGCACCCCGTGATAGGTGATCCACAGGCCAATCCCGCCGACCACCAGCACCTTCAGCATGCTCTTGCCGAACTCCACCATCGCGGCCAGCGAGTAGATCTTCTTGAACCCAGACAGCGGCGAGATCTTCGACATCTTGGGCTTGATGCGCTCCGCGGCGACCACCAGGTCGCCCTGCAGCAGCACCCCGGCCACCGCACCGATCAGCATCAGCGCCAGCAGCGGCGCGAGCAGCGCGCCGACCCCGCGCAGCATGCCCCAGGTCACCCCGCCGAGATCGCGGATGCCCTGCACGTCCTCGCCGATGCTGACCTGCCCCGCGGTCTCGAAGACCCCGCGCAATACGCCGGCAAAGGGCGCAGAGACCCCCGGCATGACAAAGGCGGTGATCGCAAAGAGCGAGAGCACGGCGGTGACATTGCCAACCTCCTTGGAACTCGGCACATCGCCTTTCTCGCGCGCCTTTCGGAGCTTTCGCTCCGTTGGCTCTTCGGTCTTGCTGTCCTTGTCCTCGTCGTCGGCCATGCCCAGCTCCTCAGAACACCAGCAGGCCGAGCCACTCGGCGAAACGCGCGGCGAACTCGCGCAGCATCAGCGGCGCGGCCATGACCAGCACCAGCAGCCCCGAGAAGATCAGCACCGGCCCGGCAACGAAGAACACCGGCAGCGTCGGCATCATCCGCGCGGTCAGGCCCATGGCAAGGTTGAGCAGCAGCCCCATGACGAAGAAGGGCGCGGCGATGGACAGCCCCATGTAGAAGCTCGCGCTCACCGCCCGGACGATCTGCTGCGCCAGATCGCCGGTCATGATGCGCCCCGGCGGGAAGACGTCGTAGCTCATCACCATGGCGCCGATGATCAGGTGGTGCAGGTCGGTGGCGAAGATCACCGCCACCGCCGCCATCATAAGAGCGGTCGAGATCAGATCGGCCCCCTCGAAGGAGCCGAGGCTCGGCGAGAAGGCGTTGGCCAGCCCCGAGATCGTGCCGATCTGGTAGCCGGCGAACTGCAGCCCGGTGAGCAGGATGCGCGCGCTCACCCCGATCCACACGCCGAGCGTCAGCTCGATGGCGAGGATCCCGAAGAAGGCGGCGGTATTGTCGAAATCCACCGGCCCGAGCGGCGCCAGCGGGTAGAGCGCCAGCGACAGCACCAGCGCCATGGCCAGCCGGTGGCGCACCGGGAAAAGGCTCTCGCCGAGGCCGGGCATGAACATCAGGATGCCGCCGATCCGGGCAAAGACCAGCGCCACCCCAAGGAATTCGACGGTGATCAGCGCCGAGACGTTCATCTACTTGCCGATGGTCGCGACGGTGCGCAGCGCCGCCTTGCGGTGGATCTCGTTGTGCGACAGCACCGTGGTCATCGGGCTGACCCGCTCGAGCATCGAGCGCACGAAGCTGCGCACCTCGGGGCTGACCAGCAGCGCCGGCCATTCGTCGCGCTCGGCGAACTGCTGGATCTCGCGCCGGGCCTGCAACACGAAGTCCTGCACCCGCTGCGGCGACATGACGAAGTTGCGCTCGTCGCCGCTGACCCGCAGCGCCTCGAGGAACTCCTTCTCCCAGGCCGAGCCCATGGTGATCACCGAGATGAAGCCCGAGCCGTCTATCATCGACTTGCAAATCTGGTTGGCGAGGCGGCGGCGCACCTGCTCGGTGATCTGCGTGACGTTCGACGTGCTGCGCTTGGCCTCGGCGATGGCCTCGATGATCAGCGGCAGGTTGCGCACAGAAACGCGCTCGGCCAGCAGCCCCTGCAGCACCTGCTGGATCAGCACCATCGGCGCGTTGCCGGGAATGTCCTTGGCCAGCTTCTGGTACTCGCGGTCGAGCCCCTCGATCAGCTCCTGGGTGGCGCCATAGGTCATCAGCTCGGGCAGGTGTTCCTTCACCACCTCGGTCAGATGGGTGATGATCACGCTTTCGGGGTCGACCACGGTCAGTCCCATGCCCTCGGCGATCTTGGCGGTCTCGGGATCGACCCAGAGCGCATCAAGGCCGAAGGTCGGATCCTTGCCCTTCTCGCCGCGCAGCCCGCACTCGCCGGGGTTGACCACCATCATGCCGGTCGGGCGCACCTCGCCGCGGGCCACCTCGACCCCCTGCACCATCAGCGCGTAGCTCTGCGAGGGCAGCATCGGCTCGTCCTTGATCCGCACCGTCGGCAGCACGAAACCGAACTCGCGGGCGAACAGCCCGCGCAGGCTCTTGATCTTGCCCGCCAGCGCCGCGTCGGGGCTGGAGATCAGCGGCACCAGCGCCTGCCCCAGGTCGAGCCGCAGCGTGTCGAGCTTCAGCGTCTCCTTGATGCTGTCCTCGGCGGGCGCCGCCTCGGCCTTCTGCCGCTGCACCTCCTCGCGGGCGGCGGTCTGCGTGGCCTCCTCTGCGCTGCGCTGCACGGTGATCCCGAGGAACACCATCAGCCCCGCCAGCGCGGCAAAGACCAGCGACGGGAAGCCCGGCAGCAGCCCGATGGCAAACAGCAGCGCCCCGGCCATGAACAGCGCCTTGGGGAATTTCGAAAGCTGGCCCAGCACCGCCTCGTTGGCCGCGCCCTCGGTGCCGCCCTTGGTGACCAGCAGGCCCGCCGCCAGCGAGACCACCAGCGCCGGGATCTGCGACACCAGCCCGTCGCCGATGGTCAGCACGGTGTAGAAGTTGGCCGCCTCGGACAGCGACAGCCCGTGCTGCGCGACGCCGATCAGGATGCCGCCGATGACGTTGATCAGCGTGATGATGATCCCCGCAACCGCGTCGCCGCGCACGAATTTCGACGCACCGTCCATCGCCCCGAAGAAGCCGCTCTCGTCCTCCAGCTCCTTGCGCCGGGCGCGCGCCTGCTCCTCGTCGATCAGCCCGGCGCCGAGATCGGCGTCGATCGCCATCTGCTTGCCCGGCATGGAGTCCAGCGAGAAGCGGGCCGAGACCTCGGCGATCCGGGTCGACCCCTTGGTGATCACCACGAAGTTGATGACCACGAGAATGGCAAAGATCACGATGCCGATGATGAAGTTGCCGCCGACGATGAAGCGCGAGAAGCCCTCGATCACCCCGCCCGCGGCGCTGGGGCCGGTGTGGCCTTCCGACAGGATCAGCCGGGTCGAGGCGACATTGAGCGACAGCCGCAGCATGGTCACCACCAGCAGCAGCGTCGGGAAGGAGTTGAAGTCCAGCGGCTTCGGGATCCACAGCGCCACCATCAGGATCAGCACCGAGACCGACAGCGACACCGCCAGCCCGAGGTCGAGGATCACCGGCGGCAGCGGCACGAAGAGCACGCCGAGCATCAGCGTCACGCCGATGGCGAAGGCCACGTCGCGGTTCGCCAGCCCCCGCGCCTTCAGGCTGGGGCGCTTGCGCGACGCGGTGAAGGGATCGGTCAGCGACATCAGAACATCTTTCGGAAGGCGGGCAGCACGGGTTGCATCACCTCGCGCCCATAGAGACTGCGCGCGCCCTCGTCGGCGGCGCCGCTGCGCGTGGTCAGCCAGGAGGTCCAGAAATGCCCCTCGGGCAGCGGCTCGGCGGCGGCCATGGCGACCGGCGCGGAGATCCCGCCCCCGGCCCCCGCCGCCAGCGTGCGGAAGATATCCAGCCGGTCATTGGCGATCGAGACGTTCTGCTTGAGCCGCCCGAGGTAGGCCTGCTGGTACTCCGGCGTCGCCGAGTGGTAGCGCCCCGCCGCCTCGACCCAATCGCCGGTCTGCTCGTAGAGAGACACCAGCAGCCGCGCCGCGTAGTCGACGTTGCGCGCCGGATCGAAGCCATGCTCGAGCGAGACGAAGGCATCGGGATGCCAGCGCAGGTTCACCTGCATGCAGCCCACGTCGACCGAGGCCACCCCGGCGCCCTGCCGCGCCCGCACCCAGCTCGCGGCGGTCTCGGGGCTGGTGAAATAGCGCCCGTCGCCCTCGGCATTGGCGGTCCAGGGCCAGATCGTCAGCTCGCCCTCGTGCATCATGCCCGCTTCCTGCAGGCCGATGCCCAGAAGCAGGTTGCCGGGGATTTGGTGGCGCAGCTGCGCGCGCAGGATCTCGCGGATGCAGATGCCCGACGGCGTGCCCTGCACCGGCCGCGCCGGCGCGGGCTCCGTAGCCCGCGCCGCGGGCCGGTAGAAATCGCTCCAGTCCGCCCGCGCCCCCTGCCCCGCGAGCAGCAGCGCGGCGAGCATCCCCCAGATCATCGCAACGCGGCGCATCAGTAGCCCCCGCTGATGATCAGATCAAAGGCGGTGTCCGACAGCCGCTTGACCATGGCGTACATGAACGGCGTGAAGACCAGCAGTCCGAGGAAGATCGCCACGATCTTCGGCACGAAGGTCAGCGTCATCTCCTGGATCTGGGTCAGCGCCTGGAAGAAGGCGATGACCAGCCCGACCAGCAGCGCGATCCCCATGATCGGGCCGGACGCGTAGAGCACGGTCAAGAAGGCCTCCGACAGGATCGTATGCGTATCGGCTTCGGTCACCGCGCCCCCATTCGCCGGATCAGACCGGCATGCGCATGATTTCCTGGTAGGCCTCGACCAGCTTGTCGCGCACCGCCACCGCGGTGTTCACCGTGGTTTCCAGCTCGAGCGTCGCCAGCACCACCTGCTGCGTGTCGACATCGCCACGCAGCCCGTTCTGCGCCACCGCCTCGGCCTCGCGGATGGTCTGCACCGTCTCGGCGCCGGCCTGGGTGACCATCTCGGCAAAGCTCGGCCGCTCGGCCTGGTCCGGCGCGATGGTCGGAATCTTCTCGGCCGCCATGTCGCGCGACGCGCGGTAGGCGCCGCTGGCGGAATTCAGGGAAAGGAGCGAGGAGGAGGGGCCCGCCATACGTCAAAGTCCTATTTCAGCAGGTCGAGAAGCTGCGTGCGCATGGTGCGCCCGGTCTCGAACATGTTCAGGTTGGCCTGGTAGCTGCGCGAGGCCTCGCGCATGTTGGCCAGCTCGAGGATGGTCTTCACGTTCGACACCTTCACGAAGCCGTCCTGGTCGGCGGCCGGGTGCGCCGGGTCGAAACGCAGTTCGAAATCGGCGTCGTCGCGGGTCACATCCGACACACCCACCATCGAGGCGCCGGTCTCCCGGTCGACCATCTCCTCGAAGGAGATCACCTTGCGGCGGTAGGGATCGCCGCCCTCGGTATTGCCGGTGGAGCTGGCGTTGGCGACGTTTTCCGACACCACCTTCAGACGCTCGCCCTGGGCGCGCATGCCGCTCGCGGCGACGTTCAGAACGGATTTCAACGGATCCATGGTGCGCTCCCTCAGCGAATGCCGGTGACCGCGACGGTCAGCAGGCTGTGACCCTTGCGATACAGCTCGGCGGCCAGCCGGTAATTGCCCGCCACGTCCGCGGCCTTGATGGTCTGCTGCTCGACCGACACGGTATTGCCGTCGAGGCTGGCCTCCCAGGCGGTCTCGTCCCGCTCGATTCGCACGCCGTCCGGCGTGGTGTGGCCGCTCTGGATGTGCTGCGCATCGGTCACCGAAAGGCCGCTCATCTCGCGCGAACCTTCCAGCGCCTGCGCGAAGTCGTTCACCTCGCGGGCCTTGTAATTGGGCGTATCCGCGTTGGCGATGTTCTCGGAAATCACACTCTGCCGCGCCCCGAGCCACGTCATGCGCTCGGAAGCCAGCTGGAAAAAGGACATACCATCAAGTTTCATGAAGAGTTCCCTTTTGGTTGAAACAAGGATAGCATGAATAAAACGGACACATCAATGGATAGTGACCATGCACACCGCGTTTTCGGAGCTTTCAAGTCTTACACGGACCATTGAAAGGTCAAGCATAACCGGCGAGGTGAAATCCGCGCTCGGGCTGGTCCTGACGGTCTCGGGGCTCGAGCGCGCGGTCGGCATCGGCGCGCATTGCCTCGTTCAGGGCCGCGAGGGCCCGGTCCTTGCCGAGGTCGTGGGGATCGACGAAAGCGGCACCCGCCTCCTGCCCTTCGGCAGCTGGGACGGCGTGCGCACCGGCGATCCGGTGCAGGTCACCCAGAACGCCAACGAGGTCCGCCCCGACGACGCCTGGATCGGCCGGGTGGTGAACGCCCTTGGCCAGCCGCTCGACGGCAAGGGCCGCCTGCCCGAGGGGGACATCCCGCGCAAGGTCCGCGCCGCGCCCCCGCCGGCCTTCGAGCGCCGCCGCGTCGGCGAGCGGCTCAACACCAAGGTCAAGGTGATGGACGTCTTCACCCCGCTCTGCCGGGGCCAGCGCATGGGGGTCTTCGCCGGCTCCGGCGTCGGCAAGTCGACGATGATGGCCATGCTGGCGCGCGGCGCGCAGGCCGATGTGATCGTTGTCGGCCTCGTCGGCGAGCGGGGCCGCGAGGTGCAGGACTTCCTGCAGGAGGATCTCGGCGAGGAAGGCATGGCGCGCTCGGTGGTCGTCGTCTCCACCGGCGACGAGCCGCCGCTGATGCGCCGCCAGGCCGCCTGGACCGCCACCGCCGTCGCCGAGCACTTCCGCGACCAGGGCAAGCAGGTGCTGCTGCTGCTCGACAGCGTGACCCGCTTCGCCATGGCGCAGCGCGAGATCGGCCTTGCCGGGGGCGAACCGCCCACCGCCAAGGGCTACCCGCCCACCACCTTCGCCGAGCTGCCGCGCATGATGGAGCGCGCCGGCCCCGGCTCGGGCACCGGCGGCGACATCACCGCGCTCTACACGGTGCTGGTCGACGGCGGCGACATGGAAGACCCGATCGCCGACGCGGTGCGCGGCATCATGGACGGGCACATCGTGCTCGACCGCAAGATCGCCGAACAGGGCCGCTTCCCGGCGGTGAATCTGCTGCGCTCGATCTCGCGGATGCTGCCCGACTGCCACCACCCGGACGAATACGCGATCTACAAGGCCGCCCGCCGCGCCGCCGCGCGCTATGCCGACATGGAGGAACTGATCCGCATCGGCGCCTACCGCCGCGGCAGCGATCCCGAAGTGGACTCCGCCATCGACCTCGCCGAGCCGCTCGATCAGCTCCTCAGCCAGGGCAAGCGCGAGGCCATGGAAGCCGCCGAGACCTTCGCCCGGCTGCATGGCGCGCTTTCGGATGCCGACATTCCCGTAGTCGCGCCCTGAGCGCGCCCCTCTGCGAGACATCGGCACAGCGCTCTGCGGCTATCGCCGCAGAGCCTTCCTTCCCCGCCCGGCACCCAACCCTAGGTCAACCTCTGCGCACCCAATTCCAGCAGACAGGACGCCTATAGCGAGAAATCGCCTATCCGAATTCTCGGAATTGATGTGCATTCGGATATAACATTAATGTTTCAGTTGACTCCTAGTTAACGCTCGATCAACAAGCAAAAATATGACTAATTCGTGACCGGGGATGTGGCTCAAAGTTACATATCGATCCGAATTGCGCGAAATATGTTTGCAGCGCATCGGATCCGCTTTGACTGCCAAGGGGTAAAGAGTTTCGAGGGATTGATCGATGTTTGATGCAGGATATTACAGCGACGACTCTGGCATTTTCAGCAGCCAGCGCCGCGCCTACCGCGAGAAGGCCCAGGGCCCCTATCGCAGCGTCGTGAAACCGGTCTGCGACCTCCTCCTCGCCCTCGCCATGCTGCCGCTGCTCGCCCCGGTCATCGCGCTGCTCTGGGCTCTGGTCCGCATGGATGGCGGACCGGGCTTCTTCGGCCACCGCCGCATCGGCAAGAACGGCAAGGTCTTCCGCTGCTGGAAAATCCGCACCATGGTGCCCAACGCCGAGGCGAAGCTGCAGCAGCACCTCGCCGCCAACCCCGCCGCCCGCGCCGAATGGGCGCGCGACCACAAGCTCACCGACGATCCGCGCATCACCCGCCTCGGCCGCTTCCTGCGCGAGACAAGCCTCGACGAGCTGCCGCAGATCTGGAACGTGCTGACCGGCGAGATGAGCTTCGTCGGCCCCCGCCCGGTCGTCCGCGCCGAGATCACCAAATACGGCATCCACCGCACTGCCTACCTGCTGATGAAGCCGGGGATCACCGGGCTCTGGCAGGTCTCGGGCCGCAACGACGTCACCTACGCCGAGCGCGTCGAGATGGACGTGCGCTATCTCAACGACCAGTCGCTGGCCACCGACAGCCGCCTGCTGCTGCTCACCGCCAAGAGCGTGCTCGGCCGCACCGGGCGCTGAGCCGCCCCACCCCGGACAGCAGAAGGCCCCGGCCCGCAAGGGTTCGGGGCCTTCTGCTGTCTGCCGCCCGCCTGCTCCGCCGGCCCGCTCCGCCCGATTGCGCAGGCCGCGCCGCTCCGGCACAGTGCCGCCTCAAGACCACCAAGACGAAAGAGCCGCGCATGAGCCGCCAGACCGCCGCCCTCCCCTCCCCTGCCCCGGGCCGCTGGTCCATGCTGGCGCTGATCTGCATCGGCGTCGTCGGCGTGCTCTGCACCTGGTTCTCCGCCACCGCCATCATCCCCGAGCTGATCACCCATTGGCAGCTCAGCCCCGGCCAGGCCGCCTGGCTGACCAACGCCGTGCAGCTCGGCTTCGTGGTCGGCGCCGTCGGCTCGAGCCTCGTCAACCTGCCCGACATCCTGCCGATGAAGCGCCTGATGACCGCCGCCGCGGTGATCGCCGCACTCGCCAATGCCGCGCTGCTGGTCTCCGGACCGACCACGGCGATCCTCGCCCGCTTCGTCACCGGCATCGCGCTGGCCGGCGTCTACCCGCCGGCGCTCAAGCTCATGTCCACCTGGTTCTCGCGCGGCCGCGGCCTCGCCCTTGGCTTCCTGATCGGCGCGCTGACCCTCGGCTCCTCTATGCCGCACCTCATCCGCGCCCTGACCTCGGGCATCGACTGGCGGGCGGTGGTCTGGGGTACCTCCGCCGCCGCCCTCGCCTCGGCCATCCTGTTCGCGGGCACCTTGCGCGAGGGCCCGCACGGCTTCGGCCGCGCCGCCTTCGACCCGCGCCAGTCGCTCGCGGTCTTCACCAACCGCCCGCTGATGCTCGCCAACCTCGGCTACTTCGGCCACATGTGGGAGCTCTACGCCATGTGGGCCTGGTTCCTCGCCTTCGCCACGGCGGCGCAGGAAAGCGGCCTCTCGCCCTTCCCCTTCGGCACCGCCTCGATGCTGAGCTTCGTGGTGGTCGCCAGCGGCGTCATCGGCTGCCTGCTCGGCGGCTGGCTGTCGGACCGCATCGGGCGCTGCCTGACCTGCGCCGGAATGATGATCGTCTCCGGTGCCTGCGCCGCCCTCATCGGCGTCGCCTTCGAGGGCCCGACGCTGTTGCTCGCCGCCCTGGCGCTGATCTGGGGCATCAGCGTGATCGGCGACAGCGCGCAGTTCTCCGCCGCGGTCACCGAGCTTTCCGAACCGCATTTCGTCGGCACCGCCCTGGCACTGCAGCTCGGCATCGGCTTCGCCCTGACCGTCGTGGCGATCTGGCTGCTGCCGCTCTTCGCCAACCTGATCGGCGGCTGGCACTGGGCCTTCCTGATGCTGCTGCCCGGCCCGGTGATCGGCGCGCTCGCGATGCTCGCCCTGCGCCGAGATCCCTCGGCCACGCGGCTCGCCCACGGCGCGCGCTGAGCGTCTAGTCCGCCTCGGCGTCTTCGGCGAGCCCGTCGAAGGCGCCGGGCGACAGCTCCTCCCAGAAGGCGGCGATGGCCTCGGCGTTCAGCGCCGACATCCAGCCGTGCCGCTCGAAATCATCCCGCGCCGCGCCCGACAGCCGGCCAATGAAAAGCAGCTTGTCGGCATCCCTCTGGGTCGGCTTGCGGCTCGCGGCGAGGTCCCGGATACGTTCCAGACGGCGCGCGCGCAGCGTTGACGGTTTCGCAGGGTTTCGCCGCGAAACCTCCGGCGCCTTCGCCGGCTCGCCCTTCGCGTAATCCTCGCGCAGCGCCTTGGTCAGGTAGCCGACGGTGTTCTTCACCCCTTCCTGGCCTTCGACATAGTCGAGCTTCTCGGCGACATAGCTCTCGCCATGTTCCGCCAGCCATTGCCGCGCCAGCCGGTCCGAGACGCCAAGGTCGCGCAGCCGCCCGTAGAGCTCGGAGTTGCGCAGCCCCTCGCCATCGTCGAGATCGAGGATCGCCAGCTGCGGGTTCTCGGAGATCAGAAAGCGGATCTCCGTCACCGTGCGGCCCATCTTCCGGGTCTCCGGCGTCAGGAGGATGTTCGAGGTCTTGTTCACCTCGGCCACCGCGGGTTTGATGATCTTGGCGTTGAGCTGCTTGTAGACCTCGTAATAGGGGCTGTCCGCCACGCCCATCAGCCGGCGGAACAGGTCGAGCGACCACCAGCCGGTCGAGCCGGTGCGCACGAAGCGGTAGCAGTTCTCGTAGAGCGCCAGCGCATGGCCCGAGGTGAAGCGCCGCTGGATATTGAGATTGATCAGCGCAAAGACCTTAGGGTCGTGCAGCTTCTCGGCCAGCGCCGGGGAGTAGGCGTATTCGCAGACACCTCCCTTGAGCTTGGCGTAGCTGAGCAGCGAACTGACGCCCCATTCCTGCTGGCCCTTCTCGTCAAGCATGTCCCATTCGGCGACGGTCTCCGCGAGCCCGCGCAGGGATTGCTTTAGCGTCTCCATGTCGTTCGAGTTGTAGCCGATCATCAGGCTCAGCGTCCGCGCGTCGATCTGGTGGCGGGACTGCGAGGTGAGCGTGTCATAGGCATTGAGCAGCAGCACGTTCGACAGCTTGCGCTGCAGCAGCGTGAGCTTGCCCGAAACGTGGATCGCCGCCACGTGCTTCTTCACCGCACCGCGGCGCAAAGGGCCACTCAGCCGGTCACGCGGAATATCGTCCATTCTGCTCTCGCTTTCCCGGGGCCTCGCCCCAACTTGCCGGTCCTCATGTCTCCCGGCCTTGTCGGGCTGCTCGCACGGGCGAGTCGCTGCGGCCGGGTTGCCTGCATGATCCGCGAAAAGGTATCCGCTATCAAGAGGTGCGCTGGCACCTCAACCCCCGTCGGGGGCGCTCCCGCAAACGGGCACCTGTGGATCCGGAGCCGTCCAGAAAGGTATCCATTTCCGGGATCCCGACTCATCCGCCCTGCGCGCGCGGAGTCCGATTCGTTGCGCAGAGACCCTAATCCGGCAAAAATAGGCTCTAACGCGCACATCACCCTGGGTTGCCCCGAGAATCGGACCCCTTGATCCCGGAAACGGGTGCCTTTGGCCCCGTATCGGGGCACCCAATAAACCGGGTACGGGCACCCAAACCGACGTATCCTCCCGTACTTATTGAATTTTTCTCGGCCTAAAGATCTTAAAAGGACTCAAAGAAACTCAAACAAACCGCCTGTCCGTGTGGTATCTTCCATATTTAGAGAGGGATAGAGGCTCGAACGCTTCCACTCTGCCCCCAGCATGTGCCATAGTTCTCAGGATATCGCGGCAAACAGCGAACATGGTGAGGCGACATGGCACATAAACCCGGCACTCCGCCGAAGGCAGACCTTCCCCCCTATTTCAATATCGACCCGGCCGCGGCCGCGGCCAAGCTGGCCGATCCGATCGACACGGCACGCTTCGCAAAGGCCGCGTCCTTTGCCATGCGCGGCCGCGACGATCTCGCCCGCCGCGGCTATGCGCCCGACGGCGCCAAGCGGTTGCGGCGCTTCTCGACCTGGGAAGTCTGCCGCTACCTGATCCCGGTCAACCCGGCCCACCTGCGCCGGGTGCTGCGCCAGAACCCCGACCTGCCGCAGGGCGAAGGCGAAGGCGGCTCCAAGTGGTTCACCCTCGAAGAGGTGCTGCGCCTGCGCGACCATTTCGCCGAGGAAGGCGCCAAGGACCGCGAGTACCGCGCCTGGCGTCCCGAGGGTCTGCCGGCCAAGGTCGTCGCGGTGGCCAACTTCAAGGGCGGCGTCGGCAAGACCTCGACCTGCGCGCATCTGGCCATGTCCGCCGCGCTCGACGGCTACAAGGTGCTGGTGATCGACCTCGACAGCCAGGGCTCGATGACCTCGATCATGGGCGGCCAGGTCGAGGACGAATGGCAGACAGTCTTCCCGATGCTCGCCCGTGACTACGCCCTGCACCTGCAGCAGGAGAACAAGGTGCGCGAGGCCTCGGCGCAGCAACCCTTCCAGTTCGACGAAACCCTGACCGCCGCGCTGGAGGTTTCGCCGCGAAACCTCGTGCAGAAGACGCACTGGCCGAACATCGATCTCATCGGTGCGCAGCTCAACCTCTACTGGGCCGAGTTCCAGGTGCCGGTCTGGCGGATGCAGATGCTGAGCTGGCCGCTCTGGGACGCGCTGACCAATGCGCTGGAAGAGGGCGGGATGCTCGACGAGTATGACATCATCCTGCTCGATACCCCGCCGGCGCTCGGCTACCTGACGATCAACGCGCTGTCGGCGGCGGACATCCTGCTGGTGCCGCTGGGGGCGTCCTTCCTCGAGTTCGACTCGACGGGGCGGTTCTTCGACATGATCTACTCGACCTTCGCCTCGATCGAAGAGGGGGAGAACCGGGTGCGGCGGGCCGACGGCTTGCCGGAGATGCGGTTCGAGTGGGACGCGGTGCGGGCGTTGGTGACGCGCTTCGACGCGGCGCAGCAGACCGATCTGGCGAATGTCATCCAGGCCTATTTCGGGGACTTCATGACCACCTATCGGCAGGAGCTGACGGCGATGGTCGGGCAGGCAGGGGAGCAGGTCTCGGGCATCTACGAGACCGATTACCGCGACTTCAACCGCGACACCTACGTGCGGGGGCGCGAGACCTTCGACCGGACCTGGGCCGAGGTGAAGGAGGTGATCCTCGGGACATGGTGGCGCGATGCGCAGATGGAGCAGGCTGAGAGGGAGGCCGTCTGATGGCAAAGAGACGCAAGCTTGAGGCGCCCTCGGCGGAGGACCTGAGCCGCTACGAGGAGGAGTTCCACCGCGAGAGTTCCTCGCGCGGGCTGATGTCGGCGCCGATTGCGCAGGTGGCGGCGGAGGCGGCGACGCTGCATGACCCGCGGCCGGCGGAGCAGCGGGCGGAGGCGGCGAAGGACAAGTCCGATGCCGAGCGGCTGCGCGACGCCGAGGGGCGCGGGCTGGTGATGCTCGAGCTGGCCATCGACGACATCAACGCCGATGCGCTGGTGCGCGACCGGGTGGTGCTGGACGCCGAGGAGATGGAGGAGCTGAAGGCCTCGATCGCCAAGGGCGGGCTACGGCTGCCGGTGGAGGTGTTTCCGACGCCGGGAGACGGGCAGGGGTTCAGCTACGGTCTGCTGTCGGGCTACCGGCGGCTGAAAGCCTTCCGCGATCTCTACGCGCTGACCAAGGACAGTCGTTACCAAAAGATTAAGGCGGTGCTCCGCGATCCCGAGGCCATGGGCGGCACCTTTGCCGCGATGATCGAGGAGAACGAGATCCGCGCCTCGTTGAGCCATTACGAGCGCGGGCGCATCGCGGTGATCGCGGCGCAGCAGGGGGCCTTCGTGAATGCCGAGGAGGCGGTGAACGCGCTGTTCCCGCTGGCATCCAAGGCGAAGCGCTCGAAGATCAGGTCGTTCGCGCTGATCTTCGAGGAGCTGGGCGATATGCTGACCTTCCCCGATCTGCTGAAGGAGAAGGACGGGCTGCGCATAGCCGCGGCACTGCGCGACGGCGCCGAGGTGCGCTTGCGCGAAGCGCTGGCCGAGCGTGTGCCGGAGACGGCCGCCGAGGAAGCCGAGCTGATCGCCGCGGCGCTCGACGGGGTCGAGCTGAAGGCGGATCCGAAGAAGGGTGGGCGCCCGAAAAAGGCCGCGGCGCCGGCCAAGGCGCTGGCCTCGGGGCTGACGGTTCAGCTTGGCGAGGATGCGCAGGGCTGGGTGATCCGGGTTCGCGGCAAGCAGGTCGGGCGCGAGCTGATGGAGGCGGCGATGCTGGAGCTGGAACGGCTTCTGGACGCGCCAGACAGATAAAATCGTTATCTATCAATAATTAAACAGACGAAACGGCGCGACTTGGGGAAAAGTCGCGCCGTTTTTCGGTTTCCCGGCGGCCCAGGGCCTGGTTCGCGCAGGCGTTACGCTTCCGACGCTTCCTTTTCCTCTCCGAGGATCTCCGACACGTCCAATCCCCGGCGCTTGGCGCTCTGGCGCACCGCCTCGCGCAGCTTCCGGGAGCGTTTCAGCAGGCGTTTGAAGCGGCTCTCGTCGAGGCGCAGCAGGGTCGAGGGGGCGATGGCGCGGACCTCGGAGCGGCGGCGCTTGGGCATGAGCAGCGCAAGCTGGCCGCACATTTCGCCACGGCCGAGACGGAAGCTCTGTCCGCCGACCTGCTGTTCGACCGCGCCGGAGGCGATGAACCAGACCGAGCGCGCGGTGCTGTCGCGGCGGATGATGATGTCGCCCGGCGCGGCGTAGCGGGTGCGCAGGGCGCGGGCGAGGGGGCGGATTTCCTTTTCCTCGAGATCGGCGAAGAGCGGGAACTGCCGAACGAGCTGGGCGCGCTGCACAGAGAGATCAAGGGGCGGTCGCTCTTCGGCCATGGCGCGGCGGCGGGACAGATCCTGCTTGAGGGCGGTGTAGAGCTCGGCTCCGATCAGACCGTCGTCGTACATGGTGTCGTATTCGCCCTCTTCGAGCCGCAGCGCGGTGCGGCGGATGAAGCGGCGTTCGAGCTTCTCGGCGTAGCCGGGATATTGCAGACGCAGACCCTCGAGCGCGGTCTCGGCGGCCTCGCGGCGGCGCGAGAGCAGCTCTCGCAGCAGCTCGGCGACGCGGCGGCCGTGGATGCGGCGGATGCGGCCGTCGATGAAGCCTTCGAGGTCGCGCAGGATCTGCCGCTGCGAGAGCAGCAGGTCGAAGCGGTCGGCGGTCATGCGCCCGAGCGGGCCGGAGACATGCAGCCGGTTGTGGGCGAGCAGCGCGGCGCGGAAGGTCGGGCCGTAGCCGAGGCTTGCGCGGGCGGCGCGCTGGTAGCCGGTGCGGCCGTCGCTGCGCGCGCCTTCGATCAGCCGGTCGCAGTCCGACAGGGCGCGCTGTGCGAGGCGCAGCGACAGGGTGCGCTCGCGGATCCGCGCGGTGGTGGCGTCGCGCTCGGCGCCGGCCAGGGCGATGAGCCCGAGGGTGACGCGGTCGCGGTCGAGGATCTCGTCGCCTTCCTCGGCGGCCTTCACCGCGGTGTCGAGCCGCTTGCCGAAGCGCTTGGCCTCGGAGCGGACGATCTCGCGGTCGAGCCCGTAGGTGTCGGTGGTGGTCGAGACCTGCTCGCGCACGGTCTGCAGCGCCACGGCGACCACCTGGTTGGAGAGCGCCTGGTCGAGCGGGGCGAGCTTGTCGAGGCCGAGTTTGCGGATCACCCAGGTGAGGGTGGTGCCCTGCACCAGCAGCGTCCAGAGGGTGAAGCCGGTGGCGAGGATGCCGACGAGGCGCTTGACCTCGATCGGCACGCGGAAGCTCTCGGTGACCGCCAGCGCCAGCGCGAGGGTCAGCGCGCCGCGCAGGCCGCCCCAGAGGATGGCGATGCGGTAGGGGCGCTCGATCTTCGGCGAGAGCCGCAGCAGGCGCAGGATCGGCAGCAGGCCGGAGAGGATGGCACCGCGCGCGGCGATGGCGGCGGCGACCACCACGAGGATCAGGAGGAAGTCGCCGAAATGCACGTCCTCGAGCAGCCGCGGGATCAGAAGCGCGGCGAGGATGAAGATCAGCGCCCCGGCCCAATGCGCGAGGATGTCCCAGACGTCCTTGAGGTTGGCCCAGGCGGTGGGCGGGATCTTCCCGGGGCCGACGAGGTTGAGCGTGAGTCCCGAGACCACCACGGCGATCACCCCCGAGGCGCCGAAGACCTGCTCGGAGCCGATGTAGGCGAGATAGGGCAGGGCGATGGAGACCGAGAGCTGCGCCTTCTCGTAGCGCTCGAGCAGCGCCATGGCGCCGATCGCCCCCTGCGCCACCAGCCAGCCGGCCAGCGCGCCGCCGCCGAGCAGCATGGGAAACTGCGCGAGCGCGCCGAGCGGCGTGGGGTTGGGCACGCCCTCCATCACGAAGCCCATAAACAGGCCGAAGAGCGCGATGGCGGCGGCGTCGTTGAGCAGGCTCTCGCCCTCGATGATGCGCACCAGCCGGCGCGGCGCGGCGATCGAGCGGAAGATGCCGACCACCGCCGAGGGGTCGGTGGTCGAGACGATGGCGCCGACGAGGAAGCAGGCCATGATCGGCAGCGAACTGGTCCAGGACAGCGCGAGGCCGACGAAGAGCGTGGCGGCGACCACCGCGACGATCGCCAGCACGAGGATCGGCACCCAGTCGTCGAGCATCCGCCTCAGGTTCATGCCGAGCGTTGCCTGGAACAGCAGCGTCGGCAGGAAGACGTAGAGGAAGACGTTGGATTTTATGGGGAAATTGATGATCGCCGCGGCCACGGGATTGAGCGCATCGGTGATGTCGGTGCGCAGAAAGAAGATCGCTGCCGCGCCGATGAAGGTGCCGAGAAGCGCGAGGATGGCGCTGTAGGGCAGACGGAGCCGGGCCGCCAGCGGCTCGGCCGCGGCGATGACGAGAAAGAGCGACGCGATGACCGCGGTGACGAGAACAACATCCATGGCTCCAGATAAACTGCAAATGACGTCGGGAGAACGGCGGAGCGTCAAATTTTTCGTGCTTTGCGGATCTCTGCCCTCGGCGACAGGGGCGCGCGCGGGATCGAGGGCCGCGGGCGGCGAATGTCTTGGCTTGCTTCTTGAGAACCGGGGGCAGCCGGGGTATCAGCGGCGGCAACAATGGGAGGGCGGATCCCCATGGCAAGGAGACACTCGATGACCCTGGATCGCAGACACTTCATCACCGCGGGCGCCGCGCTTGCGCTGGCGCCGCTGCTGCCGCGCGGCGCGCGGGCCGCCTTTACCCCGACGCCGGCCGAATGGCGCCGCTTCGAGGTCACCACGCGGGTCGCGGTGCCGGCGGGCGGCAAGCCGGTGCAGGCCTGGATCCCGGTGCCCTCGGTCAACGAGGCGGGCTGGATGCAGGCCGAGGCTCCGCGGTTCTCCGGCAATGCCGACAGCGCCGAGCTGGTGACCGACGCCGAGAGCGGCGCGCAGTTCGTCCACGCGGTGTGGAACGGCGGGCAGGAGAGCGCCGAGCTGGAGGTGGCCGCCGAGGTTTCGACCCGCGACCGCGCCGTCGACCTGACGGAGCCGGGGCAGGGGGCCACGCTGTCGGACGCCGACCGGGCGCTCTACACCGCGCCGACGCGGCTGATTCCGACCGACGGCATCGTCAAGGCGACCGCCGACATGATCACCGAAGAGATGGGCGCCGACCTCGAGAAGGCGCGGGCGATCTACGAGTGGGTGGTCGAGAGCACCGAGCGCAACCCCGAGACCCGCGGCTGCGGCATCGGCGATGTCGCCTCGATGCTGGAGATGGGCGACCTGACCGGCAAATGCGCCGACCTCAATGCGCTCTACGTCGGGCTGGCGCGGGCCGCCGGCCTGCCGGCGCGCGATGTCTACGGTCTGCGCGTGGCGCCCTCGGCCTTCGGCTACAAGAGCCTCGGCGCGGGTTCGTCGGATGTCAGCAAGGCGCAGCACTGCCGCGCCGAGGTCTTCCTGTCGGACTATGGCTGGGTCGCGGTCGACCCGGCGGACGTGCGCAAGGTGATGCTCGAGGAGCCGCCGAAGAACCTCGCGCTCGACGATCCCAAGGTGCGGGCGGTGCGCTCGGCGCTCTTCGGCTCCTGGGAAGGCAACTGGATCGGCTTCAACTTCGCGCATGACGTGGCACTGCCGGGTTCGGCGCGCGACGAGGTGGGCTTCCTGATGTACCCGCAGGCGGAGATCGACGGCGTCGAGCAGGACGAGCTCGATCCGGGCAGCTTCGCCTATTCGATCACGGCGACCGAGCTGTACGCCTGACCCGTGCCGCGCGCGCTGGGGGGAGGCGCGCGCGGATGACCTTCACCCGCCGGCTGGAGCTGGTCGACCTTGTGTCAGACGCTGCGTCTCGCCTTGGCTCGAAGACATTTTGTATTTACCTGACCCCGCATGAAGTTCCTCTTTAAACGACGTAAGCCGGCCGCGCCGGTGTTTGACGCTCCGTTCCGCCCCGACGACAGGTGCATTGTTATTGGTGACGTCCACGGCTGTGATGCCTTGCTCGCCAAGCTGCTGGGCCGCATCGAGGGGCGCTCGACGCCCGAGACCAAGCTGGTGCTGGTCGGCGATTACGTCGACCGCGGCGACGAGAGCGCCGCGGTGCTGCGCCGCCTCATGCAGATGCAGGCACGGCTCGGGGCCGACCAGGTGATCTGCCTGCGTGGCAACCACGATCAGATGATGATCGACTTCCTCGACGATCCGGCCAGCGCCGGGGCGCGCTGGTTCAAGTACGGCGGGCTGCAGACGCTGGCGAGCTACAAGCTGGCCGGGGTGTCGCATACCGCGCCCGAGGCGGAGTGGATCAAGCTGCGCGACCGCTTGCGCGAGGCGATGACGCCGGACATCGAGGCCTGGCTGCGCGGGCTGCCGCTAAGCTGGACCACCGGCAATGTCTTCATCTGCCACGCCGGCGCCGACCCGACGGTTCCGCTTGAGGCGCAGCGCTCGAAGGACCTCATCTGGGGCGCGCCCGGCTTCGAGACCACGCCACGCAGCGATGGCACATGGGTGGTGCATGGGCACACGATCACCGACCGCGCGCGTCCGAACGCCGGCCGCATCCCGGTCGACACCGGGGCCTATGCGACGGGCAAGCTCACCGCCGCGCTGCTGAGTTCGGGCAAGGTGGAGTTCGTCTCGACCTGACGCGACTTTTCGGGGCCGGCGCGCGCCGGGGCTGCGCGCCAGCGGTGACCGGCGTGATCCGGCGCGGGACGCTGGCAGGGTGCGGGAACCCGTGGTTCCGCCCGCTCGGAGGGGCAGTGGTGGCCCGTCGTGACACTCCCAGCAATCGGTCGGGCAGGGAATTTTTGCTTTCTACTGTCGAGGGTTGGTGCCATCTGCGCCGGACCCCGACGGTTTCGGGGGCGCCGGGCGCGAATGAGTCGGGCCAGTGGGGGCGCTTTGCGAGCGAAATTTCCCGAAAATTCGAAATTCTTGTAGTTCGGGACGGAACTCAACTTCTGAGTGTGCTAAAAATCTGGGCAGCGCCACATGAATTGGCATGCTTTGCGACAAATAAAGAAATCGCAATGTTTGCAACGGAAATATTCTCGTCTTGCCATGCGGCCAGGGCGATTTCCGGGCGGGCGCGCTCAAGGCTCTGTTATTACAATCTTAATTTTCGTGAAAGGTTCGCTAACCTGCGTCGGAGCGCGGTTCGCGCCTGAAATTCGTTACGAAATCGTCGCGGAAGCCAGTCTTGATGCTGCATAGCAGCACGTGTATCAAAATTCATGTGTCTACAAGTTTGTTAGAGCTGCGTTTTCAGCTTCGAGAATGACCGACCAGATATGTACCAGTGTTTACACGTGACCAAGGTTTCGCCTGGCGCCACCAATCGCTTTGCCATTTTGTTTGGAGGAATTCGTAAATGAGATCGATTGATTTCAGAGCCAGCGATGAAAACGCGAATGCTGCTTTTTCCTCTCGGGCAGGCCTGCGTCGTTTCAGTGACGGGGCCTATGCCAGCGTCTTTAAGAGGTGCTTTGATCTAGTCGTGGCGGCCATGTTGCTGCCGTTGCTGCTGCCGGTCATCGCCGTGCTTTGGATGATCGTCCGTTCGGACGGGGCGGCGGGCTTTTTCGGCCACAAGCGGGTCGGCAAGGACGGTCGGGCGTTCCGCTGCTGGAAGATCCGGACCATGGTGCCCGACGCGGAAGCGCGCCTGCAGGCGCTGCTCTCGAGCGACGCCGAGGCCGCCGCGGAATGGGCGCGCGACCACAAGCTGACCAATGACCCGCGGATCACCGCGATCGGCAGGTTCCTGCGGCAGACAAGCCTCGACGAGCTGCCGCAAATCTGGAACGTGATCACCGGGGAGATGAGTTTCGTCGGCCCACGTCCGATCGTGGTCGCCGAGCTGGAGAAATACGGCAAGCATCAAGCGGCCTATCTGGCGATGAAACCTGGCATTACCGGGCTCTGGCAGGTCTCCGGGCGCAACGACGTGACCTATGACGAACGGGTGGCAATGGACATCGAGTACCAGAAGGCGATGTCCTGCGGCACCGACATCAAGCTGATGGTGAAGACCGTCACGGCCATGTTCAACCGGACCGGCTACTGATCGGACGCGGGGCAGGGTTGCTGCCTTGAGGTCTTAGGAAACTTGAGCGGGCCCCGCGGTGGGCCGGCCTCCATTTGACAGCTGCGTTTGCGTGGCGCCCCAAGACGAGGGTGAGCCGTCGGAAGCGCCAGGTCTTTATGGCGCGATCCGGCCCTTTGGCTGGCGTGATGTGCTTGGTGCCGGGCTGCGGCGGGAAATTCCGAGCGGCTCGCATTTGCAATATGGACGGTCCGCCGGACCGACAAACTTTCCTCTCCACGGAATCGCGGGCTTCG
Source organism: Alloyangia pacifica (assembly GCF_020524285.1). GTDB lineage: Bacteria > Pseudomonadota > Alphaproteobacteria > Rhodobacterales > Rhodobacteraceae > Salipiger > Salipiger pacificus_B. The sequence continues at coordinate 68,080 of NZ_JAIVKX010000015.1, forward strand.
CGTATCCTGCTGGGAGAATCGTTTAGGTTTTACGACGCGCGATCATCGCGTCCTCGAATTCAAATATATATTTTTAGGGGGAGTGATCATGTCCAAGAGGGCACATCGCTATTTCAGGTGCAGGTACTGCAACCACCGCCTCCGCTTCGGAGCGCATGAATGCGGAAGCTGCTATCAGCCAACCCAGATGGCCAACCGGGTACCGACATGGACGGTCCTCGGTGTGGCCCTGCTGCTTTCCGGCGGCGTGGTGGCCGCGGCGACGCTGCCGACGATCCTGCAGGCCAAGGACGGCACCTTCCCGGCGCAGGACAGCGAAAGCGAGACGGAGATGAAGGCGAGTCTCTAGACGCTGCCGGCCCGATGGGGACCCGGGCCTGCGCGTCGCTTGTCAGCCAAGGATGGCCTTGCGCAGATGCGCGGGGCCTTTTTCCATGAGCGCCTCGGGGCCGGAGGGGTTCTATGCCTCGACGTGGAGCCGCGGGGTTGTGTCGCGCCTTTCGGGCTCGATGAGTGCGGCACACGCCTTTGGAACATCGTTTATGCAGTCGAATTAACTTGCTGGTCCTGAGAGCATTTCCTGCAGGCAGGAACGGCAAGCCAGACGGAAACTTGCAAGTCGCGCCCGATCATGGGGGCAAGGCCATTGGTCTTACGCGTCGGCCACGCGAAACGGGCCGGAAGCGGATGCTTCCGGCCCTCGTGCCGCGGCTCATGCGCCGAGTATGTGGCTCAGGGTCACGCGTTCCAGGGGCGGTCGCCCTTGGCGTCCTTGACGCGGGTCGGCAGGCCGATGTCGTCGAGGATGGTGAAGAACGGCTTGGGATCGAGCTCTTCGACGTTCTTCATGGTCTTCGCGTCCCATTCACCCGAGGCCACCAGCATCGCGGCGGCGACCGGCGGCACGCCGGCGGTGTAGGAGATGCCCTGGCTGCCCACCTCGGTGTAGGCGTCCTTGTGGTCGGCGACGTTGTAGACGAACATCTCGACCTCTTCGCCGTCCTTCGTGCCCTTCACCAGATCGCCGATGCAGGTCTTGCCGGTATACTCGGGCGCCAGCGAGGAGGGGTCGGGCAGCACGGCCTTCACCACTTTCAGCGGCACCACTTCGAGGCCCTCGGCGGTCTTCACCGGCTGCTCGGAGAGCAGGCCGAGCGATTGCAGCACGGTGAAGACGTTGATGTAATGCTCGCCGAAGCCCATCCAGAAGCGCACGTCCGCCTGCGGGTAGTTGGCCGAGAGCGAGTGCACCTCGTCGTGGCCCGACTGATAGGCGCGTTGGGTGCCGACGACGGGCAGGTCCCAGTCGCGGCCCGAGGCGAACATCGAGGTTTCCTTCCACTGCTGGTCTTCCCAGTAGTAGACGGTGCCGGTGAACTCGCGGAAGTTGATCTCCGGGTCGAAGTTCGTGGCGAAATACTTGCCGTGCGAGCCGGCGTTGATGTCGACGATGTCGATGCTCTTCACCTCGTCCATCTGGTCGATGGCGAAACGGGCGAAGGCGTTGACCACACCCGGATCGAACCCGGCGCCGAGGATCGCGGTGACGCCCTTCTCGGCGCAGAGGTCGCGCTTCTTCCACTCGTAGTTGGCGTACCACGGCGGGGTCTCGCAGATCTTCGCCGGATCCTCGTGGATCGCGGTGTCGATATAGGCGGCGCCGGTCTCGATGCAGGCGTCGAGCACGTACATGTTGACGAAGGCCGAGCCCACGTTGATCACGATCTGCGCGCCGGTATCGCGGATCAGCTGCGCCACGGCGGCCGTGTCCATCGCGTCGACCTGGTGAGCCTTGAGGACGCCCTCTACCTTCATCGCGCCCTTTTCACGGACCGACTCAAGGATCGCTTCGCACTTGGAAAGCGTCCGGCTGGCGATATGGATCTCGCCGAGCACATCGTTGTTCTGAGCGCATTTATGCGCCACGACCTGAGCGACGCCACCTGCGCCGATGATGAGAACGTCTTTTTTCAACTCACTGGACCTCCGTCTTTGTCCGTCTTGGTTTGCGCGCGCTCAGGAGAGCGCGGCGCTGAAATCGTCGTAGGTGAAGTCGCGCACCAGCCGTTCGCTGCCGTCGAGTTCGCGGATGGCAATCGAGGGCATCTGCACCCCGTTGAACCAGTTCTTCTTGACCATCGTGTAACCGGCGGCGTCCTGGATCGAGAGCCGGTCACCGGCTTGCAGCGCCTTGGGGAAGTTGAACTCGCCGAAGATATCGCCCGCCAGGCAGGACTTGCCGCAGATCATCCAGGGCTCGTCGCCGCTCTCGTTCATCTTGGCGCTCTCGCGGTAGATCAGCAGGTCGAGCATATGCGCCTCGATCGAGCTGTCGACGATCGCGAGGTTCTTGCCGTTGAAGAGCGTGTCGAGCACCGTCACCTCCAGCGTGGTCGAGTTCGTGATCGTCGCCTCTCCCGGCTCAAGATAGACCTGCACCTCGTTTTCGCCAGCAAAACGCTTCAGACGCTCGGCGAGGCGGTCGAGCGGGTAGCCCTCGCCGGTGAAATGGATGCCGCCACCGAGGCTGATCCATTTCATCTGGCGGATCAGGTGGCCGAAGCGCTGCTCGATGGAGCCGAGCATATTGTCGAAGCGCTCGAAGTCGTCGTTCTCGCAGTTGTTGTGGAACATGAAGCCGCTGACCTGCTCGAGCACCGGCTCGATGTCCTTGGGATCATGCTCGCCGAGGCGCGAGAAGGGGCGGGCGGGGTCGGCCAGATCGAAGCCCGAGGTCGAGACGCCCGGGTTGACGCGCAGGCCGCGGGTGTGACCGCGGCTGACCTCTTCGAAACGGGTGAGCTGCGCGGCGGTGTTGAAGATCACCTTGTCCGAACTCGCCAGCACCTCGTCGATCTCGTGGTCGGCCCAGGCGACGGAATAGGCATGGGTCTCACCCGGGAATTTTTCCCGGCCAAGCTTCACCTCGAAGAGCGAGGAGGAGGTGGTGCCATCCATGTACTCGCTCATCATGTCGAAGACCGACCAGGTGGCGAAACACTTGAGCGCCAGCAGCGCCTTGGCGCCGGAGGTCTCGCGCAGGTGGGCGATCTTCTCGAGATTGGGCAGGAGCCGCGATTTGTCGATCAGGTAGTAGGGCGTCTGCATCGGTGGTCACCTCCGGACAGCGAACACGGGAAACCGTGCCAATATAGCGCAAGGCGGGCAAGAACAATGCCCCCCTGTTGCCCGCGGTATCTGACGACCGTGTGACGGTGGTGCGGGGCCGGGCGCAAAAGCCTTCGAAGGCCTTTGCACCTCTCTTCGGAAAGAGGTGGCGTGCGGGGGAGGGGGCGATGAAAAAGGGCGGCCCGAAAGGCCGCCCCAGTTGGTCGAAGTCCCTGTCGGACCGCGCAGGCTCAGGCCGCTTGCTTGAGCTTCTCTTTCGCCTGCGGTGTCACGAGCGCGCCGTGCAGGGCGGCGATCACCGGCTCGAGGTCGTTGCGCTCGAGGATGAACTGCACGTCCACGTTGCGCGGACCCTGCGTTGCGCCGATCGACTCGTAGCCCGCTTCCGCGATGGCCTGCAGGCCGCGGGTCAGCACGCAGAGGGTGCTGAGATCCCGGCCGATGACCGAGGCCATCGACAGCGTGCGGGAGCTGATCTTGGCCTGCGGGTAAAGCTTGGCAAGATCGTCCTCCACCCGGCGCATCGTCTTGAGCGAGCTGTCCAGGTAGTGGGTGATCGTGTTGGCGTTCGACACCTTCGAGACGATGCGGACGTCGTGGCGGGTGAGCACGTCGAGGATTGCGGCGTCGTAACCCTTCACCCCGACCATGTCCTGCTCGAAGACCTCGAGCGCCACGATGTCGAGACCTGTGACGATCTCCACCGCCGGGGTCTCGGCCGGCTGATCGTCGATCAGCGTGCCCGGATCGCCCGGCTCGAAGGCATTGGTGACGCGCAGCGGCACCTGCGCCTGGCGCAGCGTCTTGGCGGCCTTGGGGTGGATCGCCTCCATCCCCATGTTCGACAGCTGGTCGGCCACGTCGTAGTTCGTGCGGCCCAGCTTGCGGACGTTTTCCGCGCCCACCAGCTTGGGGTCGGCCGAACTGAGGTGGAACTCCTTGTGGATGATCGCCTCGCGGGCCGACGTCAGGGCCGCCAGCTTGGAGAAGGTCACCTCGGAGTAGCCGCGGTCGAACTCGCGCATCAGACCCTCGGTGCATTGCGCATAGCCGGTGACGATGGGCATCTCGGCGGTGGGGTCGACCCCCTCCATCGCCTTGGTGATGCGCTCTTCGAGCGTGTAATGCCCGTCGTCACGCCAGCCCGAGAGGTCGACGTTGCGCGCGTTCACGCCGGCGCGCTGGAGCATCAGCACGGTGACATAGGCCGAATGCGCCTCGCCGAGACCGGAAAGCAGCTCGCGGATCTGCAGCATGTGCTCGGAGAGCTGGAAGTGCCCGTAGGAGCACAGCCGCTGCAGGTCGATCAGGCAGTTGCGCGCACCCTCGATGCGGTTGCGCACGAAGTCGGTCGCCTGCTCGACGTCGCCGGGATGATCGAGCACGGCTTCATGCGCCTCGATCATCGCCTTCGACACCTCGGTCAGCGCGTCGTGCCAGCCGTGGCCGGTGTCGGAGTTGGCGAACTGGCCGTAAACGCCCGGCTTGCCCGATTTCTTGTGCTCGAGCAGCAGGTCGGTGATGCCGCCGAAGGCGGAGACCACGAAGACACGACCGTAGAGATCATCCGCCTCGCGGCCGCCGATCAGCAGCGTGTCGCGCAGTTCGTTCAGGCGGGACATGCTCGTCCCGCCGATTTTCTCAACGGTATGGGTCATGGCTTACGCCGTCTCCTCGGCCGGTGCGTAGGACCCGTCTTCGCGGTGCACCTCGGTGCCGGTGACGGGCGGGTTGAAGCAGCAGGCCATGTGGAGCTCTTCCTCGGCCCGCAGGATGTGCTTGTCGTGCAGGTTCAGCGCGTACATGACGCCGGGCTTGATCTCGTGGGTCTCGCCGGTGGCGACATCGGTGATCGAGCCCTTGCCCGCCATGCAGTAGACGCTCTCGAAGTGGTGCTTGTAGTGGAACGTGTGCTCCGAGCCCGCCTCGAGAATGGTGATGTGGAACGAGAAGCCCATGCCGTCCTGCGCGAGCAGCATCCGGGTGGAGGTCCACTGCGCGTCGGCAATATGCTTGTCGGTTTTCTTCAGTTCGTTGAAATCGCGTACAATCATGATGTTACTCCGCGGCAATCTTGTGGTTGTTGAGGCTCGTGGCGGTGGCGTCGCGCAGGATGCTGAAGCCCTTGCGGAAGGTCTCTTCCGGGGTGGTCAGCGGCGCGAGAACCTTGACGACCTCGTCGTCGGCGCCCGAGGTTTCGATGATCAGCCCGCGCTCGAAGGCCTCGGCGCAGATCGCGCCGGCCAGCTCGCCCGAGCCGACGTCGACGCCGCGCATCAGGCCGCGGCCCTTGAGGTAGGCGCCGGGGATCATCTCGGCGATGGTGTTCAGCTCGTCCTCGATCAGCTGCGTCTTCTCGGCGAGCGACTTCTGGAAGCGATTGTCGGCCCAGAACTTCTCGAGCGCGACGCGCGCCGTGATGAAGGCGTGGGTGTTGCCCCGGAAGGTGCCGTTGTGCTCGGCCGGTTTCCAGACATCCAGCTCCGGCTTCAGCAGAAGCGCGGCGAAGGGCAGGCCGAAGCCCGAGAGCGACTTGGCCAGCGGGATCATGTCCGGCTCGACGCCCATCTCCTCGAAGGAGAAGAAGGTGCCGGTGCGGCCGATCCCGGCCTGGATGTCGTCGGCGATGAGCAGCGCGCCGTGCTTCTTGGCGAGGCGGGCGATGCCGCGGAGCCATTCGGCGGAGGCGGCGTTGAGGCCACCCTCACCCTGCACCGGCTCCACGAGGAAGGCGGCGGGGGCGTCGAGACCCGAAGAGGGGTTCTCGAGCATCATCTCGATCTGCGCGAGCGTGTCGACATCGGGGCCGAAGGCACCCTCGTAGGGCATGTGGGTCACGCCCTGCAGTGGCATGCCGCCGCCGTTGCGCTTGCCCTTGTTGCCGGTCGCCGCCAGCGCGCCCACCGTCATGCCGTGGAAGCCGTTGGTGAAGGCGATGATGTTGGTGCGACCCGTGACCTTGCGCGCGAGCTTCATCGCGGCTTCGACGGCATTGGTGCCGGTCGGGCCGACCATCATCACCTTGTGGTCCATGCCACGCGGCTCGAGGATCAGCCGCTCGAAGGTCTCGAGGAAGGCTTCCTTGGCGTCGGTGTGCATGTCGAGGCCATGGGCGATGCCATCGCTCATGATGTGCTCGACCAGCGCCGCCTTCATGTGCGGGTCGTTGTGGCCGTAGTTCAGCGAGGAACAGCCGGCCAGGAAGTCGATGTAGGTCTTGCCCTGATCGTCGGTCAGTTCCGAGCCGCGGGCGGAGGTGAAGCTCACCGGGAAGGAGCGGCAGTAGGAGCGTGCCTCGCTCTCGCGGCGAGCGTAAATAGTCGGGCCGTTAGACGTGTCTTTCGGCATAACGAAGTCCTTTCTAGAACTTAGAAAAAGATAAGATTAGCGATGTAGGGGAGCGATCAGGCCGCGGCGCGCAGCGCCTCTTCCTCTTCGGGCAGCTCGATCGTGACCATGTGCTCGGTCGCGTGCATGCCGTCGAAGTGTTCGTCGCGCGTGTAGTGCGGCTCGTCCGAGAGCTCGCCGCCGATGGAGCGGGCAAAGCTGCGGAACAGGCCCCACGACGCATCGTTGTCGCGGGTGATCGTCGTCTTGAGTTCAGTGGCGTCTGCACATTCCTCGCGCTCGATCAGATGCGTCAGCATCTTGCGGCCGAGGCCGAGGCCGCGGGCCTTGGGGCTCACGGCGACTTGCCAGACGAAGAAGGCGTCCTGGTTCGGGATCATGTGCCCCGAGATCCAGCCCACCACGTCGCCGTCCAGTTCGGCCAGCACGCAGGTGTCGCGGAAATGCTCGGCCTGCACGAGGTTGCAGTACATGGAGTTCTCGTCCAGCGGTTTGCAGTCGCGCACGAGATCCCAGATCGCAGCCCCGTCCGTTGCTTCGGGCTTACGCAGCACCGGGGTGCGCGTCTCAGGCTGTGTCATGTCTTTCGGCATCGATCTGGCTTCCTCCGTTTCGTTCGTCAATCTAACTAATCGACCGGGGCTAAAGTTTCAACCACCGAAGCAATTTTTACGCTCATAGCGGCATATGAGGCTATTTTGGAGCGGTTTTGCTAAGATTTTATGAAGCAAATCCCCTTAGTCTTCTGAAATACCCGGTCAACTGCTTCGTAGATTGAAGCTTCGGCAGAATCCTGCCAAAACCTTGGCATGTCCGACCCTGTACCCGATCGAACCGATCAGAGCCTGATCGCCCTGCGCCGCATCCTGCGCGCGACCGAGCTGTACGAGCGCAAGCTCGCGCAGGCCGCCGGGCTGAGCCCCGCGCAGCTGCGGGTGCTGCAGATCCTCGACAAGAAGGATCACGGCGCGGCGACGCCCAAGGCGCTGGCAACCCAGATGGGGGTGAGCCAGGCCACGGTGACCGCGCTGGTCGACAAGCTGGTGGCGCGCGACATGGTCTCGCGGCGGCGCTCGGAAAAGGACCGGCGGCAGATGGACGTGGCGATCTCGGTCAAGGGGCGCGACGCGGTGCGCCAGTCGCCCGACGCGCTGCAGCAGAAGTTCGTCAAGAGCTTCGAGGGGCTGCTCGACTGGGAGCAGGCGCAGCTCGTCGCCTCGCTCGAACGGGTCGCCTCGATGCTCGATGCGCACGAGATGGACGCCTCGCCGGTGCTGACGATCCGCGACATCCGCCAGGAAGGGCAGTGAGCCGGCAAAGCCCGCGCTTTCGCGCTTGTATCCGGTCCTGACCTTGGGGCAGATGGGGCGACCTGCGCCGACCTTGGGGAGGGGCCGCCCGCGCGGCCGGACCGGCGTTCAACGACGCGACCCGGCGCAGGGCGGGCGCGTGCCTCGCACCGGAGCCGCCTCATGCCGCAGCAGATCGCCATCAACATCAAGACCCAGGCCTACCACCGCATGCTCGGCGAGCGGTTCACGCTGCACGACTGCACCGAGGGCTACGCGCATCTGAGCGCCGAGGCGCGCGCCGCGATCCGCGTGCTGATCACCGCCGGGTTCAAGGGTGCCAAGGGCGCCGAGATGGACGAGCTGCCGAACCTCGGGCTGATCTGCTGCGTCGGCACCGGCTACGAGGGGATCGACGTGCAGGCGGCGATCGACCGCGGCATCAAGGTCACCCATGGCGCCGGGGTGAACGCCGGGGCGGTGGCCGATCACGCCATGGCGCTGCTGCTCTCGGCGGTGCGGGCGATTCCCCACCAGGACCGGCTGACCCGTTCGGGCGCCTGGAACTACACCGAGACGCCGCGCCCGCTGGTCTCGCGCAAGAAGATGGGCATCTTCGGCATGGGCGGCATCGGCGCGGCACTGGCGCGGCGGGCGGCGGCCTTCGACATCGAGGTGAGCTACCACAGCCGCACGCCGAAGCCCGATCTGCCCTATGCCTACGTCCCTTCGCTGCTGGAGCTGGCCGGGCAGGTCGACTACCTCGTGGCCTGCGTGCCGGGCGGCGCGGCGACGCAGCACGCGGTGAACGCCGAGGTGCTCGCGGCGCTGGGGCCGCAGGGCTATCTGTTCAACGTCGGACGCGGCTCGGTGGTCGACACCGAGGCGCTGATCGCGGCGCTGCAGTCGGGCGCGATCAAGGGCGCGGGGCTGGATGTCTTTGAGACCGAGCCGGAGGTGCCCGCGGCGCTCAGCGCGCTCGAGAACGTGGTGCTGACGCCGCATATGGCGGGCAATGCGCCCGAGGTTCAGCAGATGGCGACCGATCTCATGTGCGACAATATCGCCGCCTTCGAGGCCGGGCAGCCGCTGGTCTCGCCGGTGCCCGAGATGAAGGCGCTGGCCGCCACGGTATGAGCACGGTGTGAGCGCGCGCGCGCGCCGCGGCTTGACTGGCGCGGCGCGGAGGGCAGGGTAGGGCGGCTGTGTCCCTTGCTGCCGGTTGCCCCGATGTCCCTGTCATGCCATGACCTCCTGAGCCTCGACTGCTGCGCCCTGCTGGAGCGCTTCCGCAGCGGTGCGGCCACCCCCTTGCAGGCCGCCGAGGCGGTGCTGGCGCAGGTGGCGCGGCTGCAGCCGGAGCTCAATGCCTTCTCCGCCCTCTCGGGCAGCCTGCGCGCCGAGGCCGAGGCAGCGAGTCTGCGCTGGCAGGAGGGGGCGCCGGTCGGGCCGCTCGACGGGCTGCCGCTGGTGATCAAGGACAACCTTGTCAGCGCCGGCCTGCCCGCCGCCTGGGGCAATGCCGAGCTGGCGCAGCGGGTGGCGGGGGCCGACGAGCGCCCGGTGGCCACGCTGCGCAGGGCGGGGGCGCTGGTGGTGGGCAAGGGCAATACGCCGGAGTTTGCCGTCGAGGGCTACACCGACAACCTGACCTTCGGCACCAGCCGCAATCCCTTCGATCCGGCGCTGACGCCCGGCGGCTCCTCGGGCGGGCTGGTGGCGGCGGTGGCCTCGGGCATGGGCTGCGCGGGGCTGGGCACCGACGGCGGCGGATCGATCCGCAGGCCCGCGGGCTACACCGGGCTGGTCGGGCTGAAGCCGGGGATCGGTCATGTGCCGCGCGGCGGCGGGCTGGCGCAGCTCTTGCTGGATTTCGAGGTGGCGGGGCCGGTGGCCCGCTCGCTGCGCGACCTGCGGCTGCTGGATGCGGTGCTGTCGGGGCGGGAGACGGACGCGCGCCCTGTCGGGGCGTCGCGCATTCTCGCGGTGGCCCGACTGGGAGAGGCGCCCTGCGATCCGGGTATCCTTGCCGCCTTCGACGCCACGGTAGAGGCGCTGCGCGGGAGTGGGCACGAGGTGATCCACGGTGCGCTGCCCCACGATCTGGGCCCGCTCAATGCGCGCTGGGGGCAGGTGGCGGAGATCGGGCTCGCCGCCTATTTCGCCCGCGATCCGGCGGTCGCCGAGGCGGCGGCTCCGAAGTATCGGGCCATGGCGGAGCGCGGCGCGGAGGTTGCGGCGATCGAGCTATATGCGCTGCAGGAGGCGGTCTTTGCCCTGCGCGAGGCGTCGCGCGACCTCTGGGGGTTCGATGCCATCCTCATGCCGGCGTCGGCGGCGCACCCCTGGCCCGCGACCGAGAGCCACCCGAAGATGATCGACGGGCAGGAGGTCGGCCCGCGCGGGCACGCGGTCTACACCGGCTGGGTCAATGCGGCGGGGCTCCCGGCGCTGGCCTTTCCCGCCGTCTCGGAGGGGCTGCCGATCGGCATGCAGTTGATCGGAGCGCCGGGATCGGAGCGCTGGCTCATGGATATCGCCGAGCCGGTCATTCCCCCCTTCCGCTGGCCGGAGATGGCGTTCGGCTGATCATGCGCCATTTTCCATGTGTTCCGGATCATGCGCACAGGGTCATGCGCCTTGGCCGGGATGCTCGGCGGCGACATTCACCAGCGCATCGACCAGCCCCTGCAGCACCGTGTCGGGCAGCATGCCGTCGCGCAGGGAGATGCCGACCGGCCCGCCGAGCAGCTCGTTCTGCACCGGCAACACGGTCAGCTCGCCGCTGTCGAGCTCGGCGCGGACCACGCCTGCCGAGATGAACCAGATGGTGTCGGAGCGCGCCACCACCCGCCGCCCGAAGGCGTGGGAGACATTCTCGTAGGCGGGGACCGGCTCGCCCAGCCCGAGCGATTGCAGGAACGACCTCACCGAGCCCGAGATCACCGCCCCCGCCGGCGGCAGCATCAGCGGGTAGCGCAGCAGCTCCGCAGGTTCCCAGTCCTGCCCGGCGAGCGGATGGCCGGGGCGGATCACCGGCACCACGCGCTCCCAGTAGAGCTGGCGGAAGCTGAGGCCCTCGCCGGTGCCGGTGGCGGGCATGCGCCCCACGACGATATCCAGCGCGCCCTCGCGGAGTTGCGACAGCAGCAGCCAGTTCGGCCCGGTCGAGACGCGCAGCGTGCAGTCGGGGTGGGCGTCGCGGAATCGCGCGGCGGCGTCGGGGAAAAGCCCGGTGGCGGCGGTCGGCAGCACCCCCACGGCGAGTTTTCTCTGGCGCTGCGGCAGGTCGTGCAGCAGCCGTTGGCCGCGTTCGAGGTCGGCCAGCGCCGTTCCCGCGTATTGCTGGAAGATCTTGCCCGCCTGGGTCAGCGCCAGCCGCCGCCCGCTGCGGTCGAAGAGCTGCGCATCGAGGATATCCTCCAGCTCCCGCACGGTCTTGGAGGCCGCGGGCTGGCTGACGTGCAGGGTTTCGGCGGCGGCGCTGAGGCTGCCGAGCCGGGCGGTCTCGAGAAAGACGCGCAGGTGCCGCATGCGCAGGTGAGGGTGGATCATTCATAACCTCAGAGTTATGGGTGGTGCCTCTACTTATATTTTTCACCGGCGGTTTGCCATGGCAGAAGAGCGCCAAGGCCCGCACCGGCCCCGAGGAGGCATCATGCAGACACTTAACGTAGCCGGCGTCAGCCTGCACATCCGCGACGATGGTCCGAAAGACGGCCGCGTGCTGATGCTGGCCAATTCGCTGGGCACCGACCTGCGGGTCTGGGACGCGCTAATCCCGCTGCTGCCCGAGGGGCTGCGCGTGGTACGTTTCGACAAGCGCGGCCACGGGCTGTCGGATGCGCCCGAGGCGCCCTACGCGATGGAGACGCTGGTCGATGACGCCGAGGCGATCTGCGATGCGCTGGAGCTCAGGGATGTCACTTTCGTCGGCCTGTCGATCGGCGGCATCATCGGGCAGGGGCTGGCGGCCAAGCGCCCGGACCTCATCACCGCGCTGGTGCTGATGGACACGGCGGCGCAGATCGGCACGCCGGAGATGTGGCAGACCCGGATCGACGGCATCCGCGCGAACGGGGTGGGCTCGCTCGCCGATGCCATTCTCGAGCGCTGGTTCACGCCGGGCTTCCGCGAGAGCGATCCGCAGTTCGCGGCGTGGAAGAACATGCTCGTGCGCACCCCGATCGAGGGCTACGTCGGCTGCTGCGCCGCCATCGCGGGTGCCGATTACACCGAGAGCACCCGCAGCTTGAGCCTGCCGGTGCTGGCCATGGCCGGGGCCGAGGACGGCTCGACTCCGCCCGGTCTGGTGCGCGGCACTGCCGAGCTTTGCGGCGCGGAGTTTGCGCTGATCGACGGGGCGGGGCACATCCCCTGCGTCGAGCAGCCCGCCGAGACCGCCCGCCTGATCAATGATTTTCTGAGGAGGACCGCCTGAATGGACGATCTTTACGAACAGGGCATGAAGACGCGCCGGTCGGTGCTGGGCGATGCCCATGTGGACCGCGCCGAGGCGGCCAAGACCCCCTTTGACGAGCCCTTCCAGACGCTGATCACCCGCAGCGCCTGGGGCACCGTCTGGGCGTCGGACGCGATCAGCCAGCGCGAGCGCTCGATGCTGACGCTGGCGCTGCTCGCGGCGACCGGCAACTTCGAGGAGATCCCGATGCACATCCGCGCCACGGCGCGCACCGGGGCCAGCAAGCAGGACGTGCTGGAAGCGTTCCAGCACGTGGCGATCTACGCCGGGGTTCCGCGCGCCAACCACGCGCTGAAACTCGCCAAGGCGACCTATGCCGAAATGGAGGCGGCAGCCGAATGAGCAACTTCATCACCACAGATAAGGGCCCGCTGATCCCGCGCAACCGCGAGGTTCACCCGGTGGCCTACGATCCCGGCTACAAGACCAGCGTCAGCCGTTCCCCGAACCTGCCGCTGCTGTCGATGGAAAGCTCGCCCTCGGAAGAGACCGGCCCGACCTTCGGCCACGGCAAGCTCGGCGCGCTCGACAACAACCTCGTGCTGAACTGGACCAAGGGAGCGGCCCCGGCGGTCGGCGAGCGCATCCTGATGCACGGCCGCGTGCTCGACGAGAACGCGCGCCCGGTGCCAAACACGCTGATCGAGATCTGGCAGGCCAACGCCGGCGGTCGCTACCGCCACAAGAAAGACACCTATCTCGCGCCGCTCGACCCGAACTTCGGCGGCTGCGGCCGGACGCTGACCGACGAGAACGGCTACTACCAGTTCCTCACCGTCCGTCCGGGCGCCTACCCCTGGCCGAACCGCGGCAACGACTGGCGTCCAATGCACATCCACGTCTCGGTCTACGGCCACAGCTTCGGTCAGCGCCTGATCACCCAGATGTATTTCGAGGGCGATCCGCTGATCGACCACTGCCCGATCGCCGCGACGATCAAGAACCGCGCCCAGCTCGACGCGCTGGTCGCCCCGCTCGATCTGGCGCATTCGCGCCCGCTCGACTACCTCGCCTACAAGTTCGACATCGTGTTGCGCGGTCGCCGTCAGTCGATGTTCGAGAACAAGCTGGAGGGCATGTGATCATGGTGCAGAAACTCGACACCCTCGTGGAAACCGCCTCGCAGACCGCGGGCCCCTACGTCCACATCGGCCTGATGCCCACCTACGCGGGCAACCCCGGCTACTACGACGAAGAGATCGGCGTCAGCCCCATCGAAGATAGCTGCGACGGCGAGATCATCGAGATCACCGGCTCCGTCTACGACGGCACCGGCTGGGCGATGCGCGACGCGCTGATCGAGAGCTGGCAGCCCGACGCCAAGGGGGTGTTCCCCGGTCAGGAGGGCGCGGATCCCAAGGTCTCCGGCCATTGCCGCTTTGCCGCCGATGCCGAGACCGGTGAGTTCACCCTGCGCACGGTCAAGCCGGGCAAGGTGAAGGGCCGCGGCGGCGTCGAGAGCGCGCCGCATATCTCGCTCTGGGTCGTCGCCCGCGGCATCAACATAGGGCTGCAGACGCGCATCTACTTCGAGGACGAGGACAATTCATCCGACCCGCTGCTGGCGCGCATCGAGCAGCGCCCGCGCGTTGACACGCTGATCGCCAAGAAGACCGGCGAGGGCCAGTACCGCTTCGACATCCGCCTGCAGGGCGAGGGCGAGACGGTCTTCCTCGACATCTGAGGCGCGGATATTGCAGAAAGAACCGGGGGCGGCCGCGAGGCCGCCCCTTCGGCATGCAAGATGCCAAGGGAAGGAAGAGCACAAGATGAGCGCGAGCGTTTTCGATCACCCCTGGCTGGGAGGGCTGTTCGGCGATCCGGAAATGGCAGAGATCTGGTCCGCGGACCGCCAGATGGCGCATATGCTCGCCTTCGAGGCGGCCTGGAGCCGGGCGCTCGGCGCCTGTGGCCGGGTGGATGCGGCAATGGCCGAGGATGCGGCCGCGAAGATCGCCGCGGCGCGGATCGACTTCGAGGACATCCGCGGGGGCATGGCGCAGGACGGCGTGCCGGTGCCGCGGCTGGTGAAGCAGCTTCAGGCGGTGGTTGGCCCGGAGGCGGTGGCGGCGGTGCACAAGGGCGCCACCTCGCAGGACGTGGTGGACAGCGCGATGGTGCTGGTGCTGAAGGACAGCACGGCGCTGCTGGCGCGGCGGCTGTCGGAGCTGCAGGAGGCGCTGGTCGCGCTCGATGCGCGCTGCGGTGCGGCTCCGCTGATGGGCCGCACGCGGATGCAGGCGGCAACGCAGATCACCGTCTCGGATCGGCTGCGGCCCTGGCACCAGCCGCTGGCGGCGCATCTCGAGCGGCTGTCGGAGGTCGTGGCGCGGGTCGAGAGGGTGCAGGTCGGCGGGGCCTCGGGTGATCGCAAGGCGCTGGGGGAGAAGGCGCAGGCGGTGACGGATCACGTCGCGGCAGAGCTTGGCCTTGCCAGCACCGATGGCGCCTGGCACGCCAAGCGCGATGCCGTGGCGGAGTACGCCGGGCTGCTGTCGCTGATCACCGGCACGCTGGGCAAGATCGGGCAGGACATCTGCCTGATGGCGCAGCAGGGGTTGGACGAGATCAAGCTCTCGGGCGGCGGCGGGTCGTCCGCCATGCCGCATAAGCAGAACCCGGTGGGTGCCGAGCTGCTGGTGACGCTGGCGCGGTTCAACGCGGTGCAGCTTTCGGGCATGCACCAGGCGCTGATCCACGAGCAGGAACGCTCGGGCGCGGCCTGGGCGCTGGAGTGGATGATCCTGCCGCAGATGGCGCAGGCCACGGCGCGGGCGCTGGCGACGGCGCAGGGGCTTGTCGGCAACATCGATCGCATCGGCACGCCCGACTGAGTGGCGGGCCCGCCGGTGCTCCTGTAACTGGGTCGGGAGAAGTTTCCCTCCCCCGACCCAGTTGCAGGACCCTCCCATGACCCAAGACGTCGCCCGGATCATCGCCTCGGACCGTTTCAAGCGCGCGCAGGAGGATCTTGCGCAGGGGCACGACCGTTTCGTGGGCGAGATCATCGAGCTGACGGAGATTCCCGCGCCGCCCTTCAAGGAAGCGGTCCGCGCCGCCGCCTACGTCGAGAAGTTCCGCGCTCTGGGCCTGCAGGAGGTCGAGCTCGACGGCATCGGCAATGTGCTTGGCCTGCGCCGCGGGCGCGGCAACGGGCAGGTGGTGGTCGTCGCGGCGCATCTCGATACGGTTTTTCCCGAGGGCACCGACGTGACCGTGCGCCGCGAGGGGACCAAGCTCTTTGCCCCCGGCGTCGGCGATGACACGCGGGGGCTGGCGGCGCTGCTGGCCTTCATCCGGGCGCTGGACGCGGCGGGGATCGAGACCGAGCAGGACATTCTCTTCGTCGGTGACGTGGGCGAGGAGGGCAAGGGCGACCTGCGCGGTATCCGCTATCTGTTTGAAGAGGGCGCTTACCGCGAGAAGATCGCCGGTTTCTTCACCATCGACGGACTTGAGCTGGGGCAGATCACCACGGGCGCGGTCGGCTCGCTGCGCTACCGTGTGGCCTTTCGCGGGCCGGGCGGGCATTCGCTCAACGCCTTCGGCACGGTGAACCCCTCCTATGCGCTGGGATCGCTGATGGCGGGCATGGCGCGGATCGAGGTTCCGGCGGAGCCGCGCACCACCTTCTGCGCCTCGGTCATGGGCGGCGGCAGCTCGATCAACGCCATCCCCGAGGAGGTCTGGCTCGAGGTCGACCTGCGCTCGGTGGACGCAGGCGAGCTGGGCAAGCTGGACGCGGCGCTGCATGGCTTGGTCGAGGAGGCCGTGGCGGGCGAGAACGCGCGGGGTGACACCAGCCACGGGGCGATCCGCGCCGAGATCACCCGCATCGGCAACCGCCCGGCGGGGCAGACGGCAAGCGACAGCACCATCGTGCAGGCGGCCTTTGCCGCGCTTCCGGCCTTCGGCTTCGCGCCCTCGACGGGCGAGAGTTCCACCGATGCCAACATCCCCATGAGTCTCGGCGTGCCGGCGATCTGCCTCGGTTCGGGCGGCACCGGCGGGCGGGCGCACAGCGTCGACGAATGGATCGACGTGGCGCCCGAGCTGTCGCTGCGCGGGCTCTACACCGGGCTGGCCTCGATCCTCGGAACGGTGGGGATGGTCGAGGGCTGAGACCCTCGCAGCACACAAAAATGGACCGCGCCGGTGGGCGACGCGGTCCTCTTGGAGCAAGAGCGAGAGGGGTCAGCCGAAGGTCAGCTGCACCTTCACCGCCTTGCCCCGATCCATGGCCAGCTCGACCGCCTTCTGAGCGTCCTCGACCGGCAGCGAATGGGTGACGATCGGCGCGAGGTTCATTGCGCGCGAGTTGATCAGCTCGACCGACTGGCCGAACTCGGCATCGAAGCGGTGCGTGCCGCAGAGGTTAATCTCCTTCGAGACCAGCATGTTGAACGGCACCGGCGTGTCGCCCATCACGCCGACCTGCACGATGGTGCCGAGCGGGCGGGTGCAGGCGATGGCCGAGCGGATCGCCGGTCCCGCCGCGGAACATTCGAAGCAGAGGTCGAACTGGCCCTTCTCGGCCTCGTATTCGGCCAGCTCGGCGCCATGGGTGGCAACGTTGATCGTGCGGGTTGCGCCGACCTGCTTGGCCACCTCGAGGGTCGCGTCCTGCAGGTCGGTGACGACGATCTCGGAGGCGCCGTAGTGCTTGGCGAGCGCCACGCAGAGCGCGCCGATCGGGCCCGCGCCGGTGACCAGGACGCGTTTGCCCTCGAGGGAACCTGCCACCTGCACGGCGCGGGTCACCGCGCGGCAGCAGACGGCGAGCGGCTCGGCCAGCGCGGCTTCGGCCATGGGGACGCCTGTCGCGATCTCGTAGCACTGGCCGGCCCCGATCGCGACGCGATCGCGGAAGAAGCCCTGCTCGTGCGGCAGGAACATCGCCGAGCCCTTGAAGCGCATGTTCATGCAGTGCTGATGATCGCCCGCCTTGCAGAACTTGCACTCGCCGCAGGGGTGCGAGGGGTTCACCGCCACCACGTCGCCCGCGGCGACGGTGGTCACGCCCTCACCGACCGAAACCACGGTGCCCGCCGCCTCGTGGCCGATGATGATCGGCTCGCGCACGCGGATCGTGCCGATGCCGCCGTCGGCATAGTAGTGGATGTCGGAGCCGCAGATGCCGCCCGCGCCGATCGCGACCACCACCTCGCCCGCCGCGGCGGCGGGCTCCTCGATGGTCTCGACGCGCAGGTCTTTCTGTCCGTGCAGCCGTGCGATGCGGTTGGTCATGGGTCTTGGTCCTAGTTCGACAGGAAGGAAGGCAGCCAGGTGCTGAAGAACGGCACGTACGACACGAGCAGCAGCACGAGGATGTTGGTGAGGATGAAGGGCATGATCGCGCGGGTGACTTCCCAGAGCGTGACCCGGCCGATGCCGGCGCAGATGAACAGGCACACGCCGACCGGCGGAGTGGTCAGGCCGATCATCAGGTTGAGCACCGCGAAGACCGCGAAGTGCAGCGGGTCGACGCCGACGCCGGTGGCCAGCGCCAGAAGCGGGCCGAAGAGGATGATCAGCGCGGCGATGGTCTCCATGAACATGCCGACGAAGAGCAGCACGAGGTTGATCAGCAGGATCACCAGGAACTTGTTGTCGGTCACGCTGAGCACGGAGTCGGCGATCATCTGCGGAATGCGCTCGGAGACGAGGATCCAGCCGAAGACGTTGGCGAGGCCCACGAGCACTAGGATCGCCGCCGCCGAGACGGCGCTGTCGATGAGGATCTTCGGCACGTCGCGGATCTTCAGGCCGCGGTAGACGAAGGCGCCGACGACGAAGGCGTAGATCGAGGCGACGATGGCGGTCTCGGTCGGGGTGGCAAAGCCGGTGAGCAGCCCGCCGACGATGAGCCCGGTCATCGCGACCGCCCAGAAGGCGCCGAGGAAGGCCTTCCAGAGCTCGCCCGCGCCCTGCCATTCCTGGCGCGGGTAGTTGTGCTTCTTGGCGAGGATCCAGGCGGTGATCATCATCGCCACGCCCATCATGATGCCGGGCAGGGCGCCGGCGATGAACATCTTGCCGACCGAGATGCCCGAGAGCGTGCCGACGATGATCATCGGCACCGAAGGCGGGATGATCGGCCCGACGGTCGAGGAGGCGGCGGTGATCGCGGCGGAGAAATCGGCCGGGTAGCCCGCCTTCTTCATGCCGGGGATCATCATGCCGCCGATCGAGGCGGCGTCCGCCGCGGCGGTGCCCGAGATGCCGCCGAACAGCATCGAGGCGGCGACGTTGGTGAGGCCGAGGCCGCCGCGCATCCAGCCGACCAGCGCCTGCGCCAGCCGCACGATGCGCCCGGTGATGCCGCCGGCGTTCATCAGGTTGCCGGCGAGAATGAAGCCCGGGATGCAGAGCAGCACGAAGCTGTCCATGCCCGCGTACATCTTCTGCGGGATGACCACGAGCGGCATGCCCTTGAAGAGGATGTAGGCCATCGACGAGACGCCGAGGGTGATCGCCACCGGCAGGCCGATGATCAGGCCGCCGAGGAAGCAGCCGAGGAGAATGGTCAGCTCCATCTCAGAGCTCCTCTTCGGGTTTGTCGGGAAGGCCGGTCTCGCGGCGGGTCAGCATGGCGAAGACCCGCAGGGCGGCGAAAATGCTGAGCGAGACAAGCGCCACCAGCACCGACGCGTGGATGAAGTCCATGCGGATGCCGAGCGAGGGCGCGGTCTGGCGCACGCCGATCGACACGTAGAGCCAGGTCGCCTTGATCAGCATCAGGCCGAAGCCGAGCGTGATCAGGGCAGAGACGAGGCGGAGAATCCAGGGCAGGCGTCCGGGCAGGGCCTCGCAGACGATGTCGACGTTCACCAGGTCGCCGGAGCGATAGGCCAGCCCGACGCCGAAGGCGGCAAGGAACAGCAGGGCAAAGCGGGTCAGCTCTTCGGTCCAGACAACCGAGTCGATCACCCCGGATCGGCCGAGCAGCTGGATGATGACGGCGGCGATGATGACGGCAAAGCTGAGCCCCGTCGCGATACGGGCGATGGCGGTCAGGACCGTGACGACCTTTTGCATGGAACGGCTCTTCGGTGAAATTGCGGGAAGGGCCGGACCCGAGTGGCAGGGTCCGGCCCGGGAGAGCGGGCCCGGGAGAAGGGGAGGGAGGGGCCCGCGTTTCCGGCTCAGTTGTCGAAGAGGGCTTCGACGTCGGGCCGGATGTCTTCGGAGACCGAGCTCAGCACCGCGTCCTTGGCGGCGGCGGCGAAGGCCTCGTTGTCGACGTCGACGAATTCCACGCCGAGGTCCTCGAGCTGGGTCACCAGCTGCTCTTCGTCGGCGAGGAAGAGCTCACGCTCGTAGTCCTGGGCGCGCTTGGCGGCTTCCATGACGTTGGCCTGATCCTCTTCGGACATCTGGTTCCACGCCATCTCCGAGATCGTCAGGTAGATCCAGGAGCGCACGTGGTCGGTCTTGTTGATGTACTGCTGCACTTCGTTGAAGTTCGCCGACTTGATCAGCGCCAGCGGATTCTCCTGCGCCTCGATGGTGCCGTTCTGCAGCGAGGTGAAGACCTCGGAGAAGGCCATCGGGGTCGGGTTCGCGCCGAGCGCCTTCCAGACGTTGAGGAACAGCGGCACGTTCGGCACGCGCATCTTCAGGCCGTTCAGCTCGTCCGGCGAGGTGATCGGGCGGTTCGAGGTCAGCTCGCGCGGGCCGCGGGCGAAGTAGGCGATCGGGCGGATGCCCACCTTCTCGATGATCTGCGCCTCGATGCGCTCGCCGAGCTCGCCACCGGCGGCGGCGTCCATGTCCTCGAGCGAGGTATAGGCGTAGGGCACGGCCAGCAGCGCCGCCATCGGCGCCCAGTTCTGCAGCGACTCGCCGGTGATGGTCATGTCGGCGGTGCCGAGCTGCATGCCGTTGATGACATCCATCTCCTTGCCGAGCGTTTCGTTCGGGTAGACCTCGACCTCGATGCGGCCGTCGGTGAGCGTGGCCAGCTCTTCGGCGAACTTCACCGAGGCCTTGTGCCAGATGTTGTCCTCGTTGGCCGGGTGGCCGAGCTTCAGCGTCATGTCGGCCGCCATGGCCGAGGCGCTGAGGGCGACGGTGGCAATGCCCGAGAGCATCAGGGTCTTCAGGGTTTTGGCGACGGTCATGGTGTCCTCCCTTTCAAGGTCGCTTGGGGACGATGCAGCGCACTCACTCACGCGGCATCGGGATCGAAGTAGTCGGGGAAGGCCTCGCGGATGGCGGGCAGGTCCGACAGGATCATCTGCAGGTGGCCGCGCATGGCGGACTCTGCGGCTTCGGGATCGCCCGCGTCGATGGCGTCGACCACCGCGGTATGCTGGGCGATGAGGTGTTCGAGCGGGAAATGCGCCGAGGTCATCTGGCGCACCCGGTCCATCTGGCTCTTCATGCCGACGATCACCGCCCAGGCGTTGGGGCGCCCGGCGCCCCGCGCCAGCGTGTGGTGAAACTCGTCGTCGAGCGGCACGAAGGCAGCAGGGTGGTGGTCGACGAGCCGCGCCTGCGTCGCGATCTGCGCGCGCAGCTCCTCGACGAGGCCCTCGGGACGGGCGGTGGCGCAGGCCTTGGCGATATCGGCCTCGACCGCCTCGCGGACGAAACGCGCATCGAGCACCGCGCCGACGGAAATCTTGCGCACGAAGGAGCCGCGCTGGGGGCGGATTTCCAGCAGGCCCTCTTCGGCCAGCTTGATGAAGGCTTCGCGCACGGGCTGGCGCGAGACGCCGAAGCGCGCGCCGATCTCTGCCTCGGAGAGCCTTGTGCCGGGTTCGAGCTGGTTCTGCACGATCGCCTGACGCAGGGCGCGGATCAGCTGCGGCCCGACGGGCGCCGACTGGTCGACCTGCTCGATCTGGATTGTCTCGATTCCCATGGCTCTCCTCCGTGGCGGCAACCTGCTCCATACTTCCATACTAGTCAACATTTGAATCGGCTGCTATGCATCCCGTGACCACCGAGGAGCGGGATTCCGTCCCGCGCAGCAGACATGAGGGAGGGATACCGATGCGTCAGACCTGGCGTTGGTTCGGTCCGAAAGACCGCGTGAGCATCGACGACATGATGCAGGCAGGCGTAGAAAGCGTTGTTTCGGCGCTGCACCACGTGCCCACAGGCGCGGTCTGGACCCCCGAGGAAATCGCGCAGCGGCAGCAGGAAATCGCCACCCGCAAGGACGGCCGCGCCTCGTCGCTGGTCTGGGACGTGGTGGAATCGCTGCCGGTCTCCGAGGACATCAAGAAGCAAAAGGGCGACTGGAAGGCGCATATCGAGACCTGGAAAACCTCAATGCGTCACCTCTCCGAGGCCGGGCTCGAGACTATCTGCTACAACTTCATGCCGGTGCTTGACTGGACCCGCACCGACCTCGCCTGGGAACGCCCGAGCGGCGCGCGCTGCATGCGCTTCGACCTGATCGATTTCGCCGCCTTCGACATCCACATCCTCGAACGCGCCGGCGCCGCCGAGAGCTTCCCCGAGGACGTGGTCGCCGAGGCCGCCGAGCGCTTTGCCAAGATGGACGACGCGCGCAAGGAGCAGCTTGCCGGCAACGTGGTCTTCGGCCTGCCCGGCGCAGCGGAGAAGTTCAGCCTCGCGGACGTGAAGCTGCACCTCGCGGAATACGACAACATCTCGGAAGCGCAGCTGCAGCAGCACATGATCGACTTCCTGTCGGAAGTGACGCCGCTGGCCGAGGACCTGGGCATGCGCCTGTGCTGCCACCCGGACGATCCGCCCTTCCCGCTGCTCGGCCTGCCGCGCATCATGTCGACCGAGGCGCAGTATCGCAAGATCCTCGACGCGGTGGACCTGCGCGCCAACGGCGTGACGCTCTGCACCGGCTCGCTCGGCGCGCGGCCGGACAACAACCCGGTTGAGATCTTCAAGGCGCTGGCCGACCGGGTGCACTTCCTGCACCTGCGCAACGTCAGCATCGAGGGCACCGAGGTGATGAACTCGCTCTACGAGGACGAGCACCTTTCGGGGCACACCGACATGGTCGCCATGGTCGCCGCCGTGGTCGCCGAGGAACGCCGCCGCAAGGGCGAGGGCCGGGCCGACTGGTCGATCCCCTTCCGTCCCGACCACGGGCAGGACATCCTCGACGACATCGGCCGCGAGGCGCAGCCGGGCTACCCGGCGATCGGGCGTCTCAAGGGGCTCGCCGAGCTGCGCGGCCTCTACCGGGCCTTCGAGCACGAGCTGGTGACGGGGGCGGCATGAGGCTGACATCTCTCTCGCAGGTGCCCGAGGCGCTGCGTCCCGCGTATGATCCGCAGGCGCATGGGGTGGGCATCGTCCATCTCGGCCTCGGCGCCTTCCACAAGGCGCACCAGGCGGCGCTGACCGATCTGGCGCTGGCGGCGGAGGGCGGCGACTGGCGCATCCTCGGCGTGTCGCTGCGCTCGCCCAAGGCGTCGGACGAGCTGCACCCGCAGCACGGGCTCTACACGCTGATCGAGAAAGGCGCCGAGGGCACCTCGGCGCGGGTCATCGGCGCCATTGCCGATGCCATCTGCTCGGCGGGCGACCCCGAGCCGGCGCTGGCGGCCATGGCGGCCGAAGGCACGAAGATCGTCTCGCTGACGGTGACCGAAAAGGCCTATGGCCTCGACCGCGCCGCCCATGGCTGCGACCCGGCGCATCCCGCCGTCGCCGCCGACCTCGCCAGCCCCGCGGCACCGCAGGGCGTGCTCGGTCTGCTGACCGAGGCGCTGCGCCGCCGCCGGGCCGCGGGGCTGGCGCCCTTCACCGTGCTCTGCTGCGACAACCTGCCGGAAAACGGCGTGCTTCTGCGCGGTGCGGTGGTGGATTTCGCCCGCCGTATCGACCCCGCGCTGTCGCAATGGATCGCCGCCGAGGTCGCCTTTCCCTCGACCATGGTCGACCGCATCACCCCCGCCGCTACGCCCGCGACGCTGGCCGAAGCCGCGGCGCTCATCGGCTGCGAAGACCTCGGCGCGATCGAGACCGAGAGCTTCTTCCAGTGGGTGATCGAGGACAATTTCCCGCAGGGTCGCCCGGCCTGGGAAAAGGCCGGGGCGATCTTCACCGATGCTGTGACCGCCTTCGAGATGATGAAGCTGCGGATGCTCAACGGCAGCCATTCGATGCTGGCCTACGCGGGCTTCCACGCGGGCTGCCCCTTCGTGCGGGACGTGATGGCCGCGGGGCCGCTGGCAAAGCTGGTGCGCCGCCACCTCGCCGCCGCCGCCGCGACTCTGCCGGAGATCCCCGGGATCGACACCGCCGCCTATGCCGAAGCGCTGGCCAGGCGGTTCGAAAACCCCGAAATCGCGCATGAGACCTTCCAGATCGCCATGGACGGCTCGGAAAAGATGCCGCAGCGCATCTTCTCGGCGGTGGCGGATGCGCGGGCCAAGGGGATCGACTGCCGCGCCTTCACCTTTGCCACGGCAGCCTGGCTGCGGCACCTGAGCGGCGCCACCCATGACTGCGATGCCTACGCGCTGCGGGACCCCCGCGCCGCCGAGCTGCATGCCATGGCCGAGGGCAAGGAGGCCGACGAGATCGTCGCGGCGCTGCGCCAGGCCGCCTTCGTGCCCGCCGCCCTGTCCGCCGACGACGCCTATTGGGACGAGGTCGCGGGGCTGCTGGCGGAGATGCTTTTCGAGCCGATGCGGGACGTGATCGTCCGGGAAGCCGCCGCCTGAGCGCCGCATTTGCCGCCCGCGCAACAGGCGGGCGGCCGCGCAGGCAACTGTTTGCGCCAACAGGGGGCCGGGATTTGCTGTCCTGTCGCAAATGTCGATGTAATATCGGCGTGGGAGGACACCATGCCATATACCGACTTTGCACGCGGGTCCCGGCCGTTCAGCACCCCTCGGAGACTCTCCGAGGAGCGGGCCGAAATCACCCGTCTTGAGAATGAGTTACGCGCATTTGTGGCGGTCGCCCTGCAACACGGAATGCGCGACTATTGCGAGATTCGCCATCCGGAGCTGACACGGGAACTGGAAGCGGGGCTTGAACGTGCGGGCCAGCGCGCCGAGGTCAAATATGCCTATATCATGGAACGGCTGGCGCGGGTTCCGGGGCTGATGGCCTCGACCGGCGAGACCGGTGAGCGGACCTATTACCGCAACGCCGAGGAAAACGTCGCCTATATCGAGCATTCGCTCTGGAACAAGCGGTTCATCCTCAGTGGTATCTGGGTGGCGCCGCCCTTTCGCGGCAAGGGCGTGGCGCATCGCATCCTGCGTCAATTGGTGGAAGCGGCGGATGAGGCCGAGCTGGGCATAGAGCTGCACCATGAACCCTTCGGCGCGGAGGGGCTCGACAAGCCCGCGCTCGAGGCCTTCTACAACCGGCACGGCTTCCAGCATCACGAGTTGACCCCGGGCGCGATGTTCCGCATTCCGCGCTCGCCGCTGGATCATCACGGCAGATCCTAGGCCCGGCGGGCCAACCGGCGGCGGTGCAGACCGTCGCCTGTCTTTCTTCTAGGGCTCAATATCCAGGGGGTCCGGGGGCAGCGCCCCCGGTCTTTCCGGCACGGCTGCCCATGGACCCCGGCTCCGTCCCGGCGCTATAACCCTTTGCGGAGCAGGCAGGTCAGGGGATGAGCAGCATGATTTCCCGCAACCTCCGGCATTTGCGGGTGTTTCTCGCGGTGGCGGACGAGGCGTCGGTGACCGGCGCGGCGGAGCGGTTCAAGGTGTCGCAGCCGGCGGTCACCCAGATGCTCGGTAAGCTCGAGGCGCAGGCGGGCGGCGCGCTGTTCAGCCGGACCAGCCGCGGTTTCGTGCTCAGCGAGCGCGGCACGGTGCTGGCGGCGCGGCTGCGGCGGGCCTTTGCGCAGCTCGACGCGGCGCTGGGGGCGATCTCGCCGCGCCTGCCCGGGCTGGCGACCAGCGGGCAGCTGCAGGGGTTGATCGCCGTGCATGACACGGGCAGCTTCACATTGGCGGCCAGATCGCTTGGCCGGGCGCAACCGACGGTGCACCGCGCGGTCAGCCAGCTCGAGCAGGAGGTCGGCGCACAGCTCTTCGAGCGCACGGCCCACGGGCTGAGTCCGAGCCGGGCCTGCAGCGCGCTGGTGCCGCGGGCGCGCCTGGCGCTGAGCGAGCTCGACCAGGCCGACATGGAACTCGGCGATTTCGATGGCACGGAGACCGGCCGCATCGTGATCGGCACCCTGCCGTTGTCACGCACCGTGCTGTTGCCGCGGGCGCTGGCGGCGTTCCGGCAGGCGCGGCCGAAGACGCTGATCTCGGTGCTCGACGGAACGCATGAGGTGCTGTTGGCGGCGCTGCGCCGGGGGGATGTCGACATCATGCTCGGGGCGCTGCGCAGCGAGACCCCGGCGCCGGACGTGGTGCAGGAGCCGCTGTTTCAGGATCGGTTCGCCGTGGTCGCCCGACCGGGGCACCCGCTCGCGGGGAAAGGTCCGCTGCAGACCTCTCAACTGCGGTGTTTCCCTTGGGTGGTCCCTGGCCCGGGCACCCAGCTAAGGCGCCAGTTCGAGGGGCTTTTCCGCGGCGAAGGTCTGTTACCTCCCGATAGTCTGATCGAGGCGGGGTTCATTCTGCTTATACGCGATTACCTCGATCTGAGCGACGCCCTGGCGTTCACCTCGGGGCGTCAGGCGGCGCCGGAGCTGGACCGCAGGCACCTGGTTCAGCTTCCGCTTGCGAAAAAACTGCCGCTCCGCGAGATCGGCATGACTCTGAGATCGGGTTGGCTGCCGACGCGCGGGCAGCGGCTGATGCTCGACTGCATGCGCGGCGCAGCCAAGGGATTGCCAGACGTATAGCAAGAACTTATGGCGTCATGCGCCGAATCTATTGGAACCCTCCCGGCGATGGTTGCAGACCTGTGCGGCACATGGCCTGCCGAACGGGCAGGTGTGATCTCGGGAGGATTACCATGCGTTCTGTCATTCTCGCCGCGGCTCTCGGCCTCGCCTCGACCGCTGCCTTTGCAGAAGACTTCAAATTCGCCAGCTTCTTCGCGCCGACCCACCCCTACGTCGAGGGCGCCTTCGATCCCTTCGCCGAAAAGGTGGCGGAAAACTCCGGCGGCGACCTGTCGGTGACCATCTACAACGGCGGCGAACTGGGCCCGGGCCCGGCGGAGCAATACAGCCGCGTGCTCGACGGCGTGGCCGAACTGGCCGTCTCGCTGCCGGGCTATACCGCCTCGACGTTCCCGCTGACGCTGGTCGCGGAACTGCCGGGCGTGCTGGACACCGAAACCGGCACCGCCGACATCTGGAACAACATCGAGCTGTTCCAGCCCGAATACCGCCGCGCCATCCTGGTCAGCCTGTGGTCCTCGGCGCCGAACCAGCTCTACACCCGCGACAAGGCCGTGCGCAGCCCGGCCGACATCGAGGGCATGAAGATCCGCGTGCCGTCGCGCAACACCGGCCTGCTGGTCGAAGCCTGGGGCGCGACCCCGGTGTCGATGCCGGTGAGCGAGATCTACAACGCCATGCAGACCGGCGTGATCGACGGTGCGATGATCGACACCACCGCGACCCGCGCCTTCCGCCTCGGTGAAGTGGCGAACTACCTGACCATCGGCATGGACACGACGAACTCGCCGTTCTTCATCCTCGCCAACCGGGATGCCTTCAACAGCCTCGACGACGCGCAGCAGCAAGCCCTGCTCGACGCCGGCAAGGAGGCGTCGGTCACCGCCAACAAGGTGCAGCTCGCGGTTGCCGCCGGCGGTGTCGAGGCCTTTGCCGAGATCGAGGGCCGGGAGGTCATCGAGCTGACCGCAGAGGAAGCCGCCGCCTTCAACGCGCTGTCCGCACCGGTCACCGAGAAGGTCGTCGCCGAGACCGGGGGCAACGCCCAGGCCATCGTCGACGCTCTGGCCCACTGAGCGCATGATGCGCCGTGCAACCACTGCCCTGTCGGTCTTCACCGACAGGGCCACCGCCTTGCTGGCCGTTGTGGGCGGGCTTGCCCTGCTGTCCCTGGTGGTGCTGATCTTCTCGGGCGTGGTGTTGCGCTACGCCTTCGGCCAGCCGATCCTCGGCTCGAACGAGATCATCCAGCTGGCCGCCGTGGCGCTGGTGATGTCCGCGCTGCCCTACTGTACCCATCTGAACGGTCACGTCAGTGTCGACGTCTTCGACGGCGTGCTGGGCCGCTTCGGCCGCCGGGCGGGTGACGTGCTGGCGCGGCTGCTCTCGGGCTATGCGCTGGGGGTCCTGGCCCACCGTGCCTATTACAAGGCATTGGATGCCGCCGAGTTCGGCGACACCACCAACATGCTGGGCCTGCCGCTCTGGCCCTTCTACGGAATTCTCGCCCTTGGCTGCGGCTTCTGCGTGCTGGTCTTCGCGCTGCAGATCCTGAAGGTGCTCGTGCTCGGAGAAGAACAATGAGTGAAGTCTCCGCCGGGCTGGTCGGCATTGCCGCGCTTTTCCTTCTGATGATCCTGCGCACGCCGGTGGCCTTTGCCATGCTGCTCGTTGGGTTCTTCGGCTACTGGGGTCTGTCGGGTTTCCGCAGCGCCAGCGCCATGCTGATGACCGAGAGTTACTCGGCCGTCTCTTCCTATTCGCTGATCGTCGTGCCGATGTTCGTGCTGCTGGGCAACATTGCCTCGGTCGCGGGCTACTCGCGCGGTCTTTATGATGCCGCCTACGCCTGGGTCGGCCGGTTCAAGGGCGGGCTGGCCTCGGCCTCGGTGATCGGCTGCGCCGCCTTTTCGGCGGTCTCGGGCTCGTCGGTGGCCACCGCCGTGACGTTGGGCAAGGTCGCCCTGCCGCAGATGAAGCGCCTCGGCTATGCCGACAGCCTGGCCACCGGATCGGTGGCGGCGGGCGGCACGCTGGGCTTCCTGATCCCGCCCTCGACCGGTTTCGTGCTCTACGCAATCCTCACCGAGGAATCGATCGGCCGGCTGTTCATGGCGGGCATCCTGCCGGGCATCCTGCTCTGCGCGCTCTTCATGGGGGTGATCTGGCTGCAGGCTACGCTGCGCCCCGAGGACGGTCCGCAGGGCGAGAAGATCGGCTGGATGGACAAGCTGCGCATCTCCTCGGAGGCCTGGCCGCTGTTCGGTGTCATCCTTGTGTCGATCGGCGGCATCTACCTTGGCGTCTTCACGCCGGTGGAAGCTTCGGGCATCGGTGCCGGGCTGGTGATCCTGCTGGCGCTGCTGCAGCGCAAGCTGGGTTGGAGCGGGTTCAAGGGTGCCGTGCTCGACACGCTGAAGACCTCGGCCATGCTCTACATGGTGGTGATCGGGGCGAATGTGCTGAACCCCTTCCTTGCCATCACCCACATCCCGGCGACGCTCGGCACGCAGCTCGAGACCCTGGGGCTCGGCGCCTATGGCACGCTGATCGTGATCCTGCTGGCCTACGTGGTGCTGGGCATGTTCATGGACGGGCTGTCGATGCTGGTCATCACCATCCCCATCGTCTTCCCGGTGATCACCGGTTTCGGCTTCGATCCGATCTGGTTCGGCGTGGTTGCGGTGATCGTCATCGAGATGGGCATGATCACCCCGCCGGTGGGCATGAACGTCTTCGTCGTGCGCGGCGTGGCCGGACCGGGTGTGCCGCTGACCACGGTGTTCAGCGGGGTGACCCCTTTCCTGCTCGCGATGATCGTCGGGCTGGTGCTGATCATCCTGTTCCCGCAGATCGCCACGCTTCTGCCGAACACGATGTTCGACTAAATCCAAGAGCCGGGACGACCGGCCCGCACGAGGGACTGTGCAGAGGGGAGGCCCCGTCGAGTGATCGGCGGGGCCCTTCGCTTGGTCGCGCGGAGTGTCGCCTTCGCGACTGTCGGCAATTGGCGAATCGCCGCCGGGTCCGGCGCGGTGGGCGCGGCTCCGGGGCGCCGTGTCGCAACCGCGGAGAGGGGCGCGTGCGGGAAGTGGCGCAGATCGGGGCAGATGCGGCGATTTGCTGCCAAGTTTTCGCCCAGGAATGGCATCGGGTTGCGCCAACAGTCCCGCCATGGGCGTTCAAAGCGTGGTCATGCCGGCAATTTTCGTGTAATAGGATTCGGGTAGTTAAGAATGATCCCACGCGCAAGCTACAGATTTTTATGTCAATATTTTCTGCGGGCCCCGGCAATTTTCGCGGGTCCTTGTCGGAGGTGCTTTTTATATGCGAATTGGAACGGAGAATCCGATGAATATTGTTATCCTTGGATGCGGGGGCTTTATCGGCAGCCATCTGCTGGACCGCCTGCTCACCACCACCGATCACAAGATCATTGGATGGGACCCGGAGAGCTCGAAAATTCGGAAGCACCTGGATAATCCGAATTTCACGCTCCATCAGCGCTACGTGGACGATCCCGATACGCAGCAGGACCTGCGTGACGCCGTGGCCAACGGCGACGTGGTGATCAACCTCGCTGCGATTTGTAACCCGTCGGAATACAACACCAATCCGATCAGCGTGATCAAATCCAACCTGTTCGACGTCTACCCGATCGTCGAGCTCTGCGTCGAACACAAGCGCTGGCTGATCAGCTTCTCGACCAGTGAGTGCTACGGTCGGACGCTGTCGAGCTATGTCGGCGACACCACCTATGAAAACCCCGATCTCTACGAGCTGAAGGAAGACGAGACCCCGCTCATCATGGGTCCGATCGTCAACCAGCGCTGGACCTACGCCTGCGCCAAGCAAATGGTCGAGCGCCTCGTCTATGCCCACCACAAGGAAGACGGCCTGCCGTTCACCGTGGTGCGCCCGCTGAACTTCTTCGGCCCGCGCATGGACTACATCCCGCAGCGTGACGGCGATGGCGTGCCGCGCGTTCTGGCCTGCTTCATGGGCGCGCTGCTGAACGGCGAGCCGATGAAACTGGTGGACGGCGGTGCCGCGCGCCGCACCATCGTGTCGATCTACGAGGCCGTGGACGCGATCTGCCGCATGCTCGACAACCCCGAGAAGGCCAACGGTCACGCTTTCAACATCGGCAACCGCAACAACGAGGTCACCATGGCCGAGCTGGCGGACCTGATGCGCAAGACCTACGCGAAGATCACCGGCGATCCCTCCTACGAGGACTACCCGATCATCGAGGTCAGCTCGGAAGAGTTCTACGGCGAGGGCTACGAGGACTGCGACCGCCGCATGCCCGACATCTCCAAGGCCAAGGAACTGCTGGGCTGGGAGCCGAAGATCGCGCTCGAGGACGTCCTGCTTGATACGATGACCTACTTCCACAACGAGTACGCCGGCACCATGAAGCCTGCGCAAGTGGCCGAATAAGGCTCACACGCCTCTCACCGGTTCAACCCTCCCCTGCCGCGCTCCTCCCCGGGCGCGGCAGTTGCTTTTGGCGGGGAGCGTCGCGAGGCGGACTGGCTCATCATCGTTCTCTGGCGTGACTATCAGCGGGGACTGGAGCGCAGGAGGCTGACCGGTACCGCGGCCAAGGAGCAAGGCCACGATGAAACCGGGCGACCTGGGGAAACCTTTCCGGGGCCTCGGGCGCCGACAGCAAGGTGCCCGTCCCTGGGGAGGACGGGCGCTTTAGGGACTGAAGGTAATCTCAGAAGGTCGCGCGGATGCGGAAGCCGACCTGCGTGTAGTCGTCGAAGCTTTCGAAGCTCGGCTTCACCCACATGACGTTGCCGCCGAGGCGCCAGTTCTCGGTGAGCGCCGCCTCGTAGAAGGCCTCGACCGCGGACTCGTCCTGCAGGTTCACGCCGTAGGCCCCGAGCGCCTCGCCCAGCTTGTCGGACCAGTTGTACTTGCTCCAGGCGAGCCCCCAGCGATCGCCCTGCCGCCCGTAGAGCGGCGAATTGCCCCCCACACCGAGCAGGAACATCTCGTCGAGCGGGTTGGGGTTGCCGTCGCCAAAGCCGATCTGGCCGAAGACGCCCCAGCCGGCCATCGGGTTCTGCGGATCGCTCCAGAGGTATTGCTGGAAGCTGACGCCGGTGTAGTTGACCCCGTCCTTGGTGCTCAGGAAGGCGTCGTCTTCGGGCGAAAGCAGCAGCGACTCGTAGTCGGTGCCCTTCTTCGTCGAATGCGCGATGTTCAAGCTGTAGAAGCCGGGCATGCCGTTGATTGCGGTCGTGTAGGTGGCGGTGCCATTGTAGACCACGCCCTCGTCGAAGAGGTCGTCCCAGAACTCCTCGCCCTGCGCGTTGTTGGCGTCGTAGATCATCAGCGTGTAGATCATCGGCGCGTAGTTCACCGTGAGCATGCCGCCGAAGATGTAGGGTGGCAGCACGAAGTTGCCCGGCGCGCCGATGCCGAGGTACTGGAAGCCGCCCTGGCCCTGACCGCCCAGAAGCGGCGTTGCCTCGGCGAGGTCGATGACGTTGAACTTGCCGAAGCTCACGCTTGTGGTGTTGTTGAACTGCTGCGTCATGGTGAGCGACAGCGTGGTCTCGTTGTCCGAGGTGACCGAAGGCAGCGTCGCGAAGGTGTTGGTCGGCCAGACCAGCCCGCCCTCGCCAAGTCCCACGTAGCCATCGCCGTCATTGTATTCGAAGTGACCGCTGATCGAGCCGCCGGACCAGATCTCCGCGTAGTTCAGCTTCACATCGACCCGCCAGTTGTACAGCGCATCGTCGTCGGTGTCGCCGCTGGTCGGGACATCCGCGAAGGTGGTGAGCCCGAAACTGAGCTGCGGCCCGCTGTCCTGCGCATTGGCGGCAAGGGGCAGGCTGGCGGAGCTCAGCAGGGCGGCAAGCACCGTGGGGCGGAGGAAAGGGCGGAGCGGCATGGCAAGAATCCTCGTGTCGGAGGTGGCTGTTCCTTGGGAAATCACGGCCCCGGTGAGGCGCTGGTCCAGAGCGGACCCATCGCGCGGCTCCGGAGCGGTGGATCGTTAAACGCAGTCTCGAAAATGCTGATTTCGCGGCGAGAAACGGTGCCGTGAAACCTTGTGATAAGAGTTCCATAGCTGGGCGATAAAAGCAATTCGCGATCTACCAGCGCGAGAAATGGCCCCACGACTGTGTCCAAGTTGCCCTAGCGGAAAGCGGCGTATGACGCCTAGCGGGCGCGGGGTGGCAGCGGCAGCGGCGTGTCCGGCAACTCTGCGTCACCAAGCACCGCACGCCGCGCGTTCTCGCCCGCGGGCAGTTGCGCCAGCTCGCCCAGGGAGAGCGGCCGTACTGGCGTACGAAAGCGCAGATGGCCCAGCTCGGCCGGGGTGCGCCCGGTTTCCTCGGCCATGATCTCGGTGATGCTGGCGGCGCACATGCGGCCTTGGCAGGGGCCCATGCCGCAGCGCAGGTAAGTCTTGAGCTGGTTCGGGCCGGGGGCGCCGAGCCGGGCTGCCTCGCGGATCGCACCGGCCGTGACCTCCTCGCAGCGGCAGGCCAGCGTGTCGCCCCGGGGCGCGAGAAGGGCCGGGGGCGGGGCGAACCAGCGGTCGATGAAGGCGCGGCCGAGGTCGGCCTTGTGCCAGTCCTTGCGGGCCGCGTCGCGGCGCGCCGGATCGATATTGTGCCCGAGATGCTCTAGCGCCGCCTGCGCGGCGCGGCGGCCCGAGGGCAGGGCGCGCTCGGCGCCGCCGATGCCCGCGCCGTCGCCCGCGATGTAGAGGCCGGCGATGGCGGTTGCGCCAAGCTCATCCGTCTCTGGCTCGAAACAGCGCAAGACATCGTTCCAGCGGGTCGGCACGCCCGCCGCCACCGACAGATGCAGCGACGGCACCACGCCCGCGTGCAGCAGCACCAGGTCGGCTTCGATCTCCTGCCAGGCGCCGCCGCGCTTGTATCGCAGGGCCTTGGCCTTGCTGTCGCCGCGCACCTCGAGGGCCTCGGCTCCGGCGATCACCGGCACCTTGCGGCGCACCCGTGCCATCAGCCCGGCGCCCTTGCGGAAGGTCGGGGCGCGCAGGAACCCCGGCAGATGCGTCAGGGCGGTCCGGCGATGGGGCGAGGGTGTCTCGACCAGCGCGGCGGGGATTATGCCGGCGCGCAGAAACTGGTCGGCGAGCAGGTAAAGCAGGGGCCCGACTCCTGCGAGCACGCAGCGGCCCTCGGGCAGCAGTCCGCCGCTCTTCAGCGCGATCTGTGCCGCGCCCGCGCCCATGACGCCGGGCAGGGTCCAGCCGGGCACCGGCAGCGGGCGTTCCTGCGCGCCGGTGGCAAGGATCACCGCCCGGGCCTCGATCAGCCGCGCCGCGCAATTATGGCGGACACCGATGCGGAGGCGGCCGTTCTCGTCGGGCATGACGCCCCAGACCGACACGCCGGACACATGCTGCGCGCCACAGGCGGCGAATTCAGACACAAGCGCGGCGCCCGCCGCATACTCCTTGCCGAGCAGGGTCTTGCGCGCCTCGGGGGCGGTGCCCACCGCGCGCCAGATCTGCCCGCCGGCGGCGGAGGTCTCGTCGAGCAGCAGCACCTCGGTGCCCGCCGCGCGTGCCTCGATCGCCGCCGCCATGCCGGCGGGGCCGGCGCCGATGATCACCAGTTCGGCGGCTTCGGGGATCTGCGGGCTCATGCCTTGGACTCCGGCAGCATGGAAGGGGCACCGGACTGGCGCTCGATACGCATGCCCGCTTCGACGGTCACCAGACAGGCCTGCCGGTTGGGGGTACCGTCGATGGTCACGAGGCACTCGAAGCAGGTGCCCATCAGGCAGTAGGGCGCCCGCGGCGCGCCGCTGACCACGCTGTCGCGGAAGCGGGTGATCCCGCCGGCTAGGAGCGCGTTGGCCACGGTATCGCCGCGGCGGGCCGTGAAGGGGGCGCCGTCGAGCAGGATCTCGATGGCCTCGCCCGGGGGGATGGGGTCACGCCGGAACATGGAACCTCGCGGAGGAAAAGGCCGAGGGGCCGATCTGGGCCGCGCCTGCGGCGATCTGCGGCGCGATGCGCAGCGCGTGTTGCGCCGCCAGGGTCACGCCGCTGTGGCAGAGCACCACGTAGGCGCCGGGGCAACTGGTGGATTGGCCGTAGATGGGAATGCCGTCACGGGGTTTGACGCGAAAGCCGGTCCAGCTGCGCACCACGTTGAGCCGGGCGAGCGCCGGGTAGACGCGGATCGCCCGGGCACCGAGCAGGGCGGCGATCTCGGGGTTGCCGGACAGCGCCTCGGTGTCGCCCTCGTCGCTGTCGCCGATCATCACGCTGCCCTCGTCGGTCTGACGGATGATCGCGCTGAGGAAGGGCAGGCGCCCCGAGACCCGCTCGGTCACCACGATCTGCCCGCGGCTGTGCTTCAGCGGCGCGGCGAGGCCGACCATCGGTGCCAGCGCCTCGGTCGCGGTGCCCGCAGCCAGCACGACGCGGGGGGTGGTGATCTCGCCCCAGTCGCCACGCAGGCGGAAGCTCTCGGCGCCGGGCTCGATATGGCTGACCGTGTGGCGCGCCCGGTAGGTGACGCCGGCCGCCGCGCCCGCCCGGTGCAGCGCATGGAAGAGCCGCAGGGCATTGAGATGGCCGTCGGCACTGCCGTGCACCGCACCGGCGACGTCGGGGCCGATGCCGGGGATCTCGCGTTCCAGCTCGGCGCGGGGAACGAGGCGCCAAGGGGCGCCGTCGCCGCCGGTCTCCTCGGTGATGCGGGTCATGTCGGTGACGATTCCGTCGAGCTCCTGCGGCGATAGGGCAAAGCTGTAGCCGCCGGGCTGGTCGAGCGCGAGGGAAACACCCGAGCGGGCCTCGAGATCACGCGCGAAGCCGGGCCAGAGCCGCGCCGACTCGAAGGACCAGCGCGCATAGTCGGGGGCGCCGAGCCCCTTGCCCGAGACCCAGACCAGCCCGAAGTTCGCGCGGGAGGCGCGGCGCGCCAGGTCCTCGCCGTCGAGCACCAGCACGCGCTGACCGGCCTCGGCCAGTCCCAGGGCAAGGGCGCTGCCGACAAGGCCGCCGCCGATCACCGTGATGTCGTGCGTCTCCATGGGATCCTTCCTCGCGGCCTGGGGCGCTGCCCGATCCTGTTCCAGGCCCGATTTGTCTGACGCGGCGCGGGTCTTGTCCAGCCCCGAGCGCGCGAAGCCTGGTCAGCCGCTCAGCGGTTCCAGCGCAGCAACGACAGCTCGTCCTGCGCCGCGGCCTCTCGCTTGGCCCTGGCCTCCCGTTCCTCGGCGAGGCGCTTGAGGCGGAGGATCTCGTAGGTCTTCTGCTCGGCCAGCGCGGCGCGCAGTTTCTCCTCGGAGCGGGCCAGTTCGGGCACCAGTTTGGCGGCGTCGTTGGAGATGCGGTCGACCTCGGCGCGGATCGAGCGGATGAAGCGGCCGAGGTAGGGCGCGCCTTCGAGCCCTTCGGTGCGCGACTCGCCCGAAAGCCTGTTGAGGAGCGCCGTCTTGTCCCCCTCGAGCTTGTCCATGCGGGCGCGGATCGCCCCGGTCTCTGCGGCCTGCCGCTCGGTCTCGAGCGACTTCAGGCGCTCCATGATCTCGAGCGCGCGCAGTCGGCGCCGGTCCGCCTCAGTGGCCATCGCCGGTTGCTTTCGGCTGGTCGTGCGCCGCGCCGGGCTCTTCCGGCAGCGTCCGCTCGCCGCCGAGCTTCATCCGCATGTTGGCCAAGATGGTGTCGGGAAAGCCGTTGGCCGAGGGCGGGATCGCCGCGTAGGTGCCGGGGCGGGCCGCGGAGATGTAACCCAGGTTTGTCAGGTCGTCGTCGGTGGTCGGCACGCTTTCCGCCGAGGCCATGCCGGCGATCAGCAGCAGGGGGATCGTGCGGAGGCGCGTCATGCCGCGGGCAGTTCCTTCTGCGCGGCCTCGACCTGGTAGAAGTCGGGCTGCATCCGGGTGGGGATGTTGCCGCGTCCGATCTCGACGCAGATGCTCGGCGGATGGTCGGCCACCATGGCCACGAAGATGTCGCGGATGATGTGGTAGAAGGCCGCGTCTTCCTCCTCGATCTGGCTCAGGCGGCCCGAGATCGGCTGCACCATGCAATAGGCGAGGAAGACGCCGAGGAAGGTGCCGACCAGCGCGCCGCCGATCATCCCGCCGAGAATCTCGGGCGGTTGGTCGATCGAGGACATGGTCTTGATCACCCCCAGCACCGCCGCGACGATGCCGATCGCCGGGAGCCCGTCCGCCATGGTCTGGATCGCATGGGCTGAAGCCATCGCCTCGTGGTGGTGCTTCTTGATCTTGCGGTTGATCACGTCCTCGGTTTGGTACTTGTCGTCGAACTGCATGGAGAGCATGCGGAAGCTGTCGCGGATCAGGTCGATGGCGAAGTGGTCCGCCGCGATGCGCGGGTAGCGCGCGAAGATGTCGCTCTCCTTCGGCGACTCGATGTGGCTGTCGAGCGCCAGGATGCCGCGGGACTTGTAGATGCGCGAGAGCTCGAACATCAGGTTGAGCAGGTCGGCATAGTCCTTGGACTTCCAGCGCGGCCCCTTGATCACCTTCACCACGCCCTTGCCGGAGTTCTTGATCACCGAGAAGCTGTTGGCGATGACGAAGGCGCCGATCGCCGCGCCGCCGATCATCATGCCCTCGAAGGGCAGCGCGTGCAGGACGATGTCCATCTTGCCGCCGGACAGGATGAAGCCTCCGAAGACCAGGCCGAAGACAAGGGCGAGACCGAGGATCAGCGTCATGGGGGAAATCTCTGCTTGGCTCTTGTTGCCGGAAAGCGCCGGCCGTCATGATCAGCATATGTAAGTTTGACTTTTGTTCAAGTATAAACAAGGATAGATGCAGAAGTTGAAGAACTGTTCGAGGCCACTGATCATGAACGCCGAAAAGCTCGCATATTTTTTCGAGGCCGGTGAGCTTCGGACGGTGTTTGCCGATTGGCCGGAAGACGCCGGGCTTGCGCTTTGCCTCGACGAGGAGGGCGGCTGCGAGATGCTGCTGCACCACGTGGACGAGGGGCGGGCGGTTCTGCGCAAGGTCGCGGCGGTGCTGAACAGCGCCAAGGGAGACTTCGCCGTCGTGCCGCCGGTCGAGGGCTACCCGACGCGCCGGGTGCTGTTTTCCGACGAGCAGAAGCTGCTCAAGATCGTCGCCGGCGAGGATGATCTCGCCGAGATGGCCGAGGATTACCTGATCAACTACCGCTTCGAGCAGGAGCGCAAGGCGCGGCCCGCGCCGGCACCGAAGCCCGATCCGGTGGCCGATAAGGTCAGCGCCGCGCTGCGCCAGCCCGAGCCCTTTCGCTGGCGGCCGCGGCTGCACCTTGCCGAGCTCGCCCCGAAAGCACCGATGCGCCGCAAGCCGAAACGCGCCGAGATGCCCGAGGGCTACGCCTCGGCCGAGGTGGTCTCGGACAGCGACTGCCAGTTCGTCGACGCGCAGATCAGCCTTGGACACCGCGGCGTGCGCGTGACGCTGAGCCCGGAACAGGTGACGATCCAGACCCGGGCCATCCTGATTGAGCAGGTCGGCTTCCGGGACGATTTCTCGCGCTTCGTGCTACCACGCAAGGCGGTGCAGGGTTGGGTGCCCGGCGTGCCGCTGGTCATCGACATCCCCGAGGGGCGTTTTCCGTCCGGTCTGCGCCAGCGTTTCGCCGCGGCCCCGCGCGAGGCCGAGGTGACGGTGACGGATCACGGGGTCTTTGTTGCGCCCGGCGCCGCGCTGAAGCCGCCGGAGCCCGAGGCTCAACCGCTGGCCGAGGTCGTGGCGAAACCGCGTTCGCGGCGGATTTTCTCGCCCGTGCGGGTGGCTCTGGCCGTGCTCACGGGCGCCGGGCTGATGACCGGAACGATGATGCGCGCGGTCGAACTGCCGGTGGCCTTCGACACCCCGGTCATCGAGATGGCCTACGGCGACTAGAGCGGCACCTCTCCTTCGAGCACATAGCCTTGGGCGCGGATGGTCCGGACGCGCAGTGCAGTTCCGTAGGTCTCGGCCAGCTTCTTGCGGATGCGCGCGATATGAACGTCAAAGCGCCGGTCGCCGTAGCTCCATTCCAGGTCGGCAACTTCCAAGGCGAGCGTGGGGCGGCTGACGATTTGGCCGCGCCGCGCATTCAGGCAGCCGAGGATTTGCTCTTCGAGCGGCGTGAGGCCGAGTTGCACGAGGCGCGCCGCCCTCTGTCCCGCCAACGACGCCGTCTGCAGGCGCACCGAAAGCCGCGCTTGCAGCTCGGACGGATGATGATCGGCGCGGAGCGCGTCGTCTGCACCGGCGGCAAAGATCTCGGCCGCGCCGCAGGGCTGGTTGCCGTGGTCGACGACGAGGATGACCGCGTCAGGCATGAGCCGGCGCACCTCGGCGATCAGCGCGAGCATGTCGTTGTCGCGCGGCAGATGTGCGGAGAGCCCCACGAGCATGGCCGTCACCGGCGCGCCCGGCGTGATCAGTTCGCGCGCCTCGGTGGGGCGGGCGCGGCGCAAGACGCGGCGCAGGCCGTTCTTCTCGAGCAACTCCGACCATGCATTGCGTCGCGCGGTGTCGCGCTCGACCACCATTGCAAAGGAGGCGCGATTTGTCATTTCCTTGTGGTTGGACAAGATTTGGTCAATTTTCTTCCCATGACATGACGTAAACTTTATATGTTCAACAAGAATTAACCTTCAAATCCTATCTGCCTCTACAGGAGAAGAAAAAAAGCAAGAAGAGGTGAGGGAATGGGTAAAGAGTTGCGAGGGTTTCTCTTGCGTGTTCTGGGGCGACGTCGGGTGAGCGTCGAACCGCAGATCCAGGACACATATTCCATGCTGACATGCCGCGAGACGGGGATGCAGAAGCCGTTGCTGCGCAGGCATCTGCGGGAGATTCTGGGCATGACCCCTGAAGAATACCGCAAGAAATGGCGGCTGCCGAAAGATGCTCCGCTGGTTTCGCAATCCTACCTCGACCGGCGGGAAGCCGCTCGAAACATGGAGTGGGAAGGTTAAATTGCCCAAAGGGCAAGAATCTATGTAATGTAATAGTGCAATCCCCGTCGGCGGGCGCGCCTGTTCAAGGACAGGCAAGAACGGACAGAAGTGCGTTTGGTTCCGGCGATGCGAAAGCAGAACCAACTTCGGCAGGATGAGAATTATGAGTGGACATGATGAATCTCAGGATATGGTCGCGCGGATCGTTGCGGCCTACGCGTCGAGACCGGACGTAACGCCGGATGAGATCGTGAACCTTTACCGGCGCTTGACCGGCGAGGTTCAGGACGCGCCGACGCCCGCGGGTGTCGCGGTGCCGGTGAGCGGATCCGGGCAGCGGGCGGCCGGGGCTCTGCAGCCCGCACTGCCGGTGGCGCAGGCGGTGACCGAGGAAAAGGTCTACTGCCTCTGCTGCGGGCGCGGCTTCAAGATGCTCAAACGCCACCTCGGCGCCGAGCACGGGATGACCGAGGCGCAATACCGGGCGGCCTTCAATCTCGCAGAAGACTTTCCGCTGGTCGCCCCGAGCTACTCGCGCAAGAAGGCGGCCCATGCCAAGGAGGCGGGGCTTGGAAGATATGACCGCACGGTCATGGCGGGGCAGGAGTAAGAAGGCACTATGGCACGCAGGAACGAGCAGGCCGTCATCATCAAGCGGGTCGAGGAGTCCGGGGGGCACCAGCACCACGGCGGCGCGTGGAAGGTCGCCTACGCGGACTTCATGACGGCGATGATGGCCTTCTTCCTGTTGCTGTGGATTCTCGCGGCCTCCGACG
Source organism: Alloyangia pacifica (assembly GCF_020524285.1). GTDB lineage: Bacteria > Pseudomonadota > Alphaproteobacteria > Rhodobacterales > Rhodobacteraceae > Salipiger > Salipiger pacificus_B. Next base: position 107,814 of record NZ_JAIVKX010000015.1, read on the forward strand.
AAGAGAAGCTGCGCGGGCTCGCCGACTATTTCACGCCCTCCCTGTCCGAGGCGGGCGGCCGTGGCGAAGGGCTGCTGGACGGCATGGTGCTCGGCCAGGACGGCGTGATGAGCGGCACTGACGGGCCGCACACCCCAGTGCAACTGCCGAGCTTCGGTCAGGAGAACCCCCTCGCGGTTTTCGACAGCCGGTTGCGTGATCAAGAGTCGCGGGTTGTCGTGGAGTTCGATTCCCGCCCCGAGGGGGAGCAGGAGAGCCAGACCATCAACACTGGCGAGAACGGCGTGGCCGATGGCGTCGCCGCGGCCCAGGCCGCTGCCGACGCGGAAGCCGATGCAGAGGCTGCCGAACGCGCCGAGCAGGAGTGGGAAGACACGCAGGACCGGCTCGAGGATACGATCACCGAGCGCGTCTCCGAAGACCCGGAGCTGCAGGCGATGCAGGAGAACCTGCTGTTCGTGCGCACCGCGGACGGGCTGGAGATCCAGATCGTCGACAAGAACAGCAGTTCGATGTTTGCCACGGGAAGCGCGCGCATCGAGGCACGCACCCGCGAGCTGCTGCGCATCGTCGCCGAGGCCATCGTGGACATGCCGAACGAGATCACCATCGCCGGCCATACGGATTCGGTCCCCTATACCCGTGCGGGCACCTATTCGAACTGGGAACTCTCTGCCGACCGGGCAAACGCCACGCGCCGCGTTCTGGTCGACACCGGGGTGAACCCGGCCCGGATCACCCGGATTTCCGGGCTTGCGGATACCGCGCCGCTCGACCCCGAGCACCCGGCGGCTCCGGAGAACCGACGAATCAGCGTCACATTGCAATACTCTCAGGACATACAACCCTAAGGCGACGTTGCGGCCTTTGGGGATTTCGCTGCAATTTTCACCACATATAGTGGCGTCTTTGTCGCATGAGCCTGTATATCCACGAGATATTTGCGGCATGTTACAGGGAGTCCGAGGGTGTGGATCTGGGGGCTCGCGTGCTCCACACGCCTTCCCGGCGCCGCGAAACCCAGCAAATACGGGGCTTTCGCGGCGCGACTCGGGTTGCTGTATATGGGATACGCGAACGTCAAGCCCCCTACATCTTGATAAATGATTTACATTTGGTGGGTTTGCGAGGATCCGCGCAAAATTTACTATGATCCCCGGGGACAGATTCACTTGGGGCACGGGTAAAGCATATGCGAAGCGGGGATGTACTTCGTTTGATCTGGCGCGATGGCGTGACGCTTCCGGCGGCGCGCTTCCGGAACAGATTTCACGCCGCACTGACTTCGATTCTGCCGGTCGAGGTGGTGATCCTGGCCGCGAAGGGCGCCTGCGACCGCCCTCTCGTCATGGCCGATGAACTGGAGCTCGCGCCGGCGCTGCCGCTGGGCGATGTTCTTGTTGAGGAGCTGCCGCTCGATCTGCCTTACAGCACGATGGTCGTGTTGTTGCCCGAGAGCGATGCGCCCTTCTCCGAACTGCTCGGCGAGACGGTCGGCGAGGCGCTGCTGCTGGCGCAGAGCCTTGGCGGCGTGCCGATGGAGCACGAGACCGATGCGCTCTACATCATGGCGCATGCTGCCATGCGCCGGGCCGCGGCCCTGGGGCTGGAAGGCCATGACGTCGAGTCGCAGGGCTTCTGCCGCGGACTGGGCCGGTGCCTGTCGCGGCACTGGCTGGCCGATCGTCGCCCGCTGCTTCCGGATCCGCTGCTGTTTCGCCGCTCCGATTTCCTCTGGCAGCGCCAGCTCGCGGTCTACCTGGCCGAGCTCGATCCCGGCTTCTCGTCGCCCGACCCACTGATGGTGCCCGAGGATCTGCTGACCGTCGCGGATGCGCCGCTGCGGCTGAGCGACTGGGCCGCGCGGACCGAGACCATGCTGCGGGCTGTCATGGGCGCGCCCGAGCGCGAAGAAGCGCCGCTCGGAAGCGAAGTCGCGGCGCGGTTTAACTTTCAGTAAATCATTATATTCTTCCGATAGTTGAAGAATTGTGCTTACTTATCCTTGCAGGCAAGAATGAGTTGGGCGTTTCTTCATGATGTCCATGACGTACCAGGCAGCCATGCGCGAGCCGTTTCTGGACGTGGATCAGGAACGCAACGCCATCTGCAGCTGGCAGGATAGCGGGGATCGCAAGGCCCTTGAGTTGCTGCTGCGCTCGCATGCGCGGCAGGCGTGGTCGCAGGCGGCGCGCTTCACCGACAATCCGGTGCACCTGGAGGATCTGGCGGCCGAGGGCATCCTGGGGCTGATCAAGGCGGCCGACTGCTTCGACCGCAAGCAGGAGGTGAGGTTTTCGACCTATGCGGCCTGGTGGGTGATGAACGGTATTTCCGGCGCGCTGGCGCGGATCAAGGCGGTGATCGACATCCCGGCGCGGACCTATCTTGATGCCCACACCGGCAAGCTGTCGGACGAGGAGCGCACACGGATCCGCATGGCCACGCATGGGATGATCGCGCTCGACGGGGGCGAGGATGAAGAGGACGGGCGCCCGCGGGACATCTTGGTGTCCGGTGAACCGGGGCCGGAAGATCTGGTCACGCTGGAAAGCGAGCGTGCCATGCTGACGCGTCTTCTGGCGGAAGCGCTCGAGCCGATGACCCCGGAAGAGGCCGCTGTGATCCGCCGCCGTCGGCTGCAAGCGGATCCCGACTCCCTGGGCGCCATCGCGCGCGACCTCGGCGTATCGCAGGACCGCCTCCGCCAGGTCGAAAAACGCGCCATGCTTCGCCTGCGGCGCAACCTCATAGACAAGGGCTTCTCGCGAGCAGTGCTGACATGATCAATATACTCACCGCGCTCGGCGGGACGGCGACGGCACCCGGCGCCGCAACGGATGCGCCGGCCGAGGGGGAGACGCCCTTCGCCGGTCTTCTCGCGTTGCTGGGCGGTGCCGAAGAGCTTCCCGCCGAGGGCAGCGGCGGGGAGGCAGACGGCCTTGGTGCGCTGCTCGCGGAAGCCGAGGCGGCGCTTGCCGACCCCGATCTGTCGGAGGAGGAAATCGCCGCCATCGTCGGCCCTGTGGTCGCGCAGTTGGGGGCCGCGCTCGCGGCTGATCCGGCTCTGCTGGAAAGGGTCGACGCGCTTGTCGCTGGCCTGTCTGCGGAGTTGGTGGACGGCGAGGAGGCTGCGGCCGACTGGACCTGGCGTGATCTCTCCGAGGGGCTGGCGGATCTGCAGGGTTTGCTCGCGGGCGATGAAGAGTTGAGCGGTGACGGCGACGCATTGGCGGCGCTGTTGCAGCGGGCGGTCGCTGTTGCGGAAGATGCGGTGCGGCCCGTGGTGCCGGGTGTCGCCGGCCTGGGACAGCTGCTCTCGGCGCCCTGGACCATGCGTGAAACGGTAGAGCACGCCGAAAGCGCCGAAGTGGCCCCTCTGGGCCTGAGGTCGGTCGCCGCGGACGACGCGGCGGTAGAGGCGGATCCTGCCGTGGACGCCGCCGCGGAGACGCCCGAGCAAAGCGGCGGCAACAGGTCGGACGCACGCCCGGCCGCAGCTTTCGCCGCCGCAGCCACTGCCTCGGTCCAGCAGGGCACAGCGCAAGCCTCCGATGTGGGCGTGCCCCAACTGCAGGCTACGCCGCTTGCGCCGGTTTCGGCGACGCCTCTGGCGGCCAGCTCGATTGCGGCCGCACAGGTGGCCGGAGCTTCTCCGCAGCTGGCGGTGCAGGGGCAGGATATCCTCGGTCAGATCCGCGCCAGCGCCAGCGGCGACGGCGAAATCAACGTCGAACTCAAGCCCGAGGGATTGGGCAAGGTCGAGGTCTCGCTGAGCCCCGATGAGGCAGGCAGGCTTCAGGTCGTGGTGCGGGCAGATCACGCGGCGGTGCTGTCGTCGCTGCGTGCCGACCGCGACGGGCTTCTGGCGCTGCTGCGCGAGGCCGGCCACGCGGTCGAGGATGGCGCGCTCAGCTTCTCCGACATGGGAGCGCAGGGCGGCTCGCAGAACGGCGGACAGGACCAAGGGACTGGCCGCACGGGCGGCTTCACCACGTATGGGCGGGCCAGCACCGAGGCTCCGGGCCTCGAGGGCGCCGCCACAACGCAATCGCGCCTGCTGCCCGCGGGCAGCGTGGACATCAGCATTTGACGGAGACCCACCAGCATGGCCATTGATCCGTTCGGTACCACCGGCGTCAGCACGACGACCAGCTCTGCAAGCAGCTCGATGAGCCAGCTTTCGGAGGACTACGAGAGCTTCATCACGTTGCTCACGGCGCAGATCCAGAACCAGAACCCGCTGGAGCCGATGGACAGCACCACCTTCATCTCGCAGCTCGCGCAGCTGAGCCAGGTGGAGCAATCGGTGGCCACGAATTCCAACCTCGAGGGCATCTCGGACCAGCTCGCGTCGATGGGCGCAATCACCGGCCTGTCGCTGATCGGCCGCTCGGTGGTGACCGCGACGGATGAGGTGGCGCTGGCCGAGGACGGCGGCTCCACCGAAATGTCCTACGTGCTGGCGGGCGAGGCGGCGAGCGCCACGCTGACCGTGACCGCCGAGGATGGCACCGTGCTGCGCAGCTACACCGGTCTCGATACCAGCGCAGGCGCTCGGCACACCGTGGTCTGGGACGGGCTCGACTACGAGGGGCTGCCGCTGCCGGCTGGCAGCTATTCCATGACGCTGCAGGCGGTGGATGCCGAGGGCAACGAGGTCGCCTCGCAGACCTATGCGCCGCTCAAGGTGCAGAGCATGACCTACGAAGACGGCCTCGCCACGCTCCACCTGGAGAATGGCGAGACCGTGCTTGCGGGCCTCGTTGAGGAAATCATCTGAGCGCTCAGCTGCGCGGCACGTCGGCCTTCACGAGCGACAGGAAGAGGACTTCGGAGACATCGTCTCCGAAGTCTTTTTTCAGGTCGGCGGACAGCTCGCGGGACAGCTCGCCGGTGTCGATGTTCACCCGCTTCATGCTCGGACCGTCGGCGGCGCGGTGCATCGAGGTGAGGATCGCGTCGCGCAGGCGCGAGGCGTTCTCCGCAATGTTGAAGTTCACCGCGGTCGGCACGTCACGCATCGCCACGCCGACTTCCGACACCACGTAGGTGATGCTCTCGGCGCGGTAGACCGGCACCGAGATCTTGCCCAGCGACACGATGCTCGAGTCGTTCAGGCGATCCTGCGTCAGCACGCCGGGGGCGGCGGCGCCCGCGTCGTGCGAAATCTCGGTCTCGGGGCGCAGGGTGTTGCGCGCATGCTCGAGCGTCTGGGGCTGGGCGATCTCGCTGTCATCCTCGGGGGCGACGCGCGGCGCGGGCGGCTGGGTGCCCAGATCTTCCAGGATCAGCTCGGCCTCGGTGGGGCCGGTCTCGACCACCTTCGCTTCCACCGGTTCCGCCGCGGGAGCCAGCAACTGGCCGGCGCCGTAGCCGACGGCCCCGAAGATCAGGGGGAGGGCGGCCAGGGCGATGTATGATTTCTTCATAACGAATCCCGCAGTTTCTCTGTCAGGCTCCGTAATGACCTACGATTCTGGCGATAGTTTCTTCAAATCGGGGCGCGAATTCGGCTCAATAAGGCAGAATAACGTCCATCACGTCCTCGCCGTAGCCGCGGGTCTGCTGCCGGCTCACCGATCCGCGCCCGCCGTAAGAGATGCGCGCCTCGGCGATCTTGTCGTAGGGGATGGCATTGGTGCGGTCGATGTCCTGCGGCCGGATGATGCCGGTGACGCGCAGTTCGCGCAGCTCTTCGTTCACCTTGACCTCCTGCCGGCCGGCGACGACGAAGTTGCCGTTTGGCAGTTCCTGCACCACCAGCGCGGCCATGCGCAGGTTGATGGTTTCCTCGCGGTCGATGGAGCCGGCCCCGGAGGCGCCGGTCTGCGAGGTGATGTCGACGATGTTGTCGCCCGTCGGCAGGTCCTCGGGGCCGACGCCCGGCAGGATCTTGTCGATCTGGGTGCCGTAGCCGAAGAAGCTGGGGAAGCCCAGGGTCGAGCTGCCGCTGCGGCTGCGGTCGGATTCATTGCTCAGCGAGGCCTCGTCCTCGATCTCCACCAGGATGGTCAGGATGTCGCCGATCTGCGTTGCGCGCTGGTCGCCGAAGAAGCCCGAGGAGCCGCGTTCCCAGAGCGAGGCGCCCTCGGCGCGGTAGGGGATGCGGTCGGGCTTGGGTGGCGGCATCGGGATGTTCACGCTGCGCGCCTCGGCCAGGGTCTGCGGGTCGAGCCCCACGCGGCTGACCTCCGGCTCGCGGTCGAAGGCCGGGGTGCTGCAGCCCGCAAGCACGGCGAGGGCGGAGGCGGCCATCAGGCCATGGCGGAGCGGGGTCATCGGATCACCTCCACGAGGCCCGCCTCGCGCGCCACTGCGACGAGGGGGGTATTGCTGACGAGATTGACGATGCGGATTTCCTGCCCGCGGTGGGCATCGGAGAGCGCGCGGCCCGGGGCGGTCACCACCAGCCGGCCGTCGTCGTAGAGAATGTTCACCTTGTCGCCGCGACCAACCACCAGCGGTTGCATCACCGATTGGGTCATCACCGGCCGGCCCTGCGCCAGCATCCGCCGCACCTGCATGCCCTCCAGCTTCTCCTCGTCGACCACGGTGAAGGCGCCGACGCGGCTCAGCGGCATCTCGACGGTCTTGATGTCGGCGCCGCCGATCAGGTCGCCCGGCATCAGCCGGCGGGTGGGGACGGGCAGGCTGCGGGTGGCGATGATGAAGCCCTGGAGGCGGTGGGTCACCCCCTCGGCGGTCACCGCGTTGGCGAGGAACTGGCCGCTGTCGCGGTCCATCCAGAAGGCCGAGATGGTTTCCGCCTCGTCGATCAGCGCGCCCTTGAAGCGCACGCGCAGGTTGGCTTCGGCGGGCAGCGCCTCGGCCCAGCTCATCCGGGCCTGCTCTTCGATGAGCACGTCCGGCGCTTCGGCCTGCGCGGCAAGCGGCAGGACGATCAACGCGGCGAGAAGGGCAGCGAGGTGGCGCATCGGATCAGCGGATCTGGTTTGCGGCGGACATCATCTGGTCGGCGGTCTCGATCGCCTTGGAGTTCATCTCGTAGGCGCGCTGCGCCTGGATGAGGTCGGTAATCTGCCGGATGATGTCGACGTTGGAGCTTTCGAGATAGCCCTGGCGCAGGATGCCGACGCCCTCGTCACCCGGCACGGCAGGGATCGGATCGCCCGAGGCCACGGTGGCCTGCAGCATATTGTTGCCCAGCGGGCGCATGCCGGCGTCGTTGACGAAGGTGGTCAGGGTAAGCTGGCCGACCTCGACCGGGGTGGTGTCATTGCCCGCGTAGGCGCTGACGATGCCGGTCTCGCTGATCGAGATCGAGACCGTGTCGTCCGGCAGCACGATGCCCGGGTCGATCTCGTAGCCCTGCTCGTTGACGATCTGCCCCTCGGCGGAGAGGCGGAACGAGCCGTCGCGGGTGTAGGCCTGGGTGCCGTCGGGCATGTTCACGGTGAAGTAGCCGCGCCCGTCGATCGCCATGTCGAGCTGGTTCTCGGTCTGCGCCAGCCCGCCCTGGGTGTTGAGCCGCACGGTGCCCGCGGTGCGCACACCAAGGCCGATATCGAGGCCGGTGGGGCGGGTGTTGCCCTCTTCGGCTGTCACCGCGCCCTCGCGGGTGATGTTTTCGTAGATCAGGTCGGTGAAGCTGGCGCGCGCGGCCTTGAACCCGGTGGTGTTGGCGTTGGCGATGTTGTTGGAGATGACGTCGACGTTGGTCTGCTGCGCCATCATGCCGGTTGCGGCGATTCCGAGTGCCTTCATGGTCGTCCCTTCCTCAGCTGTTCCGGATCCGGCTCAGCATGTCCTTCTTGATCTCGTCATCCTGCTGCACCAGGTTCAGCGACTGCTGGTAGGCCTGCTGGATCTCGATCAGGCGGGTGACCTCGGTCACCGCCTGCACGTTGCTCATCTCGATCGCGCCCTGGATCACCTGGGTGCCGCTCTCGTCGGCGATCAGCGCGCCATTGCCGTCCTGCGGCACGAACATGCCGCCGCCCGAGCGCCCGAGGCTCTGGCGATCGGGCAGGGTGAACACGCCCACCTGCCCCAGCACCGCGCCCTCGGCATCCGAGATCACCCCGTCGTTCGAGATGCTGACGGTCGAGGCCTGATCCGGCGGCAGCACCATCGGCGCGCCGCCCGCATCGAGCACCTGCGCGCCGCTGGCGGTGATCACCCGGCCCTCGGCGTCGAGCACGAAGCCGCCGTCGCGGCCAAAGGCGGTCTGCCCCTGGGCGGTCTGATAGGCGAACCAGCCGTTCCCGCTCAGCGCCAGGTCGAGCGCGTTGCCGGTCGGCATGATTGCGCCCGAGCTGTTGTCCACGTAGGAGCCGCGGTCGAGCACGTAGTTGGTGCCCTCGCCGGCCAGCGCCGCGTCGTCCTCCTGCAGGTAGGTCTCGAACAGCACGCGCTCGGCCTTGAACCCCGTGGAATTGGCGTTGGCGATATTGTTCGAGGTCACGTCCATCTGCCGCTCGAGAGCGGTCAGCCGGGAAAGCGCGACGTAGATCGAATTATCCATGCAAACGGCCTGTCAATATTTGCTCGATCATTCTTTTCTTGATGATGATGCGGGTTTTGCTAAGATAACGCAAGCATAATGATGAAGAGGCAGGCGTAAGAGGTGGTTTATCCTTGTGCATTTGCGGGAGGGTCCGTGGCGATGATGGCGCTGCTTCTTCTCTCCTGTCCGGTGTCCGCCGAGCGTGCCGGGCCGGAACAGATTGCACAGATGACCCCGGCGGTGCTGTCCGAGCCTCGGGTGATCGATCCGCCCGCGCTCTATCTCGGTGTCCGGGCTGCGCAGCCGTTCCTCGAGGAGCGGGCGCATCTCATGGAGGCGGTGGTCGCGGCGGGAGATCGGCAGCCCGGGCAGGCCCGCGCCCTGACCGACCTTGCCGAGTTCTTCTTTGCCCACGCCATGGCCCCCGAGGGGCTCTCGGTTCTGAGCGCCGTGCAGGGCGAGGCCGTCCCGCCCGCGCATGCGCTGCGGGCGCAGGCCTTCGAGTTGGCGCTTGGGCTGATCGACGGGCGGGACTTGCCGCTCACCCCGCGGGCGGAGGCCTTGCTCGCTCCGGCGCATGCGGGCTGGCCGGACCAGCCGCTCTTTCTCGCCCTGTCCCATGTCCGCGACGGGCGCTGTGCCGAAGCCGCGCCCTTGCTCGCGCGGGCGGTGGCGCGTCTTGACCGCTTCCCCGCCGCTGTTCAGGCGCGGGTGCTGCCCGGCCTGCTGGAGTGTGCCATTGACGCCGGTCAGTGGCCGCTGGCGCGCGGGCTCGCGGTGTCCTTCGACGCCCATGCCGAGCTGAAGGACGGCGCCGCCTACCACTATCTGCTCGGCCAGGCGGCGGAGATGGTCGACAAGCCGCTCGCCGCCTTCGACAGCTACGCGCAGGTGCAGCGCGGACAGGACGTCTGGGCGCACCGCGCGCGGCGGGCGCTGGTGCGGCTGGGGCTCACCCATGACGCGCTGTCCACGAAGGATGCGATCCGGCTGCTCGAGCTGGAATCCGAGATGTGGCGCGGCGACGCCTCGGCGGGAGAGGTGCTCGACGAGATGGCGTCGCTGCAGGTGATCGCCGGTCGCAAGACCGACGCGATCGAGACCTACGGGCTCATCGTGTCGCGCCGCGCTGGCACCCCTCAGGCGACCGCCGCGCAGCAAAAGGCGCGGGCGCTGATCGAGGACCTTTACCGCAAGGGGGCGGAGGGGGAGATCCCGCTAGGCCGCTTCATGACGGATCACGCGCGCATCTCGCGATACTTCCGCTTCACGCAGAGTTTCGCGCTGGCCTCGGAGCTGTTTGCCGACACGTTCCGCAAGGCCGGCGCAACCAAGGTTGCCGCCGAGGAATATGCCACCACTCACGACTACCTCACGGCGGCGCAGGATCTGGGCATCACCACCGCGGACGAGGGGCAATTGGCGCGCCTCAAGGTGAAGGAAGCCGAGACCCTGCTTGCGGGCGGCCAGTTCGAGGCCCTGGGCACGCTGCTGTTGCAGCCGGTCACCCTGACGGATCCCGATCTGAAGCGGCGCTTCGATCTGGTTTCGGCCCGCTACTTCGATGAGACCGGGCAGACCGCGGAACTGCTTGCGGATGCCGGGGGAGAGGGCGCGAGCACGCAGATCCTCCGCCTCCGGGCGCTGGCGCATTTCGAGCGCGGCGAATGGGTGGCCGCAGCCGCGGCCTACGAAGAGCTGCGCGCACGGGAGGGCAGCGACATGCCGCTACCGTCGGCCATCCGCTACCTTCTGTCGGCGCACCGCAGCGGCGACAGCGCGCGGGCGGCGGAACTCGCCGAGGCCTTCCCCAGCCTGACCGAACTGCCGGGCTGGGCGGAAATCGCGCGGGGGCTGACCTCCGACGCGCCGGCGTTGTTGCCGCTGCGCGAAGAGACGGCACGGGCGCGCCTCGATAGGGCGCAGGAGACGCTGGACGGGCTGCCCGACACGGAGCGGCTCAATTGAGTGGAACATTTGGCAAGATCAGGCAAGATTCAGCGGGGCTCCGCTGAGAACTCACAAACAAAAGCGGTTTTAACCATGGTGAAATCTGGTCTTCCTATGTGACCAGTAAGCAATGGGATCCACTGCGACCAATAGGGCGAGACGGACATGAGCATTTCCAGCGCAATGGCGGCCGGGGTCAGCGGCCTCACAGCAAACTCCAATGCGGTCGAGCGCATTTCGAACAACATCGCGAATGCGGACACGACCGGCTACCGCCGGAGCTTCGCGCAGATGATCACCTCGGGATCGACCGCCGCGACCGGTGGCACCTCGGCCGGCGTGGCGACGACGATCACCCATTCCAACACCACCCAAGGCACCTTCCAGGATACCTCGGTGTCTTCGAACCTGACGATCAACGGCAGCGGCTTCTTCGTGGTCAACTCGAACATCGAGGCGGGCTACACCACAGGCAACATGTTCACCCGCGACGGCAGCTTCGCGCCGGACGAGGACGGCAACCTGGTGAACGGCGCCGGGCTCTACCTGATGGGCTTTGCCTATGATGCGAACGGCGAGCTGGGTGCGGTGGACCGTTCGAGCTTTGCCGATCTCGAGCCGATCAACATCGCCAGCCAGTCGATCAACGGCTCGGCCACCAGCGCAGTCGGCATCAGCGGCACGCTTCCGTCGCAGGAAACCGGTGTCACCGACCCGGGCAGCGCCTTCACCACCTCGGTCGAGTTCTACAACGCGCTTGGCGAGGCGGAGCGCCTGACCCTGTCGTTCCAGCCCACCGCCACCGATGACACCTGGGACGTTACCATCTCGGGCCCGGACGGCGACTACGGCTCCGTCACCATGACCTTCAACAACAGCGGCGCGGACGCGGGCTCCCCGGCGAGCTACACGAACGTCACCTCGCTGGCCGCGGCCCCCGCCGGCTTTGCCTTCGACGCCGCGACCGGGGAAATGACCCTGACCGTCAACAACGGCACCACGCCGCAGACGCTGACCATGTCGCTGGGTGCGCCCGGCGCCTTCGACGGGCTGACCCAGTTCGCCGGCGACTACACCCCGATGAACGTGGATGCCGACGGCAGCGAGAGCGGCGTTCTGACGAGCGTCGAGTTCGACGAGCAGGGCGATGTGTGGGGCGTTTTCGACAACGGCACCCGCAAGGTGCTCTACTCGGTGCCGCTGGCGACCTTCGCCAACGCCAACGGGCTCGCGACCTCGAACAACTCGACCTTCCAGGTGTCGGGCGAGTCCGGCGATTTCTACCTCGGCGCGGCGGGCACCGGCGAGACCGGCACGCTCACCTCCGGGGGAATCGAGGGCTCCAACGTCGATATCGCACAGGAGCTCACCAGCCTCATCCAGCGTCAGCGCGCCTACTCCTCGAACGCGAAGATCATCACGACCGCCGACGAGATGCTGAACGAAACCGTCAATCTCAAGCGCTGATCCCCGGGCGGAACCCCGGGTGACAGACTTGCCAGATAGGATCGCACCATGAGCCTTTCCGCGGCCCTCAACGCGGCACGCAGCGGGATGAGCGTCACCTCCCGCTGGGCGCAGACGACCTCGAACAATATCGCCAACGCCAATACCGCCTCCTATGCGCGGCGCGATCCGACCATCGTGACCGGGAGCACCGGCGGCGTGACGATCAGCGAGATCACCCAGGCGGTGAACACCTCGCTCGACAGCATGTACCGGCTCGAGGTGTCGCGCACCGCGACGCAGGACGCGGTGGCCACGGGCCTGTCGCTCTACACGTCGAAGCTCGGCGACACGCAGAGCGACGTCACGCTGCTCACCCAGCTGACCGACTTCCAGAACTCGCTGAGCCTGATGGTCGCCAGCCCCTCCGACAGCTCGCTGCAACAGGGGGCGGTCACCGATGCGCAGGAGCTCGCACAGTCGCTGAATACCGCGTCGAACGACCTGGTCGATGCGCGTGAGAACGCGCTGTCGGCGGCCCGGAACGACATCTCGAGCATCAACGATACGCTCGCCGATCTGGCCGACATGAATGAGCAACTGGCCAGCGGCAAGCTCAGCGAAAGCCAGAAGCTGGCGCTCGGAGACGAGATTACCGCCGCGCTCGACGGACTCGCCGAGAAGATCGACTTCACCATGCGGACCGACTCCAAGGGGCGCATGGAGATCTACACCACCGGCGGCACCGCACTGCTGCAGGGCGAGACCGCCGAGACGATCAGCTTCGACGCGCAGACCGGCGTGCTGAGCGCGGGCGGCGTCGACATCACCCCGGGCGTGTCGGGGGTGCGCGGCATTTCCGAGGGCTCGCTGGCCGGCCAGGTCACCCTCTACAACGACATCATCCCCGAGATGAGCGCCCAGCTCGACGAGGTGGCGCGGGCGCTGATCAGCGTCTTCGAAGAATCCGACGCCTCGCTGACCGCTGGTGAGGCAGGCCTGTTCACCGACGGGGGCGCCGCGCTGACCGATCCCGTCGCCGCGGGGCTCGCCGCCCGGATCGCGGTGAACAGCGCCGCGGTGCCCGACGAAGGGGGCTCTGCCTGGCGCATCCGCGACGGCATGTCGGCGACCGTGCAAGGCGACAGCAACGAGACCACCCAGCTCAATGCCTTCGTCGATGCCATGTCGACGCAGACCAGTTTCGATGGCGCGCTCGGTCTGGGCGAGAGCGCCACGCTCTCGGACTACATGTCGGCGCTGATCACCAGCCAGAACACCACCCGCGCCAGCGCCGAGACCGAGGCCGAGACAAGTGCCGCGGCAGCGATGACCGTGCAGGAAACCCGATTGGGCTTCATGGGGGTCAACGTCGATGACGAGCTGCAGCAGCTCGTGGCCATCGAGCAGGCCTATTCCGCCAACGCGCAGGTCATGACCACGGTCATGTCCATGCTCGACACGCTGCTCGAATCCTTCTGATCCCGGAGCCCACATGATCTATCTCAGCAAAGGCCCCTCGACGCTCTACTCGAGCCTCCTGCGCCGGAACCAGAACGCGGACCTGTCGAACGAGCTGTCGCGCGCCGAGCAGGAACTCTCCACCGGCTACAAGAGCGACATCTACAAGTCGATCGGTCTTGGTGCCAGCGAAGCGCTCGCGCTTAACGCGCGGCTCGAGCGGGACGAGGCGCAATCGGCGGCCAACTCGCTGATGCTGTCGCGGCTCGACATGATGACCGAGAGCATGGGCGCAATGCGCGAGTCGGTGCAGGAGGCGCTCGACATGGCGGTCGCCAACTCCGAGTACTCGGCGAACGGGGTCTCGGGGGTCCAGGTCGCGGCGCGGGCGGCGCTCGATGCGCTGATCGGTCAGGCCGGGCAGTCCTACGCCGGCATGGGGCTATTTTCCGGGACGGTGAACACGCCCAATACCCTGCAGCCCTGGGAGACGGCGCAATCCGACAGCAGCCTGTCTCCGGCAGATGTGTTCACGAACCTGCTGTCCGGCGGGCTCAACTCCGCAGCTGATGCCGATGCCGTGTTGGCCGAGCTTGATGCGATCTTCTCCGACAGCGCCACCGATCCGGACACCAACTTCGAGTCGCTGTTCTACAACGGATCGGTCGGAAACGAGCGCCAGCGTGCGAACCTCGGGGATGGGGTCAGCGTTGCCTACGGCGTTCAGGCGAATGACGAGTCGTTCCGTCAGGTGCTCAAGGGCCTGGCCATGCTGGTCGCGCAGGATCCGGCAGATATCGGGGACAGCGAAGCCTATACGACCTGGATGGGCGCCGCCGTGGAGGCGCTCTCGGAAGGCATGACGGGGCTGCTGGATGCGGAGCTTCGGGTCTCCAACGTCGCGTCGCGCCTCGAGACGGAGAACGAACAGATCGCGGATCGCGCGGTGCTCTACAAGACGCGACTGCTGGATCTCGACGGGGTGGACGCCTACGAGGCGGCGAGCAACGTCACCTCGCTGCAGGCGCAGCTGGAGGCGAGCTATACCGTCACCTCGCGCCTATCCCAGCTTAGCTTTCTGAACTACATGTGACGTGCTGGCGAGGCTGAGGCGCGGTGCCTCGGCCTCCTGGCTGACTTGCGCGCCGGGCGCCAGCTTGTAGCCGCGGCCGCGGATCGTGCGGATGTGCGGATCCGAAGAGGGCGACATTTCCTCGATCTTCTTGCGGATGCGGCAGATGTAGACGTCGATCACCTTGTCGAAGGGCTGATCCTCGGCCATCCCGTAGACCGCATCGTAGATCACCGATTTCGGCACCACGCGCGGCGCGGCCAGTGCGATCTGCTGGAAGATCGCCAGCTCGCGCTGCGACAGGCGCATGGCCGTGCCTGCCACGTCCGGATCGCGGCCGTCGAAATAGGCCGTGATGTCGCCGATCTGCACCGAGCCCGCCGCGTGCCCGTGGAAGCGCCGGGTGATGGCATTCACCCGCGAACGCAGCTCGGGGCCGGTGAGCGGGCCGACGATATCGTCATCGGCTCCGGCATCCAGGGCCTCCATGGCGGCTTCTGGGTCGCGCTGGTCGCGCAGCACCAGGATCGGGTTGCGGCAGCCGGACTTGCGCAGGCGGAAGATGTGCTCGACCGTGCGCGGCTGCTCCGAAAGCAGGACCGGCCTGTCCGCGTAGCCGTCGCCGCTCAGCAGGCCCAGTTCGCGTTCGAAGAAGTCGTCGCCGACCGCGACCGTCTGCCATTGCGCGGCGTCCAGTTCGGACAGCAGCCCGCTGAAGGCATTCGAACGGGGCTCGTAAAGATAGATATGCACACTGCTCTCCCGATGGCCGGACGACACGCATTATCCATGACTGGATCGCCTTATCATGAGGAGTATTTTTCCAGCGGTCAAGCAATACACAAGGATAGCATGATTAGTTTGGAGAATGTCGTTGAAGAAATTGGCGATACGGTGTTTAATTCTTGAAACACAGGACCGCACCCAGGGAGTCCCATGCGTATCGCAGCCTGTCTCGGCGCCGCTATCGTGGCGCTCTTCGCGGCGTTCCCCGCGTCGTCGGATGTCCGGATCAAGGATATCGCGACCTTCGAGGGCGTGCGGGAAAACCAGCTTGTCGGCTATGGTCTCGTGGTCGGGCTCAACGGCACCGGCGACAGCCTGCGCAACAGCCCGTTCACCGAGAAGAGCATCGAGGCGATGCTCGAGCGTCTCGGCGTAGGCAACATGTCCGACGACCAGATCAAGACCAGCAACACCGCCGCCGTCATGGTCACCGCCATGCTGCCGCCCTTCGCACGGCTCGGCTCGCCGATCGACGTGGTGGTGTCCTCGCTCGGCGATGCCACCTCGCTGCGCGGCGGCACGCTGATCGTAACCCCGCTGACCGGCGCCGATGGCGAGGTCTATGCGGTGGCGCAGGGGCCGATCGCGGTGGCGGGCTACGCGGCGCAGGGCATGGCGGCCTCGGTGGTCGAGGGCGTTCCGACCGTGGCGCGGATCGAGAACGGCGCGACGGTGGAGAACGAGGTCGAGTTCTCGCTGTCCTCGCTGGCCTCCGTCCGGATCGCGCTGCGCAATCCCGACTTCACCACCGCGACCCGCATGGCCGATGCGATCAACAAGCGCATGGGCAGCAACACCGCCACGGCGCTCGATCCCGGCACGGTCGAGGTCGCCTTGCATGGCGCGGGCAAGGGTGACGTGGCGGGCATCTTGTCGGACGTCGAGAATATCCGCGTCGATCCGGATGCGGTCGCCAAGGTGGTGATCGACGCGCGTTCGGGGACCATCGTCATCGGCGAGGACGTCCGCATCGACCGCGTCGCGGTCAGCCAGGGCGGGCTCACGGTCATGGTGCGCGAGGATCCCGAGGTCAGCCAGCCCGAGCCGATCACCATCGGCGGCACCACCGTCGTCGTGCCGCGCACCACGGTGGGCGTCGACGAGCAGGAAACCCATTTCACCATCCTCGAGGGCGCGGACGTCAGCCTGCAGCGGCTGGTCGATGCGCTCAACGCCATCGGGCTCACCGCGACGCAGACCATATCGATCCTGCAGGCGATCAAGGCCGCGGGAGCGCTGCATGCCGATCTCGAGATCATCTAGAGGAGAGACCCGATGGACGTGAAGACCTCCATGGCCGCCTTGCAGGTCACCGGTGCGCAGATCGCCCAGCCCGGCGCCGTGGCGCCGGGCGCCCCGGCCAGCCCGGCAAGGGAATTCGAGGCGATGTTCCTCACCGAGATGGTCAACGAAATGCTGAGCGAGGTCGACCTCGGGGATTTCGGCGGTGGCAAGGCCGAGGAGCACTGGCGCTACTTTCTCGCCGAGGCCTTCGGCAATGAGCTGGCAGAGCAGGGCGGCGCGGGCATCGCGCGCAACCTGGAACAGGCGATGTCGGCCTATGGAGCCGCAAGCCGTGGAGACAAGACATGACCGAGATGACCCGCCCCCGCGCCCATGCGCTGATCGACCGCCTGTCGCGCCTGCTGCGCGAGGAGATTGCCGTGATCGGCAAGGGCGAACTGGCGCGCGTGGAGGAACTCTTTCCGCGCAAGCAGGAGCTGCTGGCCGAGATCGAGGCCGCCTTTGCCGACCCCGAGCCGCTGCTCGGCGGCGAGGATCCGGCGGCGGCGAAGCTGCGCCAGAGCCTGTCCGAGCTGCGCGAGCTGATTCACGGCGACCTCGCATTGCTGCGCCGGATGACCGAGGCGACCGGCGCGGTGGCGAAAGAGATCGACCGGATCCGCGAGCGCCAGAGTTTGCGCGGCGTTTATGGCAAGGATGGCACGAAATCGACACAATGCGTGACCCAGGCGCAACGCTACGATCAGTCGGTTTAGCGTTAACCTCTCTTTAACCTCTGGTTCCAATCTCTCGTGATACGGATACCCCACGGCAGGACCGTTTTCGCCAGAAAGGCGAAGCACAACGATAGAAATCGGAGCAGATACAATGTCTTCCATCAATACCAATGCAAGCGCGATGAACGCGCTGTCGACCCTCCGCGGCATCAACAAGCAGCTTGAGGAAACCCAGGGCCGCATCTCGACCGGCCTCAAGGTCGAGTCGGCAAAAGACAACGCATCGTACTTCCAAATCTCGGAAACGATGTCCGGCGACTCGTCGATGTACAAGGCCATCAATGAAGGCCTGACACTGACCAAGAACTCGATCGCCACCGCGCGCCTTGGCGCCGAGAGCTTCCAAGATCTTTCTCAGCAGTTCCAAGAACGTGTTGCATTCGCCCAGGGCGCAAAAGGCGGCTATCAAGAAGTCGAAGATGAACTCAATGAGCTCATCAAAGAGATGGAAACCACCATCACCCAATCGACCTTCAATGGCGATGACATGGTGAACGCGGCCAACGCAGACACCATCGCGGCCTCGACCATCGACGGGACGACCGGTGTCGTCACCCCGACAGCAACGACTACTTCAACGCGCAATGTGGTTACCGGTGTCTCTCGTGCCTCGGGCTCGCTCGAAGTCACGACCACCGCAGTCGATACGGTTGACCTCGCCTCTACGCTGGCGGACTTCAAAGCGATTGCAACCGGGTTTGCAGCCAATGCAGAGGCTGCGACCGGCGAGACCTTCCTGAGTGGGGCACTAAAATCGGCGGAAGCGGCACTTAGCCTTGCCACTGATTCTGCGACCGCTTTGGGGCTCGCAGAAGCAACTATCGAGGGTCAGCAAGAATTCCTGACCGCCGTGGCCGACAACATCGACTCCGGCGTGGGCGCAATGATCGACGCGGACATGGAAGAGGAAGCGGCGCGTCTGCAGGCGCTGCAGGTTCAGCAGCAGCTGGCCACGCAGTCGTTGTCGATCGCCAACTCCGCACCGCAGAACATTCTGTCGCTGTTCCAGTAATTTCTCTGGAAGTGACAGAACGTCTGATGGCATAAGGAGGGGGCGCCATGGGCGCCCCCTTTCCGTCGGAGCATCGGACAAACCGGGCCCGGTTTACAGTCACCCCGCAACACGTCGGGGGAGCAGAGGCAGGAACGGCAATGAGCATCTCCGCATACAAACGCACGATCCGCGAAAGCGAGTCCCCGCGCCAGATCGAGGCCCGCGTCTTCGCCCGCGTCACCGGCGCGCTGCAGCAGCATTCCGAGGCCTGGACGGCCAACTCCGAGAAATCCGCGCGGCTCGCGGTGCTTTCCGGCGGGCTGCGCGAGGCGGTGGCGCAGAACCAGAAGCTCTGGGGGCAGTTGCGCGACGACCTCGCAAGCTCGCGCAACGCGCTGCCCGAGGCGCTGCGCGCCAACCTTCTGTCGATCTCGCTCTGGGTCGACCGCACGAGCAACACGGTCCTTGGCGGCGGCCCCGGCCTGCCGGCGCTGATCGACGTGAACCAGAACATTCTCGCCGGGCTCGCCGCTGCCCGCCCGGCCTCGACAGGCATGGCTCAAGATGGCGCTCAATCTTACTCTCAAGCCCTTTGAACGGATCGTCGTCAACGGCTGCATGATGCGCAACGGCGGGCGCAAGACCACGCTCACCGTCGAGAACCGCGCCGACATCATCCGCGAGACTGATCTGCTGAAGCCCGAGGCCGCCGCGACACCGGTACGCGCGGCCTATTTCCTGATCCAGAGCGCGCTGGTCTACCCGGACCGCCGCGACGCGCTGACCAAATCCGCGCAGCAACAACTGGCGAAACTTGCCACAGTGTTCACGCCGGAGCTGGCGGCCCATGTGTTCGAAGCCGCGAATAATGTCAGCCAGCGTGAATATTTTACCGCGCTGCGCGAGCTGCGTCCTTTGATGAAGCGGGAACTCGAAGTGCTGGGACCCGCAGGTCTCGACCCGACATCCCCCGACGATCTGCCGAGGATACCAACATGATCTCCGTTTCGGGCCTTTCCACCGGCCTTGCCCTGCGCATCGTCGATGCGACCGAGGACAAGGAGCACGAGCTGATCCAGGAGGAGGCCGAGCACAAGCGGGCCATCGACTACTTCATGGAGAACATCGAGAGCGTCGAGACGGTCGACGACCTGATGGCGGACTACAAGCTCTACAGCTTCGTGATGAAGGCCTATGACCTAGAGGACCAGATCTTCGGCAAGGCGATGATGGAGAAGATCCTCAAGAGCAACATCGAGGAAGATGACGCGCTGGTGAACAAGCTCACCGACGACCGCTTCGAGACCTTCTACAACGCCA
The DNA here is from genome assembly GCF_020524285.1 of Alloyangia pacifica. Taxonomy (GTDB): domain Bacteria; phylum Pseudomonadota; class Alphaproteobacteria; order Rhodobacterales; family Rhodobacteraceae; genus Salipiger; species Salipiger pacificus_B. The sequence continues at coordinate 127,334 of NZ_JAIVKX010000015.1, forward strand.
TGGGCTTCAGCGAGGATGGCATGGCCAACCTCAACACCGTCGACGCCGACTGGAAGGCGACGATCGTCGCGGCCTATGTCGACACGACCTACGTCAACGCCAAGGCCGAGGACAACGAGGCATTGGGCATGGCGCTCGAATTCCGCCGCAAGGCCGCAAACGTGACCAGCGCCTATGATCTTCTGGCCGACGCGGACATGGCGCAGTTCATCCGCACCGCGCTCGGTCTGCCCGACGAGATCGCCAGCGGCGACATCGACAAGCAGGCCGCGCTGCTCGCCTCGCGCGTCGACATCGAGATGCTGAGCGATCCCGACTACGTCGAGACCCTGGTGAAGAAATACGCCGCGATCAGCGATGCCACCAGCGATCTGAGCTCGACCAACGCCGCGGTGCAGCTGATGACCAGCGCCGCCAGCGGCTCGTCGGGCAGCTTCGTGCCGGTGACCATCGACATCGAGGCGATCCAGGGGTTCAGCGGCTACCGCGTTCGCTGATCCCCCGGGGTCGCCCGTCAGTACATCTCGTCCTCGTCGTCGCCGAGCGGCAGGCTGATCTGGTCCTCGTCCGCGAGCGTGCGGGCGTAATCGAGCATCAGCGCCTGCGCCGAGGTCACCTCGCGGCGGCGCACCGGCCCCATGGTCTCCATCTCCTCGATCAGCATGTCGCGCGAGCGGCCCGGAAGCGCGGCGAGGAAGGCATCGCGCGCATCCTGGCTGGCGCCGCGCAGCGCCGTGGGCAGCGTGTTGCCGGGTACCCCGCGCATGATCCGCGCCAGGTCCATCGGCTCCAGTTTCACCAGATCTTCGAAGGTGAACATCTTCGCCTTGATCGCGGCGAAGGCGTCGGGGATCGAGGTCTCGAGCGCCGGCGCCATGGCATCGAAGGCGCCCCGGTCGAGCTTGTTGAACAGATCCGCCATGCGCTGGTGCTGCTCGGCTGCGGTAGGCTGGGCGCCGGCGTTGATGATGTCGCTCTGCAGCGATTCCTCGATCTGGCGCATCATGTGATGCGGCACCGCCTCCATGCGGATCATCCGCTCGACGACGCTATTCATCTTCTCCGGCCCCAGCAGCGGCAGCACCTTGGCCACCACGTCGGTCTTCACGTTGGTGAGGATCGCCGCGATGGTCTGGTCGTGCTCGCCCTTGAGGTAGTTGGCAATGACATTCTCGGACAGGCCACTGAACCGGGCCCAGAGATCGCGCTCCTTCAGCGGGCCGCGGATGTCCTTGAGGATGGCCTCGACCTGCTCGCCGGGCAGCAGCGAGCGCAGCAGGCTCTCGGCCACGGCAAAGGAGCCGACCACGCCGCCGCCGTTGGTCATGTCCTCGACGAAATCCGACAGTACCTGCTCGACGGTCTCGGCCGAGATCGAGCCGAGACCCGACATGGCGCGGGTGACGCGCTGGATCTCGTCGTCGTCGAGCTGCTGCATCAGCGCCGAGCCCCGCTTCTCGCCAAGGCAGAGGAACAGGATCGCGGCCTTCTGCGGGCCGGTGAGCTTGCGCCGCGGCGCCTGCGGGGCAGGGTCGCTCGTCGTGGTACGTTGGACGTTCGCTACAGCCATCTGGCGGCTCCAATCATGTCTTTCAGCCCGCTCCGGAGAGCGGCAGATAACTTTCCATCAGGCTTCCGGCGAGCATATACCAGCCGTCGATCAGCACGAAGAAGATCACCTTGAACGGCAGCGAGATCAGCACCGGCGGCAGCATCATCATGCCCGCGCTCATCAGCACCGAGGCGACGATCAGGTCGATCACTAGGAAGGGCAGGTAGATCAGGAAGCCGATCGAGAAGGCGCGGCGCAGTTCCGAGATCATGAAGGCCGGCACCAGTTCGCGCCAGCCAACGGCCTCGGACGAGGCGGGCAGCGGCCCGGGCTCGACCTCGGCGCCTCCCGCGTCACTGCGCGCCGCGATGTCGTGGAACAGGCTCAGGTCCTTCTCGCGGGTGTTGGCGTACATGAAGGTCTTGAAGGGCTGGCCGATCCGCTCCAGCGCCTGTTCCTCGGTGATCGAATTCTCCATCAGCGGCTGCACGCCGCCCTCCCAGGCGTCCTCGAACACCGGCTGCATGACGAAGAAGGTCATGAACAGCGCCATGGACGTCAGCACCATGTTGGGCGGCGTCTGGTTGAGCCCGAGCGCCGAGCGCAGCATCGAGAAGACGATCACGAAGCGGGTGAAGCTGGTCATGATGACCAGCAGCCCCGGAGCCAGCGACAGCACGGTCATCGCCGCGATCAGCTGGATGATCCGCCCCGAGAGCGAGGCGCGCTCGTCCGAGCCGGCAGGGGCGCTGCTCAGGGCGTCGCCAATCGCCCCCAGCAGGTCCGAGCCCGCCGATTGTGCATGCGCCGTGCCGGAGGCCGCAAAGAGCACCCCCGCCGCCAGAAGCAGGCAGGTCAGTGCAACTCCCCACTGGCCGGATCGGTGGTTCATTCTTCGGAGACGTAGTCCTTGACGATCTCGATCAGCGAGACGCCGAGCCTGTCGTCGGGCAGGCGCACGAGATCGCCGCGCGCCACGAGCCGTTCGTTGATCATCACTTCCACCGGCTGGCCGATGCTCTTGTCCAGCTCGATGATCGAGCCGCGGCTGAGCTTCAGGAGCTGCGCGATCGGCATGCGGGTCTGGCCCAGCACGATCTGCACGTTCAGCCCGACGTTCAGCATCGCGTCGATGCCCTGGCCGCTCTCCGCCGTCTTGGGGGCCGCGGCGGCGGCTCCGGTTTCCGCCTGCGCGGTCTCTGCCTCGTCCATCATGTCTTATTCTCCTGCCTGATCCTGCCCGACGGTCGCGTCGATGCGTGCCTTGCTGTCCTCGAGCGCGCCGAGGATGCGTTGGCAGATGTCGTTGAAACTGTAGTGCATCACCCCGTGGTCCCATTCCGCGCGCACGTCGCCGGTGGCAAGCGCGGGGTCCGGCTTGACCTCGATGCGCCCGCCGAAGCCGGACTGCCGCGCGATGCGGTGGACCTCGGCGGCGCTGCTTTCGGTGACCTCGGGGGCGAAGTGGAATTTCAGCTCGGCGGCGCCGAGCGCCATCCGCACGGCGCCCCGCGCCTCCTGAAGCGCCTCGGTCTCGGCGAGGGCGGCGGTCGCCGCCGGGGCCACCTGCCGCAGCACCGAGAGCGCAAAGCCGACCATCTGCGACTCCAGCACCGCGTGGTGACGGTCGGAGTCGGCGAACAGCGCTTGCAGGGCGGGGGCGATCGCCTCGACGGCAGTCACCTGGCGGGCGCTCGTGCTCTGCTGCGCGGCGGAGGAGGCCTCGTCGCGCCCCTGCGCCAGCCCGGCCTCGAAGCCCTCGGCCTGGGCCTTTGCCACCGCTGCGTCGAATTCGGCGCGGGTGTAGATCGCGCCGATCTTGGCCTGTTCGCCGCGGAGTTGCGCGTCCGCTTCGACGTCGAAGTTGCGGTCGAAGATGAAACTCATGTCGCGGTTCCTTCCGCCAGCCAGCCCTTCACCACCTTGATCGCATCGTCGGGCTCGTTCTCGATCAGCTCACCGACGGTGTTGATCCAGCCGCGCTGCACGCCGCCCTGCACCGAGGCGAAGGAGACCATTTCCTCGCTGCCATCGGGCAGCGGGTCGAGCACGGTGCCGCTGTGCACCTGCTGCTGCGCGGTTGCCTGCTGGCCGGGCTGAAGCGCGGCCACGTTGGACTGTCCCGGAAGACCGGGCGCGGCCTGCGAGCCCGGCAGGGCGGCGGCGGCCTGGGGCGCGGGCAGCCCGCCCGGCGCATCGTCCGCGCCCGGCTCGTTTGCTTCCATCAGCCGGGCCAGCGCCGGGCGGACCCCGAAGGCCAGAACCGCGGCCACCAGACCGAGGGCGAAGAGCCCGCGCAGGATCGTCCCGAGGTTTTCGGAGAGCACCTGCGCCACGCTGCGGTCGGCGGGCTCGCCGACGTCCATCGAATAATCCATGAAGCGCAGGCTCACCACCTCGACGGAGTCGCCGCGGGCCTCGTCGAAGCCCATCGCGCTCTGCACCAGCGCCTGCAGCCGCTCGAGTTCCTCGGCGCTGCGCTCCTCGTATTCGACCGAGCCGTCGGGCTGCACGTTGTAGATGCCGTTGATCAGCACCGCCACCGACATGCGCTGCACGTCGCCCGGTTCGCGCACCGTCTCGACCTGCGTGCCGCCGATCTCGTAGTTGACGATCTCGTTGTTGGTGTTCGAGCTGTTGGTGTTGCTGCCCGGCACCGCGTCGGCGAGCGCCGCGGGCACGTCGTCGGCGACACCGACCTCCCCACCGGCGGCGCGCTGGTCCTGCGTGGTCTCTTCGCGGGTCTCGGTCGAGCGCACCACGCGCTGGTCGGGATCGTAGGTCTGCTCGCGCACGACCTGCCGTTCGCTCGACAGGTCCACGCTCACCGTCACCCGGGCATTTCCGGCACCCACCCGGGCCGAGAGGATCTGCGTGATGCGCTGGCTGAGCCGATCCTCAATCTGCGCGCGGGCCGACTGCAGCGAGGCCTCGCTGCCCGCCTCGCCGTCATCGGCAAGGATGGTCTCGCCCGAGGCGGAGAGCACCGTCACCTGTGCCGGGGCGAGGTCGGGCACGGCGGATGCAACCAAAGAGCGAATCGCATGGGCCTGCCGCATGCCGACCTGCCGCGACCCGCGCACAATCACCGAGGCGGAAGGGGTGGGGCGCTCGCGCGAGAAGGGCTCGCGCTCGGGCAGCACGAGGTGAACGCGCGCGGCCTCGACGCCGTCGATGGTCTGGATCGACCGGGCCAGCTCGCCCTCCATGGCGCGCATCCGGTTGACCCGCTGCATGAAGCTGTTCATCCCGAGCCCGCTCTGCTCGTCGAAAAGCTCCCAGCCCGGCGTGCCCTCGCTGGGCAGGCCGAGCGAGGCCAGTTCCATGCGGGCGCGGGCCATGTCCTCGGCGGGCACACTGACCGCGGTGCCGGCGGTGTCGGTGCGGCTGCGGATGCCCGCGGTCTCGAGCGAGTCGACGATGCGGGCGGCATCGGCCGGGTTCAGGTCGCGGTAGAGCGAAACGTAGTCCGGGGTCGTGATCACTGAAAGGCCAAAAAACACAGCGATAACAAGCGCAAGCCCGGTCCCGCCCAGCACCGAGAGTCGTCGCCATCCCAGCGATTTTAGGTTTTCGAGTATCGCCTGCACGTGTTCTGCGCCCTGTCGTGTCGCCCAATGCAAGAATAAACACAACTGTTCTTGCTCATCAAGAACTATACCGGAAGTTCTGCTTGCTTAGAATGAAGATTCCACGCATAGTGAGGCAAGATTAACGGCTACTCTCAAAGACGGTCCATGGCTGACGCGACAACGACCGAAAACGGCACCAATGGCTCCGGCGCGCGGGGCAAGCTGGTCATCGGCCTGGCGATCTCGCTCGCCTGCGTCCTGGCGCTGCTGGCCGGGGTGGTCGCGGCGGTCGGTCCGGATCAACTCGGCGCGATGCTGGGCGGCTCCGACGCGCGCGATGCCGGATCGCCCGCCCATGGCGGCACCGGCGGGACGTCGTCCCGGTCGTCGAGCTATCAGCAGATCATGGACATGCCGAGGGCGCCCGAGAACATCATCGTGCTGCCGTTCCAGGAGATCATCGTAAACATCACGGCGACCACGGCCACCGGGCGACAGACCTCGCGCTTCCTGAAGCTGAACCTCGCGCTTGTCTACGACAACAGCCTGCTGGGGGCCTCGGCGATCGAAACCCGGCAGATCTTCATGCGGGACAGTTTTCAGGACTACCTGCGGCAGCTCAACGAGAGCGATCTGCAGGGTTCGATCGGTCTTGCCCGGCTCAAGGCCGAGCTGCTGCGCCGCGCCCGTGCGATCACCGACAGCGACGCCCCCCAGGAATTTCTCATCGCGGACCTGATCATTCAATGAACGAGCAGAGCCAAGTCATGATCGACACCCGGGCGGTCGAGGAGCTGATCGTCGAGCGCGCCAAGCGGTCCTATGCTCGCCTGCCGCTGCTCGAGGTTGTCCTGGATCGCTTCGCCCTGTCGCTGTCGCAGTCGCTGAAGACCTACCTCGGATCGGTGGTGGACGTGACGCTGACCAAGATGGACTACCTGACCTGTCAGGACGCCATCGACTCGCTGCCCGAGCCCTCGCTGATCGGGGTGACCGAAGCGGTGGAATGGAGCGGCACCATCGGCGCCGCGCTGCGCCCGGAACTGCTCTTCTCGATCCTCGAGATCACCTTCGGCGGACGTACCGTGCCGGAGAGACCGCAAAGCACGCGCAACTTCACCGGCATCGAGAAACGGATCGGCAAGGCCTTCTGCGAACGCACGCTGTCGGAACTGTCGCTGGCCTTTGAAAAAGTGACGCCGGTGCGCTTCGAGATCAGCCATCTCGAGACCAACCCCAAGGCGCTGATGCTGGGGCCGCCGACCAGCGCATGCGCGCGCGCGATCCTCGAGATCAGGATCGAGGACCGGGTTGGCGAAATGGTCTTCCTTCTGCCCACGACCGCGCTCGACGCTGTCGGCGATATCCTGTCGCAGCAGTTCACCGGCGGCCAGCTCGGCGGCGACAGCGGGTGGCGCAAGAAGCTGACCGAGAAGCTCGGCACCACGAATATCCCGGTGTCTGCCGTGCTGGGAGAGACAAAGTTGAGCCTGCGCGAGGTGCTGTCCTGGACTCCCGGGCAGGTGCTGGAGCTGGGCATGCAGGTGGACGACCCGGTGACGCTCAGCGTGATCGGCAAGACCATCGCCCGCGCCGAGGTCGGACGCCGCAAGAACGGCAAGATCGCCCTAAAGGTTTCTGAAAAATTGTACGAAGAAGAGGAATTGCCGCATGTCCTTCTTGATTGACATCGCCATTCTGGTGCTTCTCGTCGGCACGCTGACCTACGCCTGGGTGGTGGATCGGCGGGTGCGTGTGCTGATGGCGGCGCTGCGCGAGCTCGAGCCGATGATCGGCAGCTTTTCCGCCGCGGTGGACAAGTCGGAAAACGCCGTCTCGGCGCTGCGCACGGCCAGCGAGCAGGCGGCGGACGGCCGGGCGCGGCGCGCGCGTGAGCCGGAGCTCAGCCGCGGGGATGCGCCCTCCTTCCGCACCACGCGCGAGCGGCCGAACCGGCCGACCGGCACGGCGTCGGTCTCGGGCAAGTCGGAGCTGGTGCGCGGCTTCTTCGAAACCGTGCGCAACCGCGAGGCCTGAGCCAGATGCGTCCCATCACCTTCCTGCTCATGGGGCTCGCCGTGGCCGTGATCGGCAAGATCGGCGTGACCCTTGCCAACGAGCCCAAGCTTGCCTCGATGACCGAGCCGCCGCGGACCGAGCAGACCCTGTTCGTCGGCGCGGCCTCGGCCGCGGCCAGCGAGGAGCCCGAGGCGCTTCCGGTGGCCGCCGAGGCCAGCACGGCATCGGCGGATCCGGCAATGCTCTGCGAAGGCGGTCCCGAGGAGCTGCTGGCATCGATCCGCGCCGAGCGCGAGCTGCTCGTGGCGCAGCAGGAGCGCTTCGCGCAGCGCGAAGCCGAGATCGACCTGGCGCGCGAGACGCTGGAGGTGGAACAGCAGCGGCTGACCGATCTGAAGGTGGAGCTCGACGGCCTGCTGGAGAAGGTGAAGGCCGCGCATACCTCCGACGTCGATCGGCTGGTGGCGCTCTACCGGAACATGAAACCCAAGGATGCGGCGACGATCATGGACGATCTCGACATCGAGGTCTCGGTCATGGTCCTGGGCACGATGAACGAGCGCGACGCCGCACCGATCATGGCGGCGCTGAACCCGGTGCGGGCGCGGGCCATCTCGCAGATCATCCTCGAGCGCTCCAAGCTGCCGGGCGACCAGCGGCTCGACGACATCCGTCTCTGACTTAGAGTTCCCTCGTGAAAGTGCCGGCCCGCATCTGCGGGTCGGTGCTTTTGCATTTGCGGAGGGCGGAATCGGTGCGATGCGACCTTAGGGCAGCGCCCCGGGGGCCTGTCCCTGTTTGCTGCGCAGGTCCCCCCGGGGTTAATTAGCGATATTGAAGCCGGGGCGCCTCAGCTGGCCAGTTCGTAATAGGCGGCCTTTGCCTCGATCAGCGCGTCGTGGCTACCGCGCTCGACCACGCGGCCCTGCTCCAGCACCACGATGTGATCGGCGTCGCGCACGGTGTTGAGCCGGTGCGCGATGACCAGCGTGGTGCGCCCCACCGCCAGCCGCGACAGCGCCGCCTGCACCTCGCGCTCGGTGGTGCGGTCCAGCGCCGAGGTGGCCTCGTCGAGCAGCAGGATCGGCGGGTTCTTCAGGAACACCCGGGCGATGGCCACCCGTTGGCGCTGCCCGCCCGAAAGCATCACGCCGCGCTCGCCGACCACCGTATCGAGCCCCTCGGGCAGGGTCTCGATCAGCGGGCCGAGCTGTGCGTGCCGAACCGCGGCTAGGATCTCCTCCTCCGAGGCGCCGAGCTTGCCGTAGGCGATATTGTCGCGCAGCGTGCCGCCGAAGAGGAAGACATCCTGCGACACGAGGCCGATCTGGCTGCGCAGCGAGGTCAGGGTCATCTTACGGATCGGCACGCCGTCGATGCGGATTTCGCCGCCCGTCGGCTCGTAAAAGCGCGGCAGCAGCGCCATGAGGCTCGACTTGCCCGCGCCAGAGGGGCCGACCAGCGCCACGGTCTCGCCGGGGTGGATGTCGAGCGAGACGCCGTGCAGCACCCCGCGCGCGCCGGTGTAGGCGAAGCTGACCTTGTCGAAGGTGATCTCGCCGCGGAACCTCGGGGCCTCGCTGGCATCGGGGGCGTCGGCGATGTCGGCCTCGGTGGCCAGCAGCTCGGTGTAGCGGCGGAATCCGGCGATGCCGCGCGGGTAGGTCTCCATCACCGCAGCGATCTTCTCGAGCGGGCGGAAGAAGACGTTCACCAGCAGCAGGAAGCCGACGAAGCCGCCTTCCGACAGCGAGCCGTTGAACACGAAACCCGCGCCCGCGACCATGACCACCACCTGCACCATGCGCATGCCGCTGTAGTGCAGCGCGGTGAGCTTCGCGAGAATGCGGTAGGCGTCGAGCTTGGTCTCGCGGTAGCTGCGGTTATCCTGCTCGAAGAGCGCGCGCTCGTGCGCCTCATTGGAGAAGGCCTGCACCACGCGGATGCCGCCGAGGCTTTCCTCGAGGCGGACGTTGAAGGCACCGACGCGGCCGTAGATCGCCTGCCAGGTCTTGGTCATCCGCCCACCGTAGACCGCCACCAGCCAGACCATCACCGGCACGATCACCAGCGTCATCAGCGCCAGCGGCAGGTGGATCCAGGCCATGAGACCGAAGGCCCCGGCAAAGGTCATGATGGCGATGAAGAGATCCTCGGGGCCGTGGTGGGCGACCTCGCCGATCTCCTCGAGATCGCGGGTCACCCGCGCCACCAGCTTGCCGGTCTCGGCGCGGTCGTACCAGCCCCAGCTCAGTTTCGTCAGATGCGCGAAGGCCTTGCTGCGCATCTCGGTCTCGATGTTGATGCCGAGCTTGTGGCCCCAGTAGGTGACCACGATCATCAGCCCGGCATTGACCAGGTAGATCGCCACCAGGCCGATCGCGGCGAGCAGCGTCAGCGTCCAGTCGCCGCCCGGCAGCAGGTGGTCGATGAAGCCGGCGATGGCCAGCGGGAAGGCCAGCTCGAGCAGGCCCGAGGCGACGGCCGACCCGAAGTCGAGCCAAAAGAGCCGCATGTGCGGGCGGTAATAGGCGAAGAACTGGCGCAGCATATGGCGGTCTCCCAAGGGTCGTGGCGCGATCCTGCCTGGCAAAGGCAGAAAGGGGCCCCGCATCCATAGACGCGGCGCCCCGGCGTGTCAGGTGAAAGGGATCACCACTTGTAGGTCAGGCGGGCCTGCACCGTCCGGCCGTCACCGTAGTAGCAGCCGAAGGAGCCGCAGTTGGCCACATAGGCCTCGTCGGTGAGGTTGCTGACGTTGACCGAGACCTGCATGTCCTCGGTGATCGCATAGGCCGCCTGCAGGTCGAGCAGGGTCACGTCGTCCATCTCGTAGGTATTGGCTGCATCGCCGTAGCGCTCGCCGATGTAGCGCACGCCGCCGCCCAGCGTCAGCCCGGCAAGCGGGGTGCCCTGCGCGAAATCGTAGTTGGCCCAGAGGCTGGCATTGTGCTCGGGCGCATTGGGCAGATCGTTGCCCTCGTTGTCGCCCTCGGTCTGTTCGGCGACGTTCCAGCTGTAGGCGCCGCGCAGGTTCCAGCCGCTGTCGAGATCGACCGAGGCCTCGAGTTCGAGCCCCTGCGAGCGCGCCTCGCCGATCTGGTTGTAATCGCCCACGCCGTTCGCGTCGGTGGTCGCGGTCAGAAGGTTGGTCTGCTTGAGGTCGTAGAGCGCCGCGCTGAAGAAGCCGTTGAAGCCGAGCGGCTGGTATTTCACCCCCACTTCCCACTGCTCGCCCTTGGTCGGCTCGTAGGTGTTGCCGCTGTTGTCGGCGCCGATCTCGGGATCGAAGGAGGTGGCGTAGCTGACATAGGGCGCCACGCCGTTGGCGAAGAGATAGCTCAGGCCCGCGCGCCCGGTGGTCGCCTCGTCCTGCTGGTCGATCTCGGTCGTGCCGCCGAAGTTGTTCCAGTTGGTGCCTTCCTGGCTGGCCCAGTCGTGGCGCAGTGCCAGCGACGCGCGCCAGTTGCCAAATGCCATCTCGTCCTGCGCGTAGATGCCGAACTGCTCGAGGGTCAGGTCGTTGGTCTCGACGTACCACGCATCCGAAAGGTTGGCGCCATTGTAGGACGGGTTCGAGAAGCTGATGTCATCGGCATAGGCAAACCCGGTGGACTCCTCGATGCCGTAGCGGCGCAGGTCCATGCCGAAGAGCAGCGTATGCGCCACGGGCCCGGTGTCGACGGAGCCGGTCACCCGGGCGTCGAGGTTCTGGGTGAAGCTGTCTTCCGAGGTGATGTTTGCACCGCGGGTGATGGTGTCGCCGTCGGTGACGCCGTTGTTGACGTAGAAGCCGGTATAGTCCCAGTCGAACTTCTGGTAGCGGAAGTTCACGTCCAAGTCCCAGTTCGCGCTGAGCTGCTGGTTCAGCTCGAAGCCGAGGTTAAGGGTCTCGCGCTCGCTTTCGTCATCGCTGGTGTCGCCGGCGTAGAAGTCGCGCAGGTCCTCGTCGTCGGCGTCGCCGATCAGGTCGTAGGGGATGCCGGCGGGGGTGACCGGATTGTCCTTCAGCCAGGAGCCGAGGAGTTGCAGCGTGGTCTGCTCGGTCGGCTCCCAAAGCGTGGCGAGGCCGAGGTACTTGCGGCTGTTCTCGAGATCCTCGACGTCTTCCTCGCTGTCGCGCACGACCGCGGTCACCCGCGCTGCAAAGGTGTCGCTGAAGGCGTGGTTGTAGTCGATGAAGCCCTCGGTCGCCTTGGGATCGCCCGCGCCCACGCCGACCTCGCCGAAGCTGAGCAGCTGCGCCCGCTTCTGGATCTGGTTGATCACACCGCCGGGGATGCCCGCGCCGTAGAGCACCGAGGCCGGGCCCTTGAGCACTTCGACCCGCTCCAGCGAATAGATCTCGAAGGCCGGGGCGCCGAAGTCGCGCAGCAGCCGCAGGCCGTTGAGGTATTGCGCGTTGCTGCCGTCGAAGCCGCGCACGGTCGGCGCGTCGAAGCGCGGGTCCGTGCCATAAGGCTGCGCCAGCAGGCCCGCGGTGTAACCCAGCGTGTCGCCGAGCGTGGTCGCGCCCTGGTCCTCGATCTGCTCGCCGGTGATCACCGAGATCGACTGCGGCGTCTCGAGGATCGGCGTGCCGGTCTTTGTGGCGGTCTGCGAGGTGGTGGCGACATAGCCCGGGACCGGGTCGGAGGGGTCATATTCGCCCTCGAGCACGATCTCGCCCAGGTCGAAGAGGTCTGCGGTGGATTGCGCCTGCGCCGCCCCGGTGAGGGCGAGCAGGCTGGCGCTGGCCAGGAGCGTCAGGCGGAGAGTACTTGTCATGTCACGTCCCACGATACGAAATTTTTCCGAGTGTTTAGCTCGGGATTTAATGCCGCGATTGAATGAGAGCGCCGTGATTTGAAGCAATCGCGCGCGTTCTTGCCTTGCGCCAGGCGCCAGGGGTCTCTCCCTGCGCGGCGCGGAAGGCGCGGGTGAGATGGGCCTGGTCGGAGAAGCCGGTGGCCGCGGCGATCTCTGCAAGGCCCATCGGCGTGTCGGTCATCAGCCCCATCGCCGTTTCCACCCGAAGTTGCGTCAGCCAGCGCTGCGGCGTGGTGCCGAGGCTCTGCTTGAAGGCGCGGGTCAGCCAGCTTTCCGACAGGCCCGCCAGTTCGGCCAGTTCGGCGACCTCGATCCGCCGGTGCAGCGCCTTGGTGGCATGGCTCTGCAACTCGCGGATCACATGCGGCGGCAGCCCGCCGCGCCGTGGTTCCGCCTCGGTTGCGCCGAGGTCGAGCACCTCGCAGAGCAGCGCCGACAGCAGTCCGTCGAGCATCAAGTCGGGGCGGGTCGGGGTCTGCACCTCCTCGGCCAGCAGCGCAGCGAGCGGGCCGGTTCGTTGCGCGTCAGTCAGGAAATGCGCTTCGTCGATCCGCCGCGCGCCGCGCGCCGCCCGCAGCCGTTGCGCCAGCGGGCCGGCCTCGAGGTGAAAGTCGAGATGCGCGTAGTCCCGCTCTTCGGGGAGCGCGCTCCAGAGCGGCATGCCGGCGGGAATGTAGAAGGCGCCGATCCCCTCCATCCACGGCCCGTCCGTTGTGGTGCGCAGGCGCAGCGCAGCGGGGCGCGCGCCGAGGAAGACCACCAGCCGCGGATCGGGGGAACGGTAGAAACCGCCCGCCCCGGCCTCGCCGCGCACGTGCCAGACGTCGGCAATCGCACCGCCCCAACGCCGCCATCGCAGCGGGCGCGTGGGGCGGATGGCTCGGGTCTGCGATGTCATGCGGGGCATGAAGGTCATGGCGGCTCGCGTCGATCGGGCAGGGAGGCGCGGCCCGCGGGACGTGGCGGACCCGGGTGCCGGCAGGAAGTTACGGCAGACATGGCCTTGCGCGCGCCGAAGCGAGACGCTGGATCAATGCGCTCTTCTAGAAAAGCTGACTAGTTTAGTCAAGCAAGTCCCGAGGGTGGGAAATGGGGGGTCGCGTCGAATCGTCCGGACGCCGGAGACCGGCAGGCCACACGTCGCGCCTGCGGTCCTCTCGGGTGCGTCCCGGTAAAATGCACAAATTGGCGGCATGATTTCCGGGAAATTTTCAGCCGACCCAAGGTCCACTTCATCGCGCCGCCATTTTCATACCAATTGATTTGATCGCTTGCTATGGAAACTGAAATCGCTGCGGCGCGGCGGGGACAGTCGAAGGATGACGGCGAAGGATGACGGCATGAAACGATACTGGGCGGACTACAGCAGCCGGGAGTTTGCCGCGCTCGACCGCGAGAAGCTGATCGCGGTGCTGCCGCTCGGGGCCATCGAACAGCACGGCCCGCACCTGCCCATGTCCGTCGACACCGCCACGGTCGAGGGGCTCGTCGCCCGTCTCGCCAGGGATCTGCCGGGCAGCAGCCCGGTTGTCTTCCTGCCGACGCAGGCGGTCACCAAGAGCAACGAGCACAGCGCCTATCCCGGCAGTCTCACGCTGTCGGCCGAGACCCTGCTGCGGGTCTGGACCGAGATCGGCGCCTGTGTCGCCCGTTCGGGCGTGCGCAAGATCGTCCTGCTCAACGGCCATGGCGGCAATATTCCGGCAATGGACATCGTCGCCCGCGAGCTGCGCGAGAAGCACAAGATGATGGCCTTTGCCCTGAGCTGGTTCGCGGCGGGCATGCCCGAAGGCGTCTACTCTGAGCGCGAGCTGCGCCACGGCATCCACGCCGGGGACATGGAAACCTCGGTCATGCTGGCGCTCGACCCCGAGAACGTCGACATGTCCCGGGCCCGCGACTTCCCCTCGCAGGCAGAGAACTGGGCGCAGGAAACCCCCTCGATCGCGCTGCCCGGCCCGGCAAAGCCAGCCTGGCTGACGCAGGATCTCAGTAGCGCGGGCGCCTGCGGCGAGGCACATCTGGCCAGCGCCGAGAAGGGTGAGGCGACGCTCGACAATGCCGTTGAGAAGCTCAACGCGATCTTCGACGAGATCGACCGCGCGCCGCTGTCGCGCCTCGACACGCAGCCCGACTGGTAAGGAGCCCGCCATGCCCCTCGACACCACCGCGAAATCCCCTGTGCAGGGCGCTGCGCAGATCGAGATGTCCCACGTCTTCAAGCGTTTCGACAATGGAACGCTGGCGCTGCAGGACATGGACCTCACCATCCGCCAGGGCGAGTTCGTCAGCCTGCTCGGGCCCTCGGGCTGCGGCAAGTCGACGGCGCTGCGGATGATCTCGGGGCTGCTCGCGCCCTCGTCCGGGCAGATCACCGTCAACGGCCACGCGCCCGGGAAAGGCGTGCAGGGCGGCGACGTCAGCTTCGTCTTCCAGGAGCCGACGCTGATGCCCTGGGCCACGGTCTTCGACAACGTTTACCTGCCGCTGAAGCTGCGCGGCCTGAGCCGCAAGCAGGCCGAGGCGCAGGTGACCGAGGCGCTGGAGATGGTGGGTCTTGCCAAGTTCGGCGGCAGCTACCCGCGCGAGCTCTCGGGCGGCATGAAAATGCGCGTGTCGATCGCCCGCGCCATGGTCACCAGGCCGAAGCTATTGCTGATGGACGAGCCCTTCGCGGCGCTCGACGAGATGACCCGCTTCAAGCTCAACAACGACGTGCTGAACCTCTGGCGCCGCAACGGGCTAACGGTGATCTTCGTCACCCACTCGGTGTTCGAGAGCGTCTACCTGTCGAGCCGTGTCGTGGTCATGGCGCCGCGCCCCGGCCGGGTGGTGCACGACATGGCGCTGCCCGATGCCACCACGCGCGACGCGCACTACCGCACCACGCCTGAATACGCCGAGACCTGCCGTCTCGTCTCCGATGCACTCGAAGGGACCATGGACGATGTCGACCTCAACCACTGACCCCGTGACCATGGCCGCGCAGAGCGCCCCCGCCTCGGAAGACCCCGCGCTGCGCGCCGCCCGCCGCGAGCGCCGGATGCGCATCCTCATGCCCTGCATCGCGCTGCTCGCCGCGCTCGGGCTGTGGGAGTTCCTCGTGCGCTACAACGAGATCCCGCACTACCTGATCCCGGCCCCGAGCCTGATTGCCAAGACGCTCTGGACCGATGGCCCGTCGCTGCTGTCGAGCGCGTGGTTCACCGTCAAGCTGACGCTGCTCTCGCTCGGCCTTGCGATCATCGGCGGCGTGGCGCTGGGGATGGTCTTTGCCCTCTCGCGCACCATCGAGATGAGCCTCTTTCCCTTCGCGGTGATCCTGCAGGTGACGCCGGTCGTCGCCATCGCGCCGCTGATCCTGATCTATGTCGACAGCACCTTCGCGGCGCTGCTGATCTGCGCGTGGATCGTCGCCTTCTTCCCGATCCTGTCGAATACCGCCATCGGCATGCGCAGCGCCGACCACAATCTGCGCGACCTCTTCACGCTCTACGGCGCGACCAAGTGGCAGCGCCTGCGCTACCTGCTGATCCCCTCGGCGCTGCCCTACTTCATGGCCGCGCTGAAGATCGCCGGGGGGCTCGCGCTGATCGGCGCGGTGGTGGCCGAGTTCGTCGCCGGCACAGCCGGGCAGAACACCGGTCTGGCCTCGCGCATCCTCGAGTCCAGCTTCCGCAACGAGATCCCCCGGATGTTCGCGGCGCTCTTGCTGGTGTCGATGCTGGGCATCGCGATCTTCCTCGCCACCTCCTGGCTTTCACGCGCCGTGCTCGGTCATTGGCACGAGAGCGAAATCAAGCGGCAGGGCTGAGCGATGACCACGTTGAACGGGGTCGCCCTCGCCGGGCGCGCGGGGCATTGGGACGTGACGCTGGAGGGCGCGCGGATTGGCGCGCTCACCCCGTCGGAGGGGAAGGCGGGGGGCCTGCTGCTGCCCTGCTTCGCCGACGCGCACGTCCATCTCGACAAGACCTTCACCGCCGCCCGCGTGCCGAGCCGTCCGCAATCGCTGCACGAGGCGATCGAGCTGATGGCCGGGGATAAACCGAACTGGACGACGGACGACCTGCGCCAGCGCGCGGCGCGCGGGCTGCGCCGCGCCTTTGGCAATGGCACCAAAGCGATGCGCACCCACGTGGATTGGACCGAGGCCGAGATGCCCGAGGCGCTGCCGGTGCTGCGCGGGCTGGCCGAAGAGTGGCGCGGCAGTGTCGATCTTCAGCTTGCCACGCTGACGCCGCTGGATGCCTTCGCCGAGATTGGCGGCCGGATCGCGGAGGAGATCGCCGGGACCGGCGCCGTGCTGGGCGCCTTCGTCTACCGCAACGACGATATCCCCGGAAAGCTGCGCAGGGTCTTTGATCTGGCCGAAAAGCACGACCTGCAGCTCGACTTCCACGTGGACGAGGGTCTGGAACCGGAAGCGCAGGGGCTCGACGCGATCCTGCACGAGACCGAGGCGCGTGGCATGGCGGGCCGGGTGCTGGTGGGGCACTGCTGTTCGCTCTCGGTGCGCCCCGAGGGTGCGGTGGCCGATCTGCTGGGCCGGGCAGGGGAGGCCGGTATGGCCCTATGTACCCTGCCCACAACCAACGCCTTCCTGCAGGACGCCACCCCCGGCCGCACTCCGCGGCTGCGCGGGCTGGCGCCGGTGCACGAGGCGCGCGCAGCGGGGATGCCGGTGATGCTGGCCTCGGACAACGTGTGCGACCCCTTCTACCCGCAGGGCGACTACGACCTCTTCGACGTCTACCGCATGGCCGTGCTCGCCGGGCACCTCGACCCGGCAAGCTGGCTGTCCAGCGTCACCGAAACCCCGGCGCAGTGGCTCGGCCAGGACGTCGAGATCAAGACCGGCGCCCCCGCCGATTTCATCCATATCGCCGCCACCGGCCTCGACGATGCGCTGAACCGCCCCCGCGCGGTGCGCACCGTCTGGCGCGATGGCGCCCCCATCCCCGAGACCCCCGGAGACCTCGCATGACCGACACGCAACTGGCCGAACCGCAGGGCCGCCACGCCGAGGCGCTCGCCGCCTTGCGGCAGGAGCTCGAAGGCCTGCGCTTCTATGACGACGAACGCGCGCTTGAGGCGCGCTCTAAGGATTACTTCTGGTACAGCCAGATCCTCGACGCCGAACTGAAGGACAAGCGTGCCGAGCTGGTGGTGATCCCGCAGGACCAGGACGAGGTCATCCGCGTCGCCTCTGCCGCCGCGCGCCACAGGGTGCCGGTCACCCTGCGCGGCGGCGGCACCGGCAATTACGGGCAATGCGTGCCGCTCGACGGCGGGCTGGTCGTGGACCTGACGCGCCTCAACCGGATCCTCGAGATCACCCCCGGCCATGCCCATGTCGAGGCGGGAATCCGCATGTCGAAGCTCGACGATGCGGCGCGCGAGACCGGGCAGGAGCTGACCATGTACCCCTCGACCCGCAGCCTCGCCACCATCGGCGGCTTCATCGCGGGCGGCTCGGGGGGCATCGGCTCGCTGCGCCACGGCATGCTGCGCGACGAGGGGAACCTCACATATCTCAAGGTGCTGACGCTGGAGGAAGAGCCGCAGGTGATCGAACTGCGCGGCGCCGATGTGCAGAAGGTGCACCACGCCTATGGCACCAACGGCATCGTGCTGGAGGTCGGCCTCGCACTCACCCCCTCGACCGATTGGCTGCACACCGCCGCGCTCTTTGATGGCTACGACAAGGCGCTGCGCTTTGCCACCGCCGCGCAGGAGGACGGGCTCGACTGCTACCTGCTGACCCCGGTCGAGCGCCGCTTCGCGCCCTACTACCGCAAGTTCGAGGGCTATTTCCCCGAAGATCGCGACGCCGTCTTCGCCATGGTCGCCCCGTCGGACATGGACCGTTTCCGCGCAAGAGCCGAGGCCGAGGGCGCCACGATCTCCTTTGCGATGACCATGGAGGAGATCCACACCAACCGCCTGCAGCCCGCCTATGAATGCGGCTGGAACCACACCACGCTGCAGGCGCTGAAGGTGGACAAGGGCTGGACCTACCTGCAGGTCGCCTATCCGCGCCCCTTCGACATCGATCTGGTGATGCGCCAGATGGACCGCTACGGCGACGAGCTCTTCTGGCACCACGAGATGGCGCGGCAGGACGGCGAGATCCAGATCTTCGCGCTGCCGCTGGTGCGCTTCCGCGGCAAGGACGAGATGTACGCTCTCATTGCTGAGCTGGAAGCAGACGGGTGCACGATCTTCGACCCGCATGTGGTCACCATCGAGGATGGCGGCATGAAAACGATCGACACGGCACAGATCGACTTCAAGAAACTGGCCGACCCCTACGGGCTGATGAACCCGGGCAAGACCCGGGGCTGGCGCCCCGAAATGGCGCGCAGCGCATAACAAGACCCTCCGACCAACAGGACAAAATCCATGAAGAAACTCTCCATTTCCCTGACCGCCCTCGCGGCTTCGCTGGCCGCGTCTGCCGCCTTCGCCGGCGACAAGGTCGTCTTCGGCACCAACTGGCTGGCCCAGGGCGGCCACGGCGGTTTCTATCAGGCGCTGGCCGACGGCACCTACGAGAAATACGGCCTCGAGGTCGAAATCCGCCAGGGCGGCCCGCAGGTGAACAACCGCCCCATGCTAATCGCCGGCAAGCTCGACTTCCTTATGGCGGGTAACCTGCTGCTCTCGTTCGACAACGTGCGCAACGGCATCCCAACCACCGTCGTCGCCGCGATCTTCCAGAAGGACCCGCAGGCGCTGATTGCCCATGAAGGCGTCTACGAGAGCTGGGAGGATCTGACCACCGCGCCCGAGATCCTGCTCTCCAAGGACGGGCAGTTCTCCTACTGGAAGTGGATGGTCGAGGACTTCGGCTTCCGCGACGAGCAGGTCCGCCCCTATGGCTACAACCTCGCGCAGTTCCTCAGCGACGAGAAAATGGTGCAGCAGGCCTATGCCACCGCCGAGCCGCTCTATGCCGCGGCCGAAGGCGCCGACGTGGCGACCTACCTGATGGCGGACCACGGCTGGAACACCTATGCCACCACCATCGAGACCCGGCAGCAGATGATCGACGAGAACCCCGACGTTGTGCAACGCTTCGTCGAGGCCTCGATCGAGGGCTGGTACACCTTCCTCTATGGCGACCACACCGCCGGCTACGAAGCGATCATCGCGGCCAACCCCGAGCTGACCACCGAGAAGCTGGACGCCGAGATGGCGCAGATGGCCAAGCTCGGCATCATCGACAGCGGCGACGCGCTGGAGCTGGGGATCGGCGCGATGACCGACGCGCGCATCGCCGCCTTCTACGAAACCGCGGTGAACAGCGGCATCCTCGAAGAGGGTGATCTCGACCTCTCCAAGGTGGCCGACACCTCCTTCGTCAACAAGCGCCACGGCATCGAGATCAAGACCGCCGCCGAAGGCAACTGAGCCGGAGGGGCGGTGCCATGCGTGTCCTGATCGTCTTTGCCCATCCGGGCCGGGAAAGCTACGGCGCCGCCCTCCTTGCCACGGCCCGCGAAAGCCTCTTGCGGGCCGGGCATGAGGTCGAGGTGATCGACCTCTATGCCGAAGGCTTCGATCCGGTCCTCTCTGCCGAGGACTGGGCCGATTACATCCCCGACACCGACCGGCTCATCGCCAAGGTCGCGCCGCATGTGGTCGCGCTGCGCCGGGCCGAGGGGCTGGTCTTCGTCTACCCCACCTGGATGTACGGCCCGCCCGCCATCCTCAAGGGCTGGATGGAGCGGGTCTGGCTGCCCGGCGTCGCCTTCGAGGTGGCCAGTGCCAACAAGAAGCGCGCGACGGGACGGTTGCAAAACATCCGGCATTTCGCGGTGGTCACCACCTCGGGCTCGCCCTGGTGGTGGCTGCGGCTGATCCGCGACCCGGGCCGGTCGATGCTCGCCCGCGGCTTTCGCGTGCTGCTGCATCCGCGTTGCCGGGTGACCTGGTTGCAGCTACACGACATGAACCACCGCAAGCCAAAGGACCTGAAGGCTTTTCTCAAGAAGGTCGACAGGCGTCTGTCCCGGTTCGGCGAACCGGCTAGCAAGGGGAAGGGCGATGAGCGCCGCACGTCTGAAGCGTAAGGAAATCCACGACGCCATCCGCGAGGCGGCGCTGCGCGAGTTCGCCAACACCGGGCTCTCGGGTACTTCGACCCAGCAGCTGGCCAAGGCGGCTGGGATCACCAAGGCGCAGTTGCACTACTACATTTCCTCCAAGGAGGATCTCTACCGCGAGGTGCTCGACGGGATTATCGGCCAATGGCGCGACATCTTCTTCGGCTCCGGCGACTCCGATGATCCGGCCGAGGTGATCACCGGCTACATCCGGCACAAGCTGCGGCTGTCGCTCGACTGCCCCGAGGCGTCGCGCCTCTTCCTGCACGAGCTGGGGCGCGGGGCGCCCGAGATGGGCGGCAAGTGGGAGGGGCTGCATGCCTCGGTGCAGGCGGGCACGGCGGTGATCCAGCGCTGGATCGACGAGGGCCGGATGAAGCCGGTCGACCCGCTGCTCTTCATGATGAACATCTGGGCGGTGACCCAGCACTACGCGGACTACGAGTTGCAGAGCCGCCGTGTCCTCGGGGTCGAGGGCGATGCCGAGATGGATTTCGAGCGCATCGCGGCGGAGGCGGTGCAGCTCTTTCTCGCCCGCGCCGGACTGGCAGCCTCCCACGACAAGGACCAGGCATGAAACCCCTCGCACCGAAAAGCATCGCCGCCCCTTTCGGGCAGTATTCGCATGGCATCGCCGCCGGGCCGGTGGTGGCGACCTCGGGCCAGTTGGCGCTGCGGCCCGACGGCACCATCCCCGAGGGGGTCGAGGCGCAGGCCGATTTCTGCTTCGCGGCGCTGCGGGCGATCCTTGCCGAGGATGGGCTGGATTTCTCGGACGTGCTGCGCTTCTCGGCCTTCGTCACGCGGCGCGAGGACATGCAGGGCTACATGGCCGCCCGCGACCGCGCCTGTGCCGAACTTTCGGTGAAGCCCGCCTCGACGCTGATGATCGTTTCGGGCTTCACCCGGCCGGAGTTCCTCGTGGAGGTCGAGGCGCTGGCGCTGCGCCGGAACTGACCGCCGCCTGATCTTAAGGCGGCATTAGACACTTTCGTGCAACATGCCCCTCGCGGCACGGCGGCCGCGGGCAACGTCCCCTTGCCTGACGTTGCGAATTTCCGCAGCGCGTGCCAAAGGATGACGTAACGGTCGGGAAACAGCGGCCGCGCTTCCAGTTGAGAGGCAGTGTTTTGGCGAGTTACACGTTAAGTGCCTTTGGCACGGGCGACTACCAGACGGTGGTCGAAAATGGGGTTGGCGGTGCCTACGTCCGCCCCACGTGGGAGCAATCCGAACGTGTGACCATTGTGGTCACCGACGACGACACCAGCCTCTCCGCAGGCGGCGGCGCCCTCGACGGCAGCCAGCAGACCGCCACCGCGACCGACGCCAGCGGCGCGGTCATCGCCACCGGCAAGCTTTATATCGGCGGCGTCAGCATCGTCACCGCGCCCGACGGCAGCACGATCCACGTCTACGAGATGCGGATCGAGGGCTACGGCAGCCCGGTCGGCTACGTCACCGATGCGCCGATCACCCCCGGCGTGGTCTACACCTATGTCGGCTCGGGCTCGGTGCCGGCCGGCGGGATCGCGTACAGCAGCTTCGATAGTCAGGCCTACGAGCGCGACGATCCGAACACCATGACCGGCGGCGATTTCTCGGAATCGCTCGACGGTGGTCTGGGCGACGATGTCATCTCGGGGGGCGGCGGCAATGACACGCTGATCTACGGCGAGGGCAATGACACCGTCTACGGCGGCACCGGCAACGACTACATCGATGATATCTCCGGCTCGCAATACTACGGCGCGAACCTGCTCTACGGCGGCGCCGGGGACGACCTGATCTACGGCGGCTGGGGTGACGACACCATCTACGGTGGCGACGGCAACGACACGATCTACGCCGAGGGCGACAACGACTCGATCGAAGGGGGCGCCGGCGACGACTACATCGAGGGCGGCGACGGTAACGACACGATCGACGCCGGCAGCGGCTCCAACACGGTCTACGGCGGTGCCGGCAATGACCGCATCGACGACGAGACCGGCCCGATACTCACCGGCGGCAACGAGTTCCACGGCGGCGACGGTGACGACACGATCTTCTCGGGCGACAGCGCAGACACGGTCTACGGCGATGCCGGGGCCGACCGCATCGACGCCGAGGGCGGCAACGACAGCATCTGGGGCGGCACCGGCAACGACACGATCATCGCCGGCAGCGGCAACGACACGGTCTGGGGCGACGCCGACAACGACAGCATCGAGGGCGGGCTCGGCAACGACCAGATCTGGGGCGGCACCGGCGACGACGTGCTGAAGGGTGGCGGCGGCGCCGACCTGATCTACGGCGAGGACGGCGCCGACACGATCGACGGCGGCACCGGCAACGACACGCTCTGGGGGGGCGCGGGCGCGGACACCATCTGGGGCGGCGACGGCCACGACGCCCTGCTCGGCGAGGACGGCAACGACTCGATGAACGGCGGGGCCGGAAACGACCTGTTCTGGGGGGGTGCCGGCGACGACATGATGTGGGGCGACGGCGGATCCGACCGCTTCTACATCACCAATACCGAGGACTTCGACGTCATCTACGGCGGCGAAGACACCGACAACTCCGACATCGACACGCTCGATTTCACCTATGCGACGGACCCGGTGTCGCTGACCTTCGATGGCTGGGAGTACGGCAGCTACGAGGTCGGGGCCGCCGGCTCGACCGGACAGTTCTGGGAAATCGAACAGGTGATCGGCGGCTCCGGCAGCGACACGCTCGACGCCTCGGCCAGCGACAGCGACCAAAGCCTCTCCGGCCTGGCGGGCGATGACAGCCTGACCGGCGGCGGCGGCGCGGATTCCCTCGACGGCGGGGACGGGGCCGACACGCTCACGGGCGGTGCGGGGAATGACACGCTGACCGGCGGTGCCGGCAGCGACAGCTATGTCTTCACCCCGGGCGGGGGCGCCGACACGGTCACCGACTTCGACATGACGCTGGATGCGGGGCGGACCACGGACCAGCTCAACACCAGCGCCCTGCTCGACGCGGATGGCGAGACGGTCAATACTTGGGACGTCACCGTTTCGGACGACGGCTCGGGCAATGCGGTGCTGACCTTCCCCACCGGCGAGAGCGTGGTGCTGATCGGCGTCTCCCCGGCCAGTGTCACCGCGGACGAGACGCTCTATGCCATGGGGGTGCCCTGCCTCGTGTCCGGCACTCTCATCGCCACGCCGAGCGGCTGGACCGCGGTCGAGGGGCTGCGCGCCGGGGATATGGTGTCGACCGAGACCGGCCCGCAGCCAATCCTCTGGGCCGGGGCGCGCCACGTCAGCCTCGAGGAGATCGAGGCCGACCAGATGCTCGCCCCCGTGGTGATCCAGCCCGGCGCCTTCGGCAACCGCGGTGAGCTGCGGCTGTCGCGTCAGCATTGCATCGCGGTGACCGTTCCCGGCTCCGGCCGTCCGGCGCTGGTGCGCGCGGGCCATCTCGCGGAACGGCGTGGCGCGCGGGTGCGCGTGGCGCGCGGTGCCCGCGGTGTCGGCTACCACCACCTGCTGTTGCCCGCGCACGGTCTGCTCAACGCCGGCGGTCTGCTCGTCGAAAGTCTCTGGCCCGGGCCGACCGCGCTGCGCGCGCTCGGAGTGCGGGCGCAGATCGAGCTGGCCGGCGTCATGCCGCAGCTTGCGCCCGCGATCTGGGGCACGCAGCCGGTCAGTGATCTCTACGGGCCGCCCGCGCTGCCGGTGCTGCCGGGCGCCGAGGTCCGCGAGGGCCATGGCCCGATGCTGCCGCTGCTGCCGGGGCCCGAGGAAACCGTCGCGCTGCGCGCCAAGGGCTGACACCACAGGGCCCGAGAACGGCCTGGATCCAATGATCGCGAATGTGCTGCGCGGCAGCGGTTGCCGCGGCCCTCGCCTTGTCTTGCCGAGTCTTGCCTCGTCTTGACGCCCCCGCCGCCGCTGCCTAAGCCTGCGGTGTTCTCAGGGCGGGGCGAAATTCCCCACCGGCGGTGAAAGCCCGCGAGCGCCGCCCTCATGGCGGGTCAGCAGACACCGGTGGAAGCCCGGGGCCGACGGTCAAAGTCCGGATGGAAGAGAATGTGGTCACGCGCTTCGGCGCGCGCCTGCAGACGTGCTCTGGGATCTTGTCATTCGGAAAGGACCAGAGACATGACAAAATCCCCCAACTTCGCCTTCATCAAGGCCCGCTGGCACGCCGAGATCGTCGACCAAGCCTTCGCGGGCTTCACCGAGCGTCTCGCCGAGCTGCTGCCCGGCGCCGAGGTCGAGAGCTTCGACGTGCCCGGCGCCTTCGAGATGCCCTTGCTGGCCAGGAAACTCGCCGAGACCAGCCGCTTCGACGGCATCGCCGCCGCGGCGCTTGTCGTGGATGGCGGCATCTACCGCCATGACTTCGTGGCGCAGGCGGTGGTCTCGGGGCTCATGGAGGCGCAGATGTCCACCGGCGTGCCGGTCTTCTCGGTCTCGCTGACGCCGCATCACTTCCAGCCGAAGGGGGAGCACGAGAGCTTCTACCACGCGCACTTCGTCCACAAGGGGCGCGAGGCGGCGGATGCCGCGGTGCAGGTCTCCAAGCTGAACACGCAGCTCTTCGGTCCGGCCGTGAGCGCGGCGGCCTGATCGGACCCCCAGACCCATCATAATCGGGGTGCCGGGGGCGAGGCCCATTTCCCCCGGCCCCACACAGCGTTACATCGGGAGGACGTGCGCGGACCGCGCGGCCACTGACAGGACGACCGACCATGCTGACCCTCCCCAACGACCATTCTCCGTGCGGCGACAAGTTGCACGCACGGCTTGCCGATACCGGTGCCGCCCGCATCGTGCGGCACATCGCCGAGGCCCTTCCCGCGGTGGCCGACCGGTTGGCGGAGGGGCTGCTCACCGGCGACCCGGCGCAGATCGTCGGCGGCAACGAGAGCGGCGACGCGCAGAAGGCGCTGGATGTGGGCGCGCATGAGTACATGCTGAAGGCGCTCGCGGGCTGCAACGTGCGCCACGTGCTTTCGGAGGAGGCCGAGGCGGTGGTGACGCTCGATCCTGAGGGCGACTTCGATGTGGCCATGGATCCGATCGACGGCTCCGGCTCGATCGGCATCTGCGCGCTGCTCGGCATGCTCTTCGTGATCTATCCGGCCGGGGACGGCAGCTTCCGCCGCCCGGGCACCGAGGCGGTAGCGGCGGGCTATGCCTGCTTCGGCCATTCGGTGGATTTCGCCTGGTCGCTGGGCGACGGCGTGCATATCGCCACGCTCGACCGTCGCGCCGGGGATTTCCGCATCACCGCCGAGAACATCCGTCTCAAGCCCACCACCTCGATGATCGCCGTCAATGCCTCGAACGAGCGGCACTGGGCACCGGGGCTGCAGGCCTATGCGCAGGACATGCGCGCCGGCAAGGACGGCCCGCTGGGCAAAAACTACAACATGCGCTGGCTGGCGGCGGCGGTGGGCGATCTGCACCGGATCATGCTCAAGGGCGGGGCGTTCCTCTACCCGCAGGACGGGCGCAAGGGCTACGAGCAAGGGCGTCTGCGCCTCGCCTACGAGGCCATTCCCATCGCCTTCATGGTCGAGCAGGCCGGGGGACGGGCCACCGACGGGCGGCGGCGGATCCTCGAGTTGGCCCCCGATAGCCCGCATGGATTCTGCCCGCTGATCTTCGGGTCGGAGGAAGAGGTGCTGCGGATCGAGGACTACATCGCCCATCACGGCTGAGGGCTGACCCGCCAAGTTCTCCCCACGCACGGGGGATGGAGCTGTGGATAAACAGGGCTCCGGACCAAGCAGCATTGGGCTCTGCCTGTGCTGCTTGTTTTTTGTGCAACCACGGCCTCGGCTGAGGTTGCGACCGCTTGCGCTCCCCGGATGCCCCAGCGCGAGCCCGGGCTCGGTTTTGCTTTCGGCAGCCGGCGGCCTCGAAAGAAAACCCCAGGAAACATGGACCTTTCGCTGCTGATTTGCCGGCGAGGTGGAACACCTGTTGACAGCGCGCCGCCTTGCCGTTCTTTTGTAGGACAAATTAGGAGGAGAGTCGGATGCGGGTCACTGCTGCCATCCATCGCGCGTTTGAAATCGCACAGATCGACGACAGGCTTTACGCGGCATTCATCGAACACATGGGCCGGGCCATCTATTCCGGCATCTACGAGCCGGGCCACCCGGAGGCCGACGGCCACGGCTTCCGCCGGGACGTGGCGCAGATGGTTCGGGACCTGAAGATCCCCGCCATCCGCTACCCGGGCGGCAACTTCGTCTCGGCCTACAACTGGGAGGACGGCATCGGGCCGAAGGAGGATCGCCCGGTTCGTCTCGACCTTGCCTGGCGCAGCAAGGAGAGCAACCAGGTCGGCATCAACGAGTTTGCCATCTGGGCCGAGGAGCTGGGCATCGACATGATGCTGGCGGTCAACCTGGGCTCGCGCGGCATCTCGGATGCGCGCAACTTCATGGAATACGTCAACCACCCCTCGGGCACCCACTGGTCCGACCTGCGCCGCAGCCACGGCGTGGAAAAGCCCTATGGCGTGAAGATGTGGTGCCTCGGCAACGAGATGGACGGCCCCTGGCAGATCGGCCACAAGGAGGCCAAGGAATACGGCCGCCTCGCCGACGAGACCGCCAAGGCGCTGCGCCAGCTCACCCCCGGCGCCGAGATGATCGTCTGCGGCTCGTCCAACGACGAGATGCCGACCTATCCCGACTGGGAGCGCGGCGTGCTCGATGAGTGCTACGAGAACGTCGACTACATCTCGCTGCACAAGTATTTCGGCAATTCCAGCAACGACACGCTGAACTTCTTCGGCAAGGTCGAGGAGACCGGGCGCTACATCCAGTCCATCGCCGGGGTGATCGACTTCGTGAAGGCCAAGAAGCGCGCCAAGAACGACGTCTACATCTGCTTCGACGAGTGGAACGTCTGGTACCACAAGCGCCAGCAGGACTCCGAGAACTGGAAGAGCTGGGACTGGCCGGAGGCCCCGGCGCTGCTGGAAGAGGACTACAACTTCGAGGATGCGCTCTTCGTCGCCTGCCTGCTCAACGAGTTCATCCGTCGCTCCGACCGGGTGAAGATCGCCTGCATCGCGCAGTTGGTGAACGTCATCGCGCCGATCCGCGCCGAGAAGGACGGCCCGGCCTGGCGACAGACGATCTACTGGCCCTACCAGCTCGCCTCGCTCTACGGGCGCGGCACCGCGCTGCGGGTTTCGGTGGACGGGCCGACCTATGACTGCGCGGTGGCCGACGACGTGCAATACCTCGACGTGGCGGCGACCCATGACGCGGCGGGCGGCACGGTGACGCTGTTCATCGTCAACCGCCACCTGACCGAAGCCGCCGACCTGCGGCTCGCGCTCACCGGGTTCGAGGGCGCTTCGGTGCTCGAGCATCAGGTGATGGAAGGCCACGACCTGCGCGCCACCAACGGGCCAGGCTCGGAGCCCATCGCCCCGGCACAGGGCCGCGGCGTGGGGGTCGAGGATGGCACGCTTGGCGGGTCTCTGGCGCCGCTTTCGTACCATGTCGTCCGGCTCAAGGTGTAAGCCATGTCGGGCGTGAAGCTTACAGGCGTGAAGAAGTCCTTCGGGGCGCATGATGTGATCAAGGATGTGTCGCTGGAGGTCCCGAAGGGGGAGTTCGGGGTCTTCGTCGGCCCCTCGGGCTGCGGCAAGTCCACCCTGCTGCGGATGATCGCGGGGCTGGAGGAAAGCAGCGGCGGCACCATCGAGATCGGCGGGCGTGACGTCACCCATGTCGAGCCCGCCAAGCGCGGCGTCGCCATGGTGTTCCAGAGCTACGCGCTCTACCCGCACCTGAGCGTGGCCGAGAACATGGGCTTCTCGCTGCGCCTCGCCCGCGCGCCGCGCCACGAGCGCGAGGAAAAGGTGCGCGAGGCGGCGCGGATCCTGCAGCTGACGGATCACCTCGACAAGAAGCCCTCGGCGCTCTCGGGCGGGCAGCGCCAGCGCGTTGCCATCGGCCGCGCCATCGTGCGCGAGCCGGAGGTGTTCCTGTTCGACGAGCCGCTGTCCAACCTCGACGCCGAGCTGCGGGTGCAGATGCGGCTCGAGCTGACGCGGCTGCACCGGCAGATCGGCGCGACGATGATCTACGTCACCCACGATCAGGTCGAGGCGATGACGCTGGCCGACGACATCTTCGTGCTGAAGGGCGGCCACGTCATGCAGGCCGGCCGTCCGCTGCATCTCTACGACGATCCCGACAACCGCTTCGTCGCGGGGTTCATCGGCTCTCCGGCGATGAACTTCGTCGACGCCGTGGTCACCGGTAGCGACGGAGGGACCATCACCGCGCAGGCCGAGGAGGGCGTTCTGCGCGCCGCGCTGAGCGGGCCGAAACCGGCCGAGGGCAGCCGCGTGGTTCTGGGCGTGCGGCCCGAGCACCTTGCCCCGACCGAGTCCGGCGGCCTGCCGGTGACGGTGGAGGTGGCCGAGGAGCTGGGCGGCAATTCCTACCTGCACACCCGCTCGGCCTCGGGCGCCGACATCGTCTTCGAACGGCGCGGCAGCCGCGACCGGCTCGAGGGCCAGCGGCTCAGCATCGGCGCGGAGCCGGACAAGGTTTTTGCCTTCACGCCCGAGGGCGCGAGGCTTCGCTAGGGTCTGCTGGAGGGCGGACCAAGACAGGACGGGGCGCCTTTCGCCCCACGGTCAAGGAGGAGGACCGAATGAAACTGAAGACATTGGCACAGGTCTCTGCAATCGCGGCGCTTGCCGGCATCGGCATGCCCGCCTTCGCACAGCAGACCGTCACCTGGTGGGATTTCTTTGCCGGCGGCGACGGCGTGCGCATGAAGGCGCTGATCGAGCAGTTCAACGAGGAACACCCCGACGTGCAGATCGAGGGTACCACGCTGGAATGGGGCGTGCCCTTCTACACCAAGGTGCGCACGTCCGCCGCCGTGGGCCGCGGGCCGGACCTGATGACCTATCACCTCTCGCGCATGCCGCTCGGCCTCAGCGAGGGCGTGCTGACCCCGATCACCGACGCCGATCTCGAGGCGGCGGGCCTCAGCGAAGGCGATTTCTTCGCCAGCTCGCTCGATGCCGCCAAGGGGCCGGACGGGTCGCTCTACGCGGTGCCCTTCGATATCCACTCCATCGTGCTCTACTACAACAAGTCCTACCTTGAGGGGACGCGCTTCCTCGACGAGGAGGGACAGCTGACCGGCATCGAGAGCCTTGCCGACTTCGAGGAGGCCATGCAGGCCGCTGCCGACAATGGCTCGGAAAGCCCGGTGACCTACGCCACCGGAGACGACGGCGGCACCTACCGCGTGTTCTACACGCTGCTCTCGCAGCAGGGCGGCACGCTGATTTCCGATGACGGCGAAGTGCTGCCCGGCGACAGCGCCGAGAAGGCGGTGAAGGCGGTCGAGATCATGACCAACTGGCACGACCAGGGCTGGCAGCCCGAGCAGGCGCTCTACGAGGCCTCGGTCGCGCTCTTCACCTCTGGCAAGTCGGCGTTCCAGCTCAATGGTGTCTGGGAAGTGCCGACGATGAAGGACCTCGAAAAGAACGGCAACCTCGGCTTCGAGTGGGGCGCGGTGGAGATCCCCAAGCTGATGGACACCCGGACCACCTGGGCCGACAGCCACGCCTGGGCGATCCCGGTGCAGGGCGACGAGGAAATGGACCCGGCCAAGCGCGAGGCGGTCATGCAGGTGATCGGCTGGATGGAAAAGCACGCGATCCAATGGGCCGACGCGGGCCATATTCCGGCCTACAAGCCGGTGGCCGAGAGCGAGGCGTTCAAGACCATGGAGCCGAACGCGACCTACTCGTCGCTGGCCGATGGTGCGACCTATGATCCGCGCAGCGAAGTCGCCGGCGTGGCCTCGCCCGCCTATGACGCGGCGCAGAACATCATCTCGCCCGCGATGCACGGCTACCTGTCGGCGGAGGACGCGATCGAGCAGGTCAAGTCCGAGCTGGAAAGCAAGATGAACTGAGGCGCAGCCCGCGCCGTGGCCCCCGCGTGCAAGGAGACGCGCGGGGGCCGAATACCCCTCTGGGAGGAGAATTGACGACATGGCCATGATCCGGAACCGGTCACGGCACAGGCTGGTGGCCTATTCGCTGATCCTGCCCTTCGTGGCGATCTTCGCGCTGGTCTTCGCCTATCCGGTGATCGAGGTGGTCCGCATGAGCTTCACCGACGCGCCGCTCATCGGTGGCGGCGAGTGGGTCGGCTTCGACAACTACGCGCGACTGCTGTCCGACAAGCTGTTCTACACGTCGCTGGTCAACAACGGCTACTTCGTGCTGCTGACGGTGATCCCGACAACCGTGATCGCGCTGATCATCGCGCTGGCGGTGAACCGTCTGTCGGGGCGGATGCAGGCGTTGGCGCTGGTGATGTTCTTCATGCCCTACGTGCTGCCGGTCTCGGTGGTCACGCAGATCTGGGCCTGGATGCTCGACTTCCAGTTCGGCATCCTGCAGCCGGCCATCGAGTTCTTCACCGGCAAGCCGGTGCCGGTCTTCAAGAACCCCTTCTGGGTGATGCCCGCCGTGGCGGTGGTGACGATCTGGTGGACCAACGGCTTCAACGTGCTGCTGTTCCTCGCCGGTCTTCGCAACATCCCCGAAGAGCTCTACGAGGCCGCCAAGCTCGACGGCGCGACCCGCAAACAGCTGTTCTTCAAGGTGACATGGCCACTGCTCTGGCCGGTGACCGCGCTGGTGCTGACCCTGCAGCTCATCCTGCAGCTGAAGATCTTCGACCAGGTCTACCTGCTGTCCGAGGGCGGCCCGTTCAACTCCAGCTACGTGCTGCTGCTGATGGTCTACCGCGAGGCCTTCCAGCTCAACAACGGCGGCTATGCCGCGGCCATCTCGCTGGTGCTGTTCCTGATCATCGTGGTGATCTCGGTGCTGCAATTCCAGATCCTGCGCATCGGGGGGAAAGACAAATGACCCGGCAGAGACGTTTCGAGAACCTCGCCCTCACGGGCACGACGCTGGTCGCGGGGCTGATCTGGATCTTCCCGCTCTACTGGGCCTTCGTCACCTCGATCCGCTCCGAGAACCGGGTGGTCTCGGAGGGGGCGGGGCTCTTTCCGGACGAGTTCAACCTCTCGTCCTATGTTGACGCGCTGTTCAACACCTCGCTGATCGACTGGTACATCAACTCCATCGGCACCTCGGTGATCATCACCGCCGTGGTTTTGCTGACCGGCATGATGTGCGCCTATGCGCTGAGCCAGATGCAGTTCCCCGGCCGCCGCCTGCTCTACGGCATCGTGCTGGCCAGCTTCATGGTCCCGGCGCAGGCGCTGGTGGTGCCGCAGTTCGTGCTGATGAACGACCTCGACCTGATCAACCGCTGGGGCGGGATCATCCTGCCGCAACTCGTCGTGCCGGTGGTGATCATCGTCTACAAGCAGTTCTTCGACGCGGTGCCCAAGGAGATGAAGGAGGCCGTGGTGCTCGACGGGGGCGGCGACTACACGCTGCTCTTCAAGGTCTACCTGCCGCTCAACTGGGGTATCACCACCGCGCTCGGCATCATCACCTTCATCATGAGCTGGAACGCCTTCCTCTGGCCCTTCCTCGTCATCACCACCGAGGACATGATGACGATCCCGGTCGGCATCACCCAGGTCAACGACGCCTTCGGCGTGGCCTACGCGCGGATCATGTCGGTGGCGCTGCTGGCCGCGGCGCCTGTGGTGCTCGCCTACCTGATCTTCCAGAAGCGGGTGACCGAGGCGGTGATGATCTCGTCGGGCGTGAAGGGCTGATCAAACCCCATCCTCCCGGGAGCCCCTGTTCCCGGACTGAGCCCCCGCCATCTCTGGTGGGGGCCCTTTTTTTGGGGATCAGGCTTTCCGGCCGATCCCGAGCAGCTGGTAGATCAGCAGCGCGGCGAGGGTCGAGGTGCCGATGCCGCCAAGCGCGAACGCCCCGATCTGCAGCGTGAAGTCGCCGGCCCCGAAGATCAGCGCGATGCCAGCGGTGAAAAGGTTGCGCGGGTCCGAGAAATCCACCCGGTTCTCGATCCAGATCCGCGCCATGGCCGAGGCGATCAGCCCAAAGACCGCGACCGACAGGCCCGCCAGCACCGGCGCCGGGATGGTCTGCAGCAGCGCGCCGAACTTCGGCGACAGGCCGAGGCAGATGGCGACCACGGCGGCGATCACGAAGACCAGCGTCGAGTAGACCTTGGTCATCGCCATGACGCCGATGTTCTCGGCATAGGTGGTGACCCCGGTGCCGCCGCCCGAGCCCGCGACCATGGTCGCCACGCCGTCGGCGAAGAAGCCGCGCCCGATATAGGGGTCCATGTCCTTGCCGGTGATGGCCCCCAAAGCCTTGATGTGGCCGAGGTTCTCGGCGACCAGCACTATGGCGACCGGAGCGATGAGGGTGATCGCCGACCAGTGGAACTCGGGCTTCTGGAAGTGCGGCAGGCCGAACCACTCCGCCGCGCCGACGGCCGAGAAGTCGATGCCCGGCATGACCCCGAGGCCATTGCCCAGCAGCAGCACCAGCGCGTAGCCGAAGATCAGCGCCAGCAGCACCGACAGCCGCCGGGTCCGGGCCGTGCCGTAGCAGGAGACCATCGCCATGCAGAGCACCGTCAGCAGCGCCACGGTGAGATGCGAGGGCGTCGGGTTGCCGAAGGCATTGAGCTGGTCCACCGCGACCGGCGCGAGGTTGAGCCCGATGGCGATGCCGATGGTGCCGGTCACCACGGGGGGCATCAGCTTCTCTACCCAGCCGTAGCCGACCGCCATGACGATCAGGCCGATCAGCGCGTAGAGCGCGCCGCAGGCGATGATGCCGCCGAGCGCATGGGCGATGGTCGCGCCCTCCTGCCCGAGCACCGCCAGCACCACTGCGATGAAGGCGAAGGAGGAGCCGAGATAGCTCGGCACCCGGCCCGCGGTGATGAGGAAGAAGAGCAGCGTGCCGATGCCCGAGAAGAACACCGCGACGTTGGGGTCGAAGCCCATCAGGATCGGCGCGACGATGGTCGAGCCGGACATGGCCAGCAGGTGCTGGATGCCCATCGGCAGAGATCCGGCGCCGGGCAGGCGCTCGTCCGGCATGATCACCTGGCCCGTGCCCACGCGCCACCTCGGGAAATATGACATCGCTCTCTCCTGGGAAGACTCTCTGCGCGCCGCCATAGCTCGATTTGGCAGCAGATGTCAGGGGGTCAGCGAGGGAGGATCGGCTTGCGCAGGGCGGCGCCGATGTGCAGGCGCCGCGCAGGGCGGCGTTGCGAAAGATGAGGCACCCGGCGTGTCTGCCGGATGCCTCATGTCCCTGCCGGTGTCAGCGCCAGCCGAGGGCCGGGGCGACATGGGTGAGTATGTTCTCGATCACATGGGCGTTGTAGTCGACCCCCAGCGAGTTCGGGATGGTCAGCAGCAGCGTGTCGGCCTCCCTGATGCCCTCGTCGCCCTTCAGCTGTTCGATCAGCTTGTCGGGCTCGTCGGCATAGGAACGGCCGAAGATCGAGCGCTGCTGTTCGATGAAGCCCACCGAGTCCTGTTCCTTGCCGCCCGAACCGAAGTACATCCGGTCCTCGTCACTGGTGATGGCAAAGATCGAACGGCTGACCGAGACCCGCGGCTTGCGGGAATGGCCGGCCGATTTCCACGCCTCGCGGTAGGCGCGGATCTGCTGCGCCTGCTGGAGGTGGAAGGGCTCGCCGGTCTCGTCGTCCTTCAGCGTCGAGCTTTGCAGGTTCATGCCCAGCATGGCGGCCCATTCGGCGGTCTTGTTCGAGCCGGCGCCCCACCAGATGCGGTCCCGGAGGCCCTCGGAATGTGGCTCGAGCCGCAGCTTGCCCGGCGGGTTGGGGAACATCGGGCGCGGGTTCGGCTCGGCGAAGCCATGGCCCTCGAGCATCTGCAGGAAGACCTGCGCGTGGCGGCGGCCCATGTCGGCGTCGGTCTCGTCCTCGGCCGGGCCGTAGCCGAAGTAGCGCCAGCCCTCGATCACCTGCTCGGGGCTGCCACGGCTGATGCCGAGCTGCAGCCGGCCCTGGCTGATCAGGTCGGCGGCGCCGGCGTCCTCGGCCATGTAGAGCGGGTTCTCGTAGCGCATGTCGATGACGCCGGTGCCAATCTCGATCTTCGAGGTGCGCGCGCCGACGGCCGCCAGCAGCGGGAAGGGGCTGGCGTGCTGACGGGCGAAGTGGTGGACACGGAAATAGGCGCCGTCGAGCCCCAGTTCCTCGGCGGCGACCGACAGGTCGATGGCCTGCAGCAGGGCGTCGGAGGCGGTGCGGGTGGCCGACCCGCGTTGCGGGGACCAATGTCCGAAGGACAGAAAGCCGATGTTCTTCATAGCGATACTCCTCGGGCTGCGGCCGCAGCGGAAAGCTCCCGCTGCCGGGCCCGTTTGGCGCATAGCTAGTCATTCGGGGGGGCACCCCGCAAGCGGCGCGGCTGTTTGCCCAAGCGCAGGTTCTGTGCGCGGGCGGCCCCGGCGGCGGCACCCCGTTCAGCCGCGCGCGGAACCCCGCGGGCCGGCGCCTGCCCTTGCCGCTGGCTCAAACTTCGGCGATGGCAAAGACCGCGGGCGCCTCGAAGGACACGGTGCCGTCGGCGTTGCGATACTGCCCGAGCCTGTCCTCCGCCGCCGCCTTGAGCGCGCTCATGATCTCGGGGGTCGCCATGCTGGCCAAGGTCCAGCCGCCGATTTCCGTGTCCAGCCAGGCCTCCAGCGAGGCATGCCGGACCTGCCCTGTTTTGTGGACCCGCTGCGCGCCGCCCAACCCCGCCTCCTCGAGCAAGGCCGCGAGTACGCCCTCGCCGCCGAGGCAGAAGGGGGCCTTCAGCGCCTCCGCGGCCTCCGCGCCCATGATCTCGCCGAGCAGCGGGATGAGATCGCGATAACCCGGCGAGTCCTCCCAGGCGTCGAAGACCGAGACCGCCACGTGCCCGCCCGGGTGGCACACCCGCCGCATCTCGCGCAGGGCCTGCACCCGGTCGTCGAAAAACATCAGCGCGAACTGGCAGGTCACCGCATCGAAGGCATCGTCGTCGAAGGGCAGCGCCTCGGCCGGGGCCCGCTGGAAATTCACGTGCGGCTCCAGTTCGCGCGCCACGGTCAGCATGCCCTCGTTGATATCCACCGCGCACACGCTTGCGCCCCGCTTGAGCGCCGCCCGCGCCGCGATGCCGGTTCCCGTTGCCACGTCGAGCACCCGGCCGCCGCCCCGAATGCCCGCCGCCTCGACCAGCCAGGGGGCGAATTGCCCGAAGAGCGCCGGAACGAAGAACGACTCGTAGACCCTTGCCGCCTCTGCCGTGATCTGGCCCGTGGCGGCGTCGGCTTTTTCCATGCCCATGACCTCCTCCTGTCCTCGGAGCATCGATGCGCCGAGTATAGCACAGGGCAGGGGGCAGGCATTGCGGCGACGGTCAAGAATTCCGGGCGCAGGCCGCGCCATCAATCCCGGGACACCGCGCCGATCCGGGCCATTTCCGCGGCCAGCGCCTGCCGGACGCGGGCCACGCGCGGCACCTGCCGCAGCGCCTCGGGCACAACCAGCCAGACCGATAGCACCGGCAGGCGCACCAAACCGGCGATGCGCTCGACCCGTGGGTCGGCATCCGCGATCACCCTCTGGAAACCGCCGACGCCGCAGCCCGCGCAGACCAGGGCCCAGTTCACCAGCTGGTCCTCGCAGCGTACGGGGAAGGTCTCGCGTCCGGCCTGCCAGCCGTTCTCGGCCATCACCCGCTGCATCATGTCCGAGCGCCCGTAGCCGACGAAGTCCAGCGCCTGCAGCTCCTTAAGCGTTTCCGGCCGGCCCACCCGGTCGAGGTAGCTGCGGGCGGCGTAGAGCCCGAGCGGCAGTTCGGCGACCTTCTGCGCCACAAGGTCGCCGCGCTCGGGGCGGAACATGCGCAGCGCGATGTCGGCCTCGCGGTGCAGCAGGTTCTCGGGCACGTCCGAGGCCACGAGGTCGATGCGGATGCCCGGCTCTTGCTCCCGCAGTCGCGCCAGCAGCCGGGGCAGGTGCCAATGCGAGACGACCCGCGCGGCGGTTATCCGCACCGTGCCTTCGAGCCGCGCGCTGGCCCCGGCGGCGGTGAGCGAGATCCGGGCGGCGGCCTCTTCCATGTCGCGCGCATGGGCCAGCAGACGGTGGCCCATGGCGGTCAGCGCCTGCCCCTCGGGGCGGCGCAGAAAGAGCGGCTGTTCGAGCGCCGCCTCGAGCGCGCGGATGTGCCGGCCGAGCGTGGGCTGGCTGACACCGTTCGCCCGCGCGGCAGCCGAGAGCGAGCCCGCCGCGGCGACGCGCAGGAAGCTCTGCAGAAGGGACCAGTCGAGGGGCGGCATGTCCATTCATCGATGAATGGCCAACCTGCAGATATTCGCAATCCCCATGCGAAACTTTCCATGGCACCTTTGCGGCAACCAGACAGGAGGCCACCATGGCACGCAAGGTTCTCATCCTCGGCGCATCGGGACATTCCGGCAGCGCCTTCGCCCATGCCTTCGCCGAGGACGGTTGGCAGGTGCACCGCTTTCAACGCGGCAGCGATCCCGCGAAGGCGGCGCAGGGCTGCGCGCTGATCATCAACGCGATGAACCCGCCCGACTACCACGACTGGGCACGGCAGATCCCGCAGATCACCGAACTGACCATGCAGGCCGCCCGCGCCAGCGGCGCGCGGGTGCTGATCCCGGGCAACGTCTACGTCTACGGCCGCCAGCCCGCGCCTTGGTCCGCCGAGACGCCGCATCGCCCCTGCAGCCGCAAGGGGCGCGTGCGGGACGAGATGGAGGCCGCGTGGCGCGCCTCTGGCCTGCCGGTGACCATTCTGCGGGCCGGGGATTTCATCGATGGCAGCAAGCCGGGGCTGATGATGGGTCGGGTGATGCTGAAGTCGCTGCCGAAGGGGCGGATCACGGCCCTCGGCCCGCCGGAGGTGCCGCGCGCCTATGCCTACCTGCCGGATTTCGCCCGCGCCGCCGTGGCGCTGTCGCACAAGCAGGACCTGCCAGACTTTGCCGAGTTCCCGTTCCCGGGGCACACCTTCAGCCTGAGCGACTTTGCCGCCGAGATCACACGGCAAACCGGGCGATCCCTGCGGATCACCCGGTTCCCCTGGTGGGCGCTGCGGCTGGCCTCCCCGGCCTGGGAGCTTGCGCGGGAGTTGACCGAGATGCGCTATCTCTTCGAGCACCCACACAGCCTCGACGGGGCGGCGCTGGCCGCGGCGCTTCCGGATTTTGCCCCGACACCCTTCGAGGAAGTCGTCGCGGGTCACCTGCCTACGCCAGCGTGAGGACGCTGTTCAACGGCAGGCCCGCGCCGGGCCCCGGTGAGGGGTGGCCTCCGGAGCCCGCCTGTCTTCAGTAGATCTCGTCGATCGGCTGGCCGAGCGTCAACGCGCCCACGTACTCCGCCTGCATCTCCTTCTGCAGCGGGTGGTAGCGCGCGGCCTGGATGTCGCGGAACAGCCGCTCGAGCTCTGCCTTGCGGTAGAAGCCCGCGCCGCCTGCCAGCTCCATGGCCAACTCGACGGTCTTGATCGCGTTCTCCTCGACCAGCCGCCGGCCGGTCATCACCTGCCCGACGGTCTCGGCCGAGGGCGTATTCAGCTCGCAGGTCGCTACCATGTCCGCATGGGCAAGCCGGGCCGTATGAAGCGCCGTCTCCATCCGTCCGGCGCGGTCGCGCAGCAGGCGCGAAGCGGGACGCCGCGCGGCAATCTCCACCGCGAGATCGCGCGCCCGCTCGGCGACGCCGAGGTAGACCGCGTAGATGAGCGGAAAGGCGATGGTGCCCAGCATGAAGAAGAGCGGATGCCACTTTCCCTGCGGACGCTTCACCGCCACCTTCTCGGCGGGCACGAAAAGCCCCTCGATCATCACGTCGTGGCTGCCGGTGCCGCGCATCCCGAGCGTGTGCCAGGTGTCGAGCACCGAGACCTCGGCGGCGGACATGGGGCAGGGGAAGTGCAGGATGGTTCCGCCCTCTTCGGGCGAGATCGCGCTGGTCATCAACAGGTCCCCCGCGGGCGCGCCCGAGACGAACATCTTGCGGGCGGTGATCCGGTAGCCGCCCTCGACCGGCTCGGCCTTGCCGGACCCGCCGATCCAGTCGCCGCCGCCGGACGACAACAGCACCAGCTTCTCGGCGGCGATCCGCTTCAGCAACGGCTCGGTCTTGTCACGCGTCGCCTGCTGGTGGTGCCAGCGCCAGGCCGGGAAGGCGACCTGATGGGTGTGCATCGACAGCGCCAGCGCGGTGGACGAGCAGCCATGCGCCACCCGGCGCAGCATGTCGCAGAGCGCGCGGACATCGGCGCCGCCGCCGCCCAGCTCCGCCGGCACGCCGGCGTCGATGAGCCCGGCCTGCTTGGCCCTCTGGTAGCTCTCGGCAACGAAACTGTCGTCGTCGTCGCGGGCCATGGCCTGCTTGGCACATTCCTCGGCGAATTGCTCGGCGATGGCGGTGAAGTCCCGCGCCGCCGGGCGGTCGAGTGTCTCGATCTCGGTCATCTCGTGGTCCTTTCATTCCCTGTCGTCCTTCCAGCATGACAGAGTCGACACAGAGCGATAGTTCAGGAAATGAATCGGCTCTGCTATGCTCCCGCGCATGGAGATCACCAACCTCTATGGGCAGTTCTGCCCGGTCTCGATGGCGTCCGAGGTCTTCTGCACGCGCTGGACGCCGCTCGTGGTGCGCGAACTGCTCTGCGGATCGACCCGGTTCAACGACATCCGCAAGGGCGTGCCGAAGATGTCGCCCAGCCTTTTGTCCAAACGCCTCAAGGAGTTGGAGCTGGCCGGCGTGATCCGTACCGTGCAGACCGAGCGCGGCACGCAGGAGTACCACCTCACCGCCGCCGGAGAGGAGCTGCGCCCGATCGTCATGGGCATCGGCAACTGGGGGCAGCGCTGGGTCGAGTCGCGCCTGTCGCTGCGCAATCTCGATCCCTCGCTGCTGATGTGGGACATCCGGCGGAATTTCGAGCCGGATCCACGCCCTGACAGCCGCTGCACGATTCAGTTTCTGTACCCGGAAATCGGGGAAAACCTGCGCGACTGGTGGCTGGTCGTCGGCACCGACGACACCGATTTGTGCAAGTTCGACCCCGGCTACGAGGTCGACATCCTGGTGACCGCCGATCTGCGGGCGATGACCTCGGTGTGGATGGGGCTGACCAAGCTGCGCGACGAGACCGACGCGGGACACATCCGGATCGACGCGGTGCCGGAACTCGAAAGACGCCTGCGGGGCTGGCTGAAACTCAGCGTCTTCGCCCCGCAAGAGCGCATGGTGGAGTGAGCGCGGCTCAGACCTTCAGCGTCGGCAGGCCGAGGTCGAAGACCGTCGTTCCCTTGGAATCAAGCAGCGCCGTATCCACCAGCTCGGACATCAGACGCCGCGCGCCGACGGGATCGCGCGCCTCGATCCGTTCGAAAACGGCGGCGTGTTCGTCCACCGGGTTGCGGGTGTGCGGGTTGGGCATGTCGCGGTATCGGAAAGCCGTGGTGTAGGCGACCGCGGCGCAAATCCCCGATTCCAGCGACAGCAGCACCGGGTTGTGCGAGCTGATCAGGATCGCCCGGTGAAAGCTCGCGTCGGCCTGGTGCCAGCTATCCTCGGTCATCTCGCAGTAGCGCATGGCCTGCAGCGCGTCCCGGAAGAGCTGCAAATCCGCCTCGGTGCGGCGCTCGGCGGCGAAGGCGGCGGCGGGCGGTTCGATCATCGCGCGCATCTCGTAGAGCGCGCGGATGTACCAGTCGGGCGGCGCGCCGCTCTCGAAGCTCCAGCGCACCACGTCGGGGTCAAGCAGCGACCAGCTCTCGCGCGGGGTGACCCGCGTGCCGCTGCGGGTGCGCGTGACCAGCATTCCCTTGCCCGCGAGCCGCCGCAGCGCCTCTCGGTAGGCGCCGCGCGAAATGCCGGTCTGCGCAAGGAAATCCATCTCCTTCGGGATCGGATCGCCGCAGCCATAGACGCCGCTGACGATCTGGCGCCCAAGCCAGTCCGCGATGGATTCATTCTTTCTCTTCTCGGGCGCGGCCTGAGTGTCGAAGGCGAGACCCGGCGCGTTCAATTTGTCCGACATATCGAAAGTCTATCTGGCGACACCGGGGTGTCAATCTCACCCCAGCCTCGCAGAGCACAAATATTGGATAAACGCGATATGATGGCACAGGTTGGCGCTGGAGCCCTGCGCGCAAAGACGGTTCGCGCCCGCCCGAGAAAGAGCCCGGGCGGGCAGGGGGCCTCATTCGACCATGATCGAGCTCGGCGCCGCGCCGTCGTTCATCCAGGCTTCCAGCGGGGTCATCGGGTCGAGCGAAGACCAGTTCACCCCGTTCGGACCCGGCAGAATGCCGCAGTGATCGAGGCCAGGCACCATGAAGAGCTTCACGTTCTCGTTCAGCGCGGTCTCGCCCCCGGCAAGTTCGGCCGCCTGATCGTACCACTCCACGGTCTTGTAGGGAGTCACGATGGAATCCGCCCAGCCGTGGTAAACGATCATCTTGCCACCCGCCTCGCGGAAGGCCGAGAGGTCCGGGCTGTCCCCGTTGTAGAGCGAGGCCGCCGTCGCCATGCGCGCAGGGTCGGTCTCGAAGTCGAAGGACAGCGGCGAGTAGTCGGTGCCGGGATCGTCCGCAAAGGCCATGTGGCGGGTGAAGCCGCCCGCGAAGCCCGAGACCAGCTTTCCGGCCCCCTCGGCGTTGCCGGTCAGCCAGAGCCACCAGAAGGGCTCGGACCCCTCGGGGATGCCGCCCGGGTAGAGCTGCGCACCCGCCGCGTTGCGCGGCCCCTCGCGCCATTTCACCAGCGTATCAAGTTGCTCGTCGCTCAGCTCGAGACCGGAGTAGTCAATCTCGCAGGCACGCGGGTCGGCGATCACCCCGTCCTCGGCCCCGTCGACGCCGTCGCATTGCTGCATAACCGCCGCGCCGATCTTCGCGGCCTCGTCAGGCCCGAGGATCTGGCTGCCGTCCTCGGCCGTATTGGCCTGCAGAACCCAGGACATCGCGGTCCCCACGAGCCCGGTGTAATCCATCGCGGGGGCGCCGGAGATGATGCCGTCGAACATCTCGGGGTAGCGCTGCGCCGCCACAT
Organism: Alloyangia pacifica; assembly: GCF_020524285.1. Taxonomy (GTDB): domain Bacteria; phylum Pseudomonadota; class Alphaproteobacteria; order Rhodobacterales; family Rhodobacteraceae; genus Salipiger; species Salipiger pacificus_B. The sequence goes on from NZ_JAIVKX010000015.1 coordinate 168,464, forward strand.
GCGCCATGCGCCCGCCGGTCGAACAGCCCTGGAAGACCGCCTGGCTCGAGGGGGTGCCGTAGAAGGCGTCGATCATTACCTGCGCGACGCGGTTGGTCTCGCCGATCGAGCGCCAGCCCCAGTCGCGCTCGGCGTCGGGGTTGTCCTGCGCCCAGCTCGCCTCGGTGACCGCAAGCGCGTGGTGGCCGCTGTCCGAAGTGGCGGTGGCATAGCCGCGCTCGAGCCCGGGACGCATGGCGTTGACCCAGGACTGGCCGCCATCGGCGCGCCCGAGGATGCCGCAGAAGCCGCCGCAACCCGCCTGGTAGAACTTGCCGTTCCAGCCCGTCAGCGGCAGGCGGACCTCGATCGAAATGGCGGGCAGGGCAGTGGCGCGCACCTCGCAATACTGCGGCAGCCCCTCCGGGCTCATCACGCGGGCCGAGGTGACATGGCCGCCGTCGAAGACCGTGTCGCGCAGGGCACTGCAGTCCTCGGGCGTCTGATCGGCATAGGCGTAGGACGCGCTGGCCAGAAGGGCCAGCGTGATGGCGGTTAGCTTCATGGATATCCTCCCAAATCTCCCGTGGGTAGAATTGCCTCATGGAAAAATCCGCTCAAGGCATTTGTGCCATGACGCAGCGTCCGCGGGAGAGCGGCTGGAGCAGTGCTGCACGAGTTCCCAGAGGGCGATCCGCCGCGTGGACCTTTGTTGGCTTCGTCTGGCTCTTTGGAGGCAGCGACGGCTCGCGCCTCGTGCGAAAGCTGTAGTCCTCCCGCACTCTGGGAGCGCGCGGCAGTTACGCAACCACAATACATAACGCGCATTACACGCATAACCCGAAATTCTCGGGGCGCGCGCCACCCTCAAGTGCGCCGCTCATGAGAAAACATAAAGTTATCCAAAGGGGAAACCGCATTGACCGCGGCGAGCCGCAATGGAGCGTCAAGGAACCTACCAGATTCTACGCCGCGAGATGTTCCTGTCTCGAAGCGCAGGGAAGCCGTCATGAAGTCCGAGACCAAAAGCAGCCGTGTCTGCGACGACTGCCCCGCGAGCCAGTCAAGCTCAGACCACCCCATTTAAGTCGCCCCAATCTCAGCGCACCCGAGGACGACGGAATGGCCGGAAAGCGAGATAGCACGGAAAACATGCTAAATTCTCTACGTGAATTCCGAGAATCGCAATATTCTTCATTCAATGCATTTCTACCGACCATTTCTTACCGAGTGATATTTTGGGAGGATTTCCAAGTGAAACTGTTTTCAAAGAGTCCGGAGGCTGCCGACTCCGAACAATACGCCCAGCCCGCGCGGCACGAAGTGAAGTCTCCGGAGCCAACTGTCGAGCCCGAGGCGGCCACGTCTCCCCCGCCGCCGGACCGCAGGCTCTTCCTTCCGGGCGCAGCGCCAAAGACCGTCGAAGAGACCGGGCTTACGGAAAGCTATCTTATTAACCACCTGTGTAAGGTCATGCATGCGGGCGGCACGCTGACCCCGGCGCAGATCGCCGATGTGGTCAAGCTGCCCAAGCTGGTCTGCCGGCAGCTCATCAAGCAGATGACCGCGCTGATGCTGGTCGAGGCGCAGGGGCTCGACTCCGCGGATATAAAATCCGACATCCGCTATTCCCTGACCAATCTCGGCAAGAGCTGGGCCTTGGATGCGCTCGTGCTCTCGCAATACATCGGCCCTGCCCCGGTCACGCTCGAGGCTTTCGAGGCGCAGATCCGGAGCCAGTCGATCAGCCATGAGGAGATTCACCGCTCCGAACTCGACCGCGCGCTTTCGCATCTCGTGATCCCGGACATCCTCAAGGCGCAGCTCGGACCGGCCGCCAATTCCGGGCGCTCGATGCTGCTTTATGGCGAGCCCGGCAATGGCAAGACGTCGCTGGCCGAAGCGCTGGGGGAATCGTTTCAGGACGTGGTGAGCTTTCCCTTTGCCATCCTTGCCGGGAACCAGATCATCCGCTTCCACGACGAGACGCTGCACCAGACTGCCGAGTTGCCCGCGGGACAGCCGCGAGGCGACCTGCGCTGGGTGCCCTGTCACCGCCCCGTGGTCATCGCGGGCGGCGAGCTCATGCTCCACATGCTCGATCTTGCCTTCGAGCACACCGCGCGCTTCTACGAGGCACCGATGCATCTCAAGGCGCTCGGCGGAGTTTTCGTTCTGGATGACTTCGGACGGCAGAGCGAGCCACCGCAGGCCTATCTGAACCGCTGGATCGTGCCGCTGGAGAAGGGCTTCGACATCCTCTCGCTGCATACCGGCAAAAAGTTCAGCGTCCCCTTCGATCAGCTCGTGGTGTTTTCGTCCAACCTGATGCCCGAGGAGATGGGCGACGATGCGGCGCTGCGCCGGATCTATTTCAAGATCCACGTCCCCTCGCCGACCAAGGAGGATTACTTCAGCATCTTCGAGGGCGCCTGCGAAGAAGTCGGGATCGCCTGGCAGCCCGAGGTGATGGACCGCTTTTACCAGGACAAGTACGAGACCGCGGGCTTCGTGACCTCGGGGGCGCATCCGGGGTTCCTGCTGCGCCACATCCTAGCCGCCTGCCGCTACCTCGAACGCGAGCCGGAACTATCGCTCGACCTGCTCGAGCTCGCCTGGCGCAACGTCGCGGCGAGCAAGCGGCGCGACCGGCGGTAAAAGCCAAACCCCGAACGGACGCATGGCGCCGGTCCCGGGACCGGCGCCATTTTCTTGTCGGCAGCGCTGTGAGGGCGCGGAGCGCGGGGTCAGCCGGGCGCCATCGTCCGGAACAGCTCGAGGATGGTCATCATGATCGGCACGAGCACGATCAGGATGCTGACCGGAAACATGCACAGCGCCATCGGGAACAGCATCTTCACCGGCAGCGCATTGGCCTTTTCCTCGGCCTTCACCAGGCGCTGGTCCCGCATCTCGCGGGCGAAGGTGCGCAGCGTGCGGCTGACGCTGGAGCCAAGCTCCTCGGACTGCCGGAACAGCACCGCCAGCGTGCGCGCCTCCTCGATCCGCACCCGGGTGGCGAAGTTGTTCAGCGCCTCGTGCAACGGCCGGCCGGCGCGGATCTCGAGGTTGATGATCGAGAGCTGCACGCCGAAGTCAGGAATGGTCTGCAGGAACTCGCGGGTGACGCGGTCCATCGCCGCCTCGGTGCTGAGGCCGGCATCGACGCAGACCAGCAGCAGGTCCATGAAATCGGGGAAGATCTTGCGGAACTCACGCATCCGCTTGAGGCCGATCCGCTCGAGGATCATCGCGCAGAGCATGAAGGTCAGCCCGCCGGCCATGGCCGCCAGCCCGATCAGCATCGACCGGCTCGCTCCCGGCACGAGCTTCTGCAGCACGAGGTGCACCACGAGGAAGACCGAGAGCGAGGCGCCGAAGCGCAGCAGGTTGAACTTGGCGATCGCCGAGCGCGACAGGTAGCCGGCCTGTACCAGCCGCATTTTCAGGCTGTCCTTGTGGCCGTTCTGGACCACGTCGAGGTAGTAGCGCAGCCGCTCGTTGCCGGTGCCGAGCAGCTCATCGATCTCGGTTTCGCTGCGCCGCCGACGCCGGGTGTCCTCGATGTTGCGCTGCACGTCCCTGCGCTGGGTGAGAAAGCTCATCAGCGCAAAGCTCGCGATGAGCACAGCGACGAAGATCGCGATCAGGATCAGGGTTTCATTCATCACACACCTCCCCGGTGGACCGACAGGTCAGTAGTCGAAATTCACGAGCTTGCGGACGATGGCCATGCCGATGGCCATGACCACCAGGCCGCCGGTGACCAGGGCCGGGCCGTAGCCGCTTTCCCAGACCGGGTCGAAATACTTCGGCTGCATGCTGCGGATCAGGAAGAACAGGAAGAAGGGAAAGCCCATCATGATCCAGGCGGTGATCCGCCCCTCCGCCGAGATCGCCCGGATCTTCGCCTTTATCATCAGCCGGGCGCGGATCATCTTGGCGAGGTTGTCGAGGATCTCCGACAGGTTGCCACCGGTGCCACGCTGCACGCTGACGGTCACCGCCAGCAGGTTGAGTTCCGGGGCGCCGACGCGCTCGATCATGTGCAGCATCGCCTGGTCCAGCTCGAGGCCAAAGGTCATCTGGTCGCTCAGGATGCCGAACTCGGAACCCAGCGGGTCGGGCATCTCGCGGGCCACCAGCGAGATCGCCGAGCCCAGCGGATGCCCTGCGTTGAGGCTGCGCACGATGATGTCGATCGCCGGGGCGAGCTGGGCGGTCAGATTTTTGATCCGCGACTGGCGCCGGCGATAGAGCAGCAGGCCGGTCAGCACCACGGTGAAGCCGGTCGCAAAGGCCAGGTTGGCCAGCCCCGCGAACCCGACGAACAGCCGGCCGAGCAGGAAACCGGCCAGAAAGAGCCCGGCGAGCACGAGGATCCGCTTGCCGAGCGACATGTCGAGCCCGGTCTGCGCGTAGAAGCGGCGCAGGGACTCGAAGAACGGCTCGCGAGTGCCGGCGGAGACCCCGCGGCGCAGCAGCAGCTCCGAGTAGGCCACCTCGGCGCCGCTCTTCAGTTTCAGCGCCTCGAGGCGGTTGCGGATCTCGAGAGAATTGCGCCGTGCCGAGAAGACCGCGCGCAGCACGGTGTCGGTGACCAGCAGCACGGCGACGAAGATCAGGCCGTAGATGGCAATGGGGGCATTCAGCATCTCACAGCTCCTTCGAGGGATCGAAGTGATCGGAATTCAGCAGCAGCCCCAGCGCCTGCAGGTCCTCGAGGAACCGCGGACGGATGCCGGTGGCCCGGAAGCTGCCCAGCACCCGGCCATCTTCGTCGATGCCGGTGCGCTTGAACTTCATGATCTCCTGCAGCTGCACCACGTCGCCCTCCATGCCGGTGATCTCCGAGATCGAGGTCACGCGCCGGGTGCCGTCGCGCAGCCGCTCGAGCTGCACGATGAGGTCGATGGCCGAGGTGATCTGCGCGCGGATGCTGGTCTGGTTCATCGGCATGCCCGCCATGCCCACCATCTGTTCCATGCGCGAGATCGCGTCGCGCGGGTTGTTGGCGTGGATGGTCGACATCGAGCCTTCGTGGCCGGTGTTCATCGCCTGCAGCATGTCGAAGGCTTCGCCGCCCCGCACCTCGCCGATGATGATCCGGTCGGGCCGCATCCGCAGCGCGTTCTTCACCAGGTCGCGCTGCAGGATCTCGTTGCGCCCGTCCACCGTCGGCGGGCGGGTCTCGAGGCGCACGACGTGCGGCTGCTGCAGCTGCAGTTCCGCCGCGTCCTCGATGGTCACCAGGCGCTCGTCATGCGGGATATAGGCCGAAAGCGCGTTGAGCATGGTGGTCTTGCCCGAGCCCGTGCCGCCCGAGACGACGATGGACACCTTGCCCTCGACCGCCGCGGCGAGCAGCGCCGCCATGCCGGGCGCGAGCGCCGTGTTGTCCACCAGCCGGTCGAGCGAATAGGGCCGCTTGGCGAACTTGCGGATCGAGACCTGCGGGCCGTCCACCGCCACCGGGCGGATCGCGACGTTAACCCGCGAGCCGTCGGCGAGGCGGGCATCCACCAGCGGCGAGGATTCATCCACCCGGCGGCCGACCGAGGCAACGATCTTGTTGATGATCCGCAGCAGGTGATCCTCGTCCTTGAAGCGGACCTTGGCGCGCTCGAGCCGGCCGAAGCGCTCGACGAAGACGGTATTCGCGCCCACGATGAGGATGTCGCTGATCGTGTCGTCGTCCAGCAGCGGCTCGATTGGACCGAGGCCCAGCATCTCGTCGCCGATGCTGACGATCAGATCATCGAGCTCCGAAGCGCTGAGCGGGAAATTGTGTTCCTTGGCGTAGCTGCGCACCAGCGGACGCAGTTCCTCGTGGATCTCGTCCTCTTCCATCGTGTCGAGGATCGACAGGTTGATCTTGTCGATGAGGAAGCGGTGCAGGGTGACGCGCTCGTTGACGAAATCCGGCGGCTCGTAGGCGGCCTGTACCCCCGGCGCCGGGCGCACCGGCTCGGGCACCTTCAACGCGACGACCGTTTCCGCCGCCACGGGCGACGCCTCCGACTTTCTGAAAAACCGCCCTGCCATAGGGGTACCCTCCCTGCGCTACCGCACAATCACCTTTGTTCCAATCGCAACTTTCCCGAACAGCTCGAGCACATCCGCGTTCGACAGGCGGAAGCAGCCCGAGGTCTCGTATCCGCCGAGCGTGCCGGAGGAATTCGTTCCATGAATGCGGTAGAGCGTGTCGCTGCCGCCGCTGTAGAGATAGAGCGCCCGTGCCCCGAGCGGGTTGTAGGGGCCCGGCGGCACGTAGTCGGGCAGCGAGCCGTCGCGCTGCCGCATCTCGGCCGGAGGACGCCAGCCCGGCCATTCCTCCTTGCGCCCGACGTAGGTCGTGCCGACCCAGGTGAAGCCCTCGCGGCCGACCGAGATGCGATAGCGCTCCGCCCGGCCCTTGCCGAGCACGCGCAGCAGCGTCCGCTCGGCGTTCGAGATCAGGATGGTGCCCGGTGCCTCGGCGCCGTCGTAGCGCACCAGCTCGACGCTGCGCGGCCCGTGGTCGCGCGGCACGGCCTTGTTCTGCGCCATCGCGGCCCCGGGCACGAGACATGTCCCGAGCACCATGGCGATCACCCCGCGCCGGCTGGACCGATCTCCTGTCATTTCGCCATCTCCGCGGTCATCTGTACCGCCTTCATGTATTTCGTCAGCGCCTTCAGGAAACGCGACCGCTTGCTCACCTCGCTCGGCAGCACGCCGCGGTCCAGCGCCTGGCCGAGCTGGGCCGAGGCCGCGGGCACGAAGTGGAAGGGCGTTTCCTCGAAAAGCTCGCGCAGGCGGCGCTTGCCGATGCGCTCGCCGAACAGGCTGCTCTCATGCTTGTTGATGAGCACGTGCACCGGCACATCGCCGCCCCGCAGCGCACGGATGCGGGCGATCTGGTCGAGGGTGTGCTTGATCGCCGGCAGGTTCAGTTCGCAGACCAGCGAGAAGCTGTTCACCGCCGAGAAGACATCCTCCTTCCACTCGGTCTCGTAGTAGGGAATGTCGAGAAAGGTGTGATCATGCTCCGCGCTCACCGCGTCGAGCATCCGCAGCACCAGCTCGTAGCCGTTCAGCTCGGTGTTCAGCTCCGGGCGCTTGAAAGAATAGAGGAAAACCCCGTTCGGGTGCTTCTTCTGGATGACCTTCATGAACTCGGAATCCACCCGGCGGGGCGTCGCGGCGACGCTGCCGAGGTTGAAGTCGTTGACCATGTTGATCGCGTAACCGCAATTTCCCAAAGAGAAATCCAGGTCGAAGAGCGCCACAGACCCCTGCTTGCGCACGAAGTGGGTCGCCGCCAGATCGGCCATGCTAAGCGCCAGCGTCGTCGCCCCCGCGCCGCCGACCGCCGAGACCACCGCGTGCACCCGGTTGCTGCCCACCTGCCGGCTGCGCATGACCTTCTGGATGCTGTCGATCAGGTCACCGGCCTGCAGCGGCTTGGGCAGCCAGTCGTGGATGTCGAGCCTGAACAGCCGGCGGGTCTCCTCGGGCGAGAGCTGCGGCGAGATGACGATCAGCGGCAGTTGCGGGGCCAGCGCCCGTATGTCTCCCAGAAGTTGCAGCTGCGGGTCGCCGAGCCCGCCAACATTGGCAACGACCAGATCGGCAGCGGCCCCCGCCAGTTGCTCGGGAAGCCGCGCGGCATCCAGCGGCGAGGCGCTGATCCGTGGTGAGAAACCGACCAAGGCCTCGATCTCGCCGCGGTCCGCCCCCTCCCCGGTCAACACCAGCATGCGCGTCATGGGAATGTTCGCGATGGCCTTCGGCCCTTCGACTGTCATGTTCATGAGCAGGGTTCCTCGCAATCGGACAGGTCTTCGCTGGTGATGGCCACCGGGTGAGCGGGGATGGTGACCGGGACCAGCATGTCGAGAATCAACAGATCAAAGGCCAGGTCGCGCACTTCGAGCGTGACCGTCAGCACCGGGCCGAAGGGCCGGCCGACGTAGCCCAGCCCGGATTCCTGGTAGGTGATCCGGACGTTCTCGGGCGCGATGAAGGGGGCGATGTCGCGGATCCCGGTGATGCCGGTACCGTCGTCATCCCTGCCGTCCATCAGTCGCGCCAGCGCTGCCGCGTCACAGGCGGTCGCCCCGGCCCCGCAGGAGACCGAGCGCGGCGCAGTGGGCAGCGACGGCATCGGCACCGGATCGCCCTGGCTCACGCCCGCGGCATAGCTCGACAGCGTGCTGATGTCGGTGAGCGGGGTCGAGACCGCTGCACGGCGTGCACCGACCTGCATCGCCTTCACGGTCTGGTTCCACTGGTAGACCATCATGCCGAACTCCACCATCGCGCCACAGACCAGCATCAGCACGGGCACGATGATCAGCGCCTCGGTCATCGCAAGGCCGGACGTTTCGCGGAGAAACCGTTGCGTATGGAGCGCCCGGCCTACCATCCGATGTGCCTCAACTCGACCGCGTGGGCGATCGTGAGCGCATCCCCGAAGAGCAGGTCGAACGCTCCCGAGCCGGAATAGACCACCTGCCCCGAGACGACGACAAGGTCCGCGGGTGCGGGGTTCGTAGGCAAATCCGCCTTCGACGGGGTGAAGGTGATCTCCGACGCCTCGTCCCAGCCCGGCACCCGGAGCACGCTGCCAGAGGTCGGCGCGCCATAGAAGGCGATGTTGCGGGCGTATTCTTCTGAGCAGGTCGAACCGTAGTTGACAGTCACCGGGCGGCAGCGCGACCAGTAGCGCGCCGCGTCGCGCAGCCCCGCCTGCATCTGTTCGCGCTCCCACAGGATGTTGCCGACCTCGAGCAGGCCGAAGGTGACAAGCGTCATCACCGGGAACACGATGAGCGCTTCGACGAAGACACTGCCCCGTTCGTCGTCCCTGAATGCACGTGCCGACCTAAACATATGAATACTCACAAACAATAATCAGAGGGCCGAAAATTGGCCCTGCCGGAACCGGAAAGAAAAAGCGTGCCCGGATCCGGCGGTTTTGTGGTGTCAGCTCATCCGCCGGAGCCGACCGTGGTGCGGTAGGCCGCGGGCGGCCATGCCTCGAGCTCCTGGATCGCGGTATTCGCCATCATGGCGTCACCGCTGCGGGCCGAGGAGGTGTCCCAGTTGTTCTTGTAGTCCGCCGAGCCGCAGGCCGACAGCAGGAGCGCCGCCGCGACCGCGGCGCAGAGGGGCTTACTTCTTTGCAATGACGGCATCGTCGAACTCCAGATCAATCATGTGGCCATAGGGACCGACAACGCCGGAGCCCTCGCGGAAGCGGCGCAGCAGGTCACGGTCGACCTCCAGCATGCCGAGCAGGAAGAGCTCGATGTCATTGGACGAGCGCGTATTGTCGAGCGGCGAGCGCAGCGGCGTGTCCGGACCGACCGGCGCAACCAGCCGCGGCGTCACGAGGATCACCAGGTCGGACTCGCGCTTCTCGAAGCTGCGCGAGCTGAACAGCGTGCCGAGGACCGGGATCTGCCCCAGCCACGGCACCTGGTCGACGCTGCGCGCATTGTTCGCCTGCAGCAGGCCGGCGATCGCGAAGCTCTGGCCGTTGCGCAGCGACACCGTGGTCTCGGCCTTGCGCGAGATGAAGGCGGGCTGGCCGTTCACCGTGACCGAAGGGTCGATATCGCTGACCTCGGGCATGATGCGCAGCGAGATGAGCTGGTCGTCCAGCACCACCGGCACGAAGTTCAGGCGCACACCGTATTCGCGGTAGTCGGTGCTCTGCACGGCGGTGCCGTTCTCGTTGACCTGCGCCACGCTGATCGGCACCTCGCCACCCACCACGAAGTTCGCCTCGATGCCGCTGGTGGTCACCAGCTTGGGGTTGGCGAGACGCCGCGCGAGGCCCTTCTGTTCCAGCGCGTTGATCACCATGTCGATCTGGAACCCCGAGATCTCGAGCAGCTCGCCGATGGCCGAGCCGAAGGGGGTTCCCGATTGCGCCGCGAAGACCGCGCCGTTGGTCACGAAGGCCGTCTCGCCGTTCTCGCGGGTCCCGGTCAGGTCGACGCCGAGGCTGCGGCCGGAATTGCGCTCGACCTCGAGGATCCGCACGTCGAGCTCGACCTGCTGGGCGCTGGCGACCTTGAGCGCATCCACCACCGGATCGGCCGAATATTGCGACGCGATCTGCAGGATGCGCTGGCGGTCGACATTGTCCTTCACCAGACCCGAGACGCGGATGCGGTTGTTCACGTTGAGCACATCGACGCGCGCGCTCGGCACGGTGCGCCGGATGACGTTTTCGAGGTCGCTGAAGTCCAGCTGCACGCGGACGTCGATCACCTCGAGCAGCTGCTTCTCGGTCGAGTAGAGGGTGACGTTGGTCAGCCCCGAGGCCTTGGCCTGGATGTAGAGCGAATTGTCGGTCAGCGGGAAGACGTCGGCGATGGCCGTGTTGCCGATCACGATGTCGGCGAAAGGCTGGTTGGTATTGACCGTCAGCGTCGTGCTCGGCGCGAGCACCACCTTCGAGACCGTGCCATCGTCGATGATGATATCCCGGCTCTGCGCCGCCAGGTCTCCGGGCAGCGCGGCAAAGGACAACGCTCCCACCGCAAGAAGAACCGCCGGCTTCCTAATTCGATCAACCAGACCCCTGGATATTGAACTCGACCACATCATGACTTTGTCCCGCTGCTCTGTGTTGTTGCCCGGCCCCTCCGCCCTGCAGCTCTCCCCGCCTATTCCTCCAGCTGAACCGTCAGAAGTTCCGGTCCGCCTGTCGTCCTGACGTCCTGGGAGCCAGCAAGACCCGGCTGGACTTTATATTCGTCACGTCGTCCGTCCCGGATCACCGCCACGGTTGCCTTTTCGGCTTTCGGGGGTGGTGCGATCACGACACGTTCCACCAGCTTCTCAATTTGGACCGGATCTGGCTTCTGAATTTTGTCCTCGACGCTGCTCAGGCGATCGGAAATTCCGTCAAGGGTGCTTTTCAGCAACACCTGCATTGCGTCGAGCTGTTTCGAATTGGCGTCAGGCTCCACTTCCACGGGCACGGGCTCCGGGATCAAATCCTCGGCCACGTCCATATCCGACAAATCGGCTAGGGTAATTCGGTCATTGCTCTCGACATCATTCGAGGCGACGTTTCTCAGGGCGAGGGACAGCGTGCCGATCGTTCCGGCCAGCACCAGCTTTTGCGCCTCGGCGGTGTTGACCTCGAATGTCACGGTGCGAACGACGCTGGGTTTGTCCTTCAATTCATCGGCAATCTGGTCGATCGCCAATACGCGGACGCCCTGGAGCAATACGTCGACAAAGGAACCTTCGCGATTGTCGCGGCGGGTCAGCAATACATCGACCCTGTCGCCGGGAAGCACGAAACCGGCGACCCCCAGAACGTCGTTCACCCGAATGGAAATGGCCTTCATTCCCGGGGTCAGCGCGGTCGAGAGCTTGGCGCGCTGGCCGGGCATGGTGACCTTGCTCGCGAGGATCGGCTCGCCCACGGTCATCGTGGTCAGCGCGAAACGCGCGTTTTCGTCACTGTCATCGGGCACCAGCGTCGCCGTCGTCGCGAAGGCGCCCTCCGGGATGACATCGCTGCTCCAGGCGATCTCGCGCAGCTTGGCCGGGTTCAGGCGCTCGCCGAAGGAGATCGGTTCGGCCGCCACGACGATGGTGTTTTCAGGCTCGGCAACGATCTGCTGCGGGCCGGTCGACATCAGCATCAAACGCTGTTCGTCCAGCCAGCCGCGTGCGCCGAACACGGCCAGACCCGCGAGCGCGATTGCAACAAAGAAACTCAGAACTACCGAGAAACGCATGGGATTTCTCCTGAACAGGAACGCCTCGGGCGAAGACCGTGACCGAGGACTTATTTGACGCGACCGGGTTTGGGACACGGACGCGAAACGGCTGAATTAGGTGGGTTTCCGATGCGAGGCCAAGTTCTAACTTCGCCCCGCATCGGAGACGGCATGCAACCTTCGCGATCAGGCGCCCCCTTCTTCGGCTGGGAAGGGGCTTTCGGTCGTGGGGGTTTCTGTCCCCCCTTCGAGCCAAAGGTTGTCCGACATCCAGTCCGCCCATTGCGTCCAAGCAATGTTAAGGTTCATTCCGAACAGCATGACCGCGAAAATCACACCGCCGATCATCAGGCCCAAAACGACAAGATATTCGGTGAGCGCCAGCCCCTCGTCTTCGCGACGGAAGCGCTGCGCAAGATCCTTTGCGAAAACCGCGGTCATCTTCAAACGTGCAAACATAATTTCCTCCAAGAAAACAAACGCTCCAATCGAGCGCAAGATCATCAATTGCCTTCGAAACAAGGAGAGCCATAAAATCGCCCACCTTCATTCACAATACTGCCATAAGCCTGGATGCCGGTAAACATATTTGTGAAACCAAATCTGATTTTTCTGCAATCTATCGGCATATTCATTAACTATGCAATTTCAGAAACAATACAGGACGATCCGGAATTGAAATTCAGAAATAAACTCAACCCAGAGGATATTATTTCGCCTCGATACCACACCTCAAAGAAAAAATATACATAAGGCCCTCGACCTCGACGCGCAGATTCAGCGAACCAGAATCGCTTCCTGGCGAATAAATGTCTCCAATGTCCCGTTACCACCAAATCCCGTGATGTCGATGATCTCCACGTCGATCGTCATATCGACGCCAGGTGCGTAGCTGATCATCGGCCGGGTCATGAAGATGCTGGCATAGCTGTTCACCGGGAACTCGCTTTTTCCGTTTTCATCCGCATAGGTGCCACAGTCGATGATGGCCGCCACGAGAACGCGCGGATCCGGCAGATCTTCGGCCACGACATTGTCCGGATTGCACATCGCCGCTCCGGTTTCGCCGTTCGGCGACGGGGTCGTCACCGAGGGATCGCCGGGGGCGCGGACCTCGAAGAGATCCATCGAGGCACCATCCACGGTGACCTGGGTCCCCAGTTCGTACTGATAGACGTCGTAGCGCGATGCGCCGACCGTTCCCGGCCCCGAATAGCCCTCGGCCACGCCCGGAAAGGAGCTCGGGACGTCCGAATAACTTGGCGCGTGGCTGCCGTAGTTGCGGTCGAGGTAGGTCTGCCCGTCCCAGGCCCCGGTGCCGATATAGGCCCCGGCGATGTCGTCGCTCGTGACCGAACCGCCGGTGTTGGGCGGCAGCATCGTAGTGTTGTCCGGCAACCCGTAGGCGTAATCCGTCGCGCCATTGGCGTTGAAGCCGACGCCCGGGGTCCAGACATGATCGTCGCCGATCTCGGCCTGGCTGCTGATTGCCCCGCCGTTCATGACACAGTCTTCAACGGTATTGCCCTGTGTCCGCGGCAGGATGCCCTTGCGCACGCTGCGCGCGGTGCGGACGTCGAAGCCATCCTGACCGTTCACGCTGCCCGAGCCATAGCGACCGCCAAACATGTCGAACCGGGTATTGATCCCGCTGCGGATCGAATTGCTGGCGCCGGGCTTGGTGGTGACGCTTTCAGAGGAATAGCAGGTCCTGTTGCGCCGGCCCGCGAAGTAATCGTTGATCGAGCGCGCGCCGCCGCCGGGATTGGCATCAGTCGACACATCCGCGTCGCTCACGTCGAGAAAGCCGAAATTGCCCGGCATCGGGGTTTCATTGCCGGAAGGATGCAGGCGGATCATGCGCCCATGCAGGTCGCCGTTCTGAAACGCCAGCTGGAGGCCGTCGCCAACGTAGTTCCCCGATCCGTCATATTCGAAGGGATTGCAGATGAAGACCGGCGGGATGTCACAGGCGGCGGACTCGGCCTTGGCCACCGCGACCGCGGCAACCGGGGCTCCCCCCGTCGCCCAGGCCAGCGCCCGCGCGAAGAGCGTCTCGAGATCCGCCGACTGTGCCTGCGCATAGACGTATTCCGCCTCCGACGGATCCTCGGTCTGATGCGCGGTGATCCAGGCCGCATCAATGGGGGTCGTGTCATATTCGGGGATCTCGTCGAGGAAGCGCACGTAGAACGGCGTGTCGGTCTGATCATAGACGAGGGAGATCGGTGTGGCGCTGGCGAACTGCAGCAGCGAGACCGTGTTGTCGAGCTGTGCCATGGCGGCCCGTGCCCGCACAAGCGCATCGGCCCCGCCATCAAGCTCGCGGGCCCCAGCAAGCGCGACCGCATCCGCCGCGGCCTGAAGATCGGCATGGGCGTTGTTGCCCCGGCTCACGTCGAAGAGAATCACGCCGAAGCCAATGAAGACCGGCAGCAGAAGCAGGGAAAACACGAAGATGAAGCCATCCTCGGAACTGCGGAACTCTTTAATCATACTTACCTTTCCGAACCGGTCACCATCTACGGCACGCCAGAACACACGGCTAAGCACACATTGAAAATACAGAATACCTTACAGCATTCCCGTCAAATCTCAAACATTCCATATCGCTTGTATGAAGATCACCGGCGCCGAAGCCAGCGCGAGCGGTACACCGTAGGGCACCCGTCCCTCGGTCTTCATGCGTGCGAACCACCCCCAAAGCCCGCTTTCGGCGCCAAGCCAGCGGCAGATCACGATCAGCAGGTAGAGGAGCACGGACAGCAGCATGAGCAGCACGGCAAACGGAAGCATCCCCTGCATCCCGAGCATCATCCCCAGCGGCAGCATGAGCTTGGCATCCCCTGCCCCGAGCCCGCGCAGCAGCCACATGACGAAGCCGATGGCAAAGAGCAGCGCCCCGGCCAGGAGGTCGGTGCGCAGGGCGGGAAACAGCAGCACGCCCTGCGCCAGCACGTAGAGCGCGAGCATCACCAGCACGGTGCCGTTCCGGATCGTGAAATGCCGCGCGTCGTAGACCGCCACCCAGCCCAGCAACGCGACCGCGGCAAGTTGCGCGATGGTCGAAATCACCTCCACGGCGATCAGCCGTCAGATCCCGCGCAGGTCTCCGGGCGCGCGCTTCGGCGAGTTCACGGAATTCCTCAGCAGTTCTAGGTTGTTGGCCGTCACCGGGTTGGACGGGTCCTTCTCATAGGCCGCGAGGAAGTACTTCCGCGCCGCCACGAGCTCACCGCGCAGCAGCATGGAATAGCCGTAGTTGTTGAGGAACTCGACGCGCTGCCCGATCACCGGCTGCAGGCGCCGGTAGGCATAGTCGGAACGCTCGAACTGTCGCAGCATGTCCGCGCTCGCGGCATATCCCAGCCAGGCCGCGGTATCATCGGGAACCACGTCCAGCGCGTTCTTGAACATCTTGTAGGACTTGCCGTAATTCCCCTCGCGGAACTGCATTTTCGCTGAAACCAGCAGCTGGTCATCGGGATAAAAGCTCAGGCTCGACGTATCTTTGGTCGACAAGGTTCGATCGCTGAAGGAGGAGTTCTCACAAGCGCCGAGCGCCAAGATCATCGAAAATGCCAGTAAACGCTTCATACCATCCTCCCGGCCACATCTGCCAATGACCTCGATGCTAAGGTGCGGAGTCAAAATCGCGAAAAGATATTCGGGAGTCGTGATCTTTGTGAAATCAGATGTTGCAAGTTTTCCACAAGGCAGCGCAGAGGTTTGATCGACAGAGGCTGGATAGCGTAGTTCGAAAGTATATATTATTCAATGTGATAACGGTAAGATCGTCACTACATGAGGGCATGTTCCTGGCGACCTCGACGGATCTGAGACCCCTGATGCTGACATCAGACCTTTCTTTTGACACTTGCGTTTCAGCTTTGAGGCAACCTTGTCGGTCCTCGCCTCGCCACCTTGTTCCGCGTCTTGATCCGTCGCAGCGTGCAGCGATTTCCTTAATTAGAAAGTCAGCACTTATGCCATTTTATAGCATGCATCTTTAGATGGTTTTTGGTCGTGACCGATATGGCGGAGCTCCAGTCTGCGCCGAAAGTATTGCGGCTTTCTCGCGTCGTCCCCTTTTGCTTCCCGCATTGTCCCACAGCATCGTTCTCATCGAATACGGTCGCGCCATCGCAATCCTTCTGCGCCGCGGTTTCTCCTTGGCGATCCAGGTGGGGCTGCTGCGTCTGCGCGAAGGCTGCGACCTGCCCTTGGTCGACGCCCGCCAGGCCAGAGAAAGGGCAGCGTCCTACGGCCATGATCTCCACGAGGGCATGTTCGTCGACCTCGACGGCCAGGTGGCCCATGCCGCCCATGCGGCCCATGCGGCCCATGCGGCCGCCGCCGTTGCGTTTCTGTCTCGGCTGTCCACACGGCCCGACCCATTTTCGTCGGAGCGGGTCACCCCGCTGGCCTATCCCTTGATGCGGAGGGGTCGCTCGATCTGCGTGCGCTTGCTTGGCCGCAGGCGCGCGGTAAGCCCCCCAGTACCCGGAAAGCAAACGGGAACACTCTTGCGGTGATGGATCCGGAGACGCTAGCGATGCGCGTTCGGGCGCGCCTTCAGGATCGGCGCAATTCCACGCGCACGGATTGCTGGACGAGCAGGTAGCGCGAAATCTATCGTCGTCAGTCATCTGTAAGGAGAAATGGGTGGCGACGACCCAAGGGAGGAGGAGAAGGGCCGTCGCCGATTTCCGAGGCTCAGGGAGGAGGAGGAGAGCCTCTAGAAAATTCCTCGGCACAGCGTGGTGCCGATGAGCTATTGATGCCATTTGCTGCGCCGCAGCACCACTGCCGAAAGGGAAGACCCGCCTTGCGCCTTATGCATGGCTCGGAGCGTTGGTCACCTAGGTCAGCAACGCCTTGTTCCCAAACGGGCATTCCGGCCCAGAGCACGAAGGATCGGTCAGTCAACCAGAGGCCGGAACGAGACCTCTCCCAGCAGCCAGTCCAGGAAAGCCGCCGCCTTGTCGCCCCGCCCCTCCGGCGTGACGATGTACCAGGCCTGCTTGGTGCTCTGCGCCGCATCCAGAACGATGGCCAACTCGCCGCGCTCCAGTTCCGCCTCGATCAGGTAGCGCGGCAGCAACGCGAGGCCGAGCCCGGCCTTCACCGCCTCGATGCTCAGCGCGAACTCGTCGAACCAGTGGCCGCCCTGCGACTCCGGCGCCTCCAGCCCCTGGCTGGCGAACCACTCGTCCCACATGGTCGCGCGGCTGGTCACATGCAGCTTCGGCAGCGCGCGCAGATCTTCCGCCCGGGTGGCCCGCTGCGCCCGCAGGGCGCCTCCCGCCACGGGCACCACGATCTCGCTGCACAGGTAGGTGCATTGCCCGCCCGGCCAGAGCGGCTGGCCGAAATGCAGCGCCAGGTCGCATTGCCGGCTGCCGAGATCGAACACGCCGGTGGTGGTGCTCACGTCGACCCTCAGCTCAGGGTGCTGTGCGAGGAACTTCGGCAGGCGCGGCATCAACCAGCGCGTGGCAAAGGTGGGCGGCGCATTCAGCGCCAGCAGGCTCTCGCCCTGCCCCCCGGCCGTAGCATGGCGCATGGTGCTTTCCGCCATGCGCAGCAGCCGCTGTACCTCCGGCAGCAGGTCCACCCCGGCCCGGGTCAGAACCACCCGACCCCGGAGCCTGTCGAACAGCGGCTTGCCGATCTGCTCCTCGAGGTCCCGCACGTGCCGGCTGACGGCGCTCTGGGTGAGCGCCAGTTCCTCGCCCGCGCGGGTGAAATTGCCGTGCCGGGCGGCGAGCTCGAAGGTCTGCAGCACCTTCATGTCGGGAAGCAGACGTCGTTGCAGGGGCACTTGAATCCTCGGGTTGATGCGCGGCCACGATAGGCCGCAGGCAGCGCGAGAACCATGCCAAACGCGCATGGGGTCAGCCCGACTTGGCGTTATGCGCATCGCCCGCCCGCTTGGTATCCTGCCGCCGACCCAAGACAACAGGAGGCCCCCCATGCTGAGCAAACCCCTGCCCGCCCTCACCGCCGAAACCCTAGACCGCTGCGGCGTGACAGCACCTCTGGATGTAGACGGCGGGATGCCAATCGTCTCGCCCGTGACCGGCGAGGTCGTCGCAACGCTCGCCCCCCACGGCACGGCGGACGCCGCCAAGGCCATCGACACCGCCGCCAGGGCCTTCCGCGCCTGGCGCCTCGTGCCTGCCCCGCGCCGCGGCGAGCTGGTCCGGCTCTACGCCGAGGAGTTGCGCAAGGCCAAGGACGAGCTCGGCCGCATGGTCTCGATCGAGGCGGGCAAGTCGCCCTCCGAAGGGCTCGGCGAGGTGCAGGAGATGATCGACATCTGCGACTTCGCCGTCGGCCTCTCGCGCCAGCTCTACGGGCTGACCATCGCCACCGAGCGCCCCGGCCACCGGATGATGGAGACCTGGCACCCGCTGGGCGTGGTCGGCATCATCACCGCCTTCAACTTCCCCTGCGCGCCCTGGTGCTGGAACGCCGCGCTGGCGCTGGTCTGCGGCGATCCGGTGCTCTGGAAGCCCTCGGAGAAAACCCCGCTCACCGCGCTCGCCTGCCAGGCGGTGCTGGAGCGGGCCATCGCCCGCTTCGGCGATGCCCCCGAGGGGCTGAGCCAGGTTCTGGTCGGCGGGCCCGAGCTCGGCGCGGCGCTGGTGGACAGCCCGAAGGTGGCGCTGATCTCGGCCACCGGCTCGACCCGCATGGGGCGCATCGTCGGGCCGAAGGTGGCGGCCCGCTTCGGCAAGTGCATCCTCGAGCTCGGCGGCAACAATGCCGGCATCGTCTGCCCCTCGGCCGATATGGACATGGCCCTGCGTGCCATCGCCTTCGGGGCCATGGGCACCGCGGGCCAGCGCTGCACCACCATGCGCCGGCTCTTCGTGCACGAGAGCGTCTACGACCAACTCGTGCCCGCCCTGCGCAAGGCCTACGCCAGCGTCACCGTCGGCAACCCGCTGGAGACCCAGGCGCTGGTCGGCCCGCTGATCGACGCGGCGGCCTTCGAAGGCATGCAGGCGGCGCTGAAGGAAGCCATCGCGCTTGGCGGCACCGTGCATGGCGGCCAGCGCGAACCGGTAGAGGGCGAGAAAGCCTATTACGTCAAACCCGCGCTGGTGGAGATGCCCGAACAGGGCGGCCCGGTGCTCCGCGAGACCTTCGCACCGATCCTCTACGTGATGAAATACAGCGACTTCGACGAGGTTCTGGAGCTGCACAACGACGTCGGCGGCGGGCTCAGCTCGTCGATCTTCACCACCGATCTGCGCGAGATGGAGACCTTCCTGTCGGCGCGCGGCTCGGACTGCGGCATTGCCAATGTCAATATCGGCACCTCGGGGGCCGAGATCGGCGGGGCCTTCGGCGGCGAGAAGGAGACCGGCGGCGGCCGCGAGAGCGGCTCGGATGCCTGGCGCGCCTACATGCGGCGGGCAACCAACACGATCAACTACTCCTCGGAGCTGCCGCTGGCGCAGGGCGTGGTCTTCGATATCGACTGACCAGACAGGCCGGGCGTCCGCGCCCGGCCATTGCCGTTGCGCGCTAGCCCAGACGCCCCGGCTTCAGCGCATGGGTCAGCGTTGCGCCGAACTCATAGTACGCGCCGCGGAGCCCGGTGAAGCGCTCGGCATAGCCCTCGATCGGCGCCACCGGCAGCCCGGCCTCGTTGCCGTCGAGCAACGCCTCGGCGGCGGCGGTGCCAAAGACCGTCCCCGGCGCGATACCCCGCCCGGAGTAGCCAAAGACCGACAGCGCCGAGGGGCCGAAGCGCACCACCTTGGGCACATGGTCACTGGTCATCGCGATGCGCCCCTGCCAGGCATGCTCGAAGGGCACGTCGGCCAGTTCGGGATAGACCTGCGCCAGCTTGCGCCGCGCCCAACCGGCGTGCAGCCCGCCACCGAGCCCCTCGGCATCGCCCATGCCGCCGAGGATCAGCCGCCCGGCCTGATCGACCCGGAAGGACGACATCACCAGCGCCGTGTCCCAGCAGCCCTCGCCCCCCGGCAGGATGCGCGCGCGCATCTCTTCCGGCAGCGGCGCCGTGGCGAACTGGCTGTAGTGCACCGCGACGTAGGAGGGGCGGAACGGTTCGGAAAAGCCGTCGTGATAGGCATTGGTCGCCATGAGCACCGCCCCGGCCCGAACCCTGTGGCCACCGGCGCGGATCTCCCAGCCCTCGCCCGATCGCGTGAGGTCGGTCACCTGCGTGCCCGCATGGAGACGCGCCCCAGCCGAGGCCGCCGCGCGCGCCAGCCCGCGGCAATAAGCCAGCGGCTGCACCGTGCCCGCGCGCGGATCGAGCAGCGCGCCGTTAAAAGCCCCGGAGCCGGTGCGCCGCGCTGTCTCGGCAGCGTCGAGGAGCTGCACCGGCGCGCCCAGCCGGTTGCCCTGCCGATGCCGCGAGGCGAGGTCCGCCGCCCCCGAGCCCGCATGGGCGAGGTGCAGCGTGCCATTGCGCGTCAGCTCGCAGGCGATCCCCTCGCGCTCGATCACCCCGAACACCCGCGCCGGGGCCCCGCCCAGCACCTCGATCAGCCGCCGCCCCTCGGTTTCGCCCATCTGCGCGATGATCTCGTCCGGCGGCAGCCAGAGCCCGGCGTTGACCAGCCCGACGTTCCGCCCCGAGCCGCCATGGCCGATCTCCCGCGCCTCGAGCAGAACCACGCTGGCCCCGCGCCGCGCCGCCTCGAGCGCCGCCGCGCAGCCGGTGAAGCCGCCGCCGATCACCGCCAGCTCGACGTCGAGATCACCGTCGAGCGGGCGCGCGGCGACCTGCTCGGCCGCGCTGTCCTGCCAGAGGTTGCCCTTCGGGAAATCGTCCATGTTTTCAGTCCAGTCCGCGCGACCTCGCTGGCCGCGAGGCCATTCTTGGCCAGTGCCTCCGTCCCCGTCCAGTGCCGTTTGCGCATGGGGCGACACGCGCCGCGCATGGCGGAGCCTCGGGCGCAGGGTGGGGCTCTGCCCCGCCCGGCGCTGCGCGCCGGACTCCCCGGGATATTTGGACCCAGGCGAAACAGGGGACAGGCGCGTTCTGTTGGGCTCGGGCCTCTCCGTCTGGGGCGGTGCCGGGTGGAGGCGTGCTCAGACCCCCAGCAGCCCCGCCAGCGGCAACAACGCCAGGATCATCCCGAGATTTCCCCAGCCGATGTCATCCGCGGAATCCGCGTCCTCCGCGGGCGCGTCGTCACCCGCCGCCGCCTCCGGCTCGATCACCGGGAGCAGCGCCTCCAGCGTGACCTCCCCGGCCTCGGCGGCGGTCTCGCCGTCGATCTCCGCAAGCACCGGGGCAAAGGCTTCGCTCGGGATCACATCCCGGATCACCACCTGCAGGATCTCATGGGGTGCGAGGACGACCTCGAGCAGCCCGTCCTGGAAGACCTGCGCCGGATCGAGCGTTTCCAGCAGCGGCACGGCGTCCGCCTCTCCCGGAGTCTCTCCGTCGGCGACGCCGAGCAAGGTGATCTCCATTCCGGCAAAACCGCTCAGCAGGCCGGACATGTCCAACTCGGTGGCGCCGGCCTCCTCGCCTTGGGCCACGAGGTAGAGCAGCAGATCCCCCTGCCCCGCGAAGCCGTGCACGTCGAGCGCCGCGCCCGCCGCCTCGGTGCCGCCGTCATCACCCGGCGTGAAGTCGAGAAGCGCCTTGCCGGGGATCGCCCCGGCCATCAGCGCGAACATCTCGCCGGGCACGGTGCTGGCCTCGTAGGAGGTCCCCGTCGAAAGCGCGTTGGCGGTGTTCTGGATCAGCGGCCAGACATGCGCCTGATCGACCCCGGCTTCCAGAAATTCCTCGACGATCTCCAGCATTTCCTGCGCCTGCAGCAGCCCGTAGTCCGCCTGAGCATCGAGGTTTTCCGAGGACTTGAGGTTCCACTCGGTGACATGGATTTCGAGATGCCCGAACCCCTCCTGCTCGAGCCAGGTGTTGTTGATCGTGTCGAGATCGTAGGAGCGGCTGTCCTCGGTGCCGCGGGCGTAGACATGGGCGATCACCCCGTCCAGCGCCTCCTGCTGCGCCTCGGTCTCGAAGCCCATGCGGACCAGGGCGTTGGTCACCTCGGACCAGTTCACCTCGCCGGTGCCGCGGATATTGGCCGCGCTGAGCCCGGCCTCCGGGTAGCTCTGCGACAGATCTGCAATGATGTCCTCGGCGGCCCAGCCTTCGTAGTCCTCGGAGATCTTCGAGAAGCCGTAGTTCTGGCCCATCTGTGCCAGCACGCGAATCTCGCTGGTGTCGATGCCCATCACCTCGGCGACCAGCGCCAGCTCGTCGGCGATGATCTCTGCCATCTGCGCCGCCAGCCGGCCGTATTCCACCGCCGTCATCTCGCCCGAGCCCCAGTACTCGTTGCCGATCTCCAGCGCGGCGATCTCGGCCCCGCCATAGACGCCCGAGGCGAGGTCGTGCACGAAGTCGCGCAGCACCTCCTCGTCGATCTGCGGCAGGCGGTCACCGCTCGCATCGAGCGTGTCCGAAAGCTGATCGCGGGTCGGCAGTACGATGGTTACCGCGTGGCCGGACTCTGCGGCGTAAGCCATGAAATCGGAGAGCGGGATGAAGGCGGTCTCGGCCCCGGTCATCGCGTGGCTGGCGCTGGCGGCGTCGGGATTGGCGAGGTCGAAGTAGTATTCGGTCAGCGAGCCGCCCGGGTAGCGCAGCCCGGTGACGTTGAGCGCGGCGATCGCCTCGGCGTAGGAGCCCTCGCCGGTCATCGCTGTGCGCGGTGCGAGGATGTTGCCGCCAAAGAGCGCCGCCCCGGCGGGCACGCCGGTCACGGTGAGGGCCGTGGGCAAGGCAAGCGGCATGCCGTCCTCCGAATGGTGGCGCGGGGCAACGGGAAACCGGGAGAACTGGTTGTGGATCGGCCTCGGATCGATCTCGGATCGACCTGGACCGGGCACGAGAAGGCACGGGAAGGCTCTGGCGGGACCGTCACGAAGCCGCCTCGGAGCACGCGTCTCAATGGTCGAAACAGGGGCCGCCAAATATGCGGCGCGGGGGAAATCTGAACGTCTGACGTGCTTGAATAATCTGAACGAAAGCAGGTGGTCCGGCCCAAATACCTCACCGGCGCCACAACTGTAACGGTAGATGAGCACCTCACCTTGCGCAAGCGTGGGCCCCGGCCCTGACCGCGATGGGCGAGGTTTTGCCGGACGCGTCAGCCCTATCGGGAGCGGCCCGTCACGCCGGACCCCTGATGGATCGCCCGGCCCGGGACTTGCGGCCGGGACGGGCGACCAAAGATCCCGGCAGGGCTCACACCCTGGACACGAAAATTTGCCTGACTGCGCACGCGCCCTACTCCTTGATAGGACGCGGTCGCGAGCCCCCGCAGCGCGACCCGCCGCGAAACTGTACGGGAATTGATCATGTCCTATCGAACCGGCCTGACCGTCATGATGGTCTCGGCGCTGGTCGCTCTCGGCTGCGGCCTTTACGCCTATTTCGCCCCGCTGACCGGTGTGACCGGGGTCTGGGGCCCTCTCGCCGCCGCCTTCGGCGCGCTCTGCCTGCTGCTCGGCGCGGCGCTGATGGTGCGGGCGCGGGCCCGCGGCCTGCGTTTCGTCCTGATGCTGCTGCTCGCCGTCGGGCTGCTGCTCACCGCCCTTGCCACCGCGCTGCTGCACCAATGGGTGATGCTGGCCGCGCTGGCGGTCTGCGCCATCGGCTGGAGCGCAGCGCTCTCCGGCCCGGAAGGAGACCTCGCATGACCCAGCTACTGCGCAGCACCGCCTTGCTCGCCCTGCTCGCGGCCCCGGCATTTGCCCAGCAGGCCGACACGCCGACACCCCCGGCGCAGCCCGATAGCGCGGCACCGAAAACCGACGCGCCCGAAACGCCGCCGCCCGGCGCGACCGCGACGGAAGAGGACACCCCGACCGGCGAAGGCCCCGACCTCGACGCAGTGAGTCCCGAGGCGGAGGTCGCCGAGACCCCGGCCGCCGAGGCCCCCGCGGCCGAGGCACAGGATGACAGCGAACCCGAGCCCGACGCAGAGACGGTCACCGTCGAGGTGCCCGCCGCACGGCCCTCGTCGGACGCCAAGGTGCCCACTCCCGGCACCGGCTGGCCGAGCTTCCACGGACAGGTCTCGGGCGCGAAATACTCGCCGCTCGAGCAGATCACCCCGGAGAACGTCGGCGACCTGGAACTGGCCTGGCGCGTCGAGACCGGCGATGTCTCGGACGGTTCGGGCGACCTGCCTGCCACGGTCTGGTCCGCCACGCCGATCTACGCCAACGGGCTGCTCTACATCGGCACGCCCTTCTACCGGGTACTGGCGCTCGATCCCGCGACCGGCGAAGAGGTCTGGTCCTACGATACCCAGTCGACCCTCGAGGCACTGACCCAGCCCGCGCTGAAGAACCGCGGCGTCGCCTATTGGGAAGCCGCCGAGCCCGTCGAGGGCGAAGCCTGCCAGAAGATCGTCTACCTCGGCACGATGGACGCGCGGCTCTTTGCCATGGACGCGGACACCGGCGCGCTCTGCGAGGATTTCGCAGACGGCGGCGTGCTCGACGTCAACCAGTGGAACACCGTCAATGACCGCTGGCCGCTGTCGCTGCTGCAACCTCCCACCATCGTCGGCGACCATGTGATCATCGGCTGGGCGGGCAACGACTGGGACTGGGCCGAAGCGCCTCCGGGCTCGGTCTTCTCGGTCGACGCGCAGTCGGGCGAGCTTGAGTGGACCTTCGACACCATCCCCGAGGAGATCCGCGAAAAGACCGGCACCGCCAACGTCTGGACCGCGATGAGTGCCGACGAGGAGCGCGGCATCGTCTACCTGCCCGTGGCCTCGCCCTCGCCCAATTACTGGGGCGGCAACCGCACCGAGGACATCCCCTATGCCACCTCGACCACCGCGCTCGACGTCGACACCGGCGAGGTGATCTGGTCGCGGCAATGGGTGCATCACGACATCTGGGACTATGACATCAACTCCGCCCCCACCCTGATGGACATCACGGTGAACGGCGAGGAGATCCCGGCGTTGATGCAAGCGACCAAGATGGGCTTCCTCTTCGTGGTCAACCGCGAGACAGGCGAGGACATCTGGCCGATCGAGGAGCGCCCCGTCCCCGCAGGGAGCATCGAGGGCGAGCGCTACGCCCCGACCCAGCCCTTCCCCACGACGCCCAAGCCGCTGCTCGACCAGTCGCGCCTGCCGGACGTGTGGAAACTGGCCGATCTCGCCTCCTTCGGCGAATGCTCGGAGCTCTGGAGCAAGCTGACCTACGACGGCATGTACACCGCGCCGACCACCGAGGGCGAAGGCGCCGGCGCCTATCCGAACTCGGCGGGCGTGGTACAGTGGGGCGGCGTCGGCTACGACCCCGAGCACCAGATCGCCGTGGTCAACCTCAGCCATGTCGTGCAGTACATCAAGCTCTGGACGCGCGAGGACTACGAGGCCGCCAATGGCGAGGCGGGCGTCGGCGAGAGCGGCTTCCACCCGCAGACCGGCGCGCCCTACGGCATGTCGCTGCAGAGTGCGATGAACCGCTGGGGCATGCCCTGTTGGGAGCCGCCCTTCGGCGAGATCATGGCGCTCGACATGACCACCGGGGAGCAGCTCTGGCGCAAGCCCTTCGGCATGTCGCAGCGCTACGGCTTCTACATGCCCGAGGCCTGGGGCTCGCCGACCATCGGCGGCCCGGCGATCACCGCCGGCGGGCTGATCTTCATCGGCGGCACGATGGACGGCATGGTGCGCGCCTATGACCTGCAGAGCGGTGAGGAGCTGTGGCGCGACCTGACCGAGGCGCCCTCGGTCTCCAACCCGGCGATCTACGAGCACGACGGGCGCGAGTACATCGCCTTCATCTCCGGCGGCAACTCGATCCTGAAGCCTTCGGTGGGCGACATGATCTCGGTCTACCGCCTGCCGCTCTGATCCAAGCCCCGTCCAAGCCCCGCCCGGAGCCACATCCGGGCGGGGCGTATCCTGCGACGACACCCCGAGGGACACGCGCCCCGATGCCCCAGCCCTACGCGATCTCCTGCCATTGCGGCCGCTTCCGCGCCGAGGTGCATGCCGAGCCCGATGATATCCTCGAGTGCAACTGCTCGACCTGCGCCCGCACCGGCTTTCTGCGCTGGCTTCTGCCTCTCGAGGCCGTGACACTGAAGACCGAAAGCATACGGCTGAGCACCTACCTCTGGCGCGATGCCCATGGCGGCTACCACTTCTGCCCCGAATGCGGCGTCGCCGTGCTGCGCACCGGCTGGGGCGACCGGATCGCGGTCAACGCCCGCTGCATCGAGGGGATCGATGTGTTCACCCTGAAATCGCGGCGCTACGACGGGCGCTGCGACATGCCGCCCGGCCCCACCCGCTGAGCCTTCGGCATGGTGTCGCCGACCACCGGATCCGCCCGCTGGATGCGAATCCCCCGCCGCGTTACGCTGCACCGCAGAATTTCTCCCTTCCCCCGGAGGCTTTTTGCATTTCCATGACTCCTTCAAAACCCAATGATTCCAGAAAGATAACCCTCGACGTGGCACTGCAGGGCGGCGGCGCGCACGGGGCCTTCACCTGGGGCGTCCTCGATGC
Organism: Alloyangia pacifica; assembly: GCF_020524285.1. Taxonomy (GTDB): domain Bacteria; phylum Pseudomonadota; class Alphaproteobacteria; order Rhodobacterales; family Rhodobacteraceae; genus Salipiger; species Salipiger pacificus_B. The sequence goes on from NZ_JAIVKX010000015.1 coordinate 194,739, forward strand.
GCTCCTGCAGGATGAACGCATTGAAATCGGGGCGCTTTCGGGCGCCAGCGCCGGGGCGATGAATGCCATCATCGTGGCCTCGGGCATCGCCACCGGCGGGCGCGAGGGCGGGCGCGCGGCGCTCCGCCAGTTCTGGACCTCGGTGAATGCCGCCGCGCGCGAGGCGACTCCGGTGTTCCACGTGCTCGAGACCTTCCCCGGCTTCTTCGCCGCCTCCGCCGCCTGGTGGCAGGTGATAAGCGGCGGGCAGGTCACCGTCTCGTCGCGGCCCTGGCAGGGCCGCACGGCGCAGATGGCGCTGCGCGAGCTGATCGCCGAGCAGGTGGATTTCGACGCGTTGAAGCGCGACGATGCGCCCCGCCTCTTCGTCTCCGCCACCAATGCCCGCAGCGGCGGCGCGCGGATCTTCCGCAACGACGAAATCAGCCCCGACGTGGCCATCGCCTCGGCCTGCCTGCCGATGAGCTTTCCGCCGGTGACCATCGACGGGGTGGACTACTGGGACGGCGGCTATGCCGCCAATCCGCCGATCGCCGCGCTGGTGCGTTTCACCCCGCAGGCCGACCTGCTGCTGGTCACCATCAACCCGGCCAGCCGCAGCTTCACCGCCCGCTCCCCCGAGGAGATCACCGAGCGGGTCAGCGAGATGGTCTTCAACCAGGCGCTGCTGACAGAACTGCGCGGCATCGCCATCATCCAGGACGCGCTCGTCGAGCACATGAAGACCCACGACGGCGAGAGCGGCTCGGACCTGCTGCGCGACCTGCACGACCTGCGCTTCCACGAGATCCACGACGAGGCGAGGCTCTCGGATCTTGATCCCCACACCAAGATGTATCCAACCCTCGAAATGCTGCTCGACCTCCACGAGACCGGGCGCGCGGCGGCCAGCCGCTGGCTGAAGGAGAACTTCGAGCACCTCGGAAAGCGCGGCACGGCGAAACTCAGGGAGCGCTACCTGAACGAGATGCTGCAGGTCTGAGCCGCCGGGATCCCTGAAGGTAAGGCTCGACGCAGGCGCCCGCTTCGCGCTAGGCTTGGCCCCAAGCGACGGCAAAGACCCGCGACGGAAGGGAAGACGGCAGCGCACGAAGGCCGGTCGGGCACGACCGGCAGTTAGGTGAGAGGTGCGCGGCGGACACCCCGGCCGGAGGGGTCGGAATTATGTGGGTGCGTCCGATGCGTTTTCTCGAAGGCCTTCTTATCGTTGTCTTTGCCCTTGTCACCTTCGTCTTCGGGATGAAGCTGATCTTCCCCCTGCCCGATCGCAACTTCGCCGAAACGCAGCATCATCTGCCGCCCGACACCGAGGGCGAGCTTGGCCGGATCATCGCCCCGATCCTCACCGCCCACGACGGGCAGAGCGGGGTGCTGCCGCTGACCGACGGGCGCGACGCCTTTGCCGCGCGGGTGCTGCTGGCGCGGGCGGCGCAGCAATCGATCGACGCGCAATATTACATCTGGCAGGACGACACGACCGGGCTGATCCTGCTCGACGAGCTGCGCGCCGCCGCCGCACGCGGCGTGCAGGTGCGGCTGCTGGTGGACGACAACGGCATCCCCGGCCTCGACGCGCTGCTCGCCGAGCTCGACGCCATGGCGAATGCCGAGGTGCGGATCTTCAACCCGTTCACCCTGCGCGACCCCAAGCTGGTCTCCTACCTCTTCGACTTCACCCGGCTGAACCGGCGCATGCACAACAAGTCGATGACCGTGGATGGCATGGCCACGGTGGTCGGCGGGCGCAACATCGGCGACATCTACTTCGAATACGGCGAGGGGACGCATTATTTCGATGTCGACGCGCTGGCGCTGGGACCGATCGTCGGCGAGGTCTCGGCCTCCTTCGACCGCTACTGGAACAGCGGCTCTGCCTATGACGCCGATCTGATTCTCGCGCCGGTGGACACCGCCGCGCTGGCCGAGGCCGGCAAGGCGGCGCGCGGCTCCTCGGTCGGCAACGGCTATCTCGAAGTGGTGGCCGAGAGCCACCTCGTCTCGGGGCTGAAGGGCGGGACGCTGGATCTCGAATGGGGCGCGGCCGAGCTGATCGTCGACGACCCGGCCAAGGGTCTGGGAAACGTCGCGGCTGAGAACAAGATCGTCGAGCGGCTCTTCGAGCTTGTCAGCGAGACCGAGAGCCAGCTCGATCTCGTCTCCGCCTATTTCATCCCCGGCGACCGCGGCACGGAGGCACTCACCTCGCTCGCCCAGGCGGGCGCGCAGGTGCGGGTGCTGACCAATGCGCTGGAGGCCACCGACGTGATGCCCGTGCACGCCGCCTACATGGGCTACCGCAAGCCATTGCTCGAGGGTGGAGTGACCGTTTACGAGCTGCGCGGCGAACGCGAAGATCAGGTAAAGCGCTCGCTGCCCGAGGTCTTGGCGGGGTCGGCTTCGGGGCTGCATGCCAAGGTCTTCGGGCTCGACGGCAAGCGCGCCTTCATCGGCTCGTTCAACCTCGATCCGCGTTCGGCGCAGATCAACACCGAGATGGGAATCCTGATCGACAGCCCGTCGATCGCCGCGCGACTGTCCGAGCAGATGGACGCCCCCAGCTACGCTTATCACGTCACGCTGGACGAGGACGGCAGTCTCGTCTGGACCAACACGCCACAGGTCGGACCGCCGATGATCTACCGCGCAGAGCCCAACGCCGGGCTGGTGACGCGCGCGCTCACCCATGTCATCGGCTGGCTGCCGGTGGAATGGATGCTCTGAGCCCGCGGTTGCGGCCGGCGGCGGCTTGCGACATCCTCACCGCAGGTGCCGCTGCGGCACCGCAACGAAGCGACGGAGCCCCCCGCCATGACCCAGCCCTGCATCATCTGCGTTGCCATCACCGGCTCGCTGCCCACCAAGGCGGACAACCCCGCCGTGCCGATCACCATCGCCGAGCAGGTCGAGTCGACGCAGGAGGCCTTCGAGGCCGGGGCCACCATCGCCCATTGCCACGTGCGCGACGACGAGGGCAAACCGACCTCGGATCCCGAGCGCTTCGCCGCGCTGAAAGAAGGCATCGAACAGCACTGCCCCGGGATGATCGTGCAGCTCTCCACCGGTGGTCGCTCGGGCGCGGGCAAGACCCGCGGCGGCATGCTGCCGCTGAAACCGGACATGGCCTCGCTTTCGGTGGGCTCGAACAACTTCCCGACCCGTGTCTACGAGAACCCGCCGGATCTGGTGGAATGGCTCGCCTCGGAAATGAAGACCTACGGCGTGAAGCCCGAGATCGAGGCCTTTGACCTGTCGCACATCTACCAGGCCAAGGCGATGGCAGACCGGGGCGAGCTGGTCGGCACCCCCTACGTGCAGTTCGTCATGGGGGTGAAGAACTCGATGCCCGCGGTGAAGCGGGTGTTCGACTACTACGTCGAGACGGTGAAGGTACTGTTCGGCGAGAACGCCCCCTGGTGCGCCGCCGGGATCGGACGGCACCAACTGGAGCTCAACGAATGGGCCGCCGCGGCGGGCGGGCACCTGCGCACCGGGCTCGAGGACAACATCCGTCTCGACAAGTCGACGCTGGCGCCATCGAACGCCGCGCTGGTCGCGCGGGCGGTTGAGGTCGCGCAGCGGCACGGGCGCAGCATCGCCACGCCCGCCGAGGCCCGCGCGCTGCTGGGGCTGCGCGCGGCCTGAGCACTCACTCGGCTGCGGTCGGTTCCGGTCGCAGCCCGCCCGAGGTGCTCTCCTCGCTGACCGGGCCGTGGCCGAACTCCTCGAGGTCGGGACGCGTGCCGATATTGATATGCTCGATGTCCTCGGCGGCGAAGCCGCGGATGATCGCCGGGATCATCATGCTCACCAGCACGAAGATCGGCAGGCCGACAACGGTGATCACCTGCTGCAGCGCGGTGAGCCCGGCATCCCCCGCAAGCACGATCAGCATCGCCGCGACGACGCCTTCGGCGGCGCCCCAGAACACCCGCTGGTGCACCGGGCCCGGGGTCGCGCTGCCGGTGCAGAGCATGTCCACCACCAGCGAGGCCGAGTCCGAGGAGGTGGCGAAGAAGATCGCCACGATCACCACGGCGAACCCCTGGATGAAGGTGGTGAAGGGGAAGTGCTCGAAGTAGGCGAACATCGCCAGCGGCACGCTGTCGGCCACCGCCCGACTGATCTCGCCCGCGCTGTCGCCCATCGCTTCACGCGCGGCGAGGCCGAGCCCGTCGAAATCCATCGCCTGCCAGCCGAAAATCGAGAACCAGATCAGCGTGAAGAGCGACGGCGCCAGCAGCACGCCGAAGACGAACTCGCGCACCGTGCGCCCGCGCGAGATACGCGCCACGAAAAGACCGATGAAAGGCGACCAGGTCACGGTCCAGGCCCAGTAGAACACGGTCCAGGACCCTTGCCAGCCCCAGCCGTCGGTGGTCGGGTTCTCGTTCGCCAGCATGTCGTTCCAGAAGGCCAGACGCGGCAGGTTCGAGAAATACAGCCCGAAGGTCTCGACGATGCCGCGCAGCAGGAAGAGCGTCGAGCCGCAGACCAGCACGAAGATCATCAGCGCCACGGCCATGCCGATATTGAGGTTCGAGAGCATCTTCACGCCCTTGTCGAGCCCGGCGACGATCGAGCCCACGGCCACGAGGGTCAGCACCGTCAGGATCATCACCTTCACGAAGGCGCCGTCGCCGGTGCCGAAGAGCGCGTCGAGACCCGCGGCGATCTGGCTAGAGCCCAGGCCGAGCGAGACCGCCACGCCGAAGAGCGTGCCGAGGATCGAGGCGATGTCGATGGCCTTGCCGACGGGGCCGTGGATGCCCTCGCCCAGCAGCGGGTAGAACACCGAGCTCACCCGTACCGGCAGATCGTAGCGGTTGATGAAATAGGCAAATGCCAGCCCCGGCAGGGTGAAGATCGTCCAGGTGTGCAGCCCGAGGTGGTAGATCGCGATGGAGATCGCGTCCTTGGCGGCCTCCTCGGTGTAGGGCTCGACCCCCGGCAGCGGCGGGGTGGAAAAATGGCTGATCGGCTCGGCCACGCCCCAGAACATCAGCACCGTGCCGATGCCGCCGGCGAAGAGCATGGTGAACCACGACAGGTTGGAATAGACCGGTCGCTCCCCCTTGCGCCCCAGCCGGATGTGCCCGTGGCGCGACATGGCGGCCCAGATCAGGAAGCCCAGCCAGACGTTGACCCCCAGAACGAAGAACCAGCCGAGGTTAGTGACGATCCAGCTACGCCCTGCGGCAAAGGCGTCGCCGATGGCTTCGGGAAAGATCACGAGGGCCAGCACGAAGACGATCGTGAAGGCGGCGGAAATGAAAAAGATCGTCGGATCGGTGCGCAGTCCGAGGCGGCGGGCAAGCTGTTCCAAGGGCTCAAACCTATGTGTTTTTCGCGTGTAACTCCCTTTCGGAACCAATGACCTCGACGATGGTTCCGCTGTGAGTTGCACGCTGGCAGCGCATTGGACGCGAAAACGCCGGCCCCGAGCGCGACCGGCGAGGGGCATTTCCGTGGCTCTGTCCGCGTCAGAGGTCGATCAGCACCGTCTTCGTGCGGCGGTTGGCGAGATAGGCCTCGCGCCCCAGATCCTTGCCGAGACCGCTCGCCTTCCAGCCGCCGGTCGGCAGGATGTGGTCGCGGGTGCGGCCGTAGCGGTTGACCCAGACCGTGCCGGCCTCGAGATCGCGCGTCAGCCGCAGGGCACGCGACAGATCGCGGGTGAAGAGACCCGCCGCCAACCCGTAGGTCGGATGGCTGGCAAGTTGCATCGCCTGCGCCTCGGTCTCGAAGGTCTGGAAGGTGGCCACGGGGCCGAAGATCTCCTCGCGCACCGCCGGGCTGGTCTCGTCCACGCCGCCGATCAGCGTCGGACGGTAGAAGGATCCCGCATGCTCGAAACGCCCGCCACCGCAGATCAGCTCGGCCCCCTGCCCAGTCGCCGCCTGCACGATGCTGTCGATGCGTTGCAGCTGCTTTTCCGAGATGATCGGCGAGAAACCGGCCTCGGCGCTGTGGGTCTCCAACGGGGTGATCTTGGCAAACCGCTCCGAGAGCTTGGCGGCCAGCTCATCCGCCACGCTGGCCTCGACGATCATCCGCGAGCCCGCGACGCAGAACTGCCCGGCGTTGGGAATGATGCCGGTGACCAGCGCGTCGGCGGTCACGTCGAGATCGGCATCGGCAAAGACCACCATCGGGCTCTTGCCGCCCAGCTCCAGCGTCATCGGCTTGATGCCGCAACGCGCGATGTTCTCCATGATTGCCGCCCCGGCGCGGGTCGAGCCGGTGAAGGACACCTTGTCGATGCCCGGATGCCCGGTGATCGCGGCGCCGGTGGTCGGCCCGTCGCCCAGAACCACGTTGATCAGCCCCGCCGGGATCCCCGCCTTCACCGCCAGCTCGGCAAGGTAGAGCGTGGTGTAGGGCGTCATCTCGGAAGGCTTCAGCACCACCGCGTTGCCCGCCGACAGCGCCGGACCGAGCTTCCAGGCGGCCATGGAGATCGGGAAGTTCCACGGGGTGATCGCGCCGATCACGCCATAGGGATGATCCGAGATGAAGCCGAATTGGCTGTCCGCGGTGGGCACCAGCGTGCCTGCCTCCTTGTCGGCGAACTCGGCGAAGAACTTGATCTGCTCGGCGGTGACCATGACATCCCCGGCCAGCGCCGCGGCATAGGGGCGCGACGAGCAGATCGCCTCGAGCTTGGCCAGCGTCTCGGCCTCGCGCTCGATCAGCTCGGCCCAGGCGTAGAGTGCGCGCAGCCGGGCGCGCGGCTGCAGCCCGGCCCAGCCGGAGGTTTCCAGCGCGTTGCGGGCGCTCACCACCGCACGATCGACCAGCGCCGCGTCGCCGCAGGGAATGGCCCCGAGCAGCTTTCCGGTCGAGGGCGAGCGCAGCTCCAGCGCGCCCTCGCCCGAGACATATTCTCCGCCGATGAAATGCTGGTTGGGCAGCGGCAGCCGGTCGGGATCGAAAGCGATGGTCATGGGGCACCTCGTGTTGGTCGTGCGTGGATCATGCGGCGCAAGGCCCCGAGGGCGCGGCGCTTCCGCCGTCTCGGGGCGCCCCTGCGACCGGAGCTCTTGGGCAAGTCTTAGCGAGGCGCTTTTGCCCTGGCCAGTGCCGCCGCCCGCGCAGCGCCCGACACCGCCTGCGGCACGTGGCGTAAGGCACGATTTCCGGGCAGCTCCATTCCCACGTCCGCCCGAAGCTGATCGCCCCGAAATCCCTGAAAAGCCGCGACTTGCGGGCCTGCCCCTTGCGAGGCGAGACGACGCAATCCCGCCGCCCGAGCCCCGGGGCCGCGCCGCGGTCTGCGCTAGGGCGACGGGCAGGCCCGCCGCGCCACCTCGTCAAGCCTGTGCTGGGCCCGGCCCAGACGATCCCGGATCGCGGCCTGCGGCGGACATGCTGCCCAACTCGTAGACACGGACGAAGGTGCGGATATTGTCGAGGTAGGACATTCTTTGGAAAATCTTGAAACTGCTTGGTTTGGCCCGGAGATAGCAGAATAATCGGTCCCGGCCTAGGGTGCCGCAAAACACCATATCAGGGAGAGACGGGCATGTATGATCTTGCCATCATCTGGGATTGGCTCGGCTTCGCCGTGCGCTGGCTGCACGTGATCACCGCGATCGCCTGGATCGGATCGTCCTTCTACTTCATCGCGCTCGACCTCGGGCTGCGCAAGGTGCCGCACCTGCCGGTCGGCGCGCACGGCGAGGAATGGCAGGTGCACGGCGGCGGCTTCTACCACATCCAGAAGTACCTCGTGGCGCCCGAGACCATGCCCGACCACCTGACCTGGTTCAAATGGGAGAGCTACGCCACCTGGCTGTCGGGCGCGGCGCTGCTGATGATCGTCTACTGGGCCGGCGGCGAGCTCTTCCTGATCGACCCGACCAAGGCCGACATCTCGCTCTTCGCGGGCATCGTGATCTCGGCGCTGTCGCTGACCATCGGCTGGCTGATCTACGACCGGCTGTGTAAGTCGAAGCTCGGCGAGACGCCGACGCTGCTGATGGTGCTGCTCTTCGGCATGCTGGTGGTGATGTCCTGGGGCTACAACCACGTCTTCACCGGCCGCGCCGCGCTGCTGCACCTCGG
>NZ_JAIVKX010000016.1 GCF_020524285.1 Alloyangia pacifica
CGCATGGCCGAGCCGTTGAAGCGCATGTCGAGGCAATGGTTGGCCAGCCCGCGCAGGCAGTATTCGCAAGCGCCGCAGGGCCGCGAGGGGTTCACCGCCACGCGGTCGCCCTCGGCCAACCCAGTCACGCCACTGCCAATCTCGGTGACGATGCCCGACACCTCGTGCCCCAACGCCATCGGCTCGCGCACCCGCACGGAGCCGAAACCACCGTGATGGTAATAGTGCAGATCCGAGCCGCAGATCCCGCCGTGGCTGATTGCGACGCGCACTTCGCCCGCTGCGGGGGCAGGGGCCGAGGCAATCTCGTCGACACGGAGGTCTTTTGGGGCATGAATGACGATGGCACGCATCACAGCACCGAGCTCATGCCGCCATCAGCGAAGATCAGCTGCCCCGAGACGTAGTTCGAGGCATCCGAGGCGAGGAAGATGGCGAGCCCGGCGAGCTCTTCGGGCTTGCCCCAGCGGCGCATCGGCGTGCGCCCCTTGACCCAGGCGTCGAAATCAGGGTTCGACACCAGCGCCTCGTTCATGTCGGTAAGCATGTAGCCAGGCGCGATGGCGTTCGATTGAATGCCCAACTCGCCCCATTCAGCGGCCATCGCCTTGGTCAGCATCTTGATGCCGCCCTTGGCCACCGTGTAGGGCGCGACGGTCGCGCGGGCGAGGTCAGAGGTCAGCGAGCCGATATTGATCACCTTTCCGGAGCCGCGCTGCGCCATGCGTTTTGCCGCCTCGCGGCCGATGACGAAGGCCGAGGTCAGGTTGACGTCGATGACCCGCTGCCAGTCGGCGGTGTCGAGCTCGAGCATCGGCTTGCGGAACTGGATCCCGGCGTTGTTCACCAGGATGTCGATCTCGAGCCCTTCAGCATCGAAGCGGTCGAAAGCGGTGCAGATGGCCGTCTCGTCGGTCACGTCGAAGCAAGCACCCTCGGCGGCGAAGCCAGCGGCGCGCATCTCGTCCACGGCCTGCGCAAGGCGGGCCTCGTTCGAACCGTTCAGCACCACCTTGGCACCACAAGCGGCCAGCCCCTCGGCCATGGCGCGGCCGAGGCCCCGCGACGAGCCGGTGATCAGCGCCGTGCGCCCGGTGAGGTCGAAAAGTTTCAGGCTCATGCGCTCACCTCCGAAACACGGGTGCTGAGATCGCCGCGCTCGAAGAAGGCCGGTACCAATTCGGTGCCGAGGCCGGGCCCTTCCATCGGGTAGACATAGCCGCCTTCGATGCGCGGAACCTCCGTGACGAGCTCGCGGTACCAGCCGTTGTAGAAGGCCCGGACCGACTCTTGGATCAGCGTGTTGGGCTGGCTGAACGACATGTGGATCGCGGCGACAAAACCCACCGGCCCGATGCAGTCATGCGGGGCGAAGGGCCGGTGGTAGGTGTCGGCCATGGCGGCGATCTTGCGGCCCTCGGTCAGCCCGCCGGTCCAGCACAGGTCTGCCATCACCACATGCGTGGCGTCGCGGTCCATGTATTCCTTATAGGCAAAGCGCGAGCCCAGCGTCTCCGAGGCGCAGGTCCAGACCGGCGTCGAGCGGGCGAATTCGGCCAGCGCCTGCGCGTTGTTCATGCGGATCGGGTCCTCAAACCAGCGCGGCGCATAGGGCTCGACCGCCCGCGCGATCTCTTTGGCCGTGGGCAGGTTCCACAGCGAATGCATCTCGAGCATGATCTCCATCTTGTCGCCGACCGCCTTGCGGATCAGTTCGAAGGGCTTGATCGCGGTCTTCATCTGCTCGGCTGTGATGTACATGCCTTTGTTCTCGATCCCGGCCGGATCGAAGGGCCAGATCTTCATCGCCGAGATGCCGTTTGACAGAAGATCCTCGGCGAGTTCATCAGCGCGATTCATGAAGGCGTCGAGATCCTCGTAGGGCGAGGGCTCGGCGTCGAGGTTCCAAGTGTCGACCGGTTTGATCTTATTGGTACGCACATAGCGAGTGCCGGCGCAGGTGTTGTAGACCCGGACCTTTTCCCAGCTCTGGCCGCCGAGCACCTTGTGGACGGGAAGGTCCGCGACCTTGCCAAAGATGTCCCAGAGCGCGATGTCCACGGCCGAGGCGGCGCGATATTCGACGCCGGTCGAAGCCTGCGCGTTGGGCAGGCTGACCATTTCCTTGTGCAGCAGTTCGATGTTCAGCGGGTCTTGACCCAGCAGCCGCACGGCAAGTGTGTTGTGTATATGGGCCTCGCAGGCCTCGGCTCCGTAGAAGGTCTCACCAAGCCCGGTGATGCCAGCGTCGGTCTCGATGTGAACCCAGAGCACGTTCGCAAATTCTTCCGCACGGAAGGTGCGGATCGCGGTGATTTTCATGATTTCCTCCAGACCCGGCGGGCCGAGCTGTCTCTCCGTGTCCCGCGCAGAGCGCATCGGCGTGATGCTTCCGTCGGGTTTCCCGGGACAAGGTGTAGACAGGCTGTTAGGGTATTATCAAGCTAAAATCCATTTTTGGTGTTATCAAAATCGTGAACCTGTATGAAAGGTTGGGAAATGAGCGCACAGGAGAAGGGTCTCGTAGATCGCGTCGTCGCAGACCTTCGGGCCTATATTCGCAAGGAAAACATGAAGGTTGGAGATGCTTTGCCGAGCGAGCAGGCACTGGCGACGCAGCTAGGCGTGTCGCGTACGGTGGCGCGCGAGGCGATGCGCGCACTGGCGGCGCTTGGAGTGCTGCAGCTCGGCAATGGGCGCCGCGCCCGCGTCGCCGCGATGAATGCCGACGCGATGTCGATTCTCCTCGATCACACGGTCTATACCGGGCAGCTCTCCATCCAGCAGGTGCTCGACGTGCGCCGCACGCTCGAACTTCGCACGGTCGGGCTCGCCGCGCTGCGCCGCACGGACGAACAGGCCAAGGAGCTTCTCGAGATCGTAGACCGGATGTTCACCGCACTGCGGACGGAGCCGACGCAGATCATGGAACTCGACATTCGGTTTCACACGCTGATCGCCCGAGCTTCTGGCAACGCGCTCTACGAGCTTCTGGTAGACAGCTACGGGGTGATCACGAGGCAGACTTGGTCGATCGGATGGCATGCACGCGCCACCGAGGCCAATCGCGAAGAGAACATTCGCTGCCACGAACGCATCGCCACCGCGATCATGATGCAGGACAGCACCAAGGCCGAAGCTGCCATGACCGAGCACTTCGAGACCGCGATTTCAGTGCTGATACGCGCAGGCGTAACCTGAAGCGCGACGTGAGCCCGGTCTTCCGGTCACTCGGTATCGAGGAGCCTGCCAACTCTTGGCGACCGCCCTTGTCTGACGTCAGGGCTTTCGCTTTCCTGGCTTAGGAACGGAGTGATGCCCGGATTGCGGTCCGGACATCCTTTCTCATTGGGCGTCAGCGCTTCAGGCGTGGCCGAAGGTGTTGAGCGCAGCCTCACGGACCTTTTGCATCTCGGTGGCAAGATCGACCCTGCGGGCAAGGACGGCGTAGACAATCGAGGAGACCGGCAGCCCGACGATGAACGACACGTCGACCCCGTGCATGCTTGCCGCGAGCGGGCCGGTGTAGATGGCCGAGCTGAAGAACGGGGTCATCGCGACGAAGCCGATGGCGTAGCTCGCAATGCCGATGCCACCCCACGCGCCGTACATTCCGCCGTCCGGGCGCATGATGTCCGTGATCGAACAGCGCCCGCGCCGCACGAGGTAATAGTCGGTCAGGTTCACCGCGGTCCACGGGATCAGGACGTAGCCGAGAATGGCGAGGTAGGCACCGCCCAACTCTTCAGAATTGACACATAATTATCCTTACGCGCCAACGAACAAATGTCGAACATTTGACTTGCCACGCCCCACTTTCGGCCTCTATTCACACGACAAGTCTCGGGCAGAAGCTAGCTCAATCTGCCTGAGGTTGAAATCTCCCCTTGCCGAGACTGGGCCCTATCGCCGACGGTGGAAGAAAGCAGAACACTGCTGCAGGCAAGACATCGAGCGACGGCATCACTGCGCTGGAGGAAGACATGTCAGCCGAATGGATGAACATTCAGATCATGGAATGCGAAGACGTGATCGGCCGCGCCGTCACCGTGTTCAGGCAATCTAATGGAACCCACCAACGCTATGTGCTGGGCAACGGGCGCAAGGTCGAGGCGAACGCGGACGGCACCTTCGTCATCCCAGAGACCGCCACGGAATTGCGGGTCATGGGCATCTAGCGCGGTCTGCAGCGCGGGCCTGGGGCAAGGCTAGGCAGCTGTCCTTTTCCGGGTTCGTGCTGCGAGTCCGCGCATGACCTGCTCGAAATCGCCCTCAGCAAAACGTGCGACCCCATTGTGGGCGGCGCAGACGGACTTCGTGCCGCGCCATCGCGCCCCAATTTCCTCGAGCCAGCGGCAGAACTTCTCTTCCGCACCGTCTTCGGCATTCATCGCCGCCCCTAGCGTGGGATGCAGGACGAGCCGCGGCACGTACCCGCGCAGAGCTCCTGGCACAGGAAGAACATTCAGCGTGTCGTCAACGTGCAGAGACCCGCTGGCCGGATGAAATGCCAGAAGCGAGCCCGCGTGCACCTTCTCATTTTCAGAGAAATACTGGATGCCCGCCGGCAGCGAAAACTGCAGGTCGCGAAAATACCGATCCGCCACCGCCGCGCTTTCCACGCGCTCGGTTTCCCAGGGCACCGAGGTACAGACACGATGGTGCCGCTCGGAGCCGTAGAACTTCGCGGTCGGAAAATCTCGTGCCATGGCAGCGCAGTGCAGCGTGTGGAACGGATGAAGATTGAGGACCGCTTCCACCATACTGCCATCCTGGGTCAGTCCCATGACGAGCTCGCGGATTTCGCCATTCAATGTGTAGCTGTCCAGAAACACGAAACGGCCGTTCTGCAGCCGAACGATCGAGACCTGCGTCCCGACGTTGACGATTCCGGCCACCTTCATGGTGCAACGGATATTCCAGAAACCGCTCCCGAGGTTCACCAACCGTCGAGTCAACGCTCTCTCCCTTTGAATTGGTGCGGCGATCTTTCGTAGCTTTTCCTCGCACCTAGGCCAATGACCTCGTTTGACCAGACCGGAAGAGTAAGTTCCGAGCGAGCCCAGCCGCGTTCACAGTCGTCATGGGTCGGGTGCCACCGTGCATGAGTGTGCCCTGCCACTCTCCCGAGGTCGGGCAACCTTCAGGTCCCGAAAACTGCGTTCACCTTCAGGTAGGCGATCACCGCGACTAGTGCCGAAGTGTAATTTGGCTTGGGCTCTGGAGAATAATCTGCGGTCTTCCCTTGTAGAGCTGGACCGTTCCAGACAGTGCGATAGTCTGGCCCTCAAGTGCGCGAACCTCTGAGAATTGCCTCGAATTACTCTTGAAGATCACACCATAGAACTCTTGATTGGGATACCGACCGCCGAAGTTTATGAAGATCGTCCCCCCACTGCTGACCGAAACCTGGCTAACAACACCTTCGACAGTAACTGAGCTTCCGACGTGGTGTGCTGAATCGCCGGGCGTTATAGTCTCAGCATGAGCTGACAGAGAAAGAAGAAGAACGAAGCCAATGGCCGAAATGATTTTACATGCGAAATTCATACTCAATTCCTACCTAGGCCGGAAGGCATAGGGCGTCGCTATGGCTTCCGAATGTACACTGATACATTCTGTATCTTCGGAAAGTTCCGCTCAAACAAGGAAAACATTCTGAATACTTCAGTCGCGCTATCTATGTCAGACCTCATCTTGAAGAGCGGCCAAAGATCTCCTGAGAAAGGTTCCCACCTATTTTTTCAATAGGATCGCGCAGCCTTCGGAGTTCCGTAGGAGTGCGCGGGACTGGATAGGTGAATTTTGGTGCTGCGCGAATTGGCTCTAAACAAGAGGTATTCTTAGAGATTGACCCACTTCATTCGACAGCGGTTGGTCCATACTACACCGTGTCTCGTGTTCGGCGCGAATGCTGTCATCTCGTGCGCACGACCCGCTTTTCAGCCCACGGAGGAGCGATCTTCATATCTTGCGTGATTGGGTAATTCATATGGTATTCAAAGTCGTCGTATCGACGATCATAAGCGCCCCACTCGCAGACATACTCTACTCGGTACCCTGCCAACTTCATGAGACCTTTGATCATCGCTCCGCCCTCGCGCTCGCTATTTGGCCGGCCACTCGCTGTTGCCGCCGGTCAGTACTTTTAGTTTGGCTGGAACAATTTTCTTAGCCCCGCGGAGGGATGTCGAGGTGGCACCGAAGACGACGTCGCTACCCCTCAGGATAGGTTTGCGGATCAAAGGCGCCATCTGGCTTGTGCGTGCTGAAGGGAAGATGCGGGAGCAGAACCGTATTGGACGGAAACACAAAACGCCGCGGACAGCCGAAGCACAACTCACTCATCGAGCAAGCTCCAAACCTGTTCAAGGGCTCTTCGTCAGTACCAGCAACGATCTAACACGATAGAAGCGCCCCAGCCTGGACGGTCGAGCCCGTCCTAGGGGTCCGCCTGGTTCGCCTCCACCCGCACCAGCACCGATTTCGACGCCGGTGTGTCGCTGCCATCGCCGAAGACCCCATGCGGCACCAGCGCGTTCATCTCGGGGTAGTAGCCAGCCAGGCAGCCGCGTGGGATGTCGTAGGGCACCACCCGGTAGCCCTCGAGCACCCGGACGATCCCGTCGTCGTGCAGCCCGCGCAGGGTGACCGTTGCACCGAGATCCAGCTTCAGCATCCGCGCATCGGCATGGTGCATGAAGACCACCCGGCGTTCGTTGAAGACGCCGCGATACCGGTCATCCATGGCATAGACCGTGGTGTTGTACTGGTCGTGCGACCGAAAGGTCTGCAGAACGAAGCAGCGCTCCTCGCGGCTGGCGCGCTGCCATTCCGTGGCCTCTGACAACGCGTGCCTGCCGAATTGTGCGCGGCCTGTCGGCGTTTGCCAGATGCGTTCCGCCGCGCGGTTGCGCAGGTGGAAGCCGCCGGGCTGGCGCACCTCGGCGTTGAAGTCGCCGAAGTCGGGAAGCACGCGGGCGATGCTGGCGCGGATCAAATCGTAATCCTCGGCCATCGCCGCCCAGTCCACCACCTCGGAGCCCACCGTTGCCGCAGCGATCCCAGCGACGATGCCGACCTCGGACTTCAGCGCCGGGCTGGCGGGCGGATTGAAGCCGCCCGAGCCATGCACCATGCTCATCGAATCCTCCACCGTCACGATCTGCCGTGCGCCTTGCGCATTGCGGTCGATCTCGGTGCGCCCAAGACAGGGCAGTAGGTAGGACTGCCGTCCGGTCAGCAAGTGGCTGTGGTTGAGCTTGGTGGCGATGCTGACCGTCAGCTCGAGCCGCTGCAGCGCCTCGGCGATCAGCGCGCTGTCGGGGGTGGCACGGGCGAAGTTGCCCCCCAGCGCGACGAAGGCCCTGGCCCGCCCATCGAGCATCGCCCCGATCGCCCCTAGCACGTTGTGGCCAGGCGCGCGCGGCATCGCCACGCCGAGTTCGCGCTCCATCGCGTCGAGGAAGTCGTCCGAGGGGCGCTCGTTGATCCCGACCGTGCGGTCGCCCTGCACGTTGGAATGGCCGCGCACCGGGCAGAGTCCGGCCCCGGGCCGTCCGATATTGCCGCGCAGGAACATCACGTTGACCATCTCGCGGATCGTCGCCACCGAGTGCCGGTGCTGGGTGATGCCCATCGCCCAGGTCAGGATCACCCGCTCCGAGGACATGTAGACCTCGGCGGCATGGCGGATCTCCTCGCGGCTCAGGCCGGACTGCTCGAGCACCTGCTCCCAGGGCGTCGCCACCACCTCGGCGCGCCAGGTCTCGAGCCCGTCGCAAAACTCCGCCAGGAAGGCATCGTCGAGCACCGGCGCGCGCCCTTCGGCACGGGCCAGATCATCCTCGGCAAAGATCTCCTTGGCCATGCCGCGGAACAGCGCCATGTCGCCGCCGAGCCGCGGGCTCAGGAAGTCAGTCGAGGTCGGCTTGCTGCCACCGCTCAGCATCTCGAGCTTGTCCTGCGGGTCGGCGAAGCGCTTCAGGCCTTTTTCCTTCAGCGTGTTGACCGCCACCACCCGCGCGCCGCGTGCCGTCGCGCGGCGCAGATCGGCCAGCATCCTCGGGTGGTTGGTGCCTGGGTTCTGCCCGACCACGAAGATCGCGTCGGCGAGCTCGAAATCCTCGAGCCGCACCGTGCCCTTGCCGATGCCGATGGCCGCGCTCAGTGCGACGCCGCTGGCCTCGTGGCACATGTTCGAGCAGTCGGGGAAGTTGTTGGTCCCGTAGAGCCGCACGAAGGTCTGATAGAGGAAGGCGGCCTCGTTGCTGGCCCGGCCGGAGGTGTAGAACTCGGCCTGATCCGGGTGCTCGAGGGCGCGCAGCGCCGCGCCGATGCCCTGGAAGGCGGTCTCCCAGCTCACCGCCTCGTAGCGGTCGGTTTCCGCGTTGTAGCGCATGGGCTCGGTCAGCCGGCCCTGGTGCTCGAGGTCATAATCGCTCCAGCTCCGCAACTCGCTTACGCTGTGCTCGGCAAAAAACTCCGGCGTCGCCCGCGCCCGTGTCGCCTCCCAGGCGACGGCCTTCACGCCGTTCTCGCAGAACTCGAAGGACGAGCGATGCTCCGGATCGCCCCAAGCGCAACCGGGGCAGTCGAACCCGTCTTCCTGGTTGGCGCGCAGCAGGGTCTGCGCCCCGCGCAGCGGCACGCCGCTGCCCATGAGGTGCTTGCCGACGCTCTTCAGCGCGCCCCAGCCGCCCGCCGCACGAGAGGGTTTTCCGGTGAAATCGTCCTTGGCCATGGTCAGGCTCCGTATCTTGTCTGGGAGGGGCTATCAGGCGCTTTGCGCGACAGCGAGGGTCAGTCGGTCCGGGTGGCTGAAGAGATCCGCCGCGCCGTTGCGGGCCGATCCAATCAGCGTGATTCCGGTGCTTTCGGCGAGGCGCAGCGCATGCGCGGTCGGAGCCGAGACCCCGATCAGGCAGCCGCAGCCGGCAATGGCGGTCTTCTGCACCAGCTCCATCGACAGGCGGCTGGTCATCACGATCGCCCCCCTGCCGGGGTCGATGCCCTGCCGCAGCAGCGCGCCGAGCAGCTTGTCGAGCGCATTGTGGCGGCCAACGTCCTCGCGCAGGCAGACCATGCCGTGCCCGGGCACGTAGAAGCCCGCCGCATGGGCGGCGCGCGTCGCTGCGTGCAGCACCTGCCCCTTGCGCAGCAGTTCCGGCGCGGTGAGCACCTCGTCGGCGCTGAGCCCGAGCGCCCGGAAGGGCACCTTGGGTAAGGGACGCATCGCCGCCTCGAGGCTTTCGATCCCGCAGAGCCCGCAGCCGACCGGACCGAGGCCCGAGCGCCGGCGGGCGGTCAGCGCGACGGAGCGGTCCTGCTGCAGCCAGATGCGCGCCTCGACCCCGCCTGCGGCGGCGTCATGTGGCACGATCTCGATCTCGCGCACATCCGTTGGACCGGTGATGATCCCTTCGGACAGGGCGAAACCCAGGGCGAAATCCTCGAGATCGCTCGGGCTGGTCATCAACACCGCCTGGGTCGCGCCGTCGAAGACCATGGCGACGGGCGTCTCTTCGATCAGCGCGCGGCGCGCGGACTGCGGGCTGCCGGGGGTAAGACGCAGGCTCGGTCGGCTTGTATGTGTCGGTCGCACGGGACTCTTTCCAAGGCGTGGCGCGGCGGGAGGGGCCGCATCGGGAGGCATGCTGCGAAGCAGCATCACCTCTCCTATGGCCTGGATTTTAATAGGTAATCAATTTCGTTATTCCGTTTATCGATTGAGATATTCAATCACAACGGATCCCTTTCTGCCTGGCCCCACCTATGTCCGGCAGGCAGACGTGCCGTCCCGACGGCGTCTCTTCCACCGTCAGCGGCACGCCGTAGATCTGGGTCAATCGCGCCGGAGTCAGAACCTCGGCCGCCGGCCCTGACGCCAGCATCCGCCCGCCCGACATCGCCAGCACCCGTGCCGAGAGCGCGAGCGCCTGATCGGGGTCATGCGTCGAGAGGATGACCCCACGGGTGCGCCCGAGGTCAGCAATTCGCTCCAGCACCACAAGGCGGTTGCCGAAGTCGAGGCTGGCGGTCGGCTCATCCATGACGATGAGCGGCGCCTCCTGCGCCAGCGCGCGGGCGATCAGCACCAGCTGCCGCTGTCCACCGGAGAGACGTTCGTAGTCCCGCCCCGCCAATTCGGCGATGCCGAGCCGCTCGAGCGCGTCGAGGGCGATTTCGCGATCCTGCCGAGAGGGTTGACCAAAAGCCCCGATCCGCGCGGTGCGCCCCATCAGCACGACCTCGAGCACCTCGAAGGGAAACGGCGGGGTATGCGCCTGCGGAACACAAGCGACCGCCCGCGCAATCTCGCGCCGAGACAGCCGCGCGATGTCCCGGACATCAAGCTCCAGCGTGCCGCCAAGCCGCGGCAGCAGCCCCAGCAGCGTCTTGAAAAGCGTGGTCTTGCCGCAACCATTCGGCCCGAGCAGACAGATCACCTCTTGCGCGCCAAGGGCCAGCGACAGGCCCTCGCCGATCCGCTGCCCGCCATGCCCGATGGCAAGGCCGCGCGCCTCGAGCCTCATGTCCAACCCCTGCGTCCGCTGGAGAGCAGCCAGACGAAGACCGGCGCGCCGATCACCGCCGTCAGGATGCCGAGCGGCACCTCGGTCGGCGCGATGGTCCGCGCCGCGGTGTCGACCAACAGCATGTAACCCGCTCCGATCAGCGCCGAGGTCGGAAGCAGCCGCCCGAAGCCCGGTCCGACCAGCATCCGCGCTATGTGCGGGATGACCAGGCCGACCCAGCCGACCACCCCGGCGACCGCTGTCACCGACGCCGTCACCAGCGTCGCCGCGCAGATCGCCAGCGCCCTTGTTCGGCCCGCCTCGACGCCGAGCGCGCGGGCCTCCTCATCGCCCATCGACAGCACGTTGACCCGCCAGCGCAACAGGATCAGCGGCACGAGGCCAATCAGCACCGCCGGAAGCGCCGGCGTGATGTCGGCGGCGGTTACAGACGCCAGCGAGCCGAGCAGCCAGAAGGTTATCGCGGGCAACTGGTCGTAGGGATCGGCCAGCACCTTCAACAGCGAAGTGGCCGCCCCCGCCAGCGCACCGATGACAACACCCGTCAACACCAGCGTCAGCACCCGGTCCGCCCCGCGCACAGCCGCGGCAACGGCCATGACCAGCGCGACGGCGAGCAGCCCTCCGGCAAAGGCCGAAAGCTGGATGAGCGCGACCGGCAGCGCCAGGAAGATCCCCGCCACCGCGCCAAGCCCAGCTCCGGCGGAGACGCC
This sequence comes from Alloyangia pacifica, assembly GCF_020524285.1. Taxonomy (GTDB): domain Bacteria; phylum Pseudomonadota; class Alphaproteobacteria; order Rhodobacterales; family Rhodobacteraceae; genus Salipiger; species Salipiger pacificus_B. The sequence continues at coordinate 11,252 of NZ_JAIVKX010000016.1, forward strand.
GAGAATATCTGGCGAGACCAGCGGGTTGCGGAAAAGCGCCTGGTAGGTGGCCCCAGCCGAAGCGAGCGCTGCGCCGACCAGGCAAGCCCCCGCGACGCGCGGCAGGCGGATATTCCAGACCACGATCGACGCCTGCTCGCCGCCGCGCCCGATCAGCGCCGAGACAACCTGTCCGGACGTTAGCCCGACCGGGCCGATAAGCAGCGCGACGAAAGCCAGCAGAAGCAGCACCGCACCCAATGCTGTGGTCAGTCCGATGCGGCTCATGCGGGGCTCATTGCGGCGGTCGCCCCTCGGCCCATTCGAGCAGCCGGTCGAGCAGCCGGTCGAGCTCGGCGTCATCGAGATCGACCTGGTACCATGCCTTGTAGAAGGCCGCGGTGTCCTCGCGCAGATCGCCACCCTAGCGCTCGGGGTAGAACAGGCGGGCCATCCAGCGCAGCCCCATCATGCGATTGAGCGAGGGCGGCCGGTCGATCCAGCCGAAGGGTGCGGTGGGCGACAGATAGACCTGCCCTGCCCTCACCGCCGCCACCCCGCGCCAGACCGGATCGCTCCAGACTCGATCGTAGAACTGCGGATCCCATGTCACCACGACCTCGGGATCGGCGACGATGATCTGCTCGGGCGAGGCCTGTACCAGCCCGCGCGTGCGCCCGCCGTCGTCGGCGACGTTCACGCCCCCCGCCCGCTCGATGAATTCGGTGTTGATCGAGCCCTTCATGCCGGTCTCGAGCCCATCTGGCCCCCGCGCCAGGTAGGTGCGCGGTCGCTGCGCCTCGGGCACCTCGGCCAGGATCGCGTCGAGCCGGGCAAAGGTCGCCTCGGCATCGCGGGCCAGCATCTCGCCTCGCTCCGGCACACCGAGCACCTCGCCCAGTAGGCGCAGCGCCTCAGGGGTGTTCTCGAAGCGCCCGTCGATGAGCACGTAGGGGATGCCGGTCTGCGCCTGCACCCGGTCGGCAAGGTCGATATAGGTGTCGCGCACCGAGCCGAAATCGAGGATCAGGTCAGGCGCGATCTCGAGCAGCCGCTCGAGGTTGACCTCGCCGCCGCGCCCGGTGAGCCGCCCGGTTTCGGGCAGGTCGCGATAGGGTTCGGCGATATAGTCGCGCTCCTCGGGACGCAGCGCACGGGGCCAGCCGGTCAGCGTCTCGGGCGCCACCACATAGACCAGAACCGAGGCCGGCGGGCCGGCGGCGAAGACCGTCTCGATCCGCTCGGGCAGCTCCACGACGCGGCCGGCGCTATCGGTCACGCTGCGCGCAAGTGCGGGCGACGCTGCGAGGCAGGCGAACAGGAAGGCCCTGAGGATCATTGGCTCACTCCCCGACCATGCCCGGCGCGTCGAAGCCGTAGCTTGCAAGCACGCGCTGACCATCGGGCGACAGGATGTGGAATGCCAGATCCCAGGCCGAGGGCGGCGCATCCTCGAGCACGATCAGGCCATAGTCGGCACCAACCGAGAGCGCTTGCGGCACCGTCACGACTTGCAGCTCTGGAAGCTCGCGCTGCGCCAGCACCGCATTGGTGCAATAGGTCAGGAAAAGATCGGCCCGGTCGTTTTCCATCATCCAGGCGTAGGTGTTACGCCCTTCCGGGGCCGCCTCGCTCTCTGGTCCACCGGTCAGCTGCAGCGCCTTGCTTTCCAACTCGGCTCGCGCGCCGGGACGGAGCTCATCAGCCTTGCCGAAGAGCTGCCAGGCATAGTCCCCGGACGGATCAGCCCCCGGTGTCGAGGTGCCGAGACGGGTGGTCTGCGCCAGCATCACGTCAAGCAGGGTATCGCCGGAGACCTCCAGTCCGGGCCGCGCAAGGCCGCAGAGGCGATTGCGGGCGAACAGCACCACCGGCCCGCCCCTGCCGGCCTCCGCGAGGGCTTCCGGATGCGCCATGTTGGCCGAGGCAAAGACATGCGCGGACGCGCCGTCTTCGATCGACTGGCGCATGAGCCCCGAAGGCCCGAAAGTCGTCTCGACAGCTGAGCTGACCCCATCGAGTGGTCCGGGTTAAATGCTAATGCATCGTCGGCCTTCGATCTATGGGGATGAAGACCTCGGGTGCCGGCGCCCGATACCCGAGGGCACTATGCGGGCGCTCCATGTTGTAGTGTTTTCGCCATCTTTCGATGAGGATTTGCGCCTCCCTCAACGAGTAGAAGACCTCGCCATTCAGCAGCTCGTCCCGGAAGCGCGCATTGAAGCTCTCGCAATAGCCGTTCTCCCAGGGTGACCCCGGCTCGATGTAGGCGGTCTTCGCCCCCACCAGCTCGATCCAGTCGCGCACCTTCTGCGCGACGAACTCCGGGCCGTTGTCGGACCGGATGAACTGCGGCGGGCCGCGCTGGATGAAGAGGTCCGTCAGCGCGTCCAGAACATCGGTGGAGTTCAGCCGTCTGTCGACACGGATCATTAACGCCTCCCGCGTATATTCATCGAGGATGTTGAGCGTCCGGTAGGCTCGGCCGTCACTGGTCCGGTCCTGCACGAAGTCGTAGGACCAGACGTGATTGGGGTGCTCGGGCTTCAGCCGCACGCAAGAGCCGTCGTTCAGCCAGAGCCGGCCGCGCTTCTTCTGCTTGTGTGGGACCTTGAGCCCTTCGCGCCGCCAAATGCGCGCCACCCGCTTATGGTTCACCTGCCAGCCGGCACGCCGCAGCAGCACGGCGACCCGGCGGTAGCCGTAGCGGCCATACTCCCGGGCCAGTTCGATGACGTCGGCGGTCAGCCGCGCCTCGTCTTCCCGGCCCTGGGGCGGCTTGCGCTGCGTGGAGCGGTGCTGGCCGAGCACCCGGCAGGCGCGGCGTTCGGAGATGCAGAGTGTCTCGCACACATGCTCCACGCACTCCCGGCGGCGCGAAGGGCTTAGAAGTTTCCCCGTGCAGCCTCAGTCAGGATCAGCTTCTCGAGCGTCAGGTCAGATACCGCCCGCCGCAGCCTCAGGTTCTCCTTCTCGAGGTCCTTCAGCCGCGACAACTGTGCCCGGTTCATCCCGCCATACTGCTTCCGCCACCGGTAGAACGTATGCTGCGATATCCCGATCTGCCGCACCGCATCGGCCATCGACAGGCCCTGGCCGTGCAGCACCTCGACCTGGCGCAGCTTGGTGACAATGTCTTCCGGCTTCTCTCGCTTTCCAGCCATTCCGTAGTCCTCCTGTTCGCCGAAATCCTATCCGATTTCACGCTTCGTGGGTGGACCACTTCAAAGGGGCTGGCTCACCGAGGCAGCGCCAAGGTCGCTCCGACTGGATGCGACTGCTGTCCCACGCGTGCCGAAAGGCCATCCGCAAGATGCTGAGCAGCGAGTTGAACGTCCTCTTTCGTCTGCGCAGCACATCGACGGACACTTCCTGCACCTCTTCGCGCGATGAGTATGGCATAAAGCCAAAACGTGGCGGCGTTTCGATCACCTGTTTGGCGAGAGCGAGTACGTCAGTTGCGTCAAAGTCTTCGAGGGGCAGATGCGCAAAGCTCGGAACCAAATGGTAGTTGATAAGGATAAGGTTGTTGTAATGGCCGCCAGGAGAGCGCGCCAAGCGAGTCCAGTCTGTGTAGTCGCGAAGAGCATGGCCCACCGTGTAAACATCCCCGATGGGGCATATGCTGATTTCTCGGGTCCTGCCGGTTGGCTTCGGTTCATTCGAGATTCTCTGCACATCAGCCTGTGCGAACCACGCGAAGGCACGCTCCACAGCAAGAGCAAAGGTAACCTGCCCGCGTCCAAGGTTTAAGGCGGGTCCTAAACATTTTTGAATGTAGCGCTTGTCCTTGGTCAGAATACGAGCAGTCCAGTTGCAGGTCCGGCCGTCCGGCCGATGAATCCCAAGGCGTCTACATTTGAGAAGAGAATGCCAATATGGCGTATCTCGATACCGCAGGCCGGCGATTGCCCCTTCGTCGGCAAACGGACACTCTTTGATCGCTGCGCGGGCCATATACTGAATATGCTCTGATGAGTTCAGAGAAGACGTCATGCGAAGCCTCCTTTGGCCATCTGTCAGCCAAAGAAATCCTACGCAGCTTTGGCACCACCGTCTCTCCCGAAAACGACAAATTTGCCGGCCAGTTTCGGCAAAGGAGCGGACTTCTTCATCACTTTGAAGAGAGATTCTCCTGCTCTTCGGCGCGCCGCAAGCCCTCCGAAAAAGCCACTTCCTCCACGCGCTCAAGAAAAAAACTCCGCGCCTTTTCGGTAAGTCCGTACCGGCTGATGTAGTCCGTCACTACGTCGCCCAAAGACACAGTTTTCGTCATCATGGCACTCCTTTCTCTCGGCACATCATACAAATGAATTGCTGAATGAAAGGTTAAGGCTGCGCCTCAATGCGTCGCCCCGCGAACACCGGGACTACCGAATGCCTGCCTAAGGCCTTCGAGGCCAAGCTCGTCGAGCTCCAGAACTGACTTACGTAGAATAGAAAGTCAGACTTTGCGGTCCGGCGTGAATTCACGACCTGAGCCAGACAAATCAGCGCCATCCCAGGAAGCCTGAGAGCCCCATGGCAAAGCAAAATGCTTAGCCATGAAATCGGGTCTGCCACATCTTTATCCTAGGACGGCGCAGCGCAGTTCTACCAGCCCGCGCTCCATCAACTCCTCGGCTCCGGCCCTGTCCGAGGCCTCGACGTAGAGCCGCAGTTCCGGCGCGTTGCCCGAGGGGCGCACATGGACGATGCGGCCATCGGGCAGCGTCATGCGCACACCGTCGGTGAGATCGCAGGCGGCCTCCGCGGCGCTGAGCTGCGACAGGAACTCCGCCCGCGCGCCGGCATCCTCGCGCAGCTTCGCCACGAAGGGCTGCGAGGCCTCTTGCGGCACCTCCTGCAGCCGGTCGGCCATGGTGACCACCGGCGGCTCGGCGGCGACGCGGGCCGAGACCGGGCCCTTCCCGGCGGCGATCAGCACCGTGATCAGCGGCAGCATGCAATCGCGCGTGGGCAGCGGCGCCAGAGTGCCGTCGGGCCCGGCGGCCTCGAACCCCAGCAGAAAGCCGCCGTTGGCCTCATAGCCCACCACCTTGCCGCCCAGCTCTTCCATACCGGCGATGACGAAGGGCGAGCCGATGCGGGTGGTCAGCACCTTGCCAAAGCCCTTGCGGGTGACGCCGGAGTTCGAAGAGATCGGGGTGACTACGGCCTCCGCCCCCAGCGCTTCGGCGGTGATCTGGCCCATGATGTCGCCGGGCACGATTGTGCCGGTCTCATCGGCCAGCAGCGGCCGGTCGCTGTCGCCATCGGTCGACACCAGCGCGTCGAGCCCATGCTCGGCGACCCAGGCCTTGATCTGCGCGCGGGTCTCGGGGTCCACCGCCTCGGTGTCGACGGGGATGAAATGCTCGGAGCGGCCCAGTTCCAGGACCTCGGCGCCGAGGCCTTCCAGCATCGCCCGCAGATCGTCGCGGCCGACGGCGGAATGGGCATAAAGGCCGATGCGCTTGCCCGCCAGCGCCGTGCTCCCGAGCGTGCCGGTGTAGCGCGCGACGAAACGGGCGGCGGCCTGCGGGTCCTGCTCCAGCGTGCCTTCCGCGCTGCCCGCCGGGCGCCCGAGCGCCGCCGAGATCGCCGCCTCGTCGGCCTTGGTGATCTCGCCGGAGCGGGTGTAGAACTTCAGCCCGTTGCGGTCGGCGGGGATGTGACTGCCGGTGACCATGATCGCCCCGGCGCCCATCTCCAGCGCGGCCAGCGCCAGCGCCGGGGTCGGCAGCGCGCCGCAGTCGATCACCCGCAGCCCTTCGGCGCGGGCGGCAGCGATGATGTCACCGGCGATGCGCGGGCTGGAGGGGCGCAGGTCCTGCCCGACGCAGAGCGTGCCGCCGTGATCGCAGGCGCTGGCAAAGGCGCGCACGTGATCCGCCACCAGCTCGCGCGTCAACTCTACCACCAGGCCGCGCAGGCCGCTGGTTCCAAATTTGGCTGCCATCTTCAACCTCTCCATGTCCGATGCCCGGCAGCCAGGGGCCGCGCCTCAGCCTACCTTGGCGATCTCGTCGAGCGCGCGCAGCTTGGCCAGCAGGCCGCCCAACTGATCGATCGGCACCATATTGGGACCGTCCGAGGGGGCGTTGTCTGGATCCTCATGGGTTTCAATGAAGACCGCGGCGCAGCCGACGGCGACGGCGGCACGGGCCAGCGTCGGCACGAACTGCCGCTGGCCGCCCGAGGAACTGCCCTGCCCGCCCGGCAGCTGCACCGAATGGGTCGCGTCAAAGACCACCGGGTAGCCGGTCTCCGCCATGATCGGCAGGCTGCGCATGTCCGAGACCAGCATATTGTAGCCAAAGCTCGCGCCGCGCTCGCAGAGCAGCAAGCGCTCGTTGCCGGTGCTGGCGATCTTGGCGGCCACATTGGCCATGTCCCAGGGCGCGAGGAACTGGCCCTTCTTGACGTTGATCGCCGCCCCGGTCTCGCCTGCGGCCAGCAGCAGATCGGTCTGGCGCGACAGGAACGCGGGGATCTGCAGGATGTCCACCGCCTGCGCCACCGCGGCGCATTGCTCGGCGGTGTGGATGTCGGTGAGCACCGGCACGCCGAACTCGGCGCCGATCTGCGACAGGATCGTGAGGCCCGCCTCCATGCCGAGCCCGCGCTTGCCCGAGAGCGACGAGCGGTTGGCCTTGTCGAAACTGCCCTTGAACACCCAAGGCGTGCGCGCGGCCTCGGCGACGGCGGCGATCTTTTCGGCCAGCATGCGCGCGTGATCGAGGCTTTCGAGCTGGCAGGGCCCGGCGATCAGCGCCAGCGGCGCGTCATTGGCAAAGGTGACGTCTTTGACCGTTACGGGTTTCATGCGATGCCTTCCTTTTGCAGCACGGCCTCGATGCGGGCCACGTCGACGGGGTTGTTGAGCTCCCAGAACACCCGGCCGCGCGCCTCGACCGCAACGCAGGTGACCGGCGTGCCGTTCTCCAAAAACCGCAGCTGCTCGAGTCCCTCGGCGCGCTCCAGCGGACCCTCGGGCCAGGTGGCGTAACGGGCCAGCGCGTCGGGGCGATAGCCGTAGACCCCCACATGATGCCAAACCTCGGGCGGGGTTTCGAGGTTGCCCACATAGGGCAGCACTTCTTTGGAGAAATAGAGCGCCGTGCCATCGCTGCGCATCACCGCGGTGGTGCCCCCCACCCGGCCCGCGTGACGGTCCGAGACGAAATTGGCCAGCGTCTCGGGATCGGTCTTCAGCACCGGGGTGGCCATTTCGACCGCCGGGTTCTGCATGGCCTCGATCAGCGCCTCGATGAACCACGGCGGGGTCAGCGGCGCGTCGCCCTGCAGGTTGATGATGATGTCCGGCGCCTTCTCCAGCTGCGCCACGCCCTCGGCGCAGCGTTCGGTGCCGTTGCGCGCCGTCTCCGAGGTCATCAGCACCTCGGCGCCAAAGCCGCGCGCCGCCTCGGCGATGCGGTCATCATCGGTCAGCACATAAACCGCCGAGACACCTTTGACGCTCTGCGCCGCGTCCCAGGCGCGCTCGATCAGCGATTTCTTCTCGCCATTGGCGCCGGTCAGCTCGACCAGCGGTTTACCAGGGTAACGCGACGAGGCGTAGCGGGCGGGGATGAAGATGACAGCGCTCATGGCCGCGCCCCGGCGCAGCGCAGTTGTACGGAAAAGACCGCCCGGAGGGCGGCGGAGTAAGATTGACGCATCGGGACCACCCGCCTCGAGAAATTTCCTGCTGGATAGCCCGGGCGCAGGCGGCGGATCAACCGAAACCGCCGTTTGAGTTGCTTTGCGGGATGATGCGGCCGCAAGTCATGAGCTCAGCAGCGCCTCAAGATAGGCACCATAGCCGTTCTTGCGGAATTTTTCGGCGCGTGCCGCCAGCGCTGCGCGGTCGAGCCAGCCCATCTGGAAGGCGATCTCATCGGGGCTGCCCACCTGCTGGCCCTGGCGCTCGGTGAGCGTGCGCACGAAGTTGCCCGCGTCCAGCAGAGAGCCATGCGTGCCGGTGTCGAGCCAAGCATAGCCGCGGCCCATGCGCTTCACGTCGAGCGCGCCCTCGTGCAGATACATCTCCAGAAGCGTGGTGATCTCCAACTCGCCGCGCGGCGAGGGCTGCACCTGACGCGCCCGCTCGGGGGCCGTGCCGTCGAGGAAGTAGAGCCCGGTCACCGCGTAGTTCGACGGCGGCACCGCGGGTTTTTCGATGATCGAGGTGGCGCGGAAATCCTCGTCGAAATCCACCACGCCGTAGCGCTCGGGATCAGCCACGTGATAGCCGAAGACCGTGCCGCCGCTCTCTCGCGCATCGGCCTCGGCCATCATGTCCGGCAGCCCGTGGCCGAAGAAGATATTGTCGCCCAGCACCAGCGCCGAGGGCGCGCCATCAAGGAAGTCTTCGGCCAGCAGATAGGCCTGCGCCAGCCCGTCGGGGCTGGGCTGCACCACATAGGTCAGCGAAATGCCCCATTGGCTGCCATCGCCCAGCGTGCGCTGGAACTGCGCCTGATCCTGCGGCGTGGTGATCAGGCAGATCTCGCGGATCCCGGCCAGCATCAGAACGCTCAGCGGATAGTAGATCATCGGCTTGTCATAGACCGGCAGCAGCTGTTTCGACACGCCGATGGTGATCGGATAGAGCCGCGTGCCCGAGCCGCCGGCGAGAATGATGCCCTTGCGTTGCTGTGCCATGTTTACCCCTTCCCCAGCCGCTGCCCGACGCCGTGCCGCGCCTGCAGCGGGCGCCACCAAGCCTCGTTGTTGAGATACCATTCCACGGTCTTCTCGAGGCCCTCCTCGACCGTCACCGAGGGGCGCCAGCCCAGCTCGTCCCTGATGCGGCTCGGGTCGATCGCGTAACGCGCATCATGGCCCGGGCGGTCGGTGACGAAGCAAATCTGATCGGCGTAGGAGCCGCTCTCCTTCGGGCGTTTGCTATCAAGAATGGCGCAGAGCGTTTTCACCAGCTCGAGGTTGCTGCGCTCGTTCTCGCCGCCGATGTTGTAGCTGCGCCCCAGCGCGCCCTTCTCCACCACCAGCAGCAGCGCGTCGGCGTGATCCTCGACGTAGAGCCAGTCGCGGATGTTCTCGCCCGTGCCGTAGATCGGCAGCGGCTTTCCGGCCAGCGCGTTCAGGATCACCACCGGAATGAGTTTTTCCGGGAAATGATAGGGTCCGTAGTTGTTGCTGCAGTTGGTCAGCACCACCGGCAGCCCGTAGGTCTCGTGCCAGGCGCGCACCAGATGGTCCGAGCTGGCCTTGGAGGCCGAATAGGGCGAGCGCGGATCATAGGGCGTGTCTTCGGTGAACTGGACCTCCGAGTCGGCGGGCAGCGAGCCGAAGACCTCATCGGTGGAAATATGGTGGAATCGGAAGCTCTCGGGCTTGCCCTGCTGGGTCCAATAGGCCCGCGCGGCTTCCAGCATATTGAAGGTGCCGGTGATATTGGTCTCGATGAAATCGCCCGGCCCGTCGATCGAGCGGTCGACATGGCTCTCGGCGGCGAGATGCATCACCGCGTCGGGGGTGTGCGCCGCAAACACCCGGTCGAGCGCCGCGCGGTCGCGGATGTCGGCCTGCTCGAAGGCATAGGCCGGGCTGTCGGCGGCTTCGGCCACGTTGTCGAGGCATGCGGCATAGGTCAGCGCGTCGAGGTTCACCACCTCATGACCGCGCGCCACCGCCAGCCGCACCACGGCCGATCCGATGAAGCCGGCGCCGCCGGTGATCAGCAGTTTCATCTGGGTCTTATCCTTCAAAGGTGAACGGGCTGTTGAAATCCTTCAGGAAGGGCGCGGCGGCGTCCTTCTCCGACAGCACAGCGTCCGAAAGGTCCACGCCCCAGTCGATGCCGATGTCCGGATCGTCGAAGCGCACCGCACCGTCGCACTCGGGGGCGTAGTAATCGGTGCATTTGTAGATGATCTCGGTGTCCGGCTCGAGCGTGGTAAAGCCGTGCAGAAAGCCTGCCGGGATCATCAGCTGACGGCCGTTCTCGAAGCTCAGCTCCTCGCCGACCCATTGGCCATAGGTGGGCGAGCCTTTGCGGATGTCGACGGCGACATCGAAGAGCCGACCCTTGCCGCAGCGCACCAGCTTGGCCTGCGCATGCGGCGGCGCTTGAAAATGCAGCCCGCGCACGGTGCCCACTTTAGCCGACAACGAGTGGTTGTCCTGCACGAACGCGATGTCGATGCCCGCCTCGGCGAAGGCCTTGCGGCTGTAGCTTTCAGAAAAAAATCCGCGGTGGTCGCCGAACCGGCGCGGGGTCAGAACCATAACGCCCTGCAGTTTCGTCGGTTCGATTTTCACCCGTCGCGCCCTTCAAATCAGAAAACACCGAGTGACTAACACAACTCCGATCCTGTTTCCCGTACCGCTCCCAACAAAATGAACAGCGTGTCTTCTTGGCATGTTCAGAAAAGTCTCCCCACTAACCTCCAACGGAAACATGCACATTCGCGCTGGCTCGCGCTCCATCGCACGGCCATTACTGCAAGGTTCGAGAAGCGTCTTAGGTAGGCAGGCTGCTCATTGAGCTGGTGAGCAAACAAAAGATCGACGGCGTCTATGTCGTACAGCATTTCACTTAGCAGGCTGCTGAAAAACTCCGGTCTCGACGCGCATCGAGGAACATGATTCATCGCCACCATGGTATGACGGAGGTGGCGATGCGCGGATCGGACGAGGTGACGGGGTCACTGTTCAGCTATATCGATCTTGAGGAGCGCATCCCGTCCCGGCATCCGCTGCGCAAGATCAGATCCGTCGTCAACGATGCCCTGCGTTCACTGGATGCCGAGTTCGATCGACTTTATGCGGGTGAAGGCCGTCCTTCCATTGCGCCGGAACGCTTGATCCGCGCCAGCCTGTTGCAAATCCTCTACTCAATACGATCCGAGCGGCAGCTCGTGGAGCAGATGGACTACAACTTGCTGTTCCGGTGGTTCGTAGGCCTCGGAATAGATGACGCGGTGTGGGTCCCCACGGTGTTCACGAAGAACCGCGACCGGCTGCTGAGCACGGACATGTCCCGCAAGATCATGGCCGCCATCCTGGCGCATCGCGAGGTCGCGCCGCTGCTGTCCGACGATCATTTCTCGGTCGACGGAACGCTGGTGAAGGCCTGGGCATCCATGAAGAGCTTCCAGCCGAAGGACAGTGCGATGCCCGACCGGGACGACGATCCGGGTGATCCGCCAGATGACCGTGTATCGCCAACATCGTCTCCTGACCAATCCACTGCCGAGCCCAAACCCATGCCCCGTCCCGCGCGCCGCAGCCGCAATGCCGAAGTCGATTTTCGTGGCGAACGTCGGTCGAACGCGACGCACGCGTCGATGACTGATCCCGAGGCCCGGCTGTTCAAGAAGTCGCCCGGCGCTGGCGCGGTGCTATGCTTCATGGGGCATAGCCTGATGGAGAACCGTTCCGGCCTGATCGTGCAGGCCGACCTCACGCAAGCTGACGGGCACGCCGAGCGCCGTGCCGCCATCGACATGCTCCATCGGCACTCGCCCGGATCGACGCGGCGTCTGACCCTGGCAGCGGATCGTGGCTACGACAGCGCCGACTTCGTCGCCGAACTGCGCCAGATGGTGGTGACGCCGCATGTCGCCCAGAAGTCCCGCCATTCTGCCATCGACGGTCTGACCACCCGACATCCCGGCTATGCCAAATCCCAGCGATGCCGAAAGAAGATCGAGGAACCCTTCGGCTGGGCCAAGACCGTCGGCGGCCTGACACAGACCATGTATCGCGGCATAGAGCGCGTGCGCGCCCGCTTTACGCTGACAATGGCGGCCTGCAATCTCGCAAGGCTGCCGAAACTGCTGGCGGCCTGACCGGGGAAGCCGCAGTCAGGTCTGCCTGCGCATGCTCCAGCCCCACCCAGCATCCGCGTCGAGGGAAACCATCCCTCACGCGGGCGTTTTTCAGCGGCCTGTTAGCACGACGTGCGTCGAGTGCATGAAGCGAAAGACCTGGTGTTCCCGGATTCTCCTAGCAAGGCATGCGGCGCGCACAACCCTCTGATGGCTGACAGCTTTTCACCTGCACGCCCTTGCTCAGCGAAGGGACATGTTCCTCGCCGTGAAACGGCTTCGACACTTCACACACGAATGACAATGTTTCGACACTTCGCACACACCGACGCGCATCATGCGTTTCAGGCCGCCATGCGGCGTCCGCCATACCCTGCTCTGGATTCCCATATGCGCTGACCTGCTCCCCATAGAGTCCGCGGTTATTAGTTCGCTCTGTTCAGGGTTTGGTCCTCTACTGACCGTTGGTGATACTCCCACGGGGTGAGCCCGTCGAGGCTCGTGTGATCCACGCCGATAGACACGCGGATCAATCCCGGCCAAGGCACAGGCCCGCCGCTGGTTGTAGCTCTTCTCTGTCATGGCCCAGTCCACTGCTCGTCGCCTTGCACCGGGCTTCAGAAGTTTTTTCCCAGCATCTCCTTGAGCGTGGCCACATCCAGCATCTGCTCCGCGAGCATCTTCTTGAGCTTCGCGTTCTCAGCCTCCAAGGTCTTCAGCCGTTTGGCCTCCGACACCTCCATGCCGCCATACTTCGAGCGCCACTTGTAGAATGTGCCCTCACTGATGCCATGCTTCCGGCAGAGCTCCTTGGCGCCTATCCCGGCCTGGTGCTCTTTCAGGATGCCAATGATCTGCTCTTCGCTGAAACGGCTTTTCCGCATTGTCTGTCTCCTCGTTTGGAGAACAGGCTAACTTCAAAACGCGGACTTTTCAGGGGAGCAGGTCAGCAGCTGCTCGCCATGGGTACGGCACGCTTCACCGCCGCAAGCGCACTCGGAGCCCTTTCCAGTCGCTCCGACTACCTATGTTGTGCCGGATGCAGAATTTTTGGATGCGTCGGAATTGGCCCTATATCCACATCACCCGATGAAACGCGAAGGAGGCGCCTGCATGGCCACCACCGGAAAACAGCTGTTCACCACGCTCGAGGCCGACGGCACGCTGACCGTCGCGCTTGAAGACGTTTCATTTGCCGACCCCACCCACAACCAGGTGCTGGTGCGGATGGAAGCCGCACCGATCAATCCCTCGGACCTAGCCATTCTCGTCGGCGGCGCCGACATGGAGAACGCGGATTACACGCCGGGCAAGTTCGTGGCCCGGGTGCCCGATGCAGCAAATGCCGCATCGAAGGCCCGTCACGGTTTGAAATTGCCCGCTGGTAACGAAGGCGCAGGCACGGTGATCGCCGCTGGCGACAGTGCTGCTGCGCAGGCGCTGGTAGGGCAGCGCGTCTCCTGCGTCCCGGGCAACGCCTACAGCCAGTATTGCCTCTCCGACGCGGACATGTGCCTCCCGCTGGGCGAGCATTCCGCCGAAGAAGGCGCCAGCGCCTTCGTCAACCCGATGACCGCCCTCGGCTTTGTGGAGACTGCCAGGGCCGACGGACAGAACGCCATCTTGCACACTGTCGGGGCCTCGAACCTCGGCCAGATGCTGACGCGCATCTGCGCAGAGGATGGCATCGGGCTGGTGAACATCGTGAGAAAGAGCGATCAGGTGGAGCTGCTGAAGGGGCTTGGCTCCGAGCATGTGGTCAACTCTTCCGAAGACGATTTCATGGACAAGCTGACCGACGCAATTCGTGAGACAGGCGCCTTCTACGGCTTCGATCCCGTGGGAGGCGGTACGCTGGTCGATACCGCATTTCGGGCGATGGAGAGGGTCGCAAGGGAGCATATGGCCGAGTATTCGCGCTACGGATCGAACCAGCCGAAACGCATGTTCATCTACGGCCGCCTCGACACCAGCCCTACCATCCTGACACCCAGCTACGGGTTCGGCTGGACCTTATCTGGCTGGCTTCTGTTCCCATTCCTGCAGTCGATTGGGCAGGAGCCCATGGGCCGGATGCGTCAGCGCGTACGTGACAACCTCACCAGCACCTTTGCCAGCAGCTACAAATCTCGCGTCACGTTGGAGGAAATGCTGACCAAGGACGCCGTGCTGGACTACCGCGCCATGCGCACGGGCGAGAAATACCTCGTCACGCCCTGGGCCTGACCCGCAGGGCAGAGAGGCGCCGCCCGTCGCCGGGCAGCGCCACATAAGGTTACAGAAGCTCGAGGACCTTCTTCGCCGCCGCCTCCGACGAAGCCGGGTTCTGCCCCGTCACCAGCCGGCCATCGGACACGGCATGAGGCTGCCAGTCGCCGACGCTCTCGAAGTCAGCCCCCAGCTCGCGCAGCTTCGTCTCCAGCAGGAACGGCACTGCCTCCACCAGCCCCACGGCCTCTTCCTCGCTGTCCGTGAAGGCCGTGACCTTGCGGCCCTTCACGATGGGATCGCCATTCGCATCCACGACTTTGGCAAAGGCCGCCGGACCATGACAGACCGAGGCGACGACCTTGCCGCTATCCCAAGCCTTGCCAATGACCTTGGCTGCAAGCGCGCTTTCCGCAAGGTCGCACATCGCGCCGTGGCCGCCCGGTATGTAGAGCGCGTCGTAGGTTGTGACGTCCTCGTCCTCGAGGCGGCCGGGGTTGGACAGAAGCGCCGTTGCCTCCGTATCTGCGCGGAACCTTGTGACCGAGGCCGGGGCCTCCTCACCAGTCACGTCGGAATTCGGGTCAATGGGAACAGGTTTTCCGCCAAGCGTCACCAGCGTGACCTCATGGCCCGCATCAAGGAAAGCGTAATACGGACTCGCCAACTCTTCGTACCAAACGCCGGTGGGGTTGCCGGTATCGCCAAGGACATCGGCCGCAGTGGACAGGATCAAAATACGTGCCATTTTCATGTCTCCTTGCGTTGTCTCGGAACGTCCCGCGAGGGTCACTGCAGGAACGTCTCCGCAGTGATATGGGACGAATTTGCAAATCGAGAAATTGATGCGCAGCATGTCAGATATCGGTAAGCTGGACACATGACCCCGGACATATCTCTTCTTCGCGTCTTCCACGCCGTGATGGAAGAACGCAATGTCACTGCTGCGGCGCGACGCCTCGGCCAGTCGCAAAGCACTGTCAGCGCGGCACTTGCGCGGCTGCGCGTCGCCTTGGGGGATGAGCTTTTCTTGCGCGCCAGATATGGCGTCGAGCCGACCGAGAAAGCGTTGCAGATCGCGCCGGACGTCGCGGCCGGGCTGAACCGGCTCGAACGGGCGTTCCGTGCCGCCGAGCCTTTCGACCCCGCCCAAAGCACGCGGCGCTTCCGGCTGTTGCTGGGTCCTTACGCAGAGGTCGTGCTCGCCCCGCCTCTGGCCGCCGCCTTCGCGCGTCACGCCCCCGAGGCCGAGCTCGAAATCGCCCCGATCGGCCCGGACCTGGATCCGCGCTCCCTTGCCGGGCAAAGCTTCGATCTCGCCATCGGACGGTTCTCCCCTCCACCGGAGGACCTGGTCGTCTCGGAACTGTTCAATGACGGATTCCGCTGCATCGTAGCCCCCGAGGCTTTGGCAGACGTCGCGACCCTGGATCGCGACCTTTATGAGCGGCTTCCGCATGTGGTGGTGGCGCCGCCCGGAAAATGGCGCACCGGATTGCACAAACTAACCGCCGACACAGGCCTGCGCCGGAACACCGCAGTGATCGTCTCCCATTTCATGACGGCAGCGCCGACAGTCGCTCGCATCGGAGGCATCGCCACTGTCCCTGCGCGTATCGCGGCCCTGATCGCCGAACCTCACGGGCTTCGGGACATGCCGGTCCCACTGAACCTGGGAACATTCCCGACCCAGGTCGCCTGGCACCCACATGACCGGAGCGACGCGCGCCACATCTGGCTGCGAGACCTTCTGAACCATATTGCATTTGGAAAAAAGGAGAGGAGCCGAGACACGTGACCACAAAGTCATTGGCAGCTCGTTGCGCCTGCCTGCCGTCCCGGTCGTGAGCAACGTCTGACCGCGTCTACCACCTCGCCACCCGGGTAATCCCCAAGACCTGACTGTCAGGGACTCCTGGCGCGGCCCGTAGTGTTGTGCGGCTCAGTGTAGCCGAGCGCGCACGAAATGGGCCAGCACGGACTCCTCTCCCAGCACCCGAAGCGCCTCTAGTCGGTGGAGACCTTCGATCACCACGTAGCCGTATCCGTCAGGCTGGAGCTGAATTGGGGTGGTGTGCCCGTCCTCCAAAATGCTCTCGGCGAGCTTGCGGACTTTGTCCTCGCAGAGCGTCATTTTTTGCTTGAGCGAAACCCTATTGTCGCTGATCGCAACGGTATGCTTTTCCAACATCGGTGGAGCATGGGGCAGATTGGCATCAGGCGCGAGTCCTGTCGAAGCTGGGGCGCGTGTCAATGATGTCCAAGTCATCGGGCGGGCCACCAAACGCAATACGCACTTTGCATGCGACCAGTGTCACGCCGCTATCTCGGCGTCCCTTGCCTGCGCTGAGCCGACCCACCCAGTTTTTTTTGGACAGGGCCGTTTGGCTACTTGAGCCCAAACGCGACCTTCGCCCCGAGATGCGTATGCGGCGAAGCGGACCTTCACGCCAAGAGCATGGGGCGGCAGTGGTGCGGACTTTCCGGCCATTCGGCGATTAGCTGGTGCAATCGCAGTATGACGAAGGAATTACTCGCAGCCGCAGCAAGCAGGGTTCTGCGCCGCAGCGCAGATCACGATAGCGGTCGTTCAAGGCCGCACCAAACCCGGGAGCCACAACCCACCATTCGCTGCGCCTTGCCGCAGCGCCGATGCGGACTTTTCTAACGTTCGCTGTGGCTACCAAGGCGACCTGCCTCATCTTCAACTTGCGTCGCAAAGGCGCGGAAACGCCAGCCTTGCGATTAGAGGCAGACCCTGGAGCTGCCGCACCCCGAAACGGTCCGCGGAACATCAAATTGCCACTGCGGTCCCGCGTTCCGCCTGTTCGCCAGTAGCCGATCGAGCGCCAAGCTTTTCGGATTGGGCCGTCGCTGAACCTGCGCGAAGGCTCAGTGCACGTCTCCAATGGCGCCTTTTAACTGGATGTCAGGATTGCGCTGGGAACTTGATGTGCACGCGCAGTCCATCCGAACCGTCCACGGTCAGGGTCGCGTCGTGCTGGAAGGTCAGGGTCCGGATCATCCGCCAGCCGAGAGAATTCGACCGCTCGGGACGCTCGGCATCCGGCGGCAGGCCGACACCATTGTCTGACACGAGCAGCGCTATGCCCTGTTTCAGATCGCCGGACACCTCGACCCGGATGAGCCCTTTGTCGCGGCCGACGAAGGCATATTTGAACGCATTGGTGATGAGTTCACCAACGATAAGTCCGGTGTCGACAGCAAACTTGCTGTCGAGCTGTAGCGCTTCGCAGGATACGTCGATCTTGGCCGTGAGCCCGCCGCCGCTGAAGGCCCGCTCCGACGTTCTCGCGACTTCGTCCAGCATCTCCGACAGGTCGACCTGGCTGGCGTCCGTCCCGCGCTGCATCAATTCGTGGGCCTTGGCGAGCGATCCGACGCGAACTTCGAGTTCGGTCAGGACCTGGTGGGTTTCAGCCTGCTCGGCCTGCGACTTGCTCATCCGGATCAGCGCGACGATGAGTGCCAGGTTGTTGCCGGTCCGGTGATGAAGCTCCTGCATGAGCAGGTCGCGGTCGGCGATCCCTTCGGCCAATTCGCGGTTCTGCTCGCTGAGTGCAGCGGTGGGATCCTTTGCGCTGAGATCACTCAGCGCTTCCGTCGCCTGGTCGATCAGCTGGGGACCGGCGGGCAAGATCGCAGACGGCAGGAACGCCGCGTCGATCCGCGTGCCCTCGTGCCCTGTCTCGACGTCGAAGCGCGTGGCAATCCTCTGCACGCCGCGCAGTCCCAGCCCCATGCCCGCCGAGGAGGACCGCGGGCCGTCCGGCTCGAGGTTCTCTTTCGGGATCCCGCGCCCCTGGTCGGTCACCAGAAGGCCGAGCGCGGGCTTGCCGTTCACCTCGGTGAGCGAGAAGGTCGCGCGCCCCTTCTGGCCATGCTCTATCGCGTTGCGGCCAAGCTCGACGACGGCGGTCACCGTCCGCGTTCGCTCGAACGAGCCGAACTGCAGGACGTTGGTCAGCGTCATCGCTACCTCGCGCAACCGCGCCACGTCGGCGCTCTTCTCCAGGGTCACGGTGGTAAGCTTGGCCGCCTTCATTGCTCGCGCTCCCGGTTGATCCGAATGACGACGATGCTGGCGTCGTCGCGACCCCGGAAGGCCCGGTCCAGAAAGAAGCCGGCGATCAAAAGAAGGCTCTTTTTGAGCAGCCCCGGCGGGAAATGCGCTTCTCGAAGCGTTTTCAGCCCGTCGCTGTGCAGGATCACCATGTCGCCTGCCTCCAGCTGCACCGTTTCCTCGTAGCCGCGCGTCGCTGTACCGCCGATGCGGCCGTCCCGAACCGCCATGCGGCGTACGCCCTGTGCCCCGATCAGCAGCGTCGAGATATTTCCGAGACCCGTGTAGCGCAGTTCCATCTGCGGCTGCGCGACGTGCACCAGCGCCGCCACCGCGCCGCGCCGACCGACGAGCTGCTCGGTGATCTGGCGCATCAGCTTGCCTGGCTCGGAGGACAAACCGCCCGCGGCGAAGGCGGCGTCGGTGACTTCGGCGGCGGCCTCGGCAGCGGCGGGGCCATGGCCGAGACCATCGCAGAGCAGCACGTCGGTCGCCCGCGGGGTCTGCCGGATCTGGAAATCGTCGCCGCAGGAGTCCTCATGCGGATGGCACACCCGCAGGCCGACCGCCTCGACACCGATGTCGGACCCGTCGCCGCGCCCGCCGAAGGTGCAGACGATGGTGGTCCCGTTCTCCGGCGAGCTGAAGATGTCGAAGGTGTCTGACAGACGAACGATGGCCCCGAGGCCAAGCCCTGCGGACTCCGTGGAGCTTTCGCCGTCCTGGAACATCCGGTCGATATCCGGGATGCCCGGCCCGCGATCGGTGAAGATCATGGTGATGAGTTCGGCACCGGGGGTCCGCACGAGTTCGATCAACGCCCGGCCGCGATCGGCGTAGCGCAGGATATTCGTAGTGGCCTCTGTCGCGACGATCGCGAGTTCGTCCAGACGTGTCTCGGGCAGGCCGATCTCGGCGCCATGGCGCCGCGCCAGCCGTCGCACCACGGCGACGGCGCTCCGATCATCAATCTCGACCCACTGGTTCATAGCTTCACGCTCATGGAAACGGTTGTACCCTTCCCGGGCGCGGACCGGACCTCGAACCCGTGTGAGAGCCGCTTGGCGCCGCCAAGCCCCCTGCCCAGCCCTCCCGCGGTCGTGTATCCCTCGGTCATGGCCAGCGTCACATCTTCGATCCCCGGACCGTCGTCCCGGCATTCGACGCGCAGATACTCGTTACGTGTATCGAGATAAATCGAAATCCGGCCACCACCACCGTGCACGATGGCGTTGCGAGCAATTTCGCTCACCGCTGTCGCGAACCGCGTGATGCGCATCACCGAGAGCCCGCGTTCCTTGAGCATTCGCGCGACCGCCTGACGCGCAGCGACAACGTCCCGGCTGGTTGCGAGCGTGATCTCCGCGAGCGCGGGCGTGTCTGATGTCCCTTCGGGATCAGGCACGCCGCAACTGGGAAAGCGCGTGGGTCAGGCTGAGCGCCGTGCGGATCTCGGGCAGGTACATCCCCAGTTCGACCAGGGTCACGGCCACCGCCGGGCGCATCCCGACAACGTAGGTCTCGGCCGCCAGCAGACGCGAGATCCCCGCAAGCTGGGCGATGACGCGCCCGACAAACGTATCGACGATCTCCAGCGAACTGATGTCGAGGATCACGCCCTTGACGTTCTCCTTGGCAATCCGGTTCGAGAGGGTCTCCTGCAACTCCACGATTTCGGTATCGGTGACGTCGTCCTGAATGGACACGAGAAGTGCGTTCTCGACCAGGTTGATGGACGTCACTCCCGACACGTCAGGAAGCCTCGCTGGTCTTGATCACATAGCCGACCTTCTGCAGCGCATCGGACAGCGCCGTGCGGATGCTCGACCGGGTCGACACGGTGCCCACGTCGATGCCGAGCTGGACCATGGTCTGGGCGATCATCGGGCTGATGCCGCTGATGATGCATTCGGCCCCCATCAGACGCACGGCGGCTGCAGCCCGCAGAAGGTGCTGCGCCACTTGCGTGTCGACGGTGCCGACACCGGTGATGTCCATGATCACCACCTCGGCCTGACGCTCGAGGATGGTCTGGAGCAGGTTCTCCATGACCTCCTGCGCCCGGGCGGAATCCAGCGTGCCGATCAGCGGCAACGTGAGAACCCGGTCCCAGAGTTCGACCACGGGTGTCGACAGTTCGAGCATTTCCTGGCGCTGACGCTCGATGATCTGGTCGCGCTCGCCGATGAAAATCTCGTTGGTATAGATCGCGAAGGCATCGACGAGGCGGGTCACCATGAGAACGTCGCGAATGAGCTTTCCGCCCTCGACGCCGGGCATGGCCTCGAGCCGCTTGAACAGCGGCGCCTTGAGCGCCAGCACGAAGGTCGCCATCTCGGTCGGCGTGACGCCGCGACCGACGCGCTCCTTGCTGACGTCGGCCAGAACCGCGCGCAGGTCTTCCCAGGCATCATCGTCGAGGCTGAATTCCTCGTTCACGACACCAGCCCGAATGCCTTTGACAAAGGCTTTCAGGAGTTCCTGGTTCTGCCCACGACTTTCAGAGTCGGAGAACAAGTCCGAGCGCTTCACGCCCTCCTTGACCTGGGTGCCAAGCCACTCTTCCACGACACCGGAGAAATCGGTTTCGAGGATGGTCAGGATGTTTGCCGTCGCGGTTTGCGGCATTTGCGGGAACCTCGGTTCATTGTGATGCGACCTGTAAGCCAATTAATGGGAATAAAGTCAACGGCAACGGTAACGTAGCCTGTCGCAGCGTCAGGTGGAAGGATACGTCATCAACTGACGCTGGCGGAGCCGGGGCTATTCAGTGCCTATCCCTTTGGTTAGCGCTGCCATGCTCTTGCAAGTCTGCTGATAGAGTTCCAGGCACAGGTCAGCTGCGCTCCTATCAAGCCCGCTGGTACGAGACCCGAATTCAGGATCCGCGGCGCACGGCAACGAAGTTCGCTGTCCTACTGCAGGAGTTGATCCTGCGCGCCGCAAGGCTTCAACTCGGCAATCCTGTGAGGCAGAAGATTTCTCGACGAGCCCACTGTCGAGCTCTTGAATGGCATCCCGGGAAGCGCCACGTGCGTCCCAATGCGACGCCTTTGCGACGCTGGAGTTTGACATGTCCGAGACTTGGATGCCGCTTATCGCGGGGTTTGTGCTGCTGGTGGTCGGCGGTGAACTGTTGGTGCGAGGAGCGGTGCAGGCCGCGGAGCGGATGGATGTCTCACCTCTGGTCATCGGGCTCACGCTTGTCGGCTTCGGAACCTCGATGCCGGAGCTTGTGACCTCGGTGCAGGCCGGGCTCAGTGGCTCGCCCGGCATTGCCTATGGCAATATCGTCGGCTCCAACATTGCCAACATCCTGGTGATCGGCGGCATCTCGGCGTTGATCTTCCCGGTGATCGTTGCTGAGGCCGCGCTCCGGCGTGATGCGGCGCTGATGGTGGGCGTGAGTGCGCTTCTCGTGATCTTCGCAGCGACCGCGCGCCGCATCGACCGCTGGGAGCGGCTGGCGCTGCTCGCGGGCTACGGCGCCTATCTCTACCTGCTCTGGCCCTGAGCTCCTACGGCTGCAGCGGCCAGAACACCGGGGCCAGCAGCACCGTCACCACGCCGGCCATGATGTTCATCGGCAGGCCGAGCCGCAGGAAGTCGGTAAAGCGGTAGCCGCCAGCATTGTAGACCATCGTGTTGGTCTGGTAGCCGATCGGGGTCGCGAAGCTGGCGCTGGCGCCGAACATCACGACCACGACGAAGGCGCGCGGGTC
Organism: Alloyangia pacifica; assembly: GCF_020524285.1. GTDB lineage: Bacteria > Pseudomonadota > Alphaproteobacteria > Rhodobacterales > Rhodobacteraceae > Salipiger > Salipiger pacificus_B. The sequence goes on from NZ_JAIVKX010000016.1 coordinate 33,025, forward strand.
CAGCCCCAGTGCCTGTGCCACGCCGACGGCAATCGGGGTCATGATCACCGCGACAGCATTGTTGGTCACCACCTCGGTCAGAACCGAGGTCACCGCGTAGATCAGCGCCAGTGCGAGGATCGGGCTCAACTGCGCCAGTGGCCCCGAAATCCCGTCCACGATCAGCGCCATGGCCCCGCTGCGCTCCATCGCGGTGCCCAGCACCAGCATGCTGACGATCAGCAGCAGCAGGCGGCCGTCGATGGCGCCGATGCCCTCGTCCGGCTCGACGCAGCGGGTCAGCAGGACGATGGCGGCACCGATGATCGCCAGCGGCAGGATCGGCGCAAGCTCAAGCGCCGCGGCCAGCACGACCATGGCCAACACCGCCAGCGCGATCGGTGCCTTGCTGCGCCGGAATGCGCGGGCCTGCAACGGTGCCAGCAGGATCAGATCCTCGTCCCGCGCGAGGCGCGCGATGTCCTCGGCGGGCCCATCCAGAAGCACCGTATCGCCCGGGTTCAGCTGCAGCCGGTCCTCCAGCAGATCACGCGCGCTGCCCTTGCGGTGCAGGGCGATGGGGTAGACGCCGTGGCTGCGCCGCCAGCCAAGCTCCGCGACCGCGCCCTTGCGCTCCTTCACCAATGCTTCGACCACTTGATGACGCCGCGCATTCGCGGGCTCGAGACCGGCAATAGCAAGGCTGCGCGAGCTCTCGCCCCGGTAGCCCGCCACCTCTGTGTCGGAGGTATGCAGCACCACCCGGTCGCCGGGGTGCAGCAGCTCGGCCTGAAGGCTGTGCCGCAGCGAGACATCCTCGCGGATCAGGTCCACCAGCCGGGTGGCGCTGCGCCTGAAATCGGGAATGTCACTCACTTTCCGGCCGATCAGCGGCGAGGTTGCGGGCACGAAGAGCTCGACCCGCCATGACCGTCCGCTGCGCGGCGCCTGCATCTCGGCCAAAGCCATCCGCTCGGGCAGCAGGCGCGGCGCGGCCACGGCAAGAAAGAGGCCGCCCAGCAAAGCCAGCGCGATGCCGAGCGGGGCGATCTCAAAGAGCGAGAAAGGCGCGAGATCGAGATCGCGGGCGACCCCGTCCACAAGGATGTTTGTCGAGGTGCCGATGAGCGTGCAGGTGCCGCCCATGATCACCACGAAGCTGAGCGGCATGAGGAACCGCGAGGCGCTGGTGCCAAGCTGGCGGGCCAGTCCGAAGACTACCGGGATCAGGATCATCACCACCGGTGTGTTGTTCATGAAAGCCGAGGCAATCGCCGCCAGCGCAAAGAAGAGCAGGATCGTCCGCCGCGGATGCCGGAGCATGCCGCGCCCCAGCCATTCGGCCACCGCCTCGAGCACCCCGGTGCGCACCAGCGCGGCGCTCAGCACGAACATCGCGCCGATGGTGGCTGGGGCGGAGTTGCTCAGCGCCTTGAGCACATCGTCGGTGCTTACAAGGCCGAGCAGCAGCGCCACGGCCACACCGCCAAGGGCGGTGACCTCGGCAGCGAAGCGCTCGGTCAGGAACAGGGCAAAGACGGCAGCCACCAGAAGAAGGGCGCCCTGAGGCGCGTAGGAACCGAGATCGAAAAGCATGGGAGGCACCCGGATAAACGCCGCGCTGGAAGGGCGCCGTCGGCAAGGCGCAGGTGGCGCGGGCTCTCGACCCACCGCACCCTCTTTGTGACGATCAACCATGCCACCGATTGAGGTACGCGAGAATAGGGATTCTCAGCGCTCGCGATGCGGGATCTCAAGCCTACCTTTTGCGGGAGCATATGCCCTCGTCCATGCCGTGTTGGTCAGCGCCTCGGTCGGATAGTTGCCCCGCAAAGCATCCCGCGAAGAGCAATCGCTCCGGCGCTTCCCATTGCCGCCTTTGAAGCTGCATTGTCGACTTTGCTAACCAAGATCAACTGGAGCCTTTACGGCGGGAAGAGACCGCGAGAACGCAGTAGGCTGTCTTGCCAAGTCTTCCCGTAGCCTTGCCAGCCGCCCGCCGCACAAGCAATACCGCGCAATTTCAACGCGAGCCAAGGAAGCTCTCTAACTGCTGTTTGCCACCGACAGCCGACTTCTCGATCATTTCGACAAGGATTTGTCTTGTTCCTCAGCCCGGCTCCAGCCTTCCGATGCGGCCTCTCGTTCCACCCGTTCCAGAAAAAACCTTCTGGCTGTTTCCGTCAGACCATACCGGCTGATGTAATCGGAGGTCACATCGCTCAAGGAAACGGAAGTTGTCATCATGGCGCTCCTTCTCCTTCGCCCAGCATACCCGAAAGTGGTGACCAGAAAGTTAACGCAGAGTGCGGTCTGATCCCGCAGGCGCGATGGCAATGGCTCGCAGAGTTCAGCGACAGAAAGCGACGCTTGATGGCGTCTTGGCTGAGCCTGTCCTGCGCTTAACGTTCCTTTCTCGCGGGAGACTTTGTGCCACGCCGACTTGCGCCCGAGTTCCGTTGCGTTAAACCCGGTCCCTAAGACCTCGATCCCATGGAAACGCCTCTACATGACACTTCATTTTCCAAGACTTGGGATCGTCATCGCGATTCTGGTTGCGCTCTTTTCGTGGCGAATGGCGGGCGTCTGGGACGCAGTGAAATGCCGCGATGCGCGAAAGTCTTGGTTTAGCGAACCAGACAACGATGACCGTCATCAACTCTTGAACGACGCATGTGAGTGGTGAGATTCTTGAAGAAATTACGTTCCCGCTCCGGCACCGCAATATTTCAAGAAAAGCATACAATATGATTGTATAACAATACCTTAAATCCCCAAAGCGGAAACGCTTGGAGCGATAGGGCACAAGGCCTACGACGGTATTTGCCGCGACGCGTAGGGGGTCGCAGGATCCGCCCACCGGGTCCCCCATTTCACCCCAGTGGCAGGCTTGGGAGTGAACCAGAGTTGACAGAGGATTCCGCCAAAGCCGAGATCACCAGACAAAGCCCTATCGCGGCCAGAAGCGTGGCGCCCAGGATCACTCCCCGGGCCATACCTTGCTCCAATCCTGTGCCATGTCGACGATCAGCCAGCCGCGGTCTTCGCCCTCATCGAGGCCGCGGGCGAGTTGGCCGACATGGCTGTCCCGGTCATAGGCAAACTCCCGATCCGCGTCGGTGTGATGGACCAGAATCCCGAACCGGGCACCATCGCCAGCCGTCGTGTATTCGAGCATCTGGAAGTCACCATCCGAGTTGCCCGCAGCAAAGATCGGGCGCTGCCCGATGTGGCGCATGATCCCGACCGGCTTGCCTTCCTTGTCGTCGAGGAACGTGATGCCGCCATTCTTCGTCAAGGCGGGCCCGCCATCGGCCACCTCGTAGGTGGTGTCGCCCTCAGTCCCGACGACCTGCCAGGGCGGGATGCCATAGGTGTCCTCGGCAAAGGCGCGGATGAAGTCGATGCCGCCGCCCGAAACGATGTAGGTGGTGAACCCCTCGTCGCGCAGGTAGCTCAGAAGCTCGAGCATGGGCTGGTAGATCATCTCGCCGAAGGGCATGTCCGTCGTTGGGTGCATGGCGCTTTCCAGCCACGCGCCCGCGCTGGATTGGAAGTCTTCGACGGTGACACCTGAGTGAGAGACGTTGATCACGTCAAGCAGCCCCTCCATGCCGCCCGCAAGGATGCCTTCGAGGTCGCCCTCTGCGCCTGCCTTCAGGGCATCTGAGGTCAGGATCGAAGGGTCGCTCCCGGCCTTCTCCTTCAGCACGTCGATGGCGTAGAGGAGTTGGAAGTAGACCGGCTGTTCAGCCCAGAGGCAGCCGTCGTTGTCGAAAGTGGCAATGCGGTCTGCTTGAGGAACGAAGTCCTCTGAAGCCGGGTCGGTGACCGTCTCCACAAAGTCAATGATCGCCGACTTCGCCTCGGTGTCATTCCACGACGGCAATGGGTCGGCGTACGCAGCAACGGCCAGAAGCGTCAGGCAGGTGGTAGCGGTGAACAGGCGCATGGAAAACGACCTTTCGAATGAATTCGATGTGGTGGAATCGGAGGCCGGCCCTGCGCTCGCTGCACAGGGCCGACGTTCTCAAACATCACGAGCCAGCGGTCATTGCGTGCCGCCTGCTTGCGAGAGCTTCTCCATAACCTTGTCGAGGCTGAAGGAGGCCGCTTCTTGACGCGGCGGGAATTCCTGGAAGGTTTCGAGGAAGTTCGCCACATAGGACTGTGCCGGCACCAGCATGTAGGCGCGGTCGAGCATCCAATCGTAGTAGGTGTTCGAGGTCCGGTAGCCACGCTCGTAGGGATCGCGGCGCAGGTTGAAGATCAGCGGCGTGCGCAGGGGCGTCAGCGGCTCGATCCAGGCGCGGAACGTGCTCCAAGCCTTTTGCTCCAGGAAGGTGATCTTCCAATCGGCATAGCGCAGAGCCATCAGGTCGCCATCATCGGAGAAATAGAAGATCTCCTTTCGCGGGCTCTCCTCGGTTTCACCGGTCAGCAATGGCAGGATGTTGTAGCCGTCGAGGTGGACCTTGTAGTCACGACCCTCGCCCACTTCGGCGACAGTGATGCCGTCGAGCAGGTCGTCCTTGATCGTTTCGTTCCCGGCGGCGGCCAGGAAGGTCGGCAGCCAGTCCATGTGATGGACGATCTCGTTGACGACCTCGTCCTCAGGAATATGACCCGGCCAGCGCACCATCGCGGGCACACGCCAGGCGCCTTCCCAGTTGGTGTTCTTTTCACCCCAGAATGGCGTCATCCCGGCATCCGGCCAGGTGTTCATATGCGGGCCGTTGTCGGTGGAGTAGAAGACGATGGTGTTGTCGGCGATACCAAGCTCATCGAGCTTGTCGAGGAACACGCCGATATCAGCATCATGCTCGAGCATGCCGGCGGTGTATTCGTCGACCGGTTTGCCGACGATCTCGTTGGCCAGTGCCCGGTTCTCTTCACTGACGTGCGTGCGGAAGTGCATGCGGGTGCCGCTCCACCACACGAACCAAGGCGTACCCTGCTCGTTGGCGCGTTCGATGAAATCGATCGCCGCAGCAGAGGTCTCGTCATCCACGGTTTCCATACGCGTCTTCGTCAGCGGTCCGGTGTCCTCGATTTCACCGTCAGCGTAGGAGTGAATGACGCCACGGGGGCCGAAGGCTTCCCGGAAAGTCTGTCCGTCGCCGATCATCATGTCGGCCGGGTAGTCCTCGTTCTCGGGCTCTTCCTCGGCGTTGAGGTGGTAGAGGTTGCCGAAGAACTCATCGAACCCATGGTTGGTCGGCAGGTGCTCGTCGCGGTCGCCGAGGTGGTTTTTTCCGAACTGACCGGTGGCGTACCCCTCGGCCTTGAGCAGGCCCGCGATGGTTGGATCTTCGACCTGCATCCCTTCCTGTGCGCCGGGCAGACCCACTTTGGACAGGCCGGTGCGGAACACCGACTGGCCCATGATGAAGGAGGAACGGCCGGCGGTGCAGGATTGCTCACCGTAGTAGTCGGTGAAGATCATGCCCTCTTTGGCGATCCGGTCGATGTTGGGCGTCTCGTAGCCCATCAGCCCCCGCGTGTATGCGGAAATGTTAGACTGGCCGACATCATCGCCCCAGATCACCAGAATGTTCGGTTTTGTGGCGGTGGCTGCGTCTTGAGCCGCAACTGGCACGCTCGACACCACGACTGCGGCCAAGGTGGCTAACAATCTATGTGTTTGGTTTTTTGGTAACATAACTGTCTCCCTGTCTGCGAAATTCTTTCGGTGCAGCCCTGGGGCCGACGTCAAACACACCGATGCCACCAAACAGATCTTGCACCGTATGCGCAGCTTGGCTGCCGCAGCGTCAGCGGAATAGTTGGACCAAGTACCTACCTCGCCCGCGGGCGGGTGGCTTCAGACGTCGAGCAGCGCCGCGAGCACAGTCCGCGAAATCGGCTTGGCGATGTAGGTAGTGGCCCCTGCATTGAGACAGGCTTCTCGCGCTCCGCCGATGTCGCGACCCGTCATCACAGCGATACGCAGGTCGGGCGTACGCGCCACGAGCTTTGAAATAAGGTCGGCCCCGCCGATCCCGGGCAGGTGGAGGTCGAGTAACATGACCGCCGGAGATTGGGGCACCTCGCTGGCAAGCAGAGCTTCTCCACTGTCGAAGGTGTAGACGGAAAAGCCCAGAGATCGGACGGCACGGGACAGCGCCCGGCTGACGGCCGCGTCATCTTCGACGATCAGGACAACTCTGGGTTTCAGCTCCATTCGGCAACTCTACGCAGTGCCGACCGATCCTCATAGTTGCCCTCTGGGCCTACATCATGGCGCATCAATTCGTCTGGTGACGCTGACGCGTACGAGCTCGGCAATCGTGCGCACTCCCATCTTCTTCATCACCCGGGCCCGGTGGACCTTTACCGTCTTCTCGGCGAGGCCAAGCTCATGCGCGATTTGCTTGTTCAGACTGCCGGCAACCACCGCTTCCAGCACTTCCGTCTCGCGGGGCGTTAGACTCTGAAGCCGCTGCTCGTACCTCGCGGTGCCGTGCGTGTCTGCCTGCGTCTCGCTCACCCGCGTTTTGGCGGCGGCAATCGCGTCCAGGAGCTGGTCCGTCTGCACGGGCTTCGTCAGGAAATCGAAGGCCCCCTCCTTCATGGCCTTAACCCCCATGCCGATGTCACCGCGCCCGGTGAGAAACATCACCGGAAACGCCGGCAGGATCGCCGCAATCTTTTCCTGAAGTTCGAAGCCGTTCATCCGCGGCAGGTACATGTCGAGGATGGCACAGCCCGGAACATCGTGATCGAAATCGTTGAGAAACGCCTCGGCGCTCGCATGGGAACGGACGTCATATCCCGCGATCGAGACCAGCCGTGAGAGGGCCCGGCGGATGCTCTCGTCGTCGTCCACGATATGAACGAGGAAGGGTTCAGTCGCGTCCTCGCTCATGTCGGCGGCAGGGCAAGTTCGATGCGCGCCCCGTCCCTTGTGCTGCTGGCGAAGCGGAGCGTGCCGCCATGCGCTTCGGCAATTGACTGGCTGATCGAAAGGCCCAGCCCCATGCCCTGCGACTTGGACGTCGCGAAGGGCTTGAATGGATTGTCTCGCAAGTCCTCAGGCAGGCCGGGGCCGTTGTCGGCCACCGAGAGCACGCGCCGGTCGAGTGCATCAAGACCGGTGGAAATGGTCATTTGCCGATTATCCTGTTCGGCCATCGCATCTGCCGCGTTGATGACGAGATTGAGCAGCACCTGCTGCAACTGCTGGACGTCCGCCTTTACCATGAGCGGCTCCCGAGACAGCCGCAACTGCACCGTGACGCCACGCGCAAGCATCTCATTGGAGACGAGCCTCAAGGTCGATTGCACCACCTTGTTGAGATCTGCGTCCTCGAAGCCGCCGGCACCGCTTCCCATGAGGCGCCGCAGGTTGACGATCACATCCGCGGCACGCCGGTCATCCTCGGCGATGTCACGGAGCACCTCACCAACTTCGGTCAGGTCCAGCGGGTCCTGCGCGAGCAGGGCCGAGCCCGCCTCGGCATTGGCGAGGATCGAGGTCAGGGGCTGGTTGAGCTCATGCGCGATCGCGCCGGACAGCTCACCAAGCTGGGCGATACGCGATAGCCTCGCCATTTCAATGCGGCGCCGGGAGAGTTCTTCGGCGCTTCGGCGCCGGCGGCGGTCCATGACGATCAGCGCCGCGATCGTGCTGGACTGGAGCAGAATGATCGCCAGGGCTCCGATGATCTGCAGCCTGTAGCGCTGCCAGACGCCCGGATCGTAGTACAGAAGAACGCTCTCCGGCGGGCGCCGTTCAGGATCAAGTCCGTACCGCCTGAGCTGGCGCCAATCGAGAACGTCTGACACCGGCACCTCTACGGTATGGTTTGTGCCAGCGGGGCCTTCGAAGATCTTCAGGGCCTTATCCGCTATCGCGGCCCCTGTCTCCTCGAAGGTCGAGAAGCTGCCACCGACGACGCCGCGCCCGATGTTGGAACTGTAGACGCCGTAGGTGGGCGCGGCCGAGACCTCGGCAATTGTCGCAAGCGCATCCGCGGGCACAAAGCGGCGACCGTCAGCATCCTCGAAGATCGTCAGAATGATCAGGATATCAGAGGGGTCGAGCGCCGCCGCCCGGTCTCGAAACTCCTGCAGGGACAGACCGGAGACAAAGTCGACTTCTATATCGCGGACATCCGACAGTCCGCCCTCCGCGAAGGACTTCCATCGCTCATCGAACACCGCCGATCCGGTGAAGATCACCGCCCGTTCCGAGTTCGGTTGTAGTTGCCGCGCCAGTTCGAAAGTCCCGCGCAGGTCATATCGCGACACGACCGCATAAAGACCCTCGACCTTCGCAAATTCTTCGCGAGTGGAGTCGAGTATACCACCGAGCACCACAGGAGCACCGGGCGCTATGCGCTCTCTGACGTTGACTGCGAGGGGCACGGCCTCCGGCCCGATGGTCAGGATCACGTCGATGGTCTGATCACGGTATTTCGTGGCAAGCGCATCCACAAAGCGCTCCGCATCTACCTCACTCGGAAAGCGCTGAGCGTCCCGGTATTCTCCATATACCTCATATCTCGAGTACCTTTCCGCACCAGAAAAGACCGAAGCAATTCCGGACGCCACCGCAACGTTAGCAGCGAGGGTACTGGCGCCAGAATAGATCGCCAGGATACGAAGCTGCCTGGAAGCGTCGTCGCCCTGCGCCATCGCAGGGCAAGACCAAAGCACGATCAACAAGATGCTCATCGCAACACGCAGGCCGAACCTGGATCGGCGCTCCAAAAACACTTTACCGGCTTCGCGTAGCGTCGTCGTAGTCAAAACCCAGGCCCCGAACTCGTGCCTCATGAAAAAATTGAACTAACAGGCAACAGAAAAAACGCTCGGTACTCAATCACCTGCGCAAGGCAAGCATGGTCGTTTCCACCCCTCGGTCAAGGCTTTGATTGCTGTGAGCGTTACGCCCCCGCTCTTCTTGCAAAACCACGGGATGATGGTCCGCCCAGCTCAGTACGTCTCTGCAGGATCGACGGTTATCCGACATCTTGCAGGTGCCGCGAAAGTCCGGAAGAGCCGCGTGTCGTTCATCCGGTTTGTCCGGTCTTCGCAGACGCCGCGAACGGCCGATTTTGCAATGCTGCACCGCTTCATGACGGCTTTGAGCGATCTTCGCTTGGGGCAGCCCCTTCTATGGCCAATGCAGTCAGCGGCTCTTCGCGTGCGAGGAATTGGCCGTTGATTTTTCGAGCTAAATCGAAATCATGATGCACGTATAGATTGCGGACGACTCGCATTGGCCCGTGGCCGCGATATTCAAACACCGATTTTGACATGAACCTTATCCGCAGAAAGGCCGTCACATGGCACGCCATTTCGCCTCTGTCCTGCTCTCCACCACATTGCTTGCCACACCACTTCTGGCTCAGGTGAACACCGACGCCGGCACCATCATGCCCGAGAAGATCGAGCGCTTTTTCAATCAGCCGGGATACTCGCCCTACGCCGGTCGCACCTTCCCCACGTTGCCGCTGTGGGGGGAAATCCACCTGCACACCAGTTGGTCGCCGGACGCGATCGCTGGTGGCACCCGGGTCGGCCCCGAAGAGGCCCTTCAATATGCCAAAGGTGGCGAAATCACCTCGAGCACCGGCCAGAAGGTGAGGCTGTCACGCCCCTATGACTTCATGATGGTCGCGGACCATTCGGACTCCATGGGCGTGATGAACGGCGTTCTGGAGGGCGATCCAAAACTTCTGGCAGACCCGACCCTGAAGAAATGGAGCGACGGCATGAGTGCCGGAGGCGAGGCGGCCACCGCCGTGGTCATGGAGATGATCACCATGCAGGGCCTTGGAACGCTGCCCGAAGCCGTCACCGACCGCGAGGTGATGTACGCCATGTGGCACAAGATGACCGACATCGTCGAACGCGCAAACGATCCCGGCAATTTCACTGCGCTGATCGGTTACGAATGGACCTCGAACTTTGGCGGCGGCAACAACCTTCACCGCAACGTCGTCTATCGTGACGGCAAGGCCAAGGCCGACATGATGGCGCCGATGACCACCTATGACAGTGACATCCCCAACAAGCTCTGGGACTGGATGGAGGCCTACGAGGAGAAGACCGGCGGCAAGGTGCTGGCGGTGCCGCACAACGGCAACCTGTCGAACGGGCTGATGTTCGCGACCGAAACGCCCGATGGCAACCCGATCGATCAAGGCTGGGTTGAGACCCGCGCGAAATGGGAACCGCTGTTCGAGGTCACCCAAAGCAAGGGTACATCCGAGCAGCACCCCTCGCTGGCACCCTCGGACGAGTTCGCGAATTTCGAGATTTGGGACAAGGGCAATCTTAACGTGGTGCCGAAGGAGCCCGGGATGCTCCAGTACGAATACGCTCGCGAAGCCCTGAAGCGTGGCCTCAAGCTGGAAGATGAGTTCGGCACGAACCCCTTCAAATTCGGCCTGGTGGGCTCGACGGACGACCATACGGGTATTTCCTCGAACGAGGAGAACAACTTCTTCGGCAAGTTCCCGTCGAGCGAGCCGGGGCCGGAGCGGTCCACGGGCAACGCCTTCGATTTCGAGGGACGCACGGTCAAGGACTGGCAACTCGGCGCCTCGGGCCTGATGGCGGTCTGGGCACATGAAAACACCCGCGAGTCGATCTGGGATGCGATGGAGCGCAAGGAAGTCTATGGCACCACCGGCCCGCGCATCGCTGTGCGCTTCTTCGGAGGCTGGGACTTCGTCGAGGCAGATGCGCTTGGACGTACGCCCGCGACCATCGGATATGCCAAGGGCGTGCCCATGGGAGGTGACCTGCTACCTGCACCAGAGGGGGCCGCGGCACCGAACTTCCTCGTCGGAGCTCTGAAGGACGCCTTCTCGGGCAATCTCGACCGCATTCAGATCATCAAAGGCTGGATCGATGCGGATGGAGAGATGCAGGAAAAGGTGTACGACGTGGCATGGTCTGGGGACCGCGAGCCCGGAGAGGACGGAAAGTTGCCCCCAGTGGGCGACACGGTGGACGTCGCGACGGCCTCCTTCACCAACACCATTGGCGCCCCGGAGCTGATCACCGTCTGGACCGATCCCGACTTCGACCCGGCGCTCGATGCCTTCTATTACGCTCGGGTAATCGAGATCCCGACTCCTCGCTGGACAGCCTATGACGCCGCCTACTTCGAAGAGTCAGCTTTTCCGGAAGATGCGGTGATGGAAGTCACCGAGCGCGCCTACAGCTCGCCAATCTGGTACAGCCACGGCGAGTGAGCATGATCAGCATCGGGCGTGTTCTTGCCCGGAGGACATGAAATCAACAAGGGCAGCAAGCCTCTTGCTGCCCTTACTCCAACTTCTGGACTGAATCGAATTGAAGCGCCGCGTCATGCGCGACGCGGTCCTTTTGCCGCGATGCCTTATGCGGCGCCAAAGTGAAGAGCAGCTTGATCACCAGAGGATGACGCCGCTCGTTCTGACAGTAGGCGCTTACGCGATCACTGCCCGCCACGGGTCAATCTCGCCTCCATCACTTTCGAAAGCCGCATCGGGTTGAAATGGATCAAGCCATATCGCCCCCGCCAGATCAGCCCATCGCGTTCGAGTCCTCGGAAGGCCGGGCCAACGCTGTTTCGGGAAAGGCCGGCCATCTCGCCAAGGTCCTGTTGCGAGCAGGGGATTGAGATCTCAGCATCAAACAGCATTTCGGGGCCTGCAAGCCGCACGAGCGTGCTGGCGATCTTGGTCCGGGCATCCCCCTTGAGCAGCGAAGCTGCATACATGAGCGCGTTGTCGAGATGGAGCACGGTCAACTGCCCCAGAAAGCGCCACATGTTCGGAAAGACCTCTTCCAGGTCTTCGAGGCGCTGCAGCGAGACATAACAGACGCGGAGGTCCGTTCGGGCCCGGATTTCGACGCGACGGGGCGTTCCGGTGACCGCAGCCCCTTCTCCGACCCACCAGCCCGGTCGGGCGATATGGCCGAGCACGGGCGCCTCGTAGCCCGAGGCGACCAGCACGTCGGCAAAGCCCTCGGCGATGCCGTAGACGCCGCCGGGCGGGTCACCCAACGAGTAGAGCCGGTCTCCTCGCGCGATGCCGCGGAACTCCGCCACTTCCATCCAAGCCTTTCGGAACGGCTCAGGCTGCGCGGCCAGCCATCCGCGTAGGTGAAAAATCGCTCCCAGCTCGCCTTTTGTCATGATGAATCCGCAACCGATGCACAGTACTGGGCAGGTTATTGCCTGGCGCCATGCTAATCAATTGCAGTGACGCGAGGCAAACCAGGTTTGGAAATTTGGTCCAAACCATTTGAGACACCCATCGTCAGATGCGCGAATTTAATGAAAAGGTACTGACATGAAGAGATTTTTCATTGCGGTTGCCGTGCTGGTGCTTGCGAGCCAGGCCCACGCCCAGGACTGGCCCGACCGCAACAAGCTGCCGGTTCCGCTCGCCCCTTTTGAGGGCACCATCGGCGAGACCTACGAGGACTCCGAGCCCGACTGGCAGGATCCAGTCGCAGCGCCTGATGACGCGCCCAACGTCATCGTCATCCTCCTCGACGACGTGGGATTTGGTCAGACCTCAACCTTCGGCGGGCTGATCCCGACCCCAGCGCTTGACCAACTCGCCGATGAGGGGCTGCGCTTTACTCGTTTCCACACGACCGCCATCTGCGGCCCTTCGCGCGCGGCGCTGCTTACCGGGCGCAACCACCACAGCGCGGGCAACGGTTTCCTCATGGAGTGGGCGACGGGCTTTCCGAGCTACTCGACCATGCTGCCGAAGGAGACGGCGACCATCGCCGAAATCCTCAAGGACAACGGCTACGCCACCTGGTGGTTCGGCAAAAATCACAACACGCCGGACTGGGAACAGACGGTCGCCGGTCCCTTCGACCGCTGGCCCACCGGCATGGGCTTCGACTATTTCTATGGCTTCAATTCCGGAGAGACGCACCAATACTATCCGGTGCTCTTCGAGAACACCGTCCCGGTCGAACCCGATAAGACGCCGGAAGAAGGCTACCACTTCATGACCGACATGACGGACCGAGCCATTGCGCGAATGAAGTTCTCGAAGTCGGTCGCCCCAGAAAAGCCGTTCTTCATGTATTTTGCCCCCGGCGCCATGCACGCACCGCACCATGTCACCGCCGAGTGGCGCCAGCAATTCGACGGCGCCTTTGACATGGGCTGGGAGGAGTACCGAAATCAGGTCTTCGCCCGCCAGCAGGAAATGGGAATTGTCCCCGAAGGTACCGAGCTGACGCCTCGCCCCGACTGGGTACCCGCCTGGGACACGCTGAGTGAGGACCAGAAGGACGTCTACAACGCGCTCTTCGAGAATTTCGCCGGCTATTTTGCTTTTACCGACCACGAGGTCGGGAGGCTGCTTGATGCGGTTAAGGAGCTACCAGACGCCGAGAACACCATGGTGGTCTACATCGTCGGCGACAACGGCGCGTCCTCTGAAGGCGGGCCAGACGGCACGCTCAACGAGATCATGAATCTCAACGGAATCCCCACCGAGATCGAGGACATCATCGCCAATCTCGACAAGCTGGGCGGGCCGGAGTCCGAACCGCACTATCCGGTCGGCTGGGCCTGGGCGGGCAACACGCCGTTCCAGTGGGTCAAGCAGGTGGCCTCGCACCTCGGCGGCACGCGCAACCCGATGGTGATCAGCTGGCCCGCGCGGATCGAACATGACGACGCGCCGCGCACTGCCTTCCTGCACCTCGTGGACGTGGTGCCGACCATCCTCGAGGCGGCACATATCCCCATGCCTGACACCGTCAACGGCATCGACCAGAAGCCGCTCGAGGGGGAGAGCTTCCTCGCCAGCTTCGCCGACGGCAGTTACGTGGGTCGCACCCAGCAGTATTTCGAAGTGCTCTCCAACCGCTCGATGTACGCCGACGGATGGAAAGCCAACGCGCAGCACACCTTGCCTTGGCGGCAAGACCTGGCGCCCGGCAACTGGGATCAGGACAAGTGGGAACTCTACAACCTTGACGAGGACTTCTCGGAAGCCAATGACCTTGCCGCCGATAACCCCGAGAAGCTGGAGGAGTTGAAGGCGATGCTGGACGACGCGTTCGAGAAATACGGTGTTCTGCCTCTGGACGACCGCGGGGCGGGCAGGCTCAGCATTCCGAAGCCGCCGGTGCCCGGCACGGTGAAGGGCAACAAGACTTTCAGCTACTCTACGGGGGCCATCCGCATCCCTGAGCCCGCCGCGCCGCCGATGAAGAACACCTCCTGGACGCTGACAGCCAAGGTCGAGACGGAAGGCCCGCAGACTGAGGGCGTGATCATGGGCTTCGGCGGTGTCGCCGCCGGCATCGTCCTCTATCTCGACGCAGGTGTTCCCGTGTTCGACTACAACCTCTTCGAAGCACATACAGTGCTGAAGGGCACCGAACCGCTTCCCGAGGGCGAGGCTGAGATCACCCTCGACTTCGCCTACCTCGGTGCTGAGGGGGAGGCCGGCAAGGGTGCCGAGATCACGCTTTACGTCGACGGCACCGAAGTTGCCAAAGGCGGCATGGAATCGACCGTCGCGGGTCGCTTCGGTGTCGACACCTTCGGCATCGGAGAAGACAGCGGGCAACCCGTGACGACGGCCTACAAGGCGCCTTTCAAGTTCACTGGTGGGATCGAGAGCGTGGTAGTCGAGGTTAAGTGACCGAAGAGCAGCCATCCTGGCAGCCTCTTTGCGGCAGGAATGCAGCGTTTCCAAAGCGTGTATCACGCACCTGAGCTGAGATGTTGTGGTAAAAACCTCAGCTTCCTACCTTCTTGGTGAGCTGCGATATTCCGTTTTCTTTTTCTGCAGCTGACATCAGCGAGGCGCATACACGCTCGCGAGGATGTCTACTCGCCCGGCCTTGAGCCGGGCCTTTTCTTTCCACGCGCTTCACCTGCCCAACCGCCGGGTCATTTATTCGAGCACGCCGATTTCGATTTGCGCGCGAAAGCTCTGACCGCCTTCCGGCACAAACCTCTGAATCTGAAAGGCGAGCAGATCCGGGGCGATCTAAGCGCCGTTCTCAAATATTTGTCCGGGAAGGTGAAATTATGAGAGAAGAGACCGGAGCTAAAAAGAGGCTCTGAAGGCGAAGCGAACATGGTTTCGGATCGCACATGTTCGCCGCTCTCAGAGGCGCCCCTGCGGCCCCCGCCAACGAGAGACACGCGCAGCGCGCAAAGTCTTTCGGCACGGGAAATTTCCTTGGCGGTTTTATCCGCCAAGGAAGAACATGCTTAAATGCAAGACGGCTACGCCACTCACGGAAGAAGCCGAGGGGACGCTAACATCGGCACTCGCCATAACCAAGACTTTATCAATTTGATAGCTTTGAGCACTTCCTTCCCGGAGGCTTTTCGCCTGTTTTAGAAGCCCTAACGTAGAAGGGAATGTCTCTCAGAGCCGAGTGGGGACCGAGATACCCCTAAATTACCCGAACACAACCTCAGAGGGCTCGACTTGCGCTCCGAAGAAGCCTCAAACGAAAAATTCGAACATGCAACGACTGGCGTGTTATCGCTTGTCTGCCAGTATGATACGAGATTTCTTGCGCGGACTATCGGCCGGAAGCATCGTGAATCTGGAACGTGTCTTCTTCGCTCACGGAACGTTCAGCACGGGGGCGCACTTCCCAATTGCGGGAAGTGCGCCCTATCCTGATTATTGGCGGCCTTCGGGTCGTACGCTCCGACGAACACCCGCAAATAGGCCCTATGAAGTCCAGAGCAAGATCGCACGAGAGACCGGGAGCCGGCTTGGAAACCCGCTCCTGTTTAGTCCAGTGATGCCACCCCGATCACCAGTAGGTCCAGTGCGATCAGGCGTACGGCTCTGGCGAGGGCCGTCTTACGGGGATTGGGGCGTGATGCTAAGTCCGACCCTATGGTCGACCTTTAGTTCATTACCGAGATCGAGCTCCTGGCAGCCGGGGATGTTTCGCGTCGGCGGCACTGGGACGATGCAGAAAAGCTTCGAGTCATGAAGGAAAGCTATCTGTGACACCGCCAGGCCACTGCGACGGCGCGGCGGCAGGAAACCGGCCCCCTCCCTGAATCCGCATAAGCGCCAATCTGGTGCAGCCATAGTGGTTATAGAGAGACCTCCCCCCAAAGTAGAAGCCCGTGTTGAGGAGAATCCTTCGCGTAGAAGTCGGCCCCTTGCACTCCCTACCTCGTGGTGACGGCACAACTCCGTCAATGCCTTGCCCACGGCGCTCGCAAGCGCTTCCTCACAATATTGCACAGGGTCCTGCCCAGACGGCAGCACTAAGGGCAGTCTTCGAGCGCACCCCATGGACCGGATCGCAAGCGGTACCGGCTTCGGACAGCGTTGGCGAGAGACCACCCCACCAACGCGCCTGCGCGCTTACCGAGCGTTGTCCATGTCATGCAGCATTGCCACGCGGCGGCGGAAATCCTCGTCGGTCGAGAATTCGGCGGTGAGGAAGGCGTCGATCAGGTCCAGCGCCAGCCACGGCCCGACGATCTGCGCACCGATGCAAAGCACGTTCACGTCGTCATGCTCGACGCATTGATGCGCGGAATGCACGTCGTGGCCGACGGCAGCGCGGATGCCCTTGACCTTGTTCGCGGCGATAGAGGCGCCGACGCCGGTGCCGCAGACCAGCAGCCCGCGCTCAGCCGAGCCGTCGGTGACCGCGCGGGTTACTGCCTGGGCAATCTCGGGAAAGTCGACCGGCTTGTCGTCGTAGGAGCCGACGTCGCTCACCTCGTGACCGAGGCGCTTGAGGTGTTCAACGACAGTAGCCTTGAGCGGGAAGCCCGCGTGATCGGAGCCAATGACAAGACGCATTGTGGGAACCTTTCGAAGTTGGAGTTAGCGAAGCAGTTTCGGCAGGGCCAGCACGAGCCCGTCGGCGAAGGTGATGATCGCCAGCGTGAGCAGCAGCGGCACGTAGAAGGGCAGCAGGGCCTTCAGAAGCTGGCGCAGCGTGACCTTGGCAATCGACGAGACGAGGAACAGCGACAGGCCCATCGGCGGCGTCAGCAGCCCGAGCATCAGGTTGAAGATCACCACGATGCCAAGATGCACTGGATCGATCCCGGCCATCACCATTGGCGGCGCGATCACTGGAACGACCAGCAACGTGGCGGTCGTGGAATCGAGAAACATGCCGGCGATAAAGAAGATCAGGTTGGCGATCAGGAGCAGCACGAAGGGATCACTCGAGATCGTCAGGATCAGCTTCGAAAAATTCTGTGGAATTTGCTCCACCGCGAGGATCCAGCCGAAGAGCGAAGCTGCGGCAACAATGATCAGAATAGCGCTGGTGCTGCGCAGTGTCGTCAGCATAGCGTTCCAGAGGTGGTCGAGGGTCAGTTCCCGGTAAATCAGCCCGCTGATCGCGATGACATAGACCGCCGTCACCGCCGCTGCCTCTGTCGGCGTGAAGAGCCCCAGCAGCATGCCCGAGATCATCAGCACCGGGGCCAGCAACGCCGGCAGTGCCGGAATGAGGCTCTCGCCGACTTCGCGCGGTGTCGACCAGCGCTCGGCGCGCGGCATGTCCTTGCGCACCGCGATGATCGCGGCGGTCACCATGAGCAGCGCGATGCAGATAAGCGCGGGCACGATGCCGGCCATCAGCAGTTGGATGATCGAAACCGATGTCACGGACCCATAGACGATAAGCGGGATGCTCGGCGGGAAGATCGGACCGACCACCGCGGAACTGGCGGTCACCGCCGCGGCGAAGGGCGCATCGAAGCCGCGGCGCTTCATGGCCTCGATCTCGATCTTTCCCAAGCCGCCGACGTCGGCGAGCGCCGCGCCCGACATGCCTGAGAAGATCAGGCTCGAGAAGATGTTCACCTGCGCCAGTCCGCCTGGGATGCGGCCGACCAGCGTGTCGGCGAAGCGAAAGATGCGATCGGTCACCCCGGCGAGGTTCATAAGGTTTCCGACGAAGATGAACAGCGGCACAGCCACAAGCGGGAAGCTGTCGAGCGCATAGGTGATGCGCTGCGTCAGCAACCCCATCGGCAGGCCCTCGAAGACCACGTAGAAGATCCCGGGAAGCAAGATCGCGTAGACGACGGGAAAACCCAGGACGAAGAGCGCCAAGAACAGGACGATCAAAACTAGACCCATCTCAGAGGCTCACCGATTTGGGTTCCGGCTTCTTGCGCAGCTGAAGCACGTGGAAAATGCCCGCGCCAGCGAAGCCTACAAAGCAGGCGCCGAGGAATATCCAGAAGGGGATTTTCAGCGTGGGCGTTGCGTTCCGGAGATTGTCCGAAATGTTCAGCGCGGTCACCACGGCAATGGTGACGCAGGCGCCGAGCGACATCAGAGTGATGACAAGCCCCATCCAGTTTTGCGCACGTTCCGGAAGCATCGCGCGGAACTCACCCATAACGATGTTCTCACCCGAGCGCACGACCAGCGGATATGCGACGAAGACGGTGCAGATGAGCAGGAACCGGGTCAACTCTTCAACGCCAACGATGGCGGAGCCGAAGACATCGCGCATGATGACCTGCAGAAACGGCAGCCCGATCAGCGAGGCAAGCATGGCAACACATAGAATGCGGAGGATCTTGAGCATGAGGCCGGGTTTCCGGGACTTGGGGAAATACTGGGGCACTTGAAGTGTCGAAACGGCGCGGACAAGTCATGTGCCCGCGCCGCGACTGATCACTTCATCGACATGATCTGCTGGATGTACGGCTCGAAATCCGGGAAATCTGCGTTGATCTGCGCCAGAACCTTCTCGCGGAAGGCGGTGAGATCGAGGCCATTCTCCTCGGTGGTAAAGGTCATGCCCTTGCCGGTGAGTTCCTCAACGAGCGCCTGCTCGGACTCCTGCGCCCAGCCGAGCGACTCCATCGCCTTGGCGTCAAGCACCGCGGTGATCGCCGCGCGGTTCTCTTCGGAGAGCTCCTGCCACGCCTTCTCGTTGACGAAGACCGCAAGCACCGATTGCATGTGGCCGGTCATTGCGACGTGGCTCTGCACCTCGTTGAGCTTGTTGGCCGAAATCATGGTCAGTGGATTCTCCTGTCCCACCACCATGCCGGTCATCAGCGCCGTCGGCAGTTCCGAGACCTCAACAGGGGTCGGCGTCGCGCCGAAGCCTTTGACCATCGACACCCACAGGTCGAGCGGGACGGCGCGGAACGGCTTGCCTGCCATGTCATCCGGCGACTTGATCTCGAAATTCGAGGAGATGTGGCGCGCGCCGCGATACATACGACCGATAATCCGTACCCCGCCTTCTTCGATCAGTCGGGCATTAATCTCTTGCAGAGCCTCGGATTTCGCCGGGTCGGTGGCGCGCATGGCATGCTCAGCGTTCTCGTAGACGAAGGGGGCGTTGAAAACCGCAACCTCCGGCGCGATACGGGCCAGCGAGGCGAAGTCGTGATGCCCCATCTGGATCGTGCCCATACGCACCCCGTCCACCATTTCGGCAACATTGCCGAGCTGGCTGGCCGGGAACACCTGCACCGTCACCTCGCCGCCGGTCTCCTCCTCTATGGCGGCGGCGGCCTCTGCGGCGAAACGGGTCTGGAAATCCCCCTCCGCGCCCACGTGGGCATACCGCAGTTCAGCCGCTGCGGCGGGCAGCGCGCACAGGCTGAGTGTCGCGACAGCCAGAAGCTGCCGAGCAGAAAAAGCGAACATGTTCTCCTCCCTTCGCTTGTCGTCTTAGGCCTTTCTGAGCCCTTTCCGATAACTGTCGATCAGGCTCCGGCGACGCAGCTCGTCGCCGATGGCGAAGTGCTCCCGCAGCCGCTTGTCCGCGGCCTCCGGGTCCTTCGCAACGATCGAGAGGAACACCTCTCGATGTGCTTCCACGAGGTCTCCGACCACGGATCGCTCATGATAAACCGTCTTTCGGCGCTGTACGTGGCTGCGCCGAAGCAGCTCCGACAGGGCGCCGTACAGGGTGATGAGCGAGCTGCTGTGGCTCGCTGCCACGATGGAGCGGTGGAACATGAAGTCCGCCCGCCCCCCCGCCTCGGGATCATCCAGCGTGTCGACGAGCGAACCGAACCACTGGCCGATGCGCGCGAGATCCACCTCGTTCGCCCGGGTGCAGGCGAGCCGGATCGCCTGGCATTCTATCCCGATCCGCGCTTCCATCACGTCATCGAGCATGTCCTGCTGCTGAGCGAGGCAGAAGGTGAAGAAGTCCGACACGGTCCCGAGATTGGCCTGCCGCACGTAAGTGCCGCTGCCGTGGCGGACGTCGAGCATCCCGAGCATGGCGAGCGAGCGGATCACTTCGCGCAGCAGCGGGCGGCCCACCTCGAGTTCGCTCGCAAGGTCGCGTTCCGACTTCAGCCTGTCACCGACCCGCAGCTCACCGGACATCAGAGCGTCCTTGAAATACGCAATGACGCGATCCGTCCCCTTCTGCGATTGAGGCTGATCCCCCTCGCTCATCCCTTTGGCCTCCTCCTAGCTGACCAAAGTGAACCTCTGGGTTGGCTTCTTGCCAACTAATATCTGACACCCTGGCGAGCTTCGCCGATATTCTCGGAGCAAGATCGGAGAGATCTCCGATTATCATGTTGTATTTAATCAGAATATTCACAGCGATTGGATCTCTCACCTTGATGAAAGAGGTCTTACCACTTTTGGAAACATGGTGCGCCCACCGGGCTTTAGGAGCGACGGGATTGACACCGCAAGGACGCAAGAATGGTGCCCGTGACCAAGCTAGATCACACGCCTGTCTCGGACCGAATGGCGCGGTGGCCCATCGACGCCTTGCAGGAAGAGGGCTTCGCGCGTAGCGCGATCAGCCTCGCCGGCTTCAGCCAGGGCGGCTGCCTTGCACTGGAGTTCGCCGCGCGCGAGGGCGCGGGCCTCTCCGCCGTCTTCGGCCTCTCCGCCGGCCTCATCGGCAGCGGTGATGGCGAGGGGCCGCCTCGCGACGATCTCTATGGCTTCCCGCCCAAGCGCCTTGACTACCGGCAGCGGCTCGACGGGCTCAGACTGGACATGAGCGTGCACGACCTCGACGCACATCCCGCTCGCCCGCTTCGTCCAGAGCGCGGCGCATCAAAGCCCTCGGCGCCGAGGTCCCACAGCGGGTCTAAGCCGGTCCAGGCCATGCGCTGACCCAGCAGGATGTCAACGCACTCCGGCAGCACCTCAACACCCCCGCTCGGATCGGTGAAAGAGCTTCGGAACGCCGCAGCTAGGCGGAGACCGTGTTGATCGGCAGAACCGTTTGTGCCTTCAACCGCCGCAGCGCGAAGTTCACCGAGAGGTCTCGCACCGGGATCGCCTCGGTGATCTGTCGGCGGATTCGCTCGAACTCGACCATGTCGCGCACCACGATCCGAAGCGCGTAGTCGTGACTCCCGGCCAGCTGGTAGGCCTCCATGACCTCGGGCATGGCATCGACGATGACTTCGAACTTCCGCTGCCAATCCGCGCTCTGCTCCGGTGCGGAAACCGCGGCGAAAACGGTCAGGCCGAGCCCTAGACGCTCGGGATCAACGAGCGCGACACGGCCCCTGATCACGCCGTTATCCTCCAGTTTGCGCACCCGCTTCCAGCAGGGAGTCTGCGACAGGCCGACCATGTCCGCCAGCCGTGCCAGTGGCACAGTCGCATCGGCCATCAGCGTCGCGACGATCTTGCGGTCAATGCGGTCGAGTTCCATCCGGGTCCCTCCTGCGACTCGGGTTACCGGCTCAGCATGTCGCATTTTAACAATATGTCTACCGTCTTTGTCGTGATTAATGGAAAGACGACTTCTCCCGCCGTGAATTTGGTGATTTACTGGCCCCATGATCACGCAAAAGACCAAGTATGCCCTCAAGTCTCTCATGGCTCTCGGAGCGCTCGAAGATGGCGCGGCGCTGACCATCGAGGAGGTCGCACAGCGGTCCGGCGCGCCAAAGCGCTTTCTCGAGCACATTCTGCTCGATCTGCGCAAATCGGGGTATCTTGGGGCCAAGCGGGGCCGCTCCGGAGGCTATTTCCTGATCCGCGAGCCCTCGAAAATCTCGCTCGGCGAGCTGCTTCAACAGATCGACGGTCCCATCGCCCCCCTGCCCTGCCTCTCGCGCCGTGCCTACCGCCGCTGCGAGGATTGCACCGACGAGCAGAGCTGCCAGCTGCGCCGGGTTTTCGGCGAGGTCTTCTACAGCTACCTGCTGCTGATCGAATCGCTGACCCTGCAGGATTTGCTGAAAGATCCTGCGATGGCAGCAAAAACCTTCGGAACCGGCGCGCCTGGAACGGCGGCGCAGGAAAGTGGATCGTCACGGCAGTCGGTCGCCGGAGAATAAAATTCTCCGAAGGCGGCGCAGAACGCTGAACCCCTTCTCTCGAAAACACGACTAAGGCGGTGGATATTTAGGTCATTGGGCGTTCCCGCCCGTTTCCTAAAGGAGGACCTGAATGCCGAACGCTCTTCACACCAGGCCCACAGGCCGGGTCCACGTGCTGCATCTCGTGGCCCGCGACACCGGCCTGCCGCTGCTTGTCGGCGGGCGCGAACTGACCGTGCTCGCCAGCGATCCCGCCTTCGCCGCCCGCGAACTGATGCGCGGCCGCAACCCCGCTCATTGGAGGGTCCGCGTGACCCGGCCCGGGCAACTGCCCGCCTGACTTCCCCTCAAGGAGAGACCCGACATGACCCTTGCCTTCCGTCGCACCCCCGCCCCCCTGCTCGCCGCACTTCTGGCCAGCAGCGCGGTCATGGGCCCCAGCCTTGCGGCCGCCGAGACCCGGCTGCTCAATGTCTCCTACGATCCCACACGCGAATTCTACCGCGCCTACAACGCGCTCTTTGCCGAGTGGTGGCAGGCGCAGGGCCACGAGCCCGTGACCCTCGAGCAGAGCCACGGCGGCTCTGGCGCGCAGGCCCGCGCGGTGATCGACGGGCTCGAGGCGCAGGTCGTCACGCTGGCGCTGGCCTCGGACATCGACGCCATCGCCGCGCGCTCGGAGGTGCTGCCAAAGGACTGGCAGGCCGGCCTGCCGCACAATTCCGCGCCCTATACCTCGACCATCGTGTTCCTCGTGCGCGAGGGGAACCCCAAGGGCATCGCCGACTGGGACGACCTGATCCGCGACGACGTGCAGGTGATCACCCCCAACCCCAAGACCTCGGGCGGGGCGCGCTGGAACTTCCTGGCCGCCTGGGGCTGGGCGCTGAACCAGCCCGGCGGCAGCGAGGAGAGCGCGCGCGACTACGTGACCGAGCTTTTCAAGCATGTGCCCGTGCTCGACACCGGCGCGCGCGGGGCGACCACCACCTTCACCCGGCGCGGCGTCGGCGACGTGCTGCTGGCCTGGGAGAACGAGGCCTTCCTCGCGCTCGACGAACTGGGCGAGGACAGTTTCGAGATCGTCGTGCCCTCGGTCTCGATCCTTGCCGAGCCGTCTGTGGCGCTGGTGCCGGGCAATATCGAGGACGAGGCGCAGCGCGAAGTGGCGCAGGCCTATCTCGACTATCTCTACAGCCCCGAGGCGCAGGCGCTGGCGCTCGCCAACTACTACCGCGCCTGGGACACCTCGCTGGCCGCGGATGACGACATCGAGCGTTTCCCCGACCTCGAGCTGGTCAACATCGCCGATTTTGGCGGCTGGACCGAGGCGCAGCCACGCTTCTTCGGCGATGGCGGCATCTTCGACCAGATCACCGCGGAGTGAGCCTAATGCTGCGCGTAGCCTCGCCCCTGCCCGGCTTCGGCCTCGGCATGGGGATCCTGCTCGTCACCCTGACCGGGGTCGTGCTGCTGCCGCTCGCGGCGCTGCTCGGGCAGGGCATCCTCATGGGGCCGGTGGAGATTTCCGGTCACCTCGCCCCGGCGCGGGTGCGCGCTGCACTGCTGCTGTCGTTCCGTGCGGCACTGGTCGCCTCGCTGTTCAACCTGGTCTTCGGCCTCGCACTGGCCTGGGTGCTGACGCGCTACCGCTTCCCCGGCCGCCGCCTTATCGACGCGGCGGTGGACCTGCCCTTTGCGCTGCCGACAGCGGTGGCGGGGATCGCGCTGACCACGCTCTACGCGCCGAGCGGTGTCTTCGGCCAAGCGCTGGCCCCCTTCAGGATCAGCATCGCCTACACAGAGGTGGGCATCTGGCTGGCGCTGGTCTTCGTCGGGCTGCCCTTCGTGGTGCGCACCGTCCAGCCGGTGATCGACGAGATCGACCCGGAGTGGGAGGAAGCCTCAGCCACGCTCGGCGGCTCGCGCCTGCGCACGCTGCGCCGCGTGGTGCTGCCTGTGCTGACGCCCTCGCTGCTGACCGGCTTCGCGCTGGCACTGGCGCGCTCGGTCGGCGAGTTCGGCTCGGTCATCTTCATTGCCGGCAACCTGCCGGGAAAGACCGAGATCGCGCCGCTGCTGATCGTCATCCGGCTCGAGGAATACGACTACGACGCGGCCGCCGCCATCGGCCTCGCCATGCTCGGCATCTCGTTTGCGATGCTGCTCTTCATTAACGCCACACAGGTCTGGACCCGCAGGAGGATCGGCCATGTCTGAACGAAACCTCTCTAGCCCGACCCCGCCGTGCGCCTGCCGCGGCACGGTGCGGACGGGCAGCCTTCCCCCCGGCAGCGGCTTTGCCATCGGCGGTGCCTTCGGCACGCTCGGCCTCGCAATCGCGCTGGTACTCTGGAACGCGGGCGCGCCGCTCTGGGTCGTGCTGCTCGCCTACCTGACCCTGCCCGGCGCGCTGCTTGCCGCGCTGTTCCTCGCCACCCGCCCCCTGCCTCCACGGACCCGAGTGCGCAGCCTGCACGAGGAGAACCGCCATGTCTGAGTCCAGCCCGCCACATCCGGTCACCACGGAGGCACCGCCGATCCGCGCCCTGTTGACCCTCGCGGTACTGGCGCTGACCCTGGTGCTGCTGATCGCGCCGCTCGCCGTGGTCTTCGCCGAGGCGCTGCGCGACGGGCTCTCCGCCGCGCTCGCCTCGCTGACCGAGCGCGACGCTTGGTCGGCGATCCGGCTCACCCTGTTCGTTGCCGCGGTCTCGGTGCCGCTCAACGCCATCGTCGGCCTCGCCGCCGCTTGGGCCATCGCCAAGTTCGACTTCCGCGGCAAGGCCGTGCTGATCACCCTCATCGACCTCCCCTTCTCAGTCTCGCCGGTGGTCGCGGGCCTTGCACTGGTGCTGCTCTACGGCTCGCACGGCTGGCTCGGGGTCTGGCTGCAGGCGCATGAGCTGAAGATCGTCTTCGCCTTCCCCGGGCTCTTGCTGGCGACGCTCTTCATCACCTTCCCCTTCGTGGCGCGCGAGCTCATCCCGGTGATGACCGAGCAGGGCCGCGCCGAGGAGGAGGCAGCGCTGACACTCGGCGCCTCGGGCTGGCACATGTTCCGCACCGTGACCCTGCCCAACGTCCACTGGGCGCTGCTCTACGGCGTGCTGCTCTGCAATGCGCGCGCCATGGGAGAGTTTGGCGCGGTGGCGGTGATCTCCGGCAAGATCCGCGGCCAGACCACCACCATGCCGATCATGATCGAGATGCTCTACAACGAGTATCTCTCGGTCGCCGCCTTTTCGATGGCGGCGCTCTTGGCCGCGCTCGCGCTGCTGACGCTTGCCCTGAAATCCCTGCTGGAATGGCGCCACGCGGACCTTCTGTCCGCCACCCGCCGGCATTGAGAGGAGACCCCCATGCATATCGACATCGACGAGATCTCCAAGAGCTTCGGCACCACCCCCGCGCTGCACCCGGTATCCCTGTCCATCCCCTCAGGCGCCATGGTCTCGCTGCTCGGCCCCTCCGGCTCCGGCAAGACCACGCTGCTGCGCATCCTTGCCGGGCTCGAACAGCCAAGCGCCGGGCGGGTACTTCTCGACGGCAGAGATGCCACCGGCACTCCGGTGCAGCAGCGCCGCACCGGCTTCGTGTTCCAGAGCTACGCGCTCTTCCGGCACATGACCGTCTTCGAGAACATCGCCTATGGCCTGCGCGCCCGGCCACGCCGCGCGCGCCCCCGCAGTGCCGAGATCACCCGCCGCGTCGAGCGCCTGCTAGAACTGATCCAGCTTCCGCAGATCGCCGCGCGTTACCCTAGTCAGCTGTCGGGTGGCCAGCGCCAGCGGGTCGCGCTCGCCCGGGCGCTGGCCACCGAGCCACGCATGCTGCTGCTCGACGAGCCCTTCGGCGCGCTCGACGCGCGGGTGCGGCGCGAGCTGCGGGCAGGTCTGCGCGAGATCCACGACGCCACCGGGCTGACCACGGTCTTCGTGACCCACGACCAGGAGGAGGCGATGACCCTCGCCGACCGCGTCGCGGTCATGTCGATGGGTCGGATCGAGCAGGTCGGAGCGCCGGCCGAAATCCGCAACCGTCCCGCCACCGATTTCGTCCGGAGGTTCGTCGCCCCCTCGGCGGACATTGCACCTGCGGTCGGCCGTGCGATCCTCGACAGCACGACGGCACCACGATAGCACAAGCGCGCAGCGCGGCCCGGGGCACCCCGCCTTCAGGGCCGCGCGCCGAGCACGATTCTCACGAGGCCCCATGCCTGCCCCTCACCCCGTCTTGCCCGCCCGATGAGAAGCCCGCTTCTCCGAGGTATCCTGTCGGTTGGCAGTTGGACCCTTGCCAGCCGTCTCTTCGGCTTCCTGCGCGACCTGATGATCGCCGCCTACCTTGGCACCGGACCGGTCGCACAAGCTTACCTTGTCGCCTTCAGCCTGCCCAACATGTTCCGCCGGTTCTTTGCCGAGGGCGCGTTCAACACCGCCTTCGTCCCGATGTTCGCGCGGCGTCTCGAGGGCGGCGACAACCCGCGCGGCTTCGCCGAAGAGGCGTACTCCGGTCTCTTCACCGTGGTGCTCGCGGTGTCGCTGCTGGCGCATCTGGCGATGCCCTGGCTGGTGGCGCTCCAGGCCAGCGGCTTTCTTGGCGATCAGAGGTTTGACCTTGCAGTGATCTACGGGCGTATCTGCTTTCCCTACATCCTGTTCATTTCGCTCACGGCCCTGCTCTCGGGCCTGCTGAACGCGGGCGGTCGCTTCGTAGCCGCCGCCGCCGCGCCGGTGCTGATGAACCTCGTGCTAATCGCCGCGATGCTGCTGGCGAACCGGCGCGGCTGGGACATGGGGCTAACGATGGCATGGTCGACCCCGGTGTCGGGGCTGGCGCAGCTGGCGATGGTCTGGTTGGCGGCAAAGCGCATGGGCTTTGCGCTGAGCCTGCGCCGCCCTCGGCTGAGCCCCGACATGCGCCGCCTGCTCGCGGTTGCCGCGCCCGCGGTGCTGGCCGGAGGGGTGGTGCAGGTCAACCTGCTGGTGGGACGTCAGGTCGGCTCCTTCTTCGAGCACGGCATCGCCTGGCTGACCAATGCCGACCGGCTCTACCAGCTGCCTCTCGGGGTCGTTGGCATCGCCATCGGCATTGTCCTGCTGCCCGAGATCGCGAGGCGGCACAAGGCGGGCGACACGGCGGGAGCCCGCCACGCCTTCAACCGTGCGGCCGAACTTGCCCTGCTGCTGACGGTGCCCGCCTCGGTCGCCCTGGTGGTCATGGCCGAGCCGCTGATCTCGGTGCTGTTCCGTCGCGGCGCCTTTCTCGAGAGCGACGTCGGGCCGACCGCGCTTGCACTGGCAATCTACGGCGCGGGGCTGCCAGCCTTCGTGCTGCAGAAGGTGCTGCAGCCGCTCTATTTCGCGCGCGAGGACACAGGCCGCCCGTTCCGCTTCGCGCTGTGGTCGATGGCGGTCAATGCGGTGGTGGCGCTTGGCCTCGCACCGGTCCTAGGCTTCTCTGCCGCCGCGCTCGGCACCACGGTCGCTGGCTGGACCATGGCGCTACAGCTCTGGCGGGGAACGCGCGCCTTTGGCACCGCGGTACAGCTCGACACCCGGTTGCGGCGTCGTCTTCTACGGATACTTCTCGCCTCGGCGGTCTTGGGCGGTGTGGTTTCGGGCGTGCAACACTCGCTCGGCGGCGCGCTGGAAGCGGAAGGCATCCGGTATATCGCGCTCGGCGCTTTGGTGCTGTTAGGAGGCTGCAGTTACCTCGGCAGCTACTGGATACTTGGCGCCCTAAATCACCGTCGCAGCTGACCCGCTCCAAGTTCTTCGCGTATCCACGGATATGCGTTTCAAGGACAGACACCGAATTAGAGAGTCGGCAACACAACACCGATACTTTCCTTCATGCCGAGTCAGACGGTAGCTGTTATCTGCATTGCCGAAAGGCGCCACCTAACCCAGATCTGTGCTTGCCAAGCGGCTCCCTCGCTGCGCGTGCATTCGGCTGGTGTCAGCCCTTCCGCGACCTTCGCCCCGAGTTGCCTACGCGGCGAAGCGGACCTTCACCCCGAGAGCATGGGGCGGCAGCAGCGCGGGACAAAGCTGCCATTGCCCATCCGCAGTCACGCCGATGCTGTCAGGATCAGGCCGTCAGCCCGGGCTTAGCACCTTCCTCAATCCAAAAAGAGTTTTGCGACCTGCCGCTCCTTCTCTACCCCTATAGGGCAGACATCGCTTCGCGAGGGAGAAAACATGCCGCTCAAAGACTTTCCGATCTGGACCCGCCCACGGCACCATCTGGATGTCGAGGGGGGCGCAAGCAACCACGTGCATTGGGTCGAGCTCTTCTACGACCTCGTTCATGTGGTGACGATCTTCCTGCTCGGGAACTACCTGTCGCATCACCTCGACTGGGCCGGGTTCTGGACCTACAGCTTCCTCTTCATCGCGATCTTCTTCGCCTGGGCCGACAATTCGGTCTACAACTCGCTCTACATCTCGACCGACATCCCGCACCGCGTGGCCATGGCGGTGCAGATCGTCACCATGATGTTCATCGCCGCGGCGATCCCCGAGATCACCCACGGGGGCTGGCCGTTCTTCGCGCTCGGCTACGCGCTTAACCGGGCGCTCACCGCATGGCTCTACTGGCGGGCGCGGCATCTCGGGGCCGAGAGCACCTCGCTGGCCTCCGAGATGGGACGGAACTTCTTCATCCTTGCTGCGGTCTTCGCGGTCTCCGCCTTCCTGCCGCGGCCGCAGGCCTACTGGGTGTTCGGCGCGGGGATCGTGATGATCCAGCTGATGTACCTGCTGCCTGGCATCGGCACGCTGCGCTTCGAGCGCTTCCTGCCTCGGCTTGGCCACCTGTCGGAACGCTTCGGTCTGCTGATGCTGATCCTGCTCGGGGAGGGCTTCTTCAAACTCTGCGTCACGCTCGCCGACAAGGGCATCGACGAGGCCTATCCCGGCACGTTTTTCAACATTGCCATGGGTGGGCTGTCGCTCTTTGCCTTGGCGTGGATCTACTTTGACAGCGCGGGCATGGCCAAGCTGAAGACACGCAAGGTGCCGCTGATGCTGTGCTACTGGTTCGCGCATATCGTCATCCTCTGGGCCGCGGTGACCATTGGCGTGGCACTGGCGGGCGAAGTCTATGTCGGCTTTCTCGAGCCCTATCCGCCGGGCTATGGGGCGCTTGGCACGATCGGGCTGGCCGTGTTTCTGGCCGCGCTCTGGGTGCTGCAGCTGCTGGTCGAGGGCCGCGACGAGACCCGGCGCTACCATAGCGGTGGTCTGCGGCTCTTCGGGGTGGCCATGGCGATCTTCATGTTCTTCATCCACTCCTACGTGCCCGCGATCATCGGCAACCTCGGCTGGGGCATCGCGCTCTTCTCGCAGATCGGCGTGCCGCTCTACCGCGCAGTCCGTGACCTGCGCGCCACCCCGGCATCGTGAGCCACGGCAAGGAAAGCCTTCGGCGGCGGGCCTATCTGCTGCTCGAACACCCCGGGACCGGGCCGAGGCTGGCGCGGGTGCTCGACGTCGCGCTCATCCTGCTGATCATCGCCAATGTGATCGCCGTGGCGCTGGAGACCGTGCCGCGCATCTACGCCGCGCATCACGCCAGCTTCCGTGCCTTCGACACGATCTCGGTCTCGATCTTCTCGGTCGAATACATGCTACGGGTCTGGGCCAGCGCCGAGCGTGAACCCAGGCTGCCGCCTTGGCGCGCCCGGCTGCGCTACATGCGCAGCCCGATGGCGCTGATCGATCTCGGCGCGGTGCTGCCCTTCTTCATCGGGCTCGTCTTCACTTCGGACCTGCAGATGCTGCGCATCCTGCGGCTCTTCCGCATCTACAAGCTGACGCGCTATTCCCCGGCGCTGTCGGTGCTGATCTCGGTGATCCGCGAGGAAGCGGGCGCGTTGGTGGCCGCCTTCTCGATCCTGACGATCCTGCTCGTCTTCGCGGCGACCGGCGCCTATCTCGTCGAGCACGAGGCGCAGCCTTCGGAGTTCGGCTCGATCCCCGCCGCCATGTGGTGGGCACTGGTGACGCTGACCACGGTGGGCTACGGCGACGTGACGCCGATCACGCCTCTGGGCAAGGTCTTCGGCGGGTTCATCACGGTGCTCGGCGTCGGCATGGCGGCACTGCCCGCCGGTATCATCGCCAGCGGCCTTGCCGATCACCTGCACCGCCGCCGCGATCACCTGCGCAACGAGTTTCGGCTGGCGCTGGAGGACGGCAAGATCGACCTCGAGGAAGGCCGCCAGATCGAGCGGCTGCGGCGCGAGCTCGGCATCAGCCGCGACATCGCCCATGCCATCCTCTCGGAGGTCCGGCTGCGGCAGGTGCCACGCGGGGAGTGCTGCTGTCCCGCCTGCGGCCATGTCTTTGACAGCCGCAAGATGGCCAGCGCCAGATCAGCCGAGCCGTCGCAGCCGGACCTTCAACGCGTCGACGACAAGCCGGAACGCCGGTGAGCTGTGCCGCCGGTTCGGGTAGTAGAGATGATACCCCGGCAGCGCAGGCGTCCAGTCTGCCAGCACTTGGCTCAGAGTGCCCCGTGCCAGATCGTCCTCGACCTGGTCTCGCGGGAGATAGGCCAGACCTTGCCCCAGAAGAGCGCTTTTCCGGATCAGCTCGACGGTGTTGAAGCTGAGCGCGCCCTCGACCCGGACCCGCTTTGCCTCGCCATTCTTTGACAGCCGCCAGGCGTTGATCGTCTCGGATGACGGCAGGCGCAGATTGATCGCCCGGTGCTCGACGAGGTCCTCGGGGGTCTTCGGCACGGGATGCTGCGCGAGGTAGGCGGGAGCGCCGACGATCGCCATAGGAATGTCCGGGCTGATACGCACCGAGATCATGTCCTTCGCCACCTGCTCGCCCAGCCGCACGCCGGCGTCGAACCTGTCGGCCACGACATCGACGAGCCCGTAGTCGACGATGACCTCGACGTTCACGTCGGGATAGTCCGGGAGCACCTCCGCCAGCGCCGGGATGAGGATGGTCTTCGCCGCATGTTCGACCGAGGTAATGCGGATATTGCCCGTCGGCGTGTCCTGGAATTCGCTCAGCTCGGCGAGATCGCTGTCGATCTCGCGCAGCAGCGGGCCAAGGCGCCGGACCAGCCGGTCACCTGCGGGCGTGGGGGCAACGCTGCGCGTCGTGCGCGCCAGCAGCCGCAACCCGAGGCGATCCTCGAGCCGCCGCACGATCTGGCTCAGTGCGGACTGAGATATGCCCAGCCGGGTTGCGGCCTTGGTGAAGCTGCCCTCTTCGGCCACCGTCACGAAGGCCGTCAGATCGGCAATATCCTCGCGCCGCATTTATCACCTCACTTATAGGTCCATGAAGAACTTACCGTCTAATCACTGAGCGGCTCAAGCGTCATATTGGCTCCATCACCAGCGGATCGGTTCGATCCCACCCCCAAGGAGACGACCATGACCAAGATCACCTTCGCCAACACCAACAACCCGAACGTCGAGATGTCGGCTGTCATCAACCTGCCCGAGGGCTTCGAAGAGGGCGCCAAATACCCGACCATCGTCGTCTCGCACCCCGGCGGCGGCGTGAAGGAACAGACCGCCGGCACCTATGCCGCGGAACTGGCCAAGCAGGGCTTCGTGACCATCGCCTATGACGCCTCCTACCAGGGCGAGTCCGGCGGCAGCCTGCGCCAGCTCGAGAACCCCTACATCCGCACTGAGGATGTCAGCGCGGTCATCGATCACCTGACCACGCTGGACTACGTCGACACCGACCGGATCGGTGCCATGGGGATCTGCGCGGGTGCCGGTTACACCGCCAACGCCGCGATCAACGATCACCGGATCAAGGCCGTCGGCACGGTCAGCGCGGTGAACATCGGCGCGATGTTCCGCAATGGCTGGGACAATGACGTGGCCGATGCAGACGCGCTGCCCTTCCTCGAAGCTGGGGCCGCCGCCCGCACTGCGGATGCACAGGCACTCGCCACCGGCGGTGATCTGGCGCAGATCCCGATGGCGCCGCTGAAGGAAGAAGATGCCCCCAACGAGGAGCTCCGCCAGGCTTGGGAGTATTACCACACCCAGCGCGCGCAATGCGCCACCGCCCCGGGCTACGGGCTGGCACGCAGCCTGACCCAGCTGATCAGCTACGACGCCTACAACTTCGCCGAGGCCTTCCTGACCCAGCCCCTGCAGATCGTCGCGGGCAGTGTCGCGGGCAGCAAATGGATGAGCGACGACCTATATTCCCGAGCCGCGAGCGGCGACAAGACATTCCACGTCGTCGACGGCGCCAACCACATGGACCTCTACGACGGCGCGAAATTCGTCGATGAGGCGGTCAGCGTGCTGGCGCCCTTCTTCCAGGAAAAGCTCGGCGCCTGAGCCGCCGCAGACAACGCGTGCCCCGCCCGGATCGCGAGCGGGGCAGCCTCTGCCAATTTGACGCCCAAGGAGTTCAAACCATGGAAAGCGTGACATTTCAGAACCCCGACATGGCCTGGCACATCGCGGCGGACATTCACCTGCCGCCCGCCTTCAAGGCAGACAAGCGCTACCCGACGATCGTCAGCATCCACCCTTTCGGAAGCTGCAAGGAGCAGACCTCGGGCAGTGTCTACGGCAAGACGCTCGCCGAGCAGGGCTACGTCGTCATTGCCTTCGACGCGAGCTATCAGGGCGCGTCCGGCGGCAGCCCCCGCTGGACCGAGAGCCCGAGCCAGCGAGTCGAGGACGTCAGCCATGTGATCGACCACGCGGTGACGCTGCCTTTCGTCGATGCGGATCGGATCGGTGTCATCGGCGTCTGCGGTGGTGGCGGCTACGCGTTGAATGCCGCGTTGACCGAGAAACGGATCAAGGCGGTGGTCGGGATCACCCCGGTGAACCTCGGTCGCCTCTTCCGAGAGGGTTTCAGCGGCTTCGATCCGGTCGGCGCACTGACCGCCATGGCCGGACAGCGCAGCGCCGAGGCGCGCGGCGCAGAGCTGCAAGTCAATGAACTGCTGCCCGCCAGCCTTGATGCGGCACGCGAGGCGGGGATGACCGAGCGCGACGTCTTCGAGGCGACGGACTACTACAAGACGCCGCGCGGTCAGGCCCCCGGAGGGGCGACGCGCATGGTCTTCAGCCATGCCCAGAAGACCCTCTCATGGGATGCGTTTGCCTTCGCCGAGACGCTGATGACCCAGCCGATGTTGGTGGTCATCGGCCAGAAGGTCGGCGCCTTCGGGGCCTATCGGGACGGCATGGAAATCTACGGCCGCGCGATGGCATCGAAGGAGCGGAAACTGGTCGAACTGCAGGATTGGTCCCACTACGACCTCTACGACCGGGAAGAGCCGGTCGGCTTAGCGCTTGAGAAGATCATTCCGTTCTTCAAGAAGCATCTCGGCGAAGATGACGTCGCCGCTGCCGAAGCTGCCTGACGACAAGACGGCTCGGTCCTGCGCTGCGGGATCGAGCCGTTGCATGCTGAAAGCGTCAGCTAAGGTCTCTTGGTCCGCCGCTGATCTGGACCGGGGGCTGTATGGGTCCGCTTTGGGCTCGGTGAAGCCGATCGCTGCGCCCCGCCTGAACGGCAGCTTTCGGGGCGCGTACCGAGCCGGGCAAAGTCCGGTTACTGCGCTGTCCTGCCTCACCAGAGCAGCGTGCTAACCGTCCGCTTCCTTCGTTGAGCGTCCATAGGTGCAGATCGCTGGGAATGACTGCTCTTAGCTCTCCCTGTCTCGAGATTTCGCGGGCGCAGCGTGAAACGAGCACATGCAGCGAATGGCTGAAAGGTCCCGCAAATTGTGAGTTCGCCTTTGCCTCGGCTTCGCAACCGCAGCGAATGGCCGGTCGTGGGAAGATGCCCCACCGCGGCGGAATTGGGACCTGCCACCAGCGCGGCAACGTAGCTGTCGCTCAGCATGCGGGGCGAAAGGCCGCGGGTCATCACCGCCTAAATCTTACCGGACCTCGAGCGTCGTAAATGGTCCACGCTAAAGGGACTGGTCTCCTCGCTCATCTTGTGCGCATGCGACGGAAACCAACGATCCTCGAGGTTCCTGCACTGCTACGCGGCTTCCCGCGACAGATTGCCAAGCCATTCCTCGCAATCGTGATCACACCAAAGCGGCGATGCGTTCCTTCGGGCTGGCACATCACCTCCGCCGAACCTAGATGCCTCAGGATTTCACAGGGAGCCGACGCAGGATGCGCCAGACCATTTCCGATTTTCTCGACCGACCTACAACGCGTTACACGATCATGGGGGTGATCCTATTCAACGCGATCATTCTCGGGCTCGAGACTTCCGGGACGGTGATGAACGTCGCTGGCGACCTGATCGTCGGGCTAGACACGGTCTGTCTTGCGATCTTCGTGGCTGAGCTCGCTGCCAAGCTCTACGCGCGCGGATTGCGCTTCTTTCGCGATGCTTGGAACGTCTTCGATCTTCTGGTGGTTGGCATCGCCCTTGCCCCGGCCACCGGAGGGCTCGCGGTGCTGCGCGCGCTCCGTATTCTCCGTCTGCTCCGGGTGATCTCGGTTGCGCCGACGCTACGCCGGGTGGTGGAAGGATTCATCTCCGCACTACCTGGGATGGCTTCGGTGTTTCTGCTGATGGGGGTGATCTTCTATATCGCCGCCGTGATTGCGACCAAGCTGTTTGCCGCAACTTTCCCCGAATGGTTCGGATCTCTGGGCCAATCCCTTTACACGCTGTTCCAGGTCATGACGCTGGAGAGCTGGTCGATGGGCATCGTCCGTCCGGTAATGGAGGTGCACCCCGAGGCATGGATGTTCTTCGTGCCCTTCATCCTGATTACAACTTTCGCAGTGGTGAACCTCGTGGTCGGCCTCATCGTCAATTCGATGCAGGACGCCCATGCCGAGGAGAGCAATGCCGCCACGGACACCTACCGCGATGAGGTCATCCGGCGCCTCGCAGCCATCGAAGAGCACCTGAAGGATACAGATGGAGCTAAGGATCTGCGTGCCGACGGCCTGAGTGGCGAACGGGTCCGGGCAAGTCGATAGGTCGACAGAAGGACGTCCGGGTCGACCCGGTCAAAATATTCAGGGCTGGCGGAACCCGTCGCCACTTGGATGCGAACCATCGCTGGGTTCCGTTCCTTGCTGCGTCGATGTTCCACTTGCTGGCCAGCCCGCCACCTCGCAAGCGACCGATACCTTGTCTCCCATTCCTCGCCGCAGTCCCGTCGCGTCAGGTGCCTTCCCAAGTGCATCCACAAACCAGCACAGGACGGAGCCGACCTCATCGTCATGCCCACCTGATTAGCGCTGAATGGGCTCGAGGTCAGGATCACTATGGCGGGACCGCCCAGCCTGGCGTGCGCGAAAAAGCGTCGACGTTGCCATAGTGTGTCGCGGCCCGGCCTTGGCGCTCGCAAGCCAATGCAGCATACAACTCCGCTACAGCGAACAAACCGCCCAAGCATGTACCGAGATGCGCGCGAGGTTCCCCGACGCGACCTTCGCGTGAGGCGGAAACACGCCCAGACTTCATCAGGTTGAAGACACGCACACCTTGAAGGGGAGGTCGGCGATGCTGCCTCTGGTTGGCAACATATCCACTCACGGTATGGACGATCAGAGGCGCACTTTCCTTTTTCGGGAAGTGCGCCTCATTCGTGACGGGACCTCTCTCCACAGGCAGCGCTGATTGTAGCCGGTGGCGTCCGAGGCCCGGACCATGCTGCCTCACTAAATGACGATGCCCAAAAGACCCTTTCCCGAACACGAAGTGCGACACCCCAGCGGAGAGACCTCCGGCTCGCTCCATGTCACCGCGACATCGGCAGCCCCGCGTCACCCGCGCCTTGAAGCGGTGTCTGCCCACCAGCGCGACGCCCTCAAGGGCGCCCCGCACCCCCGCGTCTCGCGGCAGGGCGAACTGCACCCCCGCGTGCATGCAGCCCCGGCGCATCCGCGGCGCACCCGGCGTCCATGACGTTTTGGTATCCAAGCCTCGCGCGCCAAAACTTTTTTCCCCAGCGATGATGCGCCCATTGCATTGACCGCCGCCGCGCCCATCTCCACAACATATGTCTGCAATCCTGTCCCGCCTTGCCCCCACCTTCCGCCTGCTGCTCTGCAGCCTGATCGTAGCGATCGGGCTCATGCAGGCTAATGTCTCGGCGCGCAGTCAGGGGCAGAGCCTGGCACAGGAGCGGGCCGAGCTATCGGCAGCGGTGCGCACCACGCTCACTGCGGATGCGGCCATTCTCGCGCCGGCGATCTCGCTCATCGACCATCACAAGCCGCGCGCGGCGGCGCCGGCCGCGGGGGCGCTGCCGGCGCTCCCCGAGCTGACGCCGCCGCCGCGCTACCTGCTGCTGGCCGCGCCGCGCGCGCCGCCGCTGGCCGAGGGGCTGCCGCCCGGCAGACCCCGCGCAAGAAGCCCTCCGCAAGCCTGACATCCGAAACCCCGACCCGCCCCGCGCGGGCCGGGTGAACTGCGTTGGCGCGCCGCCTTTGGCGGAGCTCCGGCGCCGGGGTGCCCGCGTTGACCATTGCGCGCCCGGCCCTACGCCCGCGCAGTTGTCTCGCTCTATGTCGACGCTTCCAGTCAAAGGCATCCCAACTTGCTTCACGACACCCCTCTCATCGCAACCATCGTTGCGGGCCTCGTGCTCGCATGCCTCCTAGGCCTTGCCGCGCAGCGACTGCGGCTGCCTGCGCTCGCCGGCTACCTGCTGGCCGGCGTTCTTATCGGCCCGTTCACCCCCGGCTATGTCGCCGACCAGCACCTTGCCTCGGAGCTTGCCGAGATCGGTGTCATCCTGCTGATGTTCGGGGTCGGGCTGCATTTTTCGCTGAAGGATCTGAGCGACGTCAAGGCGATCGCCATCCCCGGCGCCATCGGCCAGATCCTCGCCGCCACGCTGGTCGGCGCCACGCTCGGCTGGGGGCTCGGCTGGGGCTGGGGCGGCGGGCTGATCTTCGGCCTCGCGCTCTCCGTCGCCTCGACCGTGGTGCTGCTGCGCGCGCTGCAGGACCGGCGGCTGATCGAGACCGAGCGCGGCCGCATCGCCGTGGGCTGGCTGATCGTCGAGGATCTGGTGATGGTCCTCGCGCTGGTGCTGCTGCCGCCGCTCGCCGGGCTGCTCGGCGGCACCGCCCCGATGCCGGCCGCCGTGGAGGGCTCTGCCCTGTCCGGTGCGCTCGGCCTCAGCCCCCTCCTCGCGACCCTGCTGCTGACCGGCTTCAAGGTGGTCAGCTTCGTCGCGCTGATGCTGATCGTCGGCCGGCGGGTCATCCCGCGCGCGCTGCAATACGTCGCCGGCACCGGCTCGCGCGAGCTGTTCAGCCTGGCGGTGCTGGCCATCGCGCTGGGGGTCGCCTTCGGCTCGGCGCATCTCTTCGGGGTGTCGCTGGCGCTTGGCGCCTTCTTCGCCGGCATGGTGATGGCCGAGTCGCCGCTGTCGAGCCGCGCCGCCTCGGACACGCTGCCGCTGCGCGATGCCTTCGCGGTGCTGTTCTTCGTCTCGGTCGGCATGCTCTTCGATCCCCGCGCGCTGATCGAGGCGCCGCTGGCGCTGGCCGCGACCGTGGCGATCATCGTCGGTGCCAAATCGCTTGTCGCCTACGGCATCGTCCGCAGCTTCGGGCATGACCGGCAGACCGCGCTGACCATCGCCGCCAGCCTTGCGCAGATCGGCGAGTTCTCGTTCATCCTCGCGGTGCTGGGCACCAGCCTCGGGCTGCTGCCGACCGAGGGCCAGGACCTGATCCTCGGCGGCGCGATGCTGTCGATCCTCGTCAATCCGGCGCTGTTCCGCGGCACCGACTGGCTGGCGCGCCGGCGCCAGCCCGAGCTGCCCGAGGGCGCGCCGGTGCCGGAGGTGCCGCCCGCCGATGCCGCCGCCGAGCTTGCGGATCACGTGGTGCTTGTCGGCTACGGGCGGATCGGCAGCCAGGTCGCCGCCGCGCTGGCGCGCGAGGGCGGGCAGGTGCTGGTGATCGACGACCAGCCCGAGCGCTGCGCCGAGGCGCGCGCCGCGGGCCATGCGGCGCTTGTGGGGCTCGCTCAGGACGAGACGCTGCCGGCGCGGGCGAACATCGCTACGGCGCGGGTGCTGGTGCTGACCATCCCCAGCGCGCTCGAGGCCGGGACGCTGGCGCGCCGCGCCTGCGAAGCGAACCCGCAGATCGAGATCCTTGGCCGTGCCGATGCCGAGGGCGAGGTGGCGCATCTCTATGACAGCGGCGTCGATCACATCGTGCGCGGCGACATCGAGGTGGCCCGCGGACTGGCCGAGCTGGTCGATTCGCCGGGGATCCGCAGCGCGGCGCGGGGCAACGCGGCATGATGCGCGCCCCGCCCCCCAAGGTGCCGCTTTCGGTGCTGCTGCTCGGCCACAGCGCCGGCGCCGGGCTCGCGCCGGCCGGAACCGCCGCCGAGCGCGTCTCGATCGGCGACCTGCTGACCCTGCTCGCCGGCCGCAGCGGCGCGGCACTGATGCTGGTCTTCGCCCTGCCCAACGTGGTGCCGATGCCGCCCGGGGTGTCGGGGCTGCTTGGCTGGCCGCTGGTCTACCTCTCGTGGCAGCTGATGCTGCGCCGCCCGCCCTGGCTGCCGCGGATCATCCTCGAGCGGTCGACCAGCGCGGCGGGCTTCCGCGCGCTGATCGCCCGCGTCGTGCCGTTGCTGGAGCGCGCCGAACGGCTGCTGCGCCCGCGGCTGCCGCTGATGACCACACCGCTCGCGATGCGCGCCGCCGGCGCTGTCTGCCTTGGGCTGTCGGTGATCCTGCTGCTGCCGATCCCGCTGGGCAACATGCTGCCGGCGCTGGCGATCAGCCTCTTCGCGCTGGGGCTGCTCGAACGCGACGGGCTGTGCCTGCTGCTCGGCTTTGCCGTGGCCGGGCTTTCGGTCGCGCTGGTCTGGGGCGTGCTCTGGACCCTGCTCAAGGCGGTGGCGCTGCTATGGCCGCTCTGACCCCCGCCCCCGCAACACCGCGCGTGCAGAAATGCCCACGCGGCGCCCTTGTTCTTCCGCTCCGTCACTCCCACCTCGAGACCCGCGGGCCGGGCCCCTCTGGCGAGCGCCAAAGCGCACGTGATGTCGGACCGCATCGAGAGCGCTCGATGCCCGGCCCGGATCGCCAGACGACCCCCCGCGGACCTCGAGCCTCGTTTCTTCGAT
The DNA here is from genome assembly GCF_020524285.1 of Alloyangia pacifica. Lineage (GTDB taxonomy): Bacteria > Pseudomonadota > Alphaproteobacteria > Rhodobacterales > Rhodobacteraceae > Salipiger > Salipiger pacificus_B. The sequence goes on from NZ_JAIVKX010000016.1 coordinate 72,343, forward strand.
GAGGTCCATTATGGAAATCCTTCTTACCCTGTTTCTGGGGCAGCCGCTGTGGATGTGGCTGACCTTCCTTGCCATCGTGATCGGGCTGCTGGTGCTCGATCTCGGCGTCTTCAACCGCGACGACCACGTGATCGGCGTCGCCGAAAGCCTGAAGACCTCGGCGCTCTACATCACGCTCGGCCTTACCTTCGGCGGCTTCGTGTGGTGGCAGCTGGGCACCGAGCCGGCGGCGCAGTACCTGACCGCCTTCGTGGTGGAAAAGACGCTGGCGCTCGACAACATCTTCGTCATCGCGCTGATCTTCGGCTTCTTCGCCATCCCCGCCGCCTACCAGCACCGGGTGCTGTTCTGGGGCATCCTCGGGGTGATCGTGCTGCGCGGCATCATGATCGGCCTCGGCGCGACGCTGGTCGAGCAGTACCACTGGGTGCTCTACGTCTTCGCAAGCTTCCTGATCCTCACCGGGATCAAGATGCTGTTTGCCGGCGGCGAGGAAGAGCATGACCTTGCCAGCGACCCCGTGGTGCGCTTCCTCAAGCGCCGGCTGCGCGTCACCGATGAGATCCACGGCCACGCTTTCACGGTGCGCAAACCCGACCCCGCCACCGGCAAGCTCATACGCTACGCCACGCCGCTGCTGCTGGCGCTGATCGTGATCGAGCTGGCGGATCTGGTGTTCGCGGTGGACTCGGTGCCGGCGGTCTTCACCATCACCACCGATCCCTACATCGTCTACACCTCGAACATCTTTGCGATCCTCGGACTCCGGGCGCTCTACTTCGCGCTGTCGGCGATCCTGCGGCGGTTCACCTACCTGAAATACGCGCTGTCGGTGCTGCTGGTGTTCATCGGCTCCAAGGTCTTTATCGCCGACCTGATGGGCTGGGAGAAATTCCCGCCGGTCTGGTCGCTGGGCATCACCTTCGCCATACTGACCGTGGGCGTGGTCTATTCGCTGTGGAAGACCGGCGGCGATGCCGGCACCCCGCCCGAGACCGGCCCCCACACCCACCCCGCAAACGAGGCCCGGTAACCGCCCATGTATCTCGAGATTGCCATTGTTCTGGCGCTGATCCTCGTCAACGGCCTGCTCGCCATGTCCGAGCTGGCCATCGTCTCGGCCCGGCCCGCGCGGCTGAAGGTCATGGCCGAGGAGGGGCGCAGCGGCGCCGCCACCGCGCTGCGGCTTGCCGAGGATCCGGGCCGCTTCCTGTCCTCGGTGCAGATCGGCATCACGCTGGTCGGGGTGCTCTCGGGCGCCTTCTCGGGTGCCACGCTGGGCGCCCGGCTGGCGGCCAGCCTCAGCGGCTGGGGCCTCTCGCCCGCGGCGGCGCAGTCGCTCGGCGTCGGCGGGGTGGTGGTGGTCATCACCTACCTGTCGCTGATCGTCGGCGAGTTGGTCCCCAAGCAGATCGCCCTGCGCGCCCCCGAGGCCGTGGCGACCCGCGTCGCGCCGCTGATGCGGGGCATCGCGCTGGTCGCCGCGCCGCTGGTCTGGCTGCTCGACCGCTCGGGCAAGGCGGTGCTCGCGCTGCTCGGCCAGTCCGGCGACCGCGGCTCCGACGTCAGCGACGCCGAGGTGCGGCAGGTGCTGACCGAGGCGCGCAGCGCCGGGGTGCTGGAACATGCCGAGACGCAGATGATCGCCGGGGTCATGCGCGTCGCCGACCGTGCCGCGCGCGACCTGATGACCCCGCGCCACGAGGTCGCCCTGCTCGACCTGACCGACCCGCCCGCCCGGCTTCTTGCGCAGCTGCGCGACAGCGGGCTCACCCGGATGCCGGTGCGCGACGGCCCCGACGGCGAGGTGATCGGCGTGCTGGCAGCGCATGACCTGCTGAGCCCCGATGGCAGGCGCCTCGACCCGCGCGCGCGCCTGCTCGAGGCGCCGGTAGTGCGCGACGGGATGCCCGCGCTCGACCTCATCGAGACGCTGCGCGGCACGCCCGCGCACATGGTGCTGGTCTACGACGAATACGGCCATTTCGAGGGGATCGTGACGCCGATGAACGTGCTCGAGGCCATCGCCGGGGACTTCGGCGCCGCGCCCGAGGCGGAGGAGCTGGTCATCCGCGCCGATGGCTCGATGCTGGTGGCGGGCGCGATGCCGGTGGACGAGTTCGCCGACCATCTCGGCGTGACGCTGACGCCGGGCCGCGCCTATTCCACCGTCGCCGGGCTGGTGCTCGACGAGATGGGCCGCCTGCCGCAGGTCGGCGAGGTGCTGGACTGGCGCGCCTGGCGGATCGAGGTCGTCGACCTTGACGGGCGGCGCATCGACAAGCTGCTGGTCAGCCGCGAGGAGCTCTCATGACATCGGGCAGGAAACCTGTCGCCACTCTGTCGCACCGCGGCTCCCGCGGCGCTGAGCCTTGTTTGTGAGACCAGCACCATGAGGAGCGGGGTCACGCGGATTGCCGCCAGGATCGGGGCGCTCGTCGCCCTTCTTGTCGTGCTGTCTGCCGTCGTTGCGCATCCCTCGCCGCACATGCCACTGGCCGGCGCCCTGGCCGCCGAGGCGACGATCGACGGCCCGGCCCACCCCGGGCCGCAGGGCATTTTGCCACCGGCCGCAGCCGAACGCGCAAGCCTGCGCACCATCGACGCCGCGGGACCCGACCCGCTCTGGCTGCGCGCAATGCCGCCCCAGCCATCTCATCAGGCGCCGCCCCGCGCGTCGGCGCGATGCGCGTTTTCCGCGCCCGCCTGCGCCCTTGCAGGCGAGAGGGGTTGCCCAGCCCATCCGCCGCGCGCCCCTCCCTTTGCATGATCCCATGATCTCCTGAGCCCCATCTGCCGCTGGCCGCATCAGCGCCCGCGCCGGGGCAACTCCTCCGAACCTCTCTTCTCACCAAGACATAACGACACGTCCCTTGTTGCTCCGGCATCGGGATCTGTCCGGGAACCATCATGCAAAGACCAACTTTCTGGAAACGCCTCGGCATATGGGGCGTCTGCCTCCTCTGCCTCTGGCTCGCCCTGCCCAACGCCTTCTACGCCCGCGTCGAGCAGCACAACGACCTCGCCGCAGGGACCGCGACGGGCACCACAGCCCCCGTCTCACGCACCGACGGCTGGCCAAGCTGGCTCTCCTCCGACCTCGTGAACCTCGGGCTCGACCTGCGCGGCGGCGCGCATCTGCTGGCCGAGGTCGACGTGGAGGGCGTTGCCCGCGAGCGCATGGACGGGCTCTGGCCCGAGTTGCGCGACGCGCTGCGGGAGCTGCGCGCGCAGGTCGGCACGCTGCGCCGGCTCGATGCCCCCAAAGGTGAGCTGCGCGTCTCGATCTCCGAGCCGCAGGGCATGGATGCCGCGATGCAGGCCGCGCGCAGCTTCGCCTCGCCGGTCTCGACGCTCGCCGGAGCGGGGCAGTCCGATATCGAGGCCGTGGACGAGAACGGCACGCTGGTCCTGCGCTACACCGAGGCCGGGCGCTCCGAGCTGACCGACCGCGTCGTGGCGCAGAGTCTCGAGATCATCCGCCGCCGCATCGACGAGGCTGGCACCCGCGAGCCCACCATCCTGCGCCAGGGGCAGGACCGCATCCTTATCCAGGTGCCGGGCATCGACAGCGCCGAGACCCTCAAGAGCCTCATCGGCACCACCGCGAAGCTCTCGTTCAACGCCGTGCTCGGAGCTGGTGGGGATGCGGGGCCCGACGCGATCACCCTGCCCTCTGCCAGCCAGCCAGAGCAGAGCTACAACCTCGATCCGCGTGCCGTGGTCACCGGCGAGGACCTGACCGACAGCCAGCCCAGCTTTGACCAGAACGGCCGCCCCGCGGTCACCTTCCGCTTCGACAGCTCGGGCGCCCGCGCCTTCGGCGACTTCACCGCCGCCCATATCGGCGAGCCCTTCGCCATCGTGCTCGACGGCAAGGTGCTCTCGGCCCCGGTGATCCAGAGCCACATCCCCGGCGGCTCCGGCATCATCACCGGCCAGTTCACCGTCGAAGAGGCGACCGAGCTCTCGACCCTGCTGCGCGCCGGTGCGCTGCCCGCCGAGCTGCAGTTCCTCGAAGAACGGACCATCGGGCCGGAGCTCGGGCAGGACAGCATCACCGCCGGCGCCCGCGCCGCCGTCGTCGGGCTGGTCGCGGTCTGTGCGCTGATGGTGCTGAGCTACGGCGGCTTCGGCCTTGTCGCCACCTTCGCGCTCGGCATGAACATGGCGATGCTGCTGGGGCTGCTGTCGGCCATCGGCGCCACGCTCACCCTGCCCGGCATCGCCGGGATCGTGCTGACCATGGGCATGGCGGTGGATGCCAACGTGCTGATCTTCGAGCGCATCCGCGAGGAGCTGCAGGTCGAGAAATCGGTCTGGCGGGCCGTCGGCAAGGGCTTCGACAACGCCTTCTCGGCCATCCTCGACTCCAACCTCACCGGCCTGCTAACCGCCGGGCTGATGTTCTGGCTTGGCTCGGGCCCGGTGCGCGGCTTCGCGGTTACCATGGGGCTCGGCATCCTGACCTCGATGTTCACGGCGATCTTCGTCACCAAGCTGGTGCTGCAAAGCTGGCTGGAATGGCGTAAGCCGCGGACGCTGCGGATGACCGGCCTGCTATCGCGCCTGCCCGAGAAGACCTCGATCAACTTCTTCCGCGCGCAATACGCCACCTTCGGGGCCTCGGCGCTGGCGGTGGTGGTCTCGGTCTTCCTGATCGCCAGCATGGGGCTCAACCTCGGCATCGACTTCAAGGGCGGCACCAGTCTCCGCGCCGAGACCCACCAGACGCTCGACATCGGCGCCTACCGCACAGCGCTGGCCGGGATCGGCATGCAGGAGGCGGTGATCACCGAGGTCTTCGACCCGACCTTCGCGCCCGACCAGCAGGTGGTCTCGATCCGCATTGGCGCCGAGGGCGGCGACGCCGCGCTCTCGCAGGAGACGCTGACCAAGGTGCAGGACGCGCTGCGCCAGACCGATCCGGGCATCGCCTTCACCTCGGTCGAGACGATCGGCGGCAAGGTGTCCGCGGAACTGCTCTGGATGGCCCTGCTGGCGGTCGGTGCGGCGACGGCGGGGATCCTCGTCTACGTCTGGTTCCGCTTCGAATGGCAGTTCTCGGTCGGGGCGGTGGCGGCGCTGGTGCATGACGTGGTGGTCACGCTCGGGGTCTTCTCGCTGTTCCAGCTGAAGGTCGACCTGACCATCGTCGCGGCGCTGCTGACCATCCTCGGCTACTCGATCAACGACACGGTGGTGGTCTTCGACCGGGTGCGCGAGAACCTGCGCAAGTTCCGCCAGATGCCGCTGCGCGAGCTGCTCAACCTCTCGGCCAACGAGACGCTGAGCCGGACGCTGATGACCTCGCTGACCACTCTGGTGGCGCTGATCGCGCTGCTGGTGCTGGGCGGCGACGTGATCCGCGGCTTCGTCTTCGCGATCACCTTCGGCATCGTCATCGGCACATGGTCGTCGATCTACGTCGCCAAGAACATCGTGCTGATGCTCGGCGTCGACCGGCGCAGCCGGGAGGAGCGCGAGGCCGCGCTGGCCGCAACCCACAGCTGAGCCCCGGCTCGCCGACCCGCCCGCAAGAGCGGGCGGGCCCAAACCCTTGTCCAGAGCAGATCGGCCATGTCCTACCTCATCAGCACCCACAGGGCGGAGCCCAGGGGGCTTCGCAAACTTCTTCATCTCAACTGGCCGCTCGCCGTCCTGCTGACCGCCATCGCCTGCGTCGGTTTTCTCACGCTCTACTCGCTCGCCGGCGGCTCGGCGGAGCCCTGGATGGCGTCCCAAGTCAAGCGTTTCGGGCTCGGGCTCTGCGTCATGCTGGCCGTCGCCATGACCCCGATCTGGGTCTGGCGGAGTGTCTCGTTCCTTTTCTACCTCGGGGTCCTGCTGCTGCTCCTGCTGGTCGATCTCATCGGCTTTGCCGGCGGCGGGGCGCAGCGCTGGGTGGATCTCGGCGTGATCCGCCTGCAGCCCTCGGAGCCGATGAAGATCGCCATCGTCATGGTGCTCGCCGCCTATTACGATTGGCTGCCGGTCTCGCGCGTGTCGCACCCGCTGTGGCTGGCGATCCCGGTGGCGCTGATCCTGCTGCCCGCCGCGCTGATCCTCGAACAGCCCGACCTCGGCACCGCGCTGCTGGTGGTCGCGGGCGGCGGCGCGGTGATGTTCCTCGCCGGGGTCCACTGGCTCTATTTCGCGACGGTCCTCGGCGGCATCGGCGGGCTGGTGGCGCTGGTGATCGAGAGCCGCGGCACGCCCTGGCAGCTTCTGAAGGACTACCAGTACCGGCGCATCGACACCTTCCTCGACCCCACGAGCGACCCGCTCGGCGCCGGCTACAACATCGCGCAGGCCAAGATCGCGCTCGGCTCGGGGGGCTGGTCGGGGCGCGGCTTCATGCAGGGCACCCAGACCCGGCTCAACTTCCTGCCCGAGAAGCACACCGACTTCATCCTCACCGCCATCGGCGAGGAGCTCGGCTTTCTCGGCACGGCAAGCCTGCTCGGCCTCTACATGCTGACGCTGGTCTTCGGCACGGCGACGGGTCTGCGCACCACCGACCGCTTCGGCTCGCTCCTGGCGCTCGGCATGGTCATGACCTTCTTTCTCTACTTCTTCATCAACATGGGCATGGTCATGGGGATGCTGCCGGTGGTCGGCGTGCCGCTGCCGCTGGTCAGTTACGGCGGCTCGGCGATGATCGCGCTGATGGTCGCCTTCGGCTTCATCCAATGCGCCCATGTGCATCGCCCGCGCTGAGCGGGCGGTGCCGACAATGCGGTCTCGGTGCCCGGTGCCCGCCACAGGCGTCCACGATCTGACCTGAAAATCTGGACCCAAGCCGTGAGCCGAGCCCCCAAAGCCGCGCTCATGCATGAAATCTCGGTGCCGAACCTGCCATGCATCTTGCGCAGGCCAGATTTGCGTCGGGAAAGCTTGCGCTGCGCCGCGGCAATTCCTATCTGGGGAGTACAGCACGGCGACGTGCTGGCGGAATTTGCCGGACTCTCTCCTCCTCCCTGAGCCCCGCATTTCAGCGGCGGCCCCTCTCCTCCTCCCTTGGGGTCGCCGCACTCCCACCCCCCTCCTATTTTCCGACCGCCCATCTCGCCGAACGCGTCCGCTATCCGCCGCAGTCAGTCCTGATACACTAGGCATTGGGCCGCGTCGTTCCTTGCCAGGTTATTGGCCTGATGCGCCCTTAGCTGACCGCGGCGTTGATCTGGCCGGATGACCACACCTCGATCAAAGCCGGCGTTCATTCTCGCAGGGCAGCGACCGCCTTTATCTCGACTTTGAGTTCGGGCCGGCTCAGCCCAGAGATGCCTATGATTGACCAGGCAGGGAACGGGCTCTTGATGAAGCGCTGTTTGACTTCCATGAAGTCAGAAAGCGTCTCTTCGATGTCCACGTGATAACTGGTGACGTCGACTAGATCGCTCAGATCCAGCCCGGCGATCCGCAGGAGTTCCTTGATGCGTTTCAGGGCCCATTCGGATTGGCCGGCGACGTCTTCTGGGGCACTTCCATCCGGACGAGCACCGACCTGCCCGGAGATGAACAGGAACCCTCGCGATTTGACGGCGGGAGAGAAACCGTATTTTTCGAACGCCGCCCGATAGCCTTCGAACATCTCATTACCGTGCGGTATCTGCAAAACTTCTGGTGCCATGCCTACTTCTTTCGTTTTGTTGCGGAAGGGACGAAACGGCAGCGCGTTTTTTGGGGGAGCTCCCTGAATCCTCAGGCTCAAGATGCCACGCTCAGGGCTGCGACCCGCTACGGTCGTTGGCGTACCGCGTGCCAGGGGAGAACTTCGAGCCCATGCCGGCCTGCAATGTGTCAGATTTGCGCGGCAATACTTGTCTTGTCGATGACGGACCAGACGTTCTGTATCTTTCGATCCTGGAACTCGTAAAACACGTTCTCGTCAAAGCGAACCCTTTTGCCGTTCACTGCCATTCCGAAGAGGTAGCCTACCGGGGTGCAGTCGAATGCCAAGCGGCTGGCAATCATGGGCGGGTCGCAGACAAGACCTGCGATGTTGAAATGGAGATCGGGTATCGCGCGGAAGTCCGCAACGAGCATGTTTGCGTAGCCGTCGAGACCGATCGAGACCCCGTTGTATTGCACCTGGTCGGCGACATAGAGATGAAGATCCTGCCAGCCCTGCCTGTTCAAACACGCGATATACCCCTGATAGGATTCAATGATCTCGTCTCGCCCCACTGCTCCCGCCTCTGTATTCCGCCTCGACGGACTGTAACCTGCGGGAGAGAAGACGCAACGGCACGACTGGCGACTTCGTCCGCTCTGAGGTCGACCGACGCCGCATTGCCGAGAATCTGCACCTAGGGCTTCGCGATCGCTCACGCACTGCGGCACTGCGCAACCGAAAACGCTTGCCGCTGTTTCGTCAGGAAGAAACCGGATACAACGCTTAGCGGCGTCTGGATAAGCACGAGACATCGCAATGCTACCTGCCGGCGATGCACAAGCGTGAGTGCTACAACAAGGAACGACCGCATAGTGCGCTCGGATATCGAGTACCTGCGCCTAAGCTCTTCAGCCCAGTAGATCGAAGGTCAGCCGGCATCAGCATTTCACCCGGACCACCTGCTGGGTTCAGCTCATCTTCCTACCGGTCAGGCACGCTCACACATTGGCACCCGGTCGGCGCGCAGCGCCCGGCGGCTGATGATCCACTCTTGCGCCTGCACGACGATCATGCCGACAAGCACTAACGCGCCCCCCAGAAGAAACTCCGATGTCAGAGCGTCCCCCAGCAGGACGGCTCCGCTGACCACGCCGAAGACCGGGGTCATAAAGCTGAGCACCCCGAGCCGCGAAGAACGGTAAATCTGCAGCATGCGGAACCAGACGAGGAAGCTGAGGCTGCAGACAACTATCGTCTGGAATGAGAGGCTGACCATCACCGCAGGCGTCGGTTCGAGCGACAGCCGCCCCGTCAGTGTGCAGAAGCCAAGCGCCGCTGCCCCCGCGATAACCAACTGGTAGAAGAGCGTCTGCGCCGGCGGCGCCTCGGAGACGCGGGTGGTGCGGATCACCACGGTCGTCATCCCCCAGCAGACGCCCGCAGCCAGTCCGAGCACGTCACCGAGGACCAGCCCGGGGGTCAGCGCGGCGCCCGGCCCGCGCAGCTCGGGGAGCACGAAGATCGCAGCGACGCCGACAAAGGTGATCGCCACCCCGACCCATTGCACCGCCCCCATGCGTTCGTCGGGCTGCGCCACATGCAGGCCAATCGCCGCGAAAATCGGTGCGGTATAGAGAAATACCGCCATATGCGAAGCCGTGGTCCAGCGCAGCCCCTCGGCAACCAGCAGGAACTCGAGCGCGAAGAGCGCCCCCGCAAGCAGGCCGGGCCCGAGAAACAGCCCGCGGTGCCAGCGGTCGCGCAGAAACACCCGGCTCAGCGCCAGGACAATCAACGCGGCACAGGCCGAACGAAGGCCGATCTGCAGCATTGGATCGACCGAGTCCGCGACGATCTTCATTGCGCTCTGCTGCAGCCCCCAGATCAGGCACAGCAGGATCATCACGGCGATGGCGGTGGTATCAATGGGTCGTTTCATGGGCGCACCTTGGCAGGCAAATCATGAGCCCTGTTTAGACTGGCCGATTACCTATATATAGCGAAGATACGCCAAACAATCGTCCCGGACCGCCAGCCATGACCCCAGCCCAGAGCGCGCCGCACCTGCGCCATCCGCCCTTTAGCGATAAGCTGCCCGCTCCGATCTACTTCCGGCTAGAGAGCATGCCAGACAACGCCACATACCCGGTGATGCGGCATCCGTGGGGAGAGTTCGTATATTCCTTCAGTGGCGTTACCGAGTTGCGGCTCGCGGGGCAGCATCTGCTCGCGCCCCCACACATGGGCTTTTGGATCCCGCCCCACGTAGAGCACGTGGGCTTCAACCGGCGCGCCGCGGTGCATTTCTCGGCGTACATCAGCGAAGAGTTCTGCGACGCGATGCCGGATCGCACATGCTCGCTTCTTGTCACCCCATTGCTGCGCGCCATCCTCAATAGTCTCGCGGAAACCCGGTTCACTAATACCGAGACGCAGTCCCGCCTGTTGCGCGTCATGGTCGACGAGCTCGAAACTTGTTCAATTGCCGACAGTTTCGTGCCGGAAACCAGTGATGTGTTGCTGGCCCCCGTGCTTGAGGCACTTCGCGATGCGCCCGCCGATCCACGCAGCAATGCGCAACTCGCCCGGGCTTTTGGGATGAGTGACCGGACGCTGGTCCGACGCTGTACGCAAGAACTTGGTATGTCGCTCAGTGAATGGCGCCAGCGCGTGCGCGTGGTCCGGGGCATCTCGTTGTTGCAGGACGGCGCCAGCGTCGAGAGCGTGGCGCTCGATCTCGGCTACGGCACGGCCTCGGCCTTCATCGCCATGTTTCGGCGCATCACTGGCAGCAGCCCTGCGCGTTTCATAGGCCGGTAGAGGTCCCGCCTGGTCCGACCACGCCGCCGGAACGACAAGGCCCCCACGATTTCGTCGGCACCTACGTATACGCGTCAGGTTTAGCCGTCACCGCGCCGGGCAAATTCCCTAGTGTCCACTGAGCGGAGCACCGCAGCGCGTAGTCTCAATGTGTGCATCATTTCGACTTCAACTTACCCTAGGTAAGCTCTTTTACTGCGCAAACTGCCAATTGTTTCACCGTTATGCGCCAAAGCACTGCGAGGGGCCATCCGCGGTGCCAGTGTTGTCTCGAGATTTTCATGTGCACCCGCTAATCTGTCTCGGTAGGCTTGGGGAGGCGAGCATGCACATCTCGGTATCACGAACTGACAAAGGCTACAGCGTTAAGCTCCTGTCAGCGCAGCTTACCATTCAGGGCGAGGTCTGCTTTAGACTGAAATCTGATGCCGTGGAATTTGCCGAGCTTTGGCGCGATTGGGTCGGCGCTCAAAGTATCGTTGCGTAAGCACACCCCAGGGCAAGAAAAGTGAGACCGCTGTACAGCAGTCCGTCCCCAATGCCCTGACAAAACGCCGGTCATCAAACCCAACGCTGATACCGAGCGGCCCGATGCTTCCGCCCACTATATGTCAAAGTCGAGTCCACCTCGCGATGGTAAGACGATGCCCGACACAATCCGGTCCGAACCGCTGGGATACCCTTGGCCGGCGATGGACATGAGCCCAAGCGATGGTCTTCAACTCTGCCATCCGTCTCATCTCCCCGTCACGGATGTTTGGAGGCGAGAGATGCACCTTGATCTCGAACGGCTCCGCCGCAAGACCGCGCGTGCCCAGTGGCAGTATCTGCCTTCGCCGAAAAATCGCTGCCCGCCGGGTCCGGGCGACTCTGCCCTCTTGCCAAATAAGGGCGCTCCGCTCATGGCATGCGGATGCAAACCACCAACGCCCCTCGCACGCCCCCCATCGCATCTCCGCAGATCGACCGGCCGCTGCTCGGCGCGGTGCTCATGCTTGGCTTCTGCGCCACGGCGCCGCTTATCGATGTCGGCTCAAAGCTCGCGACGCGCAGCCTGCCCGTTGCCGAGATCACCGTAGCACGCTTCGTCGTGCAGGGCGTCCTCATGGTGGCGCTGGCGTTGGTCCTGCGCATCCGCCTGCGCCTGACCCCGCGCGAACTCGTCCTGACAATCGCACGCGCGGCGCTGTCGCTAATCGCGACCATCGGTTTCGTCGGTGCCATGGTGCGCATGCCAATCGCGGACGCGCTGGCGATTGCACAGATCGAACCTTTCGTGCTGATGTTCCTCGGCTGGGCCCTGCTGGGCGAAAGCGTCGGGCCGCGCCGGATCCTCGCCTCCATCGTGGGGTTCGGCGGCGCACTCCTGGTGGTTCAGCCAGGGCTGGCAAGCCACGGCATCGCGGCCATCCTGCCGCTGATTACGGCGGTGGCCTTCGCTGGCTACATGTTGGTCACCCGGCAGCTTCGCAGTCTGGCCCCAGTGGCGCAGCAGGCCACGACCGCCATCGCTGCGGTGATCCTTGGGCTGCCCTTCCTGTGGCTTTTGCCAGAGAGCCTTGGCGGCGGGGCCACTTGGCCACAGGGCGTGGCGTGGGTCCATCTCGGCGGCATGGGCCTCGCGGCGACCCTGTCGCACATCTTTCTAACCTACGCGCTGCGGCTCGCACCCTCGGCGCTGATCGCCCCCTTGGGATATCTTGAGCTCGCCTCGGCAACCGTCCTGGGCTGGCTGGTGTTCGGTGACTTCCCCGCGCCTATGGTCTGGGCGGGGATCGCGCTGATCGTGGGCTCCGGGCTATATCTGATCCATCGCGAGCAGCTGGCGCACCGCCGCCCGCAGGTGCCGGTCACCTCGAGCACGCTATAGGCATTAGCCCTGCCCCTGCGCATCATACCGCGAGAGGATCGCGGCAACCTCTTTCTCGCTCAGCATGCGCGGCGACAGGCCACACGTCATGATTTCCCGTCTGGCCCCGCCTCGAGCTCTTCGATGGCGCGAACTGCAGCTTCGAGATTCTCGCCTGCCGCAACCGCCCCATGGTTGGCCAGCATCCCAGCCCATCGCTTGTCCGACAGCCCTTGGATCGTGTTGTGGATCGCCAGATCGCCGGGCAAGAGATAGTGCAGAACTGTATCCCCCCGAGCTTCATGACCGGATAGGGCGTCGGTGGCGACAGCAAGTCATGCAGATCCGCATCGAGTATCAAAAACATTGCCACGCGATAACACACGGCAGATGCACGGCACTCCGGACGGCGCCAAGGACCTCATAAAGCGCGCTGTGCAGCGGCATATCCTTTGTCGGCGCATCGCCCTCGACATCGGTCAATTGCGCCTCGATCCGAGGGACAGCCCCTGAGTGGAAAACGTGGAGGCGTAGCCGCACACCTGTTCGCGTAGGGGCGCGAGCTCGTTCATGACCGCGCCACCAGCACAGAGATCACTTGACGAAAATCGGAGCACCGTTTGCCGCCGAAACGCGCGCCAATCACTTCGCCGCGGTCTTAGGACACACGTCCCCTTCGGCCCCTGCCGTCATGCCATACCGCCGTAGCCCATGAAGCCGACGCTCGGATTGCTGCCATCCGAACCCACCTGGCAGCGCCAGGGGGCGCCGCTCGGACCGATCCGCATGTAGACCGAGCTTCTTGCGCCCGAGGCCTGCGATCCGACGACCTTCAGCCTGCCCGAGGTTTCCGCCGCCAGCTTGGCCCGGCATGCCGCCACGGCCGCGTCGCTCGCGGAAAAGCTGCCCTCGACAAAGCCCTTGGTCAGCGGTTGAATCTGCGGGTCCTCGGCACAGGCGGCAACGCCGGCAAGCGCGGCAAGCAGCGCGGCGGTCCGGGCAAAATCAACCATCAGGGGTGTCCTCCTCTTGTGGCAATTCCGGCCAGCCTGCGGCAGCGGGGGACCCGGCTCAAGGGGGGCTGGCGCACTCGTGTCCGAACGTTTCCGCGTGCCGGTCGCGCCCGCCCGCCCCCGGCAGCCCGGCGCCGCGCATCGCCTCCGAGATGGTCTCGAGATGCGCCCGCATCGCCGCTGCCGCGCGGTCCGGGTCGCGCCCCGAGATCGCCGACGCAATGGCCTCGTGCTGGGCGCTATGGCGCTCGGTGAACGCGCTGACGCCGAGCCGGCGATAGGTCAGCTCCCACTCGCGCTGCCAGGCCGCGTGACGCCGCACTCCCGCAAGATAATCAAGCAGCCCCAGCAGGATCGGGTTACCCGTCACCTCGGCGATGCCCCGGTGAAAGGCCGCGTCGAGCTGCTCGCTTTCGGGCCGCGTGCGTGCCCTGCGGCCGCGCTGCGCCAGATCCGCCAGGTAGGCCGCCTGCTCTGCGGTCGCGAGCCGCGCCGCCTCGGCGGCCACCGAGGGCTCGATGGTCTGCCGCGCCTGCATGAGCTGCATCGGCGCGGCACCCTGCACCAGGATCTGCTCGCGGATCGGATGGCCGAGCGGCCGCGGACCGCAGAAAGTGCCTTGCCCGACATGCCGCCAGAGCTCGCCCTCGCGCTCGAGCACCTGCAACGCGCCGCGCAGCGTCTCGCGGCTGCAGCCGAGCTGGCGGGCAAGTGTGCGCTCCGCGGGCAGCCGCGCGCCGACCTCGGTGGCCAGATCGGCCACTAGCCCACGGAGTTCCGACAGGACGACCTGCCCCCGCTTCGATGTCATGCCGTGCCTCCCACTCCGGGCAAAAACCAGACCAATTTGCAGACCAATGCCATGCCATGCAACACCGCGCCGCTCTCGAGGAGGACCCAGATGCTGACCACGACCATCCTTGCCCTTGCCGGTGTCGGCGCAGGGGCGCTCAACGCCATCGCGGGCGGAGGCACATTCCTGACCTTTCCCGCGCTGGTCTGGGTCGGCGTGCCGCCGATCATGGCCAATGCCACCGCCACTTTCGCCGCCCTGCCCGGCTATGCCGGAAGCAGCTGGGCCTATCGGCGCGACATCCAGGCAGGCGACGGGCCGAGCCTGCGCGCGCTCGTCGCCACCGCCGTGCTTGGCGGGATCCTCGGTGCGCTGCTCTTGCTGGTCACCCCCGAGGACCTGTTTTCTGGCGTCATTCCCTGGCTGCTGCTGATCGCCACGCTGGCCTTTGCCGCCGGCCCCGCGCTGCTGCGCCGGCTGATCGCCTCGGGGCGCCGCCCGCCCGATGCGGTTTCGCCGGCGCTGCTGCTGCTCGTCTCGATCTACGGCGGCTATTTCAACGGCGGGCTCGGGATCCTGCTGCTGGCCGCCTTCGGACTCATCGGCATGAGCAACCTGCACCGGATGAACGGGCTGAAGACGCTGGCCTCGCTGGTGCTGTCGGCTGTCTCGGTCGCCACATACAGCCTTGCCGGGCTGATCGACTGGACCGCGCTGCTTGTCACCGGCATTGGCTGCGCCACGGGCGGCTACGTCGGGGCGTATATGGCCCGCAAGGTGCAGGACCTGTCGCTCCTGCGGACCTTCATCGTCACCGTCGGGCTGGTCACCACCATCGTCTTCTTTGCGCAGGCCTACGGTTGAACTTTTCGCAGAATGCTGAATTTCTGCGCGGCAGGCACAGAAGGCAGCTCCCCATGCACATCCTCCGTTCCCTCGGTCCCGCCGTGGCGCGCGTCTCCCTCGGCGAGGCGCTCCGCGCCGGTCTCGGCGCGCTGCTCGGCCTTGGCATCACCGGGCTCTTCCTGCTCTCGCCGCAGATCGACCTGAGCCTCGGGCTCTATCTCGTCGCGCCCTTCGGCGCGACCTCGGTGCTGCTCTTCGCGGTGCCCAACAGCCCCCTCGCGCAGCCCTGGTCCGCCATCGTCGGCAATACCGTGGCGGCGCTGGTGGGCGTTGCCACCTGCCTGCTGGTCGCCGATCCGGCGCTGCGCATCGCGCTTGCCGTGGGGCTGGCGATCACCGCGACGATCCTGTGCCGCGCGGTGCATCCGCCGGCGGGGGCTGTGGCGATGACCGCCGCCATGAGCCCCGAGGCCATCGACCATCTCGGCTTCTGGTTCGCGCTGACCCCGATCGCCGCGGGCACCACCGCGCTGGTCGTGCTTGCCGCGCTCTACGCCCGGCTGACCGGGCGGCACTACCCGTTCCGGCAGTTCGACGCCCCCGGCCAGCACGGCACCGGGGACCGTGCCCCCTCCGAGCGCCTCAGGCTCTCGGAGACAGAGCTTTCCGGGCTGCTGGAGCGCTACCGGCAGTCGTTCAACCTCGGGGTCGAGGATCTGGCCCGGCTCATCGGCGCCGCCGAGTTGCAAGCCGCGAGCCACCATGCAGGCCCGCTCTGCGCCGAGGACATCATGTCGCGCGATCTGGTCACCGTCGGCAGCGACACCCCGCTCGCCGAGGTCGCCCAGCTGTTCCGGCGGCATCGCTTCGCCTCGCTGCCGGTGGTCGGGCCGGGGCAGAGGTTTCTCGGGGTGATCTTCCAAATTCACCTGATCACCCGCGCCCGCGAAGACGCAGAGCGGCTCGAACGCGGCTTCCTGCCCGCCTTCCGGCGGCTCGTCGATCTGGGGCGCGAGACCCCGGTGACCGCCTCGGACATCATGAAGGTCGCCGGCCCGCGCGCGACGCGCGGCTCGCCGGTCGCCGCGCTGCTGCCGATGATGGCGGATGGCGACGTCGATGCCATCCCGGTGCTGGAGCGCGGGCGCATCGTCGGCATCGTCACGCGCACGGACATGATCGCCGCGCTGGCGCGCCAGGCGCTCCGCGAGGCCTGAGACACCGATGAAGAGACGTGCGAACAAAAAAAATGGCCGAGACAAGCTCGGCCGAAGTCCAACAGGGAGGTAGGGAAAGATGAGCTTTTCAGCTCAAATCCGAACCCTGCGCCCTATCTATGGGCGAAATGAAAACTTCTCAACAAGAAGCACCATGCGTGTGCAGCATACCCGCCACCCAGGTCTCGCGGTCCCGCTGATGGTCTGCGCCTGAGTGGGGCCGAAACCCAAGCTTTCAAACACTCGGCCGTAACTCTGGTCGTGCCGGCAAACTGGGCGTCGAGCGTTCTAGGCATCTTGCGCAGGACAGATTTGCGTCGGGGAAGCTTGCGCTGCACCGCAGCAATTCCTATCTGAAGAGTACGGCACGGCGACGTGCTGGCGGAATTTGCCGGGCTCTCTCCTCCTCCCTGAGCCCTGCATTTCAGCAGCGGCCCCTCTCCTCCTCCCTTGGGGTCGCCGCGCTCCCGCTTTCTCAATTCCAAACCAACACACCCCGCCGAACCTGTCCGGCATTGGTCTGTTTCACCTTTTGGTGTGTCGCGCTCATCGTGAACGACGCACGGCTCCTTGCGCCATCAGCTGAGTGCGGCGTGGCAGCGCGGCGCACTGATTTCTCCAGCTCGATCCTACACGCGGATGACTGCCCGGGATCACGCTTGCGTCGGCGAGTAGTTCAAACCGAGCGACCGGTTGCCACCTTGGAAGGCTATGAACTCTGGCGGTGGCGACTATAAGGTCTGAACGCTGCGACCAGGCGTGGCAGGGAACACCGGGTACGCCGTGCCGCTAAATCCAAGGTATCATTGCAAATGCCGCGGAAACCCCGCTCATGTTCTCCATGTCAATTGTCAGGCGCATCTTGCTGCAATACACATTCAGGAAAATCTGGAGCGATAAATGTCCAAATTCGACCTTGATGCCCTTTCTCTTGAAGACTTGAAGAAACTCCAAAAGCAGGTTGCGACAGCTATCGCCAGTTACGAAGCGCGCCAAAAGGCCGCCGCTTTCGAAAAAGTCGACGCCGTTGCCAAAGAGCTTGGCTACTCTCTCTCGGACCTTGCCGAGTTTCGTGCCGCGCCCAAACGCCCGGCCTCGATCCCGACGTATCGCCATCCGGAGAACCCCGAAGTCACATGGAGCGGACGTGGTCGGAAGCCGGCCTGGCTTGCGGAAGAGATTGCCGCCGGAAAAAAGCTTGAGGATTTTTCCATCTGAACTCGGAGCCCAGGAAGCATGGGTCAGGAACGAAACGCGGTTCGCCTGCTTGTCACGCTAGAGGACATCGATCCGCCTATCTGGAGGCGGCTGGTCCTTCCGTCAACCTGGACGCTCGATCGCCTGCATCTCGTTCTTCAAGCTGCGTTCAGCTGGACCGACAGCCATCTGCATGAGTTCCACATCGGCGGACTCCGCTACGGCAATCCGGAGATCCTCGACATCGGTTTCGGCAACGCAACGACTTTCGACTACCGGACCGTGCGCATGGCGGATTTCATCGATCGCGACATCGCCTTCACCTATGTCTATGACTTTGGCGACAACTGGCGGCACCGCGTCGTCCTCGAGGATATCTTGGTCCTCGACCCCCTGCCCCGCCATGCGGAATGCCTCGAAGGCGCGCGGGCAGGACCACCAGATGACGTCGGTGGTCCTTGGTCTTACCCTGAGTTTATCGAAACCCTGCAAGACGCCGAGCACCAGGATCACGCGAGCAACCTGCGTTGGGCCGGGGGGCATTTCGATCCAGAGTGGTTCGACCTCGCGCTGATCAACAAGGACATCCGGAACACCTTCCGCGCCAATGTTCGCAGGCGCTGGCATCAGCCCAAGCCCTTGATTGGCAAGAGCTCGAAGCGTGGCGATTGACTTACCGTAGTCGGCCCGCGCCCGTCAGCATTGCCACTTTGACGCGCTATGTAAGGTCATCGTTCAAAGTCACACTCAGCCCCTCAAGCACATCACGGAGTGACCGGACGCACTCGAGCCCGATCGCCGGGTCAGCCGTCAAGCACTGGTCAATGCTACGGTCGTAGACCGCTATGCAACGACCTCGGGTAAGACGCGAAAGGTACATGATGCCGTCTAGCTCTGGAAATTCCGCGTGAAGCGCATCTGAAAACTCTTGCCCGGTCAGATGAGCCTTGGCCCCGGCTGCATCTGTATCGAGGCCAATGCGCAGCGGGCCAACGCTCGTCAAATCAAGAAGGTTCAATGCCTTCTTGCTGTGAACTTCCGCGATTGCCCAATTCAGCACCTCGGAGAGGTTTAAGATCCGGTCAGCAACGGGAATTGCTTCAAACCGGTCGCGAATGATCGTCTCGGCAAGCGATGTTTCAATCTGCTGCCCCACGTAGATGACCTTGAAGGCCCGAGTTCTGGAAGACCAGCGCGACGCGCCGAAACCACGTCCCAACGGCGTTTTCATATGCGCTGCCGGCATAATCCTGAGCCAACGTGTTAGTCTGATGGAGACCGTCAGATCTGCGACAACGGCAGAGTCGAAGTGCATTTAGCCGATGCTCCGCTCCGCTGCCGCGAAGACCGCAGTTTCTTCCCCCTTTGACAATGCGGCGATGGGCGGCTCGGCATTGAAGTCCAGGTGCGGCGTTGTCAGCCAACTCCAGGCCAGGCTTGCTGACCCATGTGCAATATCGAGGACACGGCCAATCCCCGCCATCGGCCTCCCCTCAACAAACTGAGCCATGGGAATGACGTGGGCAGCCTTGCCCTTTGGGATCGCGATGATCTCCCCCTTGGTTCGCCAGTTGTCGAGCGTAGAGCGCCGGACCCCCAAGGCTTCCGCCGCCTTGGAGGGCCCCATCACCTCGCCCGCCCAAGCTTCGAGGGGCAGTTTGACAGCGCGCTCCTGCAGCAAAGCAATGCCGTCCTTCGAAGAAACTATTGCCGACAGCCCTTGGCCAGCGAGAGTGGCCTCCCCAGCTTCGTCGGACCCACGTTTCGAGCGCGGCGACTTCATTCGAACTTGCGCTTTGCGGCCTCGCGCGACCCGAAGATCGATGCCCTGCGCCGCGAGCACAGCTTTCGCGGCGGCGGTCATGACATCCGCAACCCGGCTCAGCGTCTCTTGGTCGACTGAGCCATCGTCCTGCATGAAAGCTTGAGCCAGAGCTTCCTGGTCAACCGTGACGACATCTCTCTTGTGAATTGACATGGCGGCCTCCTAGTTGCCCAGAGATATAGTCCAATATGTCCATTTTGTCTATCCACGTAGAGATAAACGCTGAACTCTGGCAAAACCGCCTCATTCACCAGAACGACAATAAAGCATGGGCTCAGCGCTGTGTCGCCGATGTCACGGCCCAAGGGCTTTCCTCGCAGAGCGCACGCCCCGAGGTCGCCCGGCGCGCGATCCCGCCTACACTCACCGACAATTCCGCCCCTCAGGAGAGACTGCGATGCCCACCGGTACTGTCAAATGGTTCAATTCTGAAAAAGGTTATGGGTTTATCGCGCCCGATGACGGGGGCAAAGACGTCTTCGTCCACATCAGCGCGGTCGAGCGTTCCGGGCTGACCGGCCTCAATGATAGCCAGAAGGTCTCCTATGACCTGCGAGAGGGCCGCGATGGCCGCCAGATGGCGGCGGACCTCGCCCTCGCTTGAATCTGCCTTTCCCTGCCTGCGCAGGCCAGAAAGCTAATTTTCGGACTGGCATGCGCAGGCTACTCGACGCCTCTCGGAAGGTGTTGGCATGACACCCCATCGTCGGCATCGACACATCCCCGAAACCCGCGCAACATGGCCAAGAGCGCGGCTCGGCACATGATCTCCGGGCGATCCTTGCACCCGTTGCCCGAGAACCTCTTGCGACCGCGCCGCGCTCACCCTCGGGCACCAGCCCGAGCCTGGCTGCCCGATGCCGGCAACCTGGGCGAAAGACTCTCCGTCATTCCACCGCACGGCGCTCTCGCGCGCTTGGGGCCGCGGGCCGCCGCCGGTTGACAGATATCCGGCGACCGATAGGGTGCAGGGCATGAGGTAACGTCCTCACCCGTCATGGGAATGAATGTCCGGGAACGGCCCGGCCCTTGCAGGAGGGCTGAAAGTGCCGCTCAAACCAAATCTGAAATTCCTTAGTGACGCGGCCAATCTGTCGGACGGCAATGCCACCTGCCAGCCGCGCTACGGGAGCCGAGTGTCGGCGCTCGCTGTACAAACTACTGCCACCTTTGCAACCGGCATCGCTGCTTCTGCAAAGGGGCCTTTCGGTCCTGTTGCCGTGCCGAGATCACAATGACCGACACCACCCTCACCACAGATGTCCCGGCGCAGCCGACACAGGCTTTGCACTCGACACCGATGCTGCGCTGGTTCACGGCCTCCGCCGCGCTGACGGTGCCCCAAGCTACCGCGCCCGTCGCATTCTCCCTCGTTGCCTTGTCCATCCTGGGGGACGCGCGCCTCGGCGCGGCAATGGTACTCGCCATGACGCTGGCGCAGGTCGTCGGGGCGATCCCGATCACCCGGATGGGCCGCGGCAAGCCCATCGCATCCTTCCTGCGCATGCTGGTTCTCTTGCGCAGCGCAGCCCTTGCCGGGATCGTCTTTGGGCTCTATGCCGGGGCCCCCTTTGTCGCCCTCATCGCGCTTGCCGCTCTGGCTGGGCTGGTCAATGGCGCGACCTACGGCTATCTGCGCGCCCTGCTCAATACGCTGACATCGGCATCCCGGATGCCGCGAGCCTTGGGCGTTGCGGCAACGCTGAATGAAGTCACCTTCGTATTGGGCCCGGTGCTGGCCTCCGGGCTCGGGGCCGTCTCGCCGGCCCTGGCTGTTGCCGCGATGGCGGTTCTGGGCGGACTGCCCGCGCTGGTGATCTCAGGCGATGCGAGCATGCCCGCTGCACCTGAAACCCACATGACCGGCCGCCTGGTCACCCCGGAAATCCTGCTCTGGCTCACCTGCGCGGCGGCCGGGGGCGCGACCATCGCCGCCATCGAGATCGGCGCGGTCGCGCTCGCGCTGCAGTTTGGCTTTGACCCGGCGATGGCCATCCTGTTCACCGTGCCGCTCTGCGTGGCCTCGGTCCTGGGCGGCATCTGGATCAGCATCCGCAATCGGGCCTCTTCGCCCCGCGCTGTCGTTGTGCAGCTGGCGCTGTTTTCTCTCGGCATCGGAATGACAGCCCTTTCGGGCTCTTTGGTACCGACAATCCTGGGGGCAGTTCTAGCCGGCCTGATGCTCGCCCCTCTGGGCACGCATTACGCCTTGGTGCTCGACGCGCTCGCGCCGCCGCATCGCCGCGCCGAACTTTTTGCCCTCTTGCGCACGGCAAATGCGGGCGGTGTCATTGTGACCAGCGCACTCCTGACCCTTTTGCCACTGAACATGGCTCTCTCGGCCGTTGCGGTATGCATGGTCGTCACGACCGGCGTGGTCGCGCTCAGGACGGTCCGGCCAGAGGCGGGTTGAGCGGGGCAGAGCACGCGTTTTCTACGTGCGCCCGCCTGTTGTCCGAGACATCAGTCGGGGCGTCAGGCAAACATGGCGAGTTGCTGGGGCTCGACCCAGTAACCGCGCCGACGCTTCGCCACCTCGAGGGTGATCAGCGCGGTGATCGCCTGCTCCCTATCCGCGAACCAGTCCATCCGGGTCTGGCAACTCAAGCCGACGAGACCCCACTCCTGATGAAGGCTCCACTCGCCAAAGAGGTTCGGAAGGATTTCCATCCGGCAGAAATAGACCCCGGCCCCAGGGCGACGTTTCTCGAGATAGGTGCGCATAGCTCTGGTTAGGTACTTGCAGGACAGATCGGCAACCAGGTCTGCCTAGATCCCTGCTTGGTCCTTTGTGTTTTCAATACTGTCCCGCGCAACGGTAGCTGCGTGACGGGCAGCTTGCCGGTCTGACGTTGGATATATCCCGAAAAGCGCCGTCGCAAGCGGGGTTCGGTGCCACCACGTTGCTGTTCTTGAGACTTCACGAAATCCCGACCAGCGCATGCTAGAGGAAAAATCGTTCAGGTTCTGCCTTCGCTGAGCACGCCGAGAGGCCTCGGCTCGAAGGCCATCCATAAATGACAGTCCAAGCGATGCACAATTTCTGGCCCATCGGCAGTTCACCGCTGAGTTGTGTCATTTAAGTCGACAACATGTTTAACGCGACTCCCAATTATGCAAGCCTCCGCCACGCCACTCGGCACATCAAAGGCCCTGAAGTGAAAGGCAAAAGTATGAGAGAGTTTTCCCCGGTGATCCCGATTGCAGAGCTGAAGCCGACCCTTGAGGCCGGAGGGAAAATTGAGGTCGAATGCGTGGAGGAGCCTACGCGCGTGAGCAACCAGTACCAGGCGGTCTGGAAGTTCTACGCGGTAGCCGAAAATGGAGGGCAGCAGCACCGACTCCTGGTCGTGCATGGCAGAGACGTCAAGCCAAGAACCATCCGAACCCTGACGGGTCTTCTTTCGTTCGCCATGGATCTTGGGGTCTCGCCGATATCCATTCCACGCCATGCTGGGGAACGTGCCGTGTGGGAGCCCTATAGGGGAGCAGCCTGATCCACGCTAAGCCACTGTCACAGTTGATAGGATGCTCGGCGAACCCAAAGATATGATTGCAGTCATGGCGATCAATCTCCGGTTCTCCGAAGGAAGCGTGGTGACGGGAGGCCGGGCGCTATCGCGGCCGAAACAAGGTGACGACGGGCGTTGCCGAATTGGCCCGCGTCACCCTCGTGACCCAGTCATCGGCTTCCAGCTCTATCTCTGCCTCTTCCAGAACTCCGGGATGAGGCGCGACCCGGGCTGGCACCCCCCTCAATCCTTCACCTCGATGACCAATCGGCATCACACCGTCCGCGGCGCCGGATTTGCACCCGTTCCCAGAGCAGTAACGGCCAACCGCGCTCTGCGTCCAAGGGCGATATTGCGTGGTGGGTGGCCCGGGCCTATTTTCGGGAACGAGAACAGGAGCACTGCGAGATGTCGCCCGTTGCGTCGAAAATCCTGGCAACCATCAACGCGCCTTACAACGCGGGCGTGTCTGCGTGGGAACTCGCCAGTGTATCTCCAGTCTTGACGCAATGAAAAAGGCGTATGGTCCTACCTTCTCCTTTTTCACGGAGGTGGAAGCGGAGGCGCAGCACGCTTTCGTCGAGGAGATGCACCTCGATGCCAACGCCGTGAAAGCTGTGGCATAGCACGTCGCGACCAAGGTACCCTTCCCTATCGCACTCGCTGCGTAAACACGCCGTCTCCGCACCGTTGAGGTGGGCTCTTCGACGTAGCAATGTGCTTTGGCGGCGGTACCAAGTTGATGCTTCAGGTCGGACATCGGGAAAGCCAGGACATCGCCGTCCCAAAGCACCTGCCCTATCTGAATCCCAAGACACAAGGCTTCGAGCCAAGTCTTCCTTGAACAGCCACCTCAAGGCGAGCAAATTCACAGGTGCCGCCCAGCTCGTCGCAAAGCTCAGTCGTGGGCATCGACAAGTCCGCAAAACCCAAGCAACATGACGCTGAGCGCGACCCGGGGCATATTCTAAGGCGATCTTTGCACCCAATGCCCGGGAGGGGCCCCATTCCTCTTGCGACCGGGTCGCGCTCGACCCGCCCCGGGGGCGCTTCGACGGTCGCCGCCCCTATCGCCTAGCGTGGCCCACCTCGGCGGAACGCCCCCTATCGCTCGGGACCACGATCTTTGCGCTTGCCCCTGGCCTCAACACCGCGCTCCTGATCTCGCTCTTGCGATCGATAAGCCTCTGCACCCTTGCGCCCACCGACGCCCCTCCCCCTGCCCTCGATGTCGAGGGTCAACGCCATCTGTCCACGCTGCGTCGTGACATCGGTGAGCCTTGCGGAGAATTTGCGTGTCGCCTCGGCCAACTGGCGATCTTCGGGATCCTGCGACTGCGCGAGGATGCGCACCGCATTCCCGTAGGTCGTCATCACCCGGCTCCGCCGGGCCACCAGCGCGTCATCCCAAGGCTTTTGCGGCAGGCGACCACCATTGTCCTCGAGATCGCGCTTCACCTCCCGGGCCTTGCGCGCATCGACGAGAGGTTTCCCACCACGCTGGCGAATTTTGTAAACCGGAGTTGCCTCGCCCCGGCGCGTCGCGCCGCGCGCGTGGCGCGGTGTCGACTCCGCCTCGATCCCGCGCCGCCGCAGCGTCTCGGCAAAGGTATCGCGCAAGTGCTGCAGGTCCGGCTTGCCAAACCGCAGCTTCACCCCGTCCTCGCCGACGGTGCGCAGGGTCAGATGGACATGCGGATGATGCGTATCTGTGTGCAGCGCCATGACATAGTCATGCCGACCCTGGAATTCCTGCTCTGCCAGCATCCGCACCGCGTCCTTCACGGCCTCTGCATTGACGCTACCCGGCATGGAGAACATGATGCTGGTAGTGATCCGGGTGCGGTCCGACGCGTACCCGACGGCCCGCGCGTCATCGTGCTTCTCGAGCCATTCGCGAAACACCGACGCCACTTCTCGAGAGCCGTTGAAGGTCTCGCCCCGATCATTCTCGATCTCGATCTTGCCGTTCCGGCTGATGTAGGCGAGGTGCTCGGACACCCGCAGCGCCTCGGTCCCGCGCGAGACCTTGATCGGGTTGCCATGCTTGTCGACCCTGGCCGGCTTCGAGACTTTCACCATCACCTCGGGAGCGCCCTTCACAACGCGGGCCAGCCGAGCCTTGTCCGACCCGGAAATCGCCTGCGCCTTATCGGCCTCTCCCCGCCGCCCGCGCGCGACCTCAGCCCCGCTCTTATCACCGGGCGCTGTCCTGCCCGATGCCTTCCCGACCTGGGCACCACCCGGACTCTTCAGTGTCCGCGCGCTCCGGGGCTGGCTCCAGCAGTCCTCGAACCCGAGCTCGGGTTTGAACTCACTCATCTCTATCTCCCAGTACCTGGACCTGGTACCGCCCCGCCGCGACCGCCCTCAGCTCTTTGCGCAGGCTCGCCACTTCCGCAGTCAAAGCCCGAACCTCTTCGGCCGTGAGCGCCGCCCCTGCCCCGGTCAGCACGCCCCGGTTCAGCGCATGGGCGATCTGGTTGACGTTCACCGCCACCCCGCTGAGCTGACGAAAGGCACGCTGGAACGCCGGACGGTCATTTGGCAGCGGCTGCGGGCCGCCCCGGTAGCGCGCCCGGATCATCGACGCCGCCCAGGTCGCAACCGAGACGCGGCGCTCGCGAGCTTCCTCGTCCAGGGCATCCCGAACGTCCTTGTCGAGGCGTACCGTCACCTTGCCCTCTCGCCGGGAGCGCGACGGAAGGCGCTCCGCCGTCGGGGGCGCTTCCCCCTCCACGACATTCTCCACGAGCACGCGCAGCAAACCGGACAGGGTCAAACCGGCCTCCTCCGCGAGGGCTTCGAGCTTGGCGCGGGTGTCGGGCGTGACGCGGGTTTTGACGAGGGCTGTCTTCTGGGTCATCCGATCATTTGTGTCACATTGCCAGCGCAAGCGCTATCCTGCATTAGTCCCTACCCCAACCCAAAATGTGGCCACTGGCCACATTTTTCGCGCGCGGACCCCAAGCCCGCGCGCCCACCGAACCTGCCCGAGAATGGGCCCCCAGGGCCCAATGCGAGGACCTTTTCAGGCGCCCCCTCGAAACGAGCACCCTGCCTGACTTCCAGCGAGTCGGTCCGGCCTCCCAAAAAAGGAAACGCGCCGCCCAGGGCGACGCGTTCAAAATGAACCTCAGCTCATCGGCCCGCAAATGGTGACCGCTTGTGGTGCAAACCATCGGCCTTTCGACCACTGCAGCCAACAGGCGGCAGACCATCAAATGTGGGGGCCGATCCGCGCTTCGCGCCGGGGCAGCTCAACTCTCCTCGCGCTGTGATCATCGTCGTTTCACCCGCCGCCTATGACCGGCGCACCTCAACGAGCTCTAACTCCGACAGCGCGATCTCTTCGACTATTTCGTCCTCTCGAAAGCTCACCAAGACCGACGTGGGCGAGGACGCCGCCCGCTCGAGCAGCACCTCCCCGAGCCGGTCCCCGTGTCGCGCAACAAGCGTGACGGAGACGGACCCGCCTTCCGCCGCCTTCGGTGCCTGTGCTGAGGGTTGGGCCGTCCCGGGAAGAGAGGGTTGGTGGAGAGTTTGGTCCGACAGCTCCGGCGGCCCGCTTGGGTGATCTGTTTCGCCCACCTCGCTCAAGAGCGGGTGCACCTCCATTGCGAGACCCTGCGCCTCGACCGCCTCATGCGGCACCTCTTCGTGTTCGATGGTGGGCTGGGATGGACTCTGAGCGGCGGTTCCTAAGGAGCCAGACGCGATGCTGGATTTCAGCGCCGCGACCGACGCCCGCGAAATTTCCGTCGGGTCTGTCTCGGCGAGATAGACCCGAACCGCTTCCGCGTCATCCTTCCAAAGCGCATGCAGGTCGGACAGCGTTCGGATCGTCACGTTCTGCGCAGCTGCCGCCCGCAACTCCTCCGGCATCTGCGCGAGTGCCGCAAAACGCGAAATTGCCGCCTCGCTCCAGCCGAGCGCGTCCGCAATCGCGCTGCGCGACTGGCCTGCCGCGCGCATGGCGGCCACCGCCTCAGCGACCTCCAGCGTCGTCAGGTCCGCCCGCTGAACATTCTCCGTCAGCTGCGCCATGCGCAATTCTGCGGTCATTTCGCGGATGACCACCGGGATGGTTTTGAGCCCTGCGCGCTGCGCGGCCTGGAACCGGCGCTCTCCCATGATGATCCGATGCTTGCCGTCCTCATCCGAAGGCTGCACCGTGATCGCCTGCAGAATGCCCTGCGCCTTGATGCTCGCAGACAGGGAGGCGAGCTGCTCCTCGTCGAAATGGCGTCGCGGCTGCTCCGGATCGGCCACGATTTCCTCGAGAGGCATCTCCCGCTGCGCCGGAGGCAAAGGCGCGTTCTTGCGCATCAAGGCGCTCAGCTGTCCGCTGGCGGCGAGACGGTCCAAGGTCTCCGTCGTGCTGTTGAACTTCTTGGGAGCCATGGTCAGTCTTCCTTCTTCTTGATCGCCTGCATGAACCATTCAAAAAATGCGCCGAACTCGGCCGCGGCTTCCTTGCCGCTCCGCGTCGGTACGTCGAACACCGGGATGCCCTGCGCCTCGGCTTCCTCGTAGCCGGTGCGATTGCGGATCGCGTGCGGGATGATCAGGTTTGCGTAGGCCTCGATCACCTGGCGCAGGGTCTCGCGCTCGGTCTTCTTCACCGCGTCGAACCGCGACGGCAGAAGACCGAGAAACCCGATTTCCTTGTTGATCTGCTGCACCTGCACATAGGCGCGGAGCACCGCCTCGACGCCATCGAGCGAAAACCGCTTGAGCTCGATCGGTGCCAGCATGAAGTCCGCCGAGATGAGGGCGCCATATACCAACCCGGTGAAGGCGGGCGGCGTGTCGATGATGCAGAAATCCGCACCGCCCAATCCGCCAAGGACCTCGACCGCTGAGCGCAGGCCTACATCGTCCGAGTTGACCGGCACATCGCGGTCTCCCTCGATCAGCACCAGTTCGCCCGGTACCACGGTGAACTCTGGGGTCTTGCGGCTATCGACCATCTCCAGCGCATTGCCGATAATCCGCGCACCCTGCAGCGCGCTGGTCAGGTTTCGCTGCCCATCGAGATCGACCGCGATCACCGAATAACCGTCACGTATGAGATAATAGGCGAGTTGCGACGCAGTGGTTGTCTTGCCCACCCCGCCCTTGTTGTTTGCGATGACGATCGTCTGCACCGCCTGCTCCTTTCCTGTCGTTCCAAATGGAGCCGCAGCGCAGGGGTGCGTCGCGGGCAAATCTGGCGCAGCGCTCCGGGCAGGTGCGCCCAAGATCAGACGTCCAGCGAGGATCGGCATGCGGCAGGTTTGCAAAGGAACGATTAGGAAACCGTCCTCCCTCCGGCCTGTCATAAGCGCGGCGCCCGACATGCCGGGCGGCTGACCGGGGGCCTGGGAGCCGCGGCGAGACGAACGTCTCGGCGCGGCAAAATTTGGGACCCGGTCGCGTGACGGCGCCACTCAATGCACACGCTTAAGGAGAGCACAAACGCAAAGAGACCCGCGGATGCGGGCCCCTCTCTTTATCGGCTTGATTTCGCTTACGCCGCGACAGCTTGGCTCCGACCGGCCTCCGCCGCCGCAATCAGAAAATCCGCCGCCTTTTGCGCAGCGCTTGCTGCCCTGAAGATCGCGCGCTTGTCCTCTTTCAGCGCCTTGAGCCAGTCCTCGAGGTAAGAGGCCGCCTCCTCGATGGTCGGCTCGATGCCGATTTTCGCCCCGAGGAAGCAGCTGCCGATCTCAGCAATGAGCTCTTCGCGCGCATGGTCGGCCTTGGTCGATCCGAGCTTGAAACGGTCCAGCCGCGAGCGATGGCCTGACCAGTGGATTCCTTCATGGCAGAGGGTTGCCGCGTGCGCCTCGGGAGAAATGAATGCCGAAACCGGCGGCATCTGGATACGGTCTTCCGAGGGAATGTAGCAGGCCCGGTCGCCGCCATAGGTAATCTTTGCGCCGATCGCGGCAAAGAACGCGTCGACCTCCGGCAGGGCTTGCGTGCCAAGATCCTCCTGCACGTCGGGCACGCCATAGTAGTGGTCGGGCAGACCCTCGATTTGGTCAGCATTGAAAACCCGGTAGGCCCGGGCATAGGGAATGGTCACCTCATCGCCCGCATCGTTCTCCCGCGCAATCGTGCCGTATTTGACCACCGTGGAAGATTTCGAGCCCTTGCGCACATGCGCGCCAAGGTCCTTGGCCTGCCGGAATGTGAACCAATGCGCCGAGGTAAATCCGTTCGACTGCGCAGCCAGCCAAAGCATCAGCACGTTGATGCCGCGGTAGGGCTCGCCGCTGGAGCGCAGGGGGAACTGACCGGTCTGACCACCGCCGGACCACGGTTGCCGCCACGGCGCGGTGCCTGCCTCCATCGCGTCGATGATCTGATCGGTGACGTGCTGGTAGATGTCGAAATCGGACTTTGCCATTTGTGGCCTCCTGTCTGGTGAGGCGGTCGGGCTTGGTGCCTGCGTCCCGCCGATGGGCTCGGCCTCGCCACTCTGATTTGGCGAAAACCATGTTTTCGGCGGAACAGAGTGGGGTGGGCGAAGCCCGACCCACGGGCCTGAGCCGGACAGTCAAAGGATCGCAGACGGGGATGGTGCGGCCCGCAGGCCGAAGGCCGAGGACACGGTCCACGGCGGAGACGACGCGCAGCGCGCGGCGCTTGTCTTTTGACTTTTCGGGGCAGGTCTGTTGGCGGACAATCTATTGGATGATGCCAGGGCGGGGGTGAGCGGGCGCAGCCCGTCGATCCCCCGCCCTGACTTTCGAGATCATGCGAGGCGCGCGCCTCGCGCGGCTCTCCATCTCTATCATCCGAATGAACATTCCCGACATTCCGCTGACTATCTGACCCCGCAACAGGCCGAGCATCGCGAGGGAAGACCGTCACCCGAAGGGACGAGACTTGCCCTCTGTATCGACCATGCCGGCGCGACGCGGCCGGGCTCGTAAAGACCGGACGCATCGCACTTGGCCGGCAGGGAGATCAGGGGGCAAGGCTCGGGGAGCGCTCCGGCAACGCCGGGGCGTTCCTAGGGCCCGATCCTGGATGTCCCCGGTCGCGGGCAACTGCACGCGACAGGGGACGGCCGGGAGTTGCCTAGGCCTCCGATCCGCGTGACAAAGAATTGCCGACGGGCCACACTTTCTCTAGCTCTATATGCATGACGCCCGGCTCCGAAAACGTGACCTGCCTTGCCGCCTATCGCGCGGAGAGGACACCTGCGACCCGTCAGTTGCAGACAACAACGGATAGTAACGGGTAACAGTGGACAATAGCGCCGCTACGCCCTATGTACTTGGGCATAGAAGTTCGTGATCGACTGAAAGAGCTTCCCCGCCACCGTCAGGTGGTCCAACCGGAAGGGTGGATAGTTAAGAGGATGTCGAGTTAGCCAAGGGGTCCTCGCGGGCCCCTTCGGTGTTTCTAACGCCTGTACTTCACCATGCGGCCCTTGAGGCCCTCGGACAATACAGCCGCCAGCTTGGTCTTGGTGCCCTTTTGCGGTTGCACCGTGTGGTAAGCGCTTTCGACGAAAAGCTCCAAGTGATGCCGCGCCCCATTGTAGCGGCCCTTCTTGCGGCGGACCTTGAAGAAGGCAGTGTAGCACAGCCCGTCCTCGGCGATGAAGGACATGTTGTAAACAGCATAGTTGCGTTCGCTGGCCGTGACGTACAGGCGATGCTGATCGAGGGCGCGCATCAGGTCGGGAAGGTTATGGGAGGCCTCAAGCCGCGCCATATCGAGGACACGCGGGCGGGTGCCGTCCATGATGCGCAACAGACCGCCCGGGTGGGCCATGTCGAGATTGGTAGTCCAGCAGTGGCAGCTGTAATTAATCAGCAGGCCGATGCTTTCACCCTCGGGCAGGATCCAGCGTTCGACATGCGGGGCGAGGTGCTGGACCTCGATCTCCTCCGCGTCGATGTGGACGAGACCCAAATCCGCGCATGGAGCCCCATCCCGGGTCAGCAGTTCTCCGGCGGGTGAAAGGTAATATGATCTCATGCGATGGACGTACCACCAGCGGCAGAGAAGCCGCCAGCGCGATTTACGCAAATGCTGCGCAAGAGTTCGCGCCCGAAGGCGCGGTCTTGGAAGGGGACGAAGAGAGCTTCGGCGCAGAGCTGCCGTTTAGGTTTTGCGCGGCGAAGGTCGGTAGCGAGCCCTTTCGCGACGTTCGCATTGTGCCATCTTGCTCGATCTGTTTGCGACCGCAGAAAAGCTTACCAACCATGAACCCGGCGAGATCAGCCGTGCGTAGGGAGCGTTTGCAGCATGTGGCGAACTCGACCCAAACGAACCGGTTCCACGCGGTTTCGTCATGCCTAAGGACCGCGCATGTCACGCCCTCCTTCATCAGGGCAACCGAGACACATGACATCGCCTGTTGATGATCGTACTTCTTTCGGATGGGATTTTCGGTTGACCAGATCTTACCATCTCTCGAGAGCTTTGGGCTCTGGTCCTACTGGATCATAGGTCTCGCCGCGCTGCTTGAAGCGGTCTTCGTGACCGGTGTCTTTCTTCCCGGAACGCTGGTGGTCGATGCGGGCGGTATTCTCGTGCAGCAGGGTGCGCTCGACTTTTTCGACCTTGTCTGGTTCGTGGCCATTGGCTCAGTCGTCGGCGGTGAATTCAGCTATCGGCTTGGTCACCTGCTACTTCAACATGTGGCGAAGCGCAGGAAACTCGAAGACTCGGCCAGTTACAGGCGCGCTGTCCGGTTGTTCGAGCGCTACGGCGGTCTTGCGCTGGTGATGGGGCGTTTCCTCGGGCCTGTATCGGGGCTTGTGCCGCTTGCCGCCTCGGCTGCCGGGATGCCGCGACGGCGCTTTGCGCTGTGGAACGCCGTCAGCGGCGTGCCCTATGCACTTGTCCATGTCGGTTTCGGCTTTGTGATCGGGCATGTCGCCACCAGCTTTGGCCCATACGCCTCGAGGCTGGGGATCATCGCCGTGGTGGTACTGGTCGCAGTGCTGCTCTTGTGGTGGGTTGTCCTGCGGATCCTGCGCCTGCTGCCCTTCTTTATCTCTGTGCTCACCTCGGTCGCACACGCGATCCGCGACAATCCCGACGTTCGAAAATGGACAGCCAATCACCCAAAGACAGCTGCCTTTCTGGCAAGGCGGTTTGACAGGACGAGGTTTACCGGCCTGACAGCAACGGTTCTGGGCTGCGCGGCCGTTTATATTCTCTGGATCTGGTGCGGGTCGGTCTTCGACTTTCTCATGGCCGATCCCATCGTGCTGATCGACACGCGGCTGGCGAGTCTCATCCACGCCTTTTGGTCGCCGGATCTGCTGCGCCTTGCCAGCCATGTGACCGCTCTTGGCGACTGGCGGGTCATCGCCTTGCTCGGAGCAGCGGCCGCTGTACTTCTGCTGGAGCGGCGGCGACCAGACCTGTTGCTGGGTCTCGGCGTCGCGCTGGCGGGGGATCTTGTCTCGGTCTTCCTGCTCAAGCGCATTTTCCACCGCCCGCGTTCCGATCTCGGTTTCTTCACCGAGGTCTCGGGGAGCTTCCCCTCCGGCCATGCCGGGCTGTCGGTCGCCTTCTACGGATTCTTGTTCTTCATCCTTTGGCGCGTGAAGCTGCTGCGCGCGCCCGTGGCCTTGGTCGGCGCTGTCACGCTGGCGTTTTTCGTCGGGCTGAGCCGGGTCTATCTCATAGAGCACTACCTGTCTGACGTGCTGAACGGCTGGCTCGTCGGGGCGATCTGGCTACTCGCCGGCGTGGCGGCCTCTGAGTGGTGGCGCGACAGCCGGTCGGTGCCGAAACGCCCCGAGCGAAGCGCGCTCGGGCGTATCGCGGTCCTCGGTCTTGCGGTGATCTCTGTCACCGGAGCGGCATGGCAGATCGCGACCTACGACAAGGCCCGCAATGTCCCGATCCCTATGCAGGCGGACACCGAATTCGAAAGCATGGACAGGCTGATTGCGTCCGGGCATCTGCCCGGGGGGACCGAGTCCGTCGCCGGCACGGCGCTTGAGCCGATCAACGCGATGTTCCTCGCGCGCGACGTGGCGGCGGTTGAGTCCGCGCTGACCAAAGCGGAATGGGTGCGTGCGGCGGACCCAGACTTCGCGACCCTGACCCGGGCCGCGCTCGCGGCCTGGAGCAACGGAGCCGATGCAACCGCGCCGGTGACCCCCTATTTCTGGAACAACCTGCCAAACGATCTGGCTTTCCAGAAGCAGACCTCGGACGCGACCTTGCGCAAACGACACCACATCCGGCTGTGGCGCACCGATTTCGCCAATGCCGAGGGCCTGCGGCTGTTCGTTGGCGCCGCCAGCTTCGACGACGGTCTCAACTGGGGTGTCGACTGGGGCCTGCTGCACCACATCGATCCGAACGTCGATGCCGAGCGAGATGGGGTCGTGGCTGATCTCCAGGCCGCCGGGGAAGTCACCGCCAGTACAAACGTCCGGCTTTCCCAGCCTCGGCTCGGGCAGTCGGTGGCTGGTGATCCATGGTTCTCGGACGGTATCGCCGCGGTGCTGACCCTGCGCTGACGCCGGGCTCACCCGCGCTTCGGACCTCCGGCGAGCTGGCGTCGCAGCGGCAGCAGTCCGAGTACCGACACCGCTGCGAACCCCGCCCCGGCGAGGAAGGTGGCGGCGGAACCATAGGTTTCCCAGAGCGCCCCGGCCAGCAGGCTGGCGATCAGCAGGGCCACGCCGGTCACCAAGTTGAACATGCCGAAGGCGGTGCCGCGAAGCTCCTCGGGCACTGTCTCGGCGACGAGCGCCGACAGCAGGCCCTGCGTGAAGCCCATGTGCAGCCCCCAGGTCAGCAGGCCGACCGCGATCCCGGCAAGCCCCGGCGACAGCGCCAGAATAAGATCGGCCACGATGAGAAGGCCGAGCCCGCTAAGCAGCAGCCCCATCCTGCCGATCCGGTCTGACAGCACCCCCACCGGCCAGGCCGAGAGGGCGTAGGCGAGGTTCATCCCGACCAGCACCAGAGGCACCAGCATCAGCGGGGTGCCGGCGCTCTGCGCGCGCAGGATCAGGAAGGCCTCGCTGAACCGCGCGAGCGTGAAGAGCGCCGCGACGGCGACCACCCACCAGTAGACCGGACCCAGCAGCCGTAGCTCGGCCCGCGCAAGCGGATTGCGCACCTTGCGCCTTCCGGCGGGATGCGCGGGTTCCTTCACGATCCACAGGAGAAGCCCGACGGACAGGAAGGCTGGGAGGACGGCAATCCAGAACACGCTGCGGAAATCATTTGCGAACAGCCACATCAGGCCGATCGCCATGAGCGGGCCGAGAAACGCCCCCACCGTGTCGAGCGACTGGCGCAACCCAAAGGCCGCGCCGCGCATACCGGGCGGCGCGAGATCGGCGACCAGCGCATCGCGCGGCGCGCCGCGGATGCCTTTGCCCACCCTGTCAATGAACCGGGCCGCGACCACCCAGCCGAGCGAAGAGGCCAGCGGGAACACCGGCTTGGTCACCGCCGCCAGCCCGTAGCCGAGCGCAGCCAGTTCCTTGCGTCGCCCGATCCGGTCCGAGAGTGCGCCGGAAAACACCTTGGTGATCGCGGCAGTGGCTTCGGCAATCCCCTCGATGACGCCGACCGCCAGCG
Source organism: Alloyangia pacifica (assembly GCF_020524285.1). GTDB lineage: Bacteria > Pseudomonadota > Alphaproteobacteria > Rhodobacterales > Rhodobacteraceae > Salipiger > Salipiger pacificus_B. Next base: position 106,601 of record NZ_JAIVKX010000016.1, read on the forward strand.
TCGACGCACCAAGCCCGACCGTCAGGTAGACCGGCAGCAGCGCGTGGATCATCTCGGAGGAGACATCCATCAGCAGTGACACGAAACCCAGCGCCCAGATGCCGGCGGGGAGGCGTTTCGTGACCCTCATGTCGTAATCGGTGGGCGCTGACATGGGCGTGTCCGTCTTACTGCGATGTCGCGAAGAGACACCGGGACAGTTCGCAGGCGCAAGAGTGTTTCCGCTTGGACAGCGGCGTTCCGAGTGATTTCAAAGAGGTCGCTGAACGCTTGCGAGAAGCGGGTCAGACCGCAAGCAGGAACCGCGACCCCATCCAGAGCCCCATCGCGATCATCATCAAGTTCTCGGTGAGCGATACGAACCCCAAGGGCACATTGCTCCCGCCGCCGACGCAGGCGCACTTCAGCTCTCGTTTGTCGACATAGACGGCCTTGAACACGGACACCGCTCCGACGGTACCGATGAACAGGGCCAGCGGCGCAGAGAGCCATGTCAGCGCGCCGGCGATCATCAGCACTCCGGCGAGGGTTTCGGCGAATGGGTAGAGGTAGCCGTATCTGACCCATCGGCGGGCAAGCAGGTCGTAGTTCAGGAACATCGTGGAGAACCCCTCCACGTCCTGCAGCTTCTGAATGCCGAGCAAGGTCATCGAGATCGCGATGAACCACTCGAGGACGCGGACACTCAGGACGGTTCCGAGCGCCGCCCAGCCGACCGCCAGCGCCATCAGGAAGGCAACGCCGAAGATCGCGATCACCGGCGTGTAAGTCGTCTCGCCTTCCGCGCGCAGGGGCCTGCCAAAATATTTGCGCAGGGCGTCGTAGCCCCCGATCCGCTCATTGTCGATCCAAGCCTGCGGCGTGGTCTCGACCTCATGCCGCTGCTTGAAGCGCTCGGTCTCGTCGTGGGTCTCAAGAAGGTGATCCTCGACCTCGAACCCCTCTCGTTCCAGCAGGTCCTTCGACTTCAGGCCGAAGGGACAAAGATGGCCGGGCATGGCCATTCTGTAGAGCTGCGCTGTCTTTTGCTGAGCATCAAGGGGCATTGGTCTCCTCCGGCGGATAGGGCTCCTAATCCCTCAACGACCTTCCAGCGCGGGAGGGTTCCGAAAAGGACCGGAAAAGCGCTCGCAGAGACTTGGCGAGGATAGATTTTGCATCAGGTGCAGGGCCGGAAGACAACAGGAGGCTCTCATGATCCCGACTTGGTTGCACTGGATTTCAGTCCTTTCGCTTCTTGCAGGGGCTCTCTCGGCCCTCGTCATCGCCATCGACGAAAAGCGCGACCCGCAGCACATGTGGATCATGAACATCGTCTGGCCGGCGGTCGCGCTCTTTGCCCACGTCTTGGCGCTCTGGGGCTATTTCACCTACGGCAAGCTTGCCGCGCACAGCCGCGCGCATCCGGCGATGGAGCGTGGAGAAGAGATGCCGAGCAAGACGCAGACGCCGTTCCCCGCGATGGTCGCCAAGGGCGCTGCGCATTGCGGAAGCGGATGCGCGCTGGGGGACATCATCGCCGAGTGGCTGGCCTTTGCCGTGCCGGCGAACGCGGTCTGGTTCGGCTGGCAAAGCCTGTTTGCCGAGAAGATTTTCGCGGTCTGGATCCTCGACTTCATCCTCGCCTTCCTGTTCGGCGTGGCCTTCCAGTATTTCACCATCAAGCCGATGCGCGATCTCTCGCCCGTGCAGGGCCTCGTTCAGGCGGTGAAGGCGGACGCGCTTTCGCTGACCGCCTGGCAGGTGGGCATGTATGGCTTCATGGCCGTGGCGCATTTCTGGATCTTCAAGCACGTTCTGGGCGTGAAGCTCGAAGTCCCGACGCCGGAGTTCTGGTTCATGATGCAGATCGCCATGCTCTGCGGCTTCGCCACCTCCTACCCGGTGAACTGGTGGCTCATTCGCAAAGGCGTGAAGGAAAAGATGTGAGCGCGCGGAGCCCCGGCCATTGACCTTCCAGCGCGGGAACCTCCCATTTCTTTGGTCATCACACACTCGAAGGAGCTGAACATGAGCACCTACAAAGTCGAAGATATGAGCTGCGGCCACTGCGTCGCGACGATCGAAGAGACCGTCAAGATGGCCGACCCTGCCGCCGATGCCGCCTGCGATCTGCCGTCGAAGACGGTTGCGATCACTGGCGCGCAGAACGAGGCCCTGATCCTGCAGGCGCTTCGTGATGCAGGCTATCCGGCTGTGCAGGCTTGATGGCTCGAGGGTAATTCAAACGTGCCGGGACCGCCGAAGTCGGTCTCGGCACGCGCTGTCAGCCCGCCAGCAGCTTTTTGCGGGCGGTATACTCCTCCGGTTCGATCTCACCGCGGGCGAGGCGCATATCGAGTTCTGCGAGGGCGCTCTGCCGGCTACGCGTGGCGCTGCCCTGCTCGTGCTGTCGGAAAAACCAGATCACGCCGACCACTACCAGCCCCAGAACGATAAGCCACAGGATCGGGCCAAAAATCATGGTCACGCCGTGGCCGTACCCCCAGTCCATCATGTGGCCGTATTCGTCCGGATCCGCCAGCGCGGGTGTGGCCAAGGTCATAATTGCGAACGCAAGACGTTTCATCATGTCCTCCTTTCGGGAAATGACATGGCCGCAGGCTGATCCTTTGGCGGGGAAACCGCATTGATCGACCGCAAGTCAGAGATCACATTCCAAGTTTGGAACGCAAAGTTCCCCAAATGCATTCCTTCTGCGAACGGCTGCCATCACAGCGAAAAGGAGACCAGACCATGAGCTATACCATCGACAGAACCATCCCCGATGCCACCCTCGCAGAGGTCGACACGCGCACCCGTGAGGCGCTCAAGGCACAGGGGTTCGGCGTGCTCACCGAGATCGACGTTCAGGCCACCATGAAGAAGAAGCTGGATGAGGACATGCCCGGCTACCTGATCCTCGGCGCGTGCAACCCGAAGATGGCGCATGCGGCGATCGGGCTCGAGCCGAAGGTGGGGGCGATGTTGCCGTGCAATGTCATCTTGCGTCAGGTCGGCTCCGACGTAGAGGTGAGCGCGGTCGATCCGCAGGCGTCCATGTCCGCGATCGACAATCCCGAACTGCTCGGCGTCGCCGGAGAGGTGCGCGCGATGCTCGAGAAGGCGCTCGCAGCAATTTAAATTTGTGAAAGCAATTGGCTTGGGATCACGCGGCCTGTCGCGTTAGGGTCCTTCAGGCTTCTGGGCGGCCTCCGCCATGCCCAAGCGACTGGGATAAAGAACGACTGAGATAAAGAGACCGGGCCAGCGAGCCCGGTCCGCCAACGAGGAGACAGGATGAAGACCCAAGTACTTGCTGCGATGATCGCCGTCACCGCCGCCGGCGCGGCGCTTGCCCATGGTGGCGTAGAGAACGAAACCGTCCTTGCCCGCATGGAGGGGATGAAGACACTCAGCACCCAGCTCAAGATCTTGGGTGCGATGGCCAAGGGCCAGCAGGCGTTCGATGCGGCAGCCGCGCAGGCCGCGCTGGACCGTCTGAGCGAGGAGGCCGCGCAGATCCTGGCCCATTTCGAGGAAGAGGTGATCGTTGAGAAGTCCGAGGCCCGTCCCGCGATCTGGCAAAGCTGGGAGGATTTTGCGGCCAAGGCTGACGATCTGCATCAGCGGTCCGCTGCTCTGGAAGTGGCACAGCCCGGCGATCTCGGCCCCGCGCTGCGTGACCTCGGCGGGGCCTGCAAGGCCTGCCACGCGGACTACCGCGAGTAGGGCCTCTTGCGGTTAGGATCGGCGGGTCGAGGGAATTTCTTGACCTTCCCCCTACTGGAAGCCCAAATCATCGTGGGACACTGACACCCTCGCCGGGAGGTTCCCATGGCCCATGCTCACCATACACATGCCGCCGCGCCAGATGGCGCGGCTGAGGCGGCGACCCGCGATCCGGTCTGCGGCATGACCGTAGACCCGGAGGCGGGCAAGCCCAGCCTCAAACACGCCGGGCATGTGTACCACTTCTGCTCCGAAGGTTGCCGCGAGAAGTTCCGCGCCGATCCCGGCGCCTATCTCACCGCGACCGACCCTGTCTGCGGCATGCAGGTCGACCGCTCCACGGCCGCCCATATGCTCAAGCATGACGGCGAGAAGGTCTACTTCTGCTCCGAGCGATGCCAGTCGAAGTTCGAGGCGGAGCCTGAAGCCTATCTCGGCGACCGCCCCGCGCCGGAGCCGATGCCCGAGGGCACGAAGTACACCTGTCCGATGCACCCCGAGATCATCCGCGATGCGCCCGGCGACTGCCCCAAGTGCGGCATGGCGCTGGAGCCGATGACCCCCACGGCAGACAGCGGCCCGAACCCAGAATACGTCGACTTCAAGCGCCGCCTGAAGATCACTGCGCCGCTGGCGGCGCTGGTCTTCGTGCTGGAGATGGGAGCGCACATCGGCATCCCCTTCGCCGACTGGACCGGACATACGCTCTTTGGCTGGCTGCAGTTCGCGCTGGCGACGCCGGTGGTGATCCTCTGCTGGCCGTTCTTCAAGCGGGGCTGGGCCTCGATCGTCAACCGCTCGCCCAACATGTGGACGCTGATCGCGCTCGGCACCGGGGCGGCCTATGTCTTTTCCATTGTTTCCCTGCTGGCGCCCGAACTCTTCCCCGAGGCGATGCGCGACGAGATGGGCATGACGCCGGTCTACTTCGAGGCGGCAGCGGTGATCCTCGTGCTGGTGCTGGTCGGACAGGTCATGGAACTGGCCGCGCGCGAGCGCACCGGAGACGCGATCCGCGCGCTTCTCGATCTCGCGCCCAAGACGGCGCGGCGGGTGACGGGCGGGTCGGAGGAGGACGTGCCTCTGGATGAGGTCGCCTCGGGCGACGTCCTGCGCGTGCGTCCCGGCGAGAGCGTGCCGGTGGACGGCGTGGTAACCGAGGGACGCTCTTCGGTGGACGAAAGCATGATCACCGGCGAGCCGGTGCCGGTGGAGAAAACCGAGGGCGAGCCGGTCACCGGCGGCACGCTCAACAAGACCGGTAGCTTCCTGATGAGGGCCGAGAATGTCGGCTCCGAGACCACGCTGTCGCGCATCGTCGAGATGGTCTCCAAGGCGCAGCGCTCGCGCGCACCGATCCAGGCGATGGCCGACCGGGTGGCGGCCTATTTCGTTCCCGCCGTCGTGGGCGTGGCTGTACTGGCCTTTCTCGCGTGGACGGTCTTTGGGCCGTCCCCGGCGCTCTCCTATGCCTTCGTCGCAGCCGTCTCGGTGCTGATCATCGCCTGCCCCTGCGCGCTTGGCCTCGCGACGCCCATGTCGATCATGGTGGCCACCGGGCGCGGCGCTCAGGCGGGGGTGCTGATCCGCGACGCCGAGGCGCTGGAGCGGTTCTCGAAGGTGGGTGTGCTGGTGGTCGACAAGACGGGCACATTGACCGAGGGCAAGCCGACGCTGACCGACGCCGAGCCCGCAGGGGGCATGGAGAAGACCGAGTTGCTCGCCTTCGCCGCCGCGCTGGAGCGCGGATCCGAGCACCCGCTGGCCGAGGCGATCACCGCTGGCGCGCGAGAAAGCGGGGCGCCGGAGCGCGAGTCCTCGGACTTCGAGGCGGTCACCGGCAAGGGCGTGACCGGCAGCGTCGGCGGACAGCGCGTGGCCCTCGGCAATGCGGCGCTGATGGCGGATGAAGGTGTGGACCTCGGCCCGCTCAAGGACCGGGCGAGCGTGCTCCAGAATGACGGCAAGACCGCAATGTTCGTCGCCGTAGATGGTCGCGCCGCCGGGCTGGTCGCGGTCGCCGACCGGGTGAAGGAGAGCACGCCCGAGGCGATCCGCGCCCTGCACGAGGCCGGGCTGCGCATCGTCATGGCCACCGGCGATGCGAAGGCCACGGCCGAGGCGGTCGCACGGGAGCTTAATATCGACGAGGTGCATGCCGAGGTCAGCCCCGAGGACAAGCACGCGCTGATCGAGAAACTGCGCCGCGAGGGGCTCTCGGTCGCCATGGCCGGCGACGGGGTGAACGACGCCCCGGCCTTGGCCGCCGCCGACGTCGGCATCGCCATGGGCACCGGCGCGGACGTCGCCATGGAGAGCGCGGGCATCACGCTGGTGAAGGGCGATCTCGGCGGCATCGTCCGGGCGCGCCACCTCGCCGAGGCGACCATGCGCAATATCCGCCAGAACCTCTTCTTCGCCTTCGTCTACAACTCGGCGGGGGTGCCGCTGGCGGCGGGCATCCTCTACCCGCTCTTCGGCATCCTGCTCTCGCCCATCGTGGCGGCGGCGGCGATGAGCCTGTCGTCGGTCTCGGTGATCGGCAACGCGCTGCGACTGCGCGGGGTGAAGCTGTGAGGTGGCTGGGTCTGGTCGTGCTGACGCTGGTTGCGCTGGCGGGTTGGTTTGTCTTCGCCGGGGCCGAAACCGCCCCGGCGGAGAAGTCGCAGATCGCCGAGGGTAAGGCGCTCTATGCCGAGACCTGCGCCGCCTGCCATGGAGCGAACCTTGAGGGACAGCCGAACTGGCGTAGCCCCGGTCCCGACGGGCGCCTCCCGGCGCCCCCGCATGACGCCTCCGGCCACACATGGCATCATCCCGACGAGGTGCTCTTCCGGATCACCAAGCTCGGCACCGCCGCCGTGGTCGGCAACGGCTATGAGAGCAACATGCCGGGCTTCGGCGATCAGCTTACAGACGCGCAGATCGAGGCCATCTTCACCTACATCAAGTCGACTTGGCCCGAGGAACTGCGCGAGCATCAGGCGGAGATCTCCGCATCGCCCGGATAACGCGCGTGGTCCTGGCACCGTCCCACAGGGGCCCTTGGCTCTCACGGCAAACTCCCCCGTGCTCGCCCTCATCGCGGTCGCATTGACCTCGCGAACCTCCGCGCAGACCACACCCCCATGCCGCGAACGTGATCTGACGCCGACCCGCGAAAGGCGTAGCGTTGCGCCATGACACGGCTCGTGCTTCGCCTTCTACTGCTGACCCTGCTTGGGGTCTGGACCGCCTTGCCGGCAGGTCCGGTGCGCGCCATGGCGTTCAGTGCGCTGTGCTGCGATCACCATGCCAGCATGGAGGCGCACCAGCCCAACTCCGCGCACCAAGCCGCTTTGAACCATGGCGAGATGTACGACAAAACCCACGCGCAGATGTGCGAGGCGCATTGCCTGCCGGTGGACGCGGCCCGCATCGGCGATCTGACTGGACCGGGCAAGGCGCATGTCTCGCGGGTCACGGCATCGCGCGTCGATGTCTCCCTGTCGTCTCAGGATTTCGCGCCCTCATCGCCCCCTCCCCGAAACTGATCTCCACGGGACCCAGTCCCGCATTGCGAAACCTCAATTTCCGGAGATCATCATGACCCGATATTCCCGCCGCGGCTTTCTGGCCGCTTCTGCCGCCATGTCTGCCTCGCTGCTATTGCCCGCAAGGGCGCGGGCGGCGACCGACCGGCTATCCCTCACCGCATGCACCCGCACTATCGAGGTGAATGGCCGTGCCGCCACTGTCATGGGGCTGACCAATGGCACGGGTGGCCAAGGGCTGACCCTCGATCCGGGCCAGCGCTTCGCCGTCGACCTGGCCAACGGCCTCGATGTGGAGACGATCACCCACTGGCACGGGCAGATCCCGCCCAACGCACAGGACGGTGCGCCCAACACCAACCCGATGCTGAAGGTCGGCGAGCACCGCGCCTATGACTTTGCCCCGCGCCCCGGCACTTTCTGGATGCACAGCCACATCCCGCAGCAGGAGATCGCCATGCTCGCAGCCCCGCTGATCGTGCGCAGCGCCGAAGATGTCGCTGCCGACCGGCAGGAGGTGGTGATGTTCCTGCACGATTTCAGTTTCAAATCCCCCGAGGAAGTGCTGGCCGAGGCCTCCGGCAGCACCGGCGGGCACCATGGCGGGGCGCATGCGCCAGCCCCGATGGACCATGGGGCCATGCACCACGGCGAGTCCGCGGCCCCGATGGGCGCAATGTCGGGCTTGGGAGAGACGGGGGGCATGTCCGGCATGGGCAACATGTCCGGTATGGGCGGCATGGCCGAGATGCCGATGGATCTCAACGATTTCGACTTCGACGCCTATCTCACCAACGACCGCACGCTCGACGATCCCGAGATCGTGACGGTCGAGCGTAACGGCCAGGTGAGGCTGCGGATCATCAACGGCTCATCGATGACTGCCTATTGGATCGACACCGGCGAACTGCAAGCTCGGCTGGTCGCGGTGGACGGCGACGCGGTCGCGCCGCTGCCCGGCACGCGCTTTCCCATCGCCTCAGGCCAGCGCATGGAGATCGACCTCGACATGCCCGGTGACGGGATCGCCCAGCCGGTAATCGCGCTTCGCGAGGGGGCGCACGAACAGACCGGGCTCATCCTCGCACCCCAGGGCGCCGCGGTGCCGCGCCTGCCGACCCGTGCCGAGACCGAAACCCCGCCCGTCGCGGGCGACATGCGGCAGGAGCTTGCCCTGCGCGCCGTCTCGCCCATCGTGGCCCGGGAGCCGGATGTTCGCCAGATGGTGATGCTCGGTGGCACGATGGACCCCTACGTCTGGACGATCAACGACGCCGTCTGGGAGGATCACAGGCCAATCACGGTACCCCAGGGCGCGCGGATCGAGATGATGTTCCACAACATGTCGATGATGGCGCATCCGATGCACCTGCATGGCCATGTCTTCCAAGTGGTCGCGGTCGGAGATCAGCCTGTGCAGGGCGCGCTCCGTGACACGGTCTTCGTACCGGCGATGGGCTCGGTGACGGTCGCCTTCGAGACGGGCGAGGCGGCCCGCTGGATGATGCACTGCCATCACATGGGGCATCTGGCGACAGGCATGATGACCGAGCTTCAGGTGCGGGCCACGGCCTGAGCATGTGACCGGCGGCGCGGTGAAACTCCGCGCGCCGCCGGTCCGCCATACAATCTGCGAGGTGGCGTCAGGCCACCTCGATCCAATTCGTCATCCCCGAGGCGGCATGGCCGAGCATGTGACAATGCAGCAGCCATTTCCCGGGGTTGTCGGCGACAAAGGCGATCTCCGCGCTTTCCTGTGGCATGACCAGCAACGTGTCTCGCATCGGGCCCAAGCCGTCCACCGCGACTGTCCGGAAATGCATGCCATGCAGATGCATCGCATGCGGGAACACGGTGTCATTGACCAGCCGGATGCGCGCGGTTTTGCCACCTACGTCGCGGGCGAGGGGGGCGTCGCCGCGTCCCACATGGCCCGCCAGCGCCCAGAACAGTCCGCATCGCAACAGCTGCTGGAAACCCACACGCAGCATTAGTCTTTCGGCGCTGGTGCAGGAGGCAGAAGACCGCACGCAAACCCCGTCCGAATGCGAAAGCCCGCGTACTTCCTTTCGCAACAAGCACTGTCATGCGTGAGGAGCAAAGGGATCCGGCGAAGGTCGTGAGAGGCCGGGGGAAGGTCGTCATGAGCAGTATAGTGAGCCGAACGAAACGCAAGCGACTTCCTCGGTTGCGATGTTCTCGTCGGGTTTCTCGAAAACGGGCAAGCGCGCGGTCGATCTGGCGGTCTGTGAGCGCCCGGTGTCTGCTGAACTGCGCCATGCTTACGGTTGTCCTGACCCAATGCAGGGCTTGCAAGCGCGGCATTCAGATCGCGCAGGTGCAGCAAACGGCAGCTTTGTCCCGCAGTTGGTGAGTTCAGCGCCGGTTCGGCGAATGGCCATGTTTCTCGAACCGGGCGTCGGTACTGACCGCAGCGATCGGCCCTTCCAAGCCCGATGCGGCCCTTAACCGTAGTGCCGATAGACTAGGTCCGACGGATCAGGCCGCGGTGCGTCGGTATCCAGCGTCGCACCGAGCCGTTCTGCCAATCTGGATGATCTTACATTTTCAGGATCAACGTAGCTCACCAGCGTTTCGATGTGCCTGACATCGAGGCTCCATGCTCGCAGAGCGGATGCGGCTTCGAATGCGAAACCGTGTCCTTCGGCAGCCGGGTAAAGCAACCATCCCAGCTCGAACTCCGGGAACAATGGCCCTGAATTAATCCCCACTTGCCCGAGACATTCGCCGCTGGCCGTGTTCTCGATCATGAGCGCTCCACACCCGAATAGGTTCCATTGGGCGTGATCGGCGCAGAACATCCCCCAAGCCGCCGAAGTGGAGAAGGGACCACCCATGTAGATGGAGCGAACTGACGCCATAAGGCGATAGTAGCCATTCCAGTCTCCTGCCCGCATAGGGCGTAGGGTCAGGCGGGGAGTGGTCAGCGTCGGGATCGTGGTCATCTGCAAGCCTTTTGCCCTTGGTTACAGGACCTTCATCACGGATCAATGACTGCAAGGTCCCGCACTGTGGACCCTCCCACCAGCGGCAGCAAAGGGCCGCTTCGCCATAGCCAGCCCGACCAGAGGCGGCGACTCTAACGAAAACCATGTTTTCGGTGGAACAGAGTGGGGTGGGCGAAGCCCGCTTCACGGGCCTGAGCCGGACAGTCAAAGGATCGCAGACGGGGATGGTGCGGCCCGCAGGCCGAAGGCCGAGGACGCGGTCCCCGGCGGAGACGACGCGCGGCGCGCGGCGCTTGTCTTTTGACTTTCCGGGGCAGGTCTGTTGGCGGACAACCAATTGGATCGTGCCAGGGCGGGGGTGAGCGGGCGCAGCCCGTCGATCCCCTGCCCTGACTTTCGAGATCATGCGAGGCGCGCGCCCCGCGCGGCTCTCCAACTTTTTAATCCGAATAAAAATTCCCGACATTCCGCTGACTATCTGACCTCGCAACAGGCCGAGCATCGCGAGGGAAGACCGTCACCCGAAGGGACGAGACTTGCCCGCTGCATCGACCATGTCGGCGCGACGCGGCCGGGCTCGTAGAGACCGGACGCATCGCACTCGGCCGGCAGGGAGATCAGGGGGCAAGGCTCGGGGAGCGCGCCGGCAACGCCGGGGCGTTCCTAGGGCCCGATCCTGGGTGTCCCCGGTCGCGGGCAGTTGCACGCGACCGGGGGCGGCCGGGAGTTGCCTAGGCCTCCGATCCGCGTGACAAAGAATTGCCGACGGGCCACACTTTCTCTAGCTCTATACGCATGACGCCCGGCTCCGAAAACGTGACCTGCCTTGCCGCCTATCGCGCGGAGAGGCTCCGTGCGCAAATTCGGCACTGTCTCTGGGAGCTCAGACAGCGCGACAGGTCACGGTCCCGCCGTGAGATGAAGTCACTCGAGAACGAGTTGAGCACCATGTGCCTCCATCTCGCCAAGCTCAATGAGGCCAAAGAAATCCGGTAGCCGAGCCACACGTTCGGGCCAAACCCGCACCCTCTGCGCCGTGTCGATCTGCCATCACCAACACTCGGCAATGCGTGAAAAACTCCCCTTGCGCCGATAGGACAAAGCACATTCACCGCACTATGTTGCACAACACAGCATAATTCTGCATATGCTTGCAAATTGTGGAATCAACCCGCAGGCTGGCACATGGCCCTCACCCTTCCCGATGCGCGGCAAGATGCGTTCCGCGCGCGTCTGACACGCGGTCAGACGCTCGAGCTCTCCGCGCTTTCTCAGGAATTTGCGGTTTCGATCGACACCGTACGTCGTGACCTGAAGACCCTTGAGGCAGAAGGTGTCGCGCGCTGCGTGCGCGGCGGGGCAATGCCCGTGAGCCGCCCCTCCGGCACCGCGCTGCAGCGCGTGGCATTGGCCGCGCCAGGCCACGACGCTCTTGCATCAAGAGCTCTGCCGCTGATCGAAGATGGCATGGTTCTGCTGCTCGACGGCGGGGCAACGGTTCACGCGCTGGCGCAAATCCTACCAAGCCTGCCGAACAGCCTTGTGGTTACCCCGGCTCCGGCGGTGGCGCTGGCCTGCCTTGCGGCGGGCATTGACACGCAGCTTGTCGGGGGACGGTTGTCGCCGAGCGGTGCAATTTCCGTCGGCCATGGCGCTGTCACGGCGCTTTCCGACGTCGCGGCGGACATCGCCTTTCTCGGGACCTGTAGTCTCGATCCGGCCTTTGGCCTGGGCGCCGATGATCTCGGTGAGGCCGAGGTGAAGCGCGCCATGGCCACGGCAAGCCACCGGTCCATTGCCCTGGCCGGCGCGGACAAGTTGGGGCGGCGCAGCCGTCACCGCGTTCTTAACTGCCAGGACCTCGACATGCTGATCACCAATGCCAGCCCGGAGAGCGTCACCCTATATAAAGAGCAAGGGGTCGAAATCTGTCATGCCTGAGCTGAGAACCCCCTGGCGGGCGGTAGCCGCCGCATTTGCCCTGAATGGCGTTCTGCTCGGATGCTGGGCCTCACGCATTCCCGCCTTCGTCGACCGGCTTGGCCCCGACGAGCGAACGCTCGGCAGCCTCCTGCTGGTCATGGGTGCCGGGGCCCTGACCTCGTTTCCGCTCGCCGGGCGGCTCTCCGACCGGTTCGGTGCGGTCCGGCTGACGCGCTGGATCGCGCTGGCCTACCTCGGGTCGGTGATCTTCCTGGGGCTGTCGCAGTCGCTGGCCATGCTCGCCGCTGCGCTCTTTTTCTTCGGAATGTGCCACGGCTCGATGGATGTAGCTATGAACAGCTGGGCCAGCGAGGTCGAGCGCCACATGAAACGCTCGGTCATGTCGTCCTTCCACGCGATGTGGAGTCTCGGCGCAGGGCTCGGCGCCGGCGGCGGCTATCTGGCAACCCTCGCAGGCGCCTCGACCGGGGTGCATTTTGCGCTGGCCGCGGTGCTCTCTGCGGTGCTCTTCGGGCCGTTCCTGCGCCTGCCCTGGCAATCGCAGATGCGCCTGGCACAGGCGGGCGAGCCTCGCGCGCCGATCTTCGCGGTGCCGCGCGGATCGCTGCTCCTGGTGGCGGTCATGGCTCTGGCGGCGGGCTTGGGCGAAGGCGCGGCGGTGGATTGGAGCGCGGTCTTCCTGACCGACACGCTGGGCACGCCCGAAGCGCAGGCGACATTCGGCTATGCAGCGTTTTCCATCACCATGGTCATCATGCGGCTGACCATCGGCACCCTCATCACCCGCTTCGGCGCAATAACGGTCGCGCGCGGCAGCGGGCTTCTTGCCGCGGCGGGCTACGCGATCTGCGCCGGCACCGACGCGCTGCCGATCGCTCTCGCTGGGTTCATCTTGATGGGCATGGGCTATGCCGCGGTGATCCCCATGGCCTTTTCCCGCGCCGCGAATGATCCCATGGTGCCCGCCGGGCAGGCCATCGCCTCGGTCGCAACGCTGGGCTATGGTGCCATGCTCTTCGGACCGCCGCTGATCGGTTTCATCGCGCATGCGACCTCGCTGCGGGCACCCTTCGCCATGGTCGGCGGCGCGGCGCTTCTGATCGCGATCTGCGCTGGAGCGCTCGGCACGACCCGGAACTCACCGGATGCTTTGCCTGGAGAAGGTGGCCGCGCCTGAAGAGGTTTGCGACCGCACTGCTCGGCTCGCGCACATATTGCTCGACAGGGTCGGCGGAAATCTCAAAGAGGATCCTTAGATCCGGGCCCCTGTCGCTGCACGGCCTGGTCCGGTCGACATGAATGTGAGCACGGCACAATGTGCGCGCGTCTCGCCAACCTCAATGGCACGCAAACGGCAAGACGTCAGGCAAAAGGGTGCCAGATCGCGCTTCTGAACCGATGGCGGACTCCACGCGCCGCCGCTGTCAAACCGGTGTAGAGGCCGTACCGACTGGCTTTGAGGGTGCCGCATCGGGATTCTGCGCCTTCGCCGCTTGCGACACGGCCTCGGTAGCCTCGTCAGTCGCCTCGGCCGTCAACTCGCTCATCGCTGTCCCGCAGCCCTTCATGACCTCGGCAAGTGCAGCAGCCATGTCCTGAGCGAGTTGGGCCTGTGCCTGCGAGAACTCCGCAATCGCTGGACCATACTCGGACCGTTCCCGGACTCCGGACAAAGCCCTAAGATTGCTCAACGCCTTCTTGGTCGACGATGCGAAAACATCCGTCGACAGAGATGCGGCTTCCAGCGCGAGGCTCGCGAACTTGCCTTGGAACTCCGAGAAAGCGGCGAAGCCGGACATGACAGCTTCTGCGTCATAGGGCGCCGACATGCTGTATGGAGCCTTTCCGAAGGCTGCTTGGGTTCCCATGCTGATCTCCTCGAATGCGGGGTAAGGGAATGGCAACAAGTGTGTTCGCTGCGCTGCGGCATAACAAGAGATTCCATAGACGGTGCTCAAATGTCGGGGCCGACTGGCGAGTACTCGCCGGTAAGAATTCCCTGGCGCCGCGGTATGCGTGCAAGCCCCGGACCGGGATGCCCAGAAATTGAGCACTGTAGGTTGCGCCTTTGCACGTAAAGAACTTCGAGGCTCCCATCCACGTAGTTGCCCACCGTCAATGTGGATAACTCCGCGCACCAGCTGGTTTCACGCGGTGACGCAATGCCGGCCACTTGATGCGCAACGCTCAGGGCCGCCCTCTCAGCTCTTTAGCGCGATGCGCGCCAGATCGGCGCGCTCGAGCTGACCAAGAAGCCGCTGCCGCAGCGCGGCTGCGCCATCCTCCTGCAGGTCATCGTTGAAATCCCCTAGGCGGGGCTCGAGCACTGAAACCGAAATGCCTGCTTCTCTGGCCCGCGCGCTCAGCTTGTCTGCCGCGGCCTGGCCGGCATCGTCGAGATCTCGCGCGATGTAGAGCTGGCGGATCCCTTCGGGCAAGTCGACGGCGCCGAGGTGCGCAGAAGAAAGCGCAGCCCAGACCGGAAGACCCGGGAGGGCTTCGCGGAGCGACAGCATGGTCTCGAGACCTTCACCGATCGCAAGGCACTCGCCCGGGTCGTCGATCTTGACGGCATTGCCCAGAAGTTCCCCCATGGCCCGGCGTTGCACCTCGACGGGCGCCTTGTCCGATCCATCCTCTGCCAGCCAGGTGCGATGTACGCCGCGAAGGCGCCCTGCCCTGTCGGTCACCGCCGCGATCAGCGCGGGACGCGGCTTGGATCCGGCCTCGTCGTGATCGCGATGCCAGCAGCGCGGATGAAAGCGCAGCGCTGTCGCGGACGCTGCGCGGGTGATGCCACGGCGCTGGAGGTAGGTTTCTGCCAGGCTCCCTGAAAGTGAAACCGACCCCTCATAGAGACGCGTTGCGGATATCCGTTTGCCGGATGCGCTTTTGCGCGTTCGAGGCGTGCTCGGATGCGCCGCCGGCATGGGCCGCCCGAGGTGTGCCCGGACCTCCGCCAGCAGATCGGGAAACCAGGCGATCCCAGTCCGCGCCTTGATGATGTCGAGCAGGTCGCCGTATTCGCCGGTCGCGCCATCGGTCCAGCGGCCGCGTGCCCCCTTGCCTTCCTCAGGGCCGGTAAGGCGCACGTAGAGCGAGCGTCCGGGCGTGTTCTGCAGGTCGCCAACCAGCCAGTACCCGCCTTCGCGCCGCCCGGCGGAGAGATAGTGACGGCACACGCTTTCGGCATTCTGTGCCAGCTCGCGCAGCAGCTCCTGAGTTTCTGTATTCATGGCAAAATCAACCTTTGCGTGTAGGTATTCCCCGAGCGACATGGATATGCAAGCCTCTGAGGAGACGCTAAAATCTGGCGCCGCGGAAATCCGCTGACCCCTACTGCCTCAGCGGCAAGCAGACGCCACGATCGACACGTTCGTGGGGCCATGCGAGATCGCCTCGGCGCTCGACGCCTTGTTCGCGTTGAAGGATTCAGGTAGGTCTGCCTCCGCCCTAACGGGGCTGAGGCGAAGGGCTCAGACGGCCCCGTGCTGGATCAGGAAGCGGCGTCCGATGCCAAAGCGATCGCCCTTCCTGAGAAGCGCCCAGGCCTCGACCAAGAGACGCGCCTTCATTTCAGAACCCATGATCAATACTCGCTCGGGAAGAGCAGGGTCAGCACGCGGCGCGTTTGCGCATCGTCCAATGGATCTCCGGCGCCATAGGCGTAGTCCGCATCGAAGATATCAATCTTCCACCAGACCACCTTGCCCGCGATGGTGACCGCGCCGAAGGTGTGATCCCCATAGGGGTCATTGTCCTCGGTGAACTCCGCAAACGCGGCCACGGCGATCTGGGCACGGGTCACGAAGTCCAGTCCTTCTTCGGCGACACCACAGGTGCAAAGAACCCGCCCCTGATAGACCGGATGTCCGCCCCGGATCATCGCGGCGCGAAATGCGTCATTTGCCGCCGCAACCTGCCGGGCGATCACATCGGGATCGTTGCCCGCTTGCTCTTGGGGTACACTGTGCTCTTCAACCATATCGGCTCCTATTTTCTGAGGCGGTTCGGGCTTGGTGCCTGCGTCCCGCCGGTGGGCTCGGCCTCGCCACTCTGATTTGACGAAAACCATGTTTTCGGCGGAACAGAGTGGGGTGGGCGAAGCCCGGTCCACGGGCCTGAGCCGGACAGTCAAAGGATCGAAGACGGGGATGGTGCGGCCCGCAGGACGCAGGCCGAGGACACGGTCCGCGGCGGAGACGACGCGCGGCGCGCGGCGCTTGTCTTTTGACTTTCCGGAGCAGGTCTGTTGGCGGACAGGAACTGAAACATGCCATGGCCGGGGTGAGAGGGCGCAGCCCGTCGATCCCCTGCCCTGACTTTCGAGATCATGCGAGACGCGCGCCCCGCGCGGCTCTCAACTCAGATCCCCTCGGGACCGATGGGCGCCGCCCTTTCCATCAGTTGTTCGACATCTTCCAGGCGAAACTTCGCAAGCGCAGCAGCAGAACCATAAACCTGAAAACCGCGATCATCCGGTCCGCGACCTTCCCCGGGATTCCCACAAGGCATACCGCGCTCGGGCTTGGTCGCGCCGAGCGGTCGCAACTCAGCGGTTTGCCAACACCGCCGAGCAAGCAGAACATTGGGGTTGAAAAAGCCCACATAGATGCGAACTATTAAGATCTATTATGAAAGGAAGTTCGCCATGTCTCGACTGACCATCTCGATGCCCGCCCAGATGAATGAGTGGGTAGAGGCCCAGATCAGCACCGGCCGCTATGGCAACGTCAGCGAGTATTTCCGCGATCTCGTTCGCCGCGACCAGGAACGCAGGGAAGCCGCGATTAACGAGCTTCGCGCGCTGCTCGATCGTGCAGAAGAAAGCGGCGTGAGTGACCGCTCCGTCGCGGAAGTCCTCGAAGCTGCACGACAAGAAGCACGCCAAAAAGGCCTCCTGCGTGGCGACAACTGAACTATCAAGGGCGGCGGAGCGGGACCTTATCGATATCTATCGCTATGGAGCCGAACACTTCGGCGCTGCTCAAGCTGAACGCTACGCAAAGAGCCTCGCCGCGAAAATCGCGACGGCGGCGGAGGATCCGGGTTCGCTGTAGACCTCGGCTATGTACGCTGCGGGCTGCACCGTTACGAGAACGTGTCCCATGCTATATACGACCAACCGACGTCGGACGGCATTTTCGTCCTGCGCATCCTACATGGCCGCATGGATGCCGCCCGCCATTTGGCTTGGCCAAGGTACCGCCGGTGCTTGAGCGTTTCAACGCTCGATGCGTTCTGGGCCCGTTAGCCCCGGTGTCGGCGATGTGTGCCGAAGTTCATTCGCCCGCCCCCTGCCCCTCAACTGACAGGATCAGTTGCCCTGTGTCGATCATCGGCGCGTCAGAGGCGATGAAGCCGCCCAGACCTGCGACTGCGTCCTTGGCATCCCGGCCACTTGGGTATCGCCGCAAAGCGTCGTGCAAATCGTAGGCCGCCGCGCGGGCGTCTTCGTGCACGTCAGCCGTGACTTGGTTCCAGCAGTTGAGAAACTCTTCGACCTCACGGAAATACATCTCGAATTCGGCATGGATTTCATTGCCGGAATATCCGGCGTCGTGGAGGTAGCTCGCTTCAGGCTTCACCGGCTCAATGCAGGTCTCGGCCTCCACAGCAAGTGGCGCCAAGAACACCAAGGACAGGGCCAAATGGACGGGACGCGTCACGACTTCGCTCCTTATGTAGTCACGGCGCACGGTCACGCCGATCAACTCTTCAAATTATTTCGGCGCGGAATGCCTCGTCCGCCGCCACTGCACCTTCCAGGCGGCACTCTCCGGCGACACCTGCGTTCGGTCCGGGCTTCGCTCAAACATCTCGCCGATAGACTGAGCCTTGACCACCCCGTGGCCCCGAAACGAAGGCATTCCGCCAAACAAAGCCAGGATCACGATGCCCTGCGCACCTACAGCGTCACACCTGGTGCCTAGCCGCCTGCGGCTCAAGCGACTGGTGCGCGACAGAGTCCGCTCTCCCTTGGGCGAAGGACGCACCGGTGGTAAACAATCGCGGAAAATCCATAAATACGTAAGAAAACCAGAATGTTATATGTGACGCTGATTGGCGTCTTTTCGCCGATTCCCTCAACTCGAGGTTCAACTCAAAGATGATTCTTCCTAGAGATTACCCGTTCGCGCCGAAACCGGAAAACGAAAGCAGCCCGGGAACTACGTTGCAAACTGAATGCCTTGCGATCCCGTTTTGCGACGCACCACCAGCCATCCGCGTGCCCCTCGCGGTAGCCGAGGCGATGAGCTTATCCTGCCATGGTTTTCCTCCATGCGCGCGATCAGAAGAACCGGAAATAAAGGAGCAGATTATGGCGCAATTCTCAGGCCTCCCAAAAAGGCGCGTTGCACAGATTCTACTTGGGAACGCCGTCCGCAAGTTCCTCAACATGGGGGGGCGACTACAGTATGACCCTCGGATAGAGGCCAAGACAAAGAGGACACTGTGGTATGTGATCGGAGTTACCGGTGACGGCAAGACTGAACTCCCCGTGTACACGGTCGCTGGACAGCCCAAATGCTTCCGCACTGCCGACGCGATGATCCGATACCATTGTGAGATGTGCCCGGACGACCGAGAGCTGACGATCCGCCTGCCCAAGATGGCTTAGTCCAAGAGTAGGATGGTCTCGCCCTTCGCGCTCTCCTGCGCCACGCAGGCGGGCTAGCCAAATGCTCGTGTGGCGCAGGAGAGCGCGAAGGGCAAGCGCACGGAAGCACCAACAGGCCGGCACCCTTCCCGTTCACGGCCTTCACAGAGAATCGAAAAAGGACTGTCGGGACGCTCTAGTGATGCGAGTTTACGTCACTTGCATGGCTGTGGATAACGCTGTCGGCGTCGCCTGCAGAGCAGGAAAATAAGGTTAAACCACTGATTAACAAAATAGAATCATCATATTACTGTCAGGTCGACTTATCGCTGCGCCCCCGCCTCCAACAGAAAATGGTGGAAATTCAGTGAGAAGGTGATAAGCAGGTCTCAATGATATAAGAACGTCGAGGGCAGCATGAGCGGTATTCGAGGCTCGCAGAGGCTGGAGAACTACGCTTCCAAGCTCATTAAGAGCTTGCAAGACCACACGGCCGAAATCTTCCCACCGGATGCGCAGAAGACGCTCCGTTCCTACTCAATGAAGGAAGTGGGCGACCTCATCGGCGTCAATCCCAACACATTCCGGCACTACATCAAGACCTATGCCGACCAGATGCCCACGGGCAAGCTGGTCAACGGCAATCGCCGGTATTTCACCGCCGAGGAGATGCAGGAGATCCGCGAGTTCCTATGGAAAGAAGGCCGGATCGGCATCAAGGAGTACCGTCGCCGCCAACCGGGCGAGGAGATGAAGGCCATCACAGTCTTCAACTTGAAGGGCGGGGTCAGCAAGACAAGTTCGACGGTCCACCTCGCGGAAATCCTTGCTCTCCGGGGGTATCGGGTGCTTGCGGTCGACCTCGACGCTCAGGCCTCTCTGACGAACCTTTTCGGCCTCACCCCCGAGGCCATGCCGGACATGCCGAGTTCCTATAACGTCATCAGCTACAAGAACCCGTTGCCAGTGCGCGATGTGATCCGGAAGACTTACTTCCCGGGCATAGACATCATCCCGGCGTCTATGGACATCATCGAGTTCGAGTATGAGACTGCTCTCTCCTTCCGCGATGGCGGCACCAGTTCTCCGTTCCACAGCAGGATGGCGGAGGGGCTCAGCCAAGTGCGCGATGACTATGACATTGTCCTCTTCGACACCCCGCCTCAGCTTTCATTCGCGGTGATCTCTGCCCTCTTCGCATCAAGTGGGATGATCATTCCGCTCACAGCGTCGATGCTGGACGTGATGTCGCTATCGACCTTTATGACGATGGCGGCCGAGCTCATGGCCGTCGTCGAGGAGCAGGATCAAGATAAGACCTACGATTTCATCAGGTTCATGATCACCAGATATGAGACCGGTGACCAGCCTCAGCTGCAGGTGGCCTCTTTCATGCGCACCGTTCTTGGCGATGCGGTCATGAACAACGAATTCCTCAAATCCACTGCGATCGGCGATGCCGCGAACACCAAACAGCCGCTATTTGAGGTCGAGCCGCGAGACATCACCAAATCGACTTACGACCGGGTCATGGCCTCAATCTCTGGCATGGCTGACGAGGTCGAGGCAGACTTGCGAAAAGCATGGGGACGAACCTGATGGTACGCAAAAACGTCTTTTCGAGCACACTTCGTGAGGCCATGTCCGGCTCCAAACAAGAGCAGCAGGAACCGCGCGCAGACGAAACTATTTCGGAGCCCCCTGCCCCGCCAGCCGCCTCGGCTTCTCAGCGGGATCAGAAGCCCGCAGCAGCGAGCACGCCAGGCAAGCGGAGCAACCCCAACGTAGAGATCTTCAGGAAGTCATTCCAAGAACAGATGCTGCGTACAATGCAGGATGTTGATCCGGATCGGGTGGACAGCTCACGTTTCCAGGACCGGCTCGATGTTTCTGAAGAACTCGACGGACTTAAGGACTCGATCCGCGTAAACGGGCAGCAGGTGCCTGTCCTGTTGCGTCGGGTGGCGGGGGACCGGTTCGAAGTGGTCTATGGGCGGCGGCGTATCATGGCTTGCCGCCAGCTCGGTATTGATGTTCGCGCAATGGTCGTGGACATCAGTGATGAAGACGCGCTGATCGCACAAGGACTTGAGAACGCGGCGCGCCTCGAAAACAGCTATATCGAGAAGGCTCTATTCGTGGCCCAGGTCACGGAAGCGGGTTACAGCCTCTCCACGATACAGAAGGCGCTAGACATCGATAAAACGCAGGCGTCGAAAATGCGCGGTGTCATCCGCGATGTCCCACGCGATGTCATCGCCGCGATAGGGGCGGCACATGGCGCAGGTCGACGGCCGTGGGAAGAGTTGCGCAACGCACTCTCGGGCGATGACGCTCCCGGTCAAGCCCGTCTCCTCAAGATGATTGACGAGGAGTTGCCAAGCCACGAGCGACTGAAAAAGCTACTAGTTTTGCTGCGGCAAGCACGACGTATCGAACACGCGGCCCCAGCCCCAGATGTGAAGATCGGCAACGGAAATTTCAAGCTCGATCGAACTCCGCGCTCACTCACCGTCAAGGCGCATCGCAACGCGCCAGAGGCTTTCCTACAGCATCTCGAAGAAAACCTCGAAAGAATATATCAGGAGTGGCAAAATGATAACGCCTAACTCATTGATTACGAACGGATTTTACCTGCATTCAGGGCTTCCTTTCCGACTTGGAAAGGACTTGGCGGCAGTTGTCCGAAAGGCAAATCCTGCATTGCATTGGCTATTGCCCACCGGGCAATAGCAACTTTCGGAGAAGAAGAGCGCCCGGCCAGGCACCGGGTTGAGGTAAACGAGCAGAAAAAGGAGCAGACCCCAGCAAAAGAAAACCCCCCAAAGACAGTGTCTTCAGAGGGCTTCTGTTCTGTGTAGCAACTAACAGATACCCGAAATCAGATTCACTGACAACACCGATTTCGGTGAACGGGTAGCTTTTGCCGTCTGAAATGACATGGAATCCATAAAATCCGCGGCATTCAATGCCGGGGCGCGGGAGAACTGCGTCCAAAGCATGGGGCCGGTTTTCCGCCCGATCCGGCGCTGGTCCCTCTTCGACCTAGTCAAGGCCTCCGCAGAAGCGCTTGCGCTCAATCCAGGCGACCTAACAGCTCTGCGAGCAATGCTAACCTTCCTTCCCTTGAAGGACGGCAACGGCACAGAAGTGCCCGCTACGCATGAAATGCTACTCATCTGCTATGCATCGAACGCCTCCATTTGCGAACGGACTGAAGGCATGGATGAAAGCAACCTAAGGCGACACATTCGCAAACTGGTAGACCGCGGTCTCGTCCGCCGGAAAGATAGCGCGACCGGCAAGCGTTTCCCTCTAAAGAGTGCCGGCGTCGTAGTCGACGCCTTCGGAATCGACCTTCGACCTTTGTTCCAAGCTGCTGAGCATTTGCAGGGCATAGCCACCAAGATTAGAGAGGAAGACCAGCTGCGACGGAACTTGCGCAGCGAAGCCTTTTCCTTGCGCCGACGCCTTCTCGATTTGGAGATGCCTTTCGATGCTTCCACCCAGAGCTTCCTCAATGGCCTCACCAACTTTCTTCGTCGGAAGAGCACGACCGTTCCTCAGATCGCGGCAGCCCGAGATCGACTGCTCAACCTGCTTAAAGCGCCCTGCCCCGCACGGCAGGATCACGCCACCTCGAAGACATGCGGCCTGCACGCCGGCAACACTAGACCGGTTGTCGAACACCTCAACAAAACAGAATGTTCAGGAACCATGCCTCGAAAGGATGACGCAAAAACCGGTGATTTGCCCGCCAGCGACGGACGAATTACCCGCCAAGTAGAGTCACAAACTTTGAGAAAAAAACATACGCAGCTACGAAAGGCGAAGAACTCGCCTGGAGTAACCTACGCCGATTTGCTGAGAAGAAATCCTCATGCCGCGAGCTTCCTTCCCGAGGCGGAACCAAGTGACGTAGGCTTGGTCGAAGCTCTCTATGGATTAGGGGTAAGCCTTGGCATAAAGAACGCGCCATACACAGTAATTCTCCAACGTCTAGGTCTGCACAGGCTCGTTGATATTTTCGACCAGATGATCACTCGGGTAGAGACTATCAGCAATCCACAGCGCTACTTCGAAGTGGCTATCGTGCAGAGTATGCCTGCGGGCTACCCATGATTTAACTCTGACCCGTGCCTGCCGGGGAAGCCATGGAGACAACTGTCGCGACTCTAAGTGTCCGTCTTGCTGAGTGTCCCGAAAGCCGCTCGGACACAAAGCAACCCTTCTGCTTCAGTAGGACCGGACGAGTTGCGGTGGTCGAGGCTTATGTCGCCCTAAAGCTCCTTCCCAATGTCAGAAAACTGACTTCCAGCGTGCAGTTTGCACGTGTCTCAGGCACCTAGTCGTGAATTGTTTTACGTGGCTGAGAGTGCCACCTCCCACTTCAGGAAAGGTTCTACATGCCTTTAAGCCAAGCCGGTCCTTGGTCTTAACGGTATTAGACTGGCTTAGGTGCGCCCATGCGAGTTCGGGAATACCGTAGCTATTGCCCACTGGGCAACAGGCAATCAAAGCGAGGAACCGTAGGGTGGCCGACCGAGAAAACTTCCTGTCGGCTAGCACTCTCAGACAGGAGGTTGCGGTTACCGATCAGCCAAACAGTCTTGGTTTTCACTGAACTTCGAACCCCACGTTTAGATCAAGTGGCGCTCACCTTAAGACCCTGCGAGCGCTCAGTAAGCACACGAAAAGCCCTATTGCCCGGTGGGCAATAGCTTGAAGGATCAAGCAGCTTGGCTTTGATATGTTTTGGCCCTTTCGAAGTCCCATACCGTTGATTGATAACGGCGGCGCCATGTTGACTTCGTCCGAATGAAACCCAACCAAATCGTAGGCTCAGGATCTACTTCGGGGAACCCCTTGGAGACGACGTCGATTTTGCGCCCGCTGGGGGGCGTCATACGTCCGTGCGTGAACCAATCTCGGGAAGCTCGATAACTGTAGCTTGGTGAAAATCTCAGAACTCGTGAAGAGTGCCCTAACGTCTCAAAAAAAGCCCTCTGCTGTGACAGGTCAGAGTCATCTGGAAAATATGAATTCAGCCAAAAAGCGCTGTCGGCCTGAAGTTAGCCTTTGCCCGGTGGGCAATAGCACCCGGCTCTCCGACTAGCGCCGGTTCTCGGCCCTAGCCGGCTGCGTGTTGGCTTAACCAAGAATGGTACGCAGTGCCGTGCTTCGAGATCGAGTTACATCCAAGCTATTTCTCCAAGAACTCTTGGTACTTCCTAGTCGATTGGTTCCCAGTTCGGATACCAAAGTCTTGTGCTCCCAAGCCACCAACGAAAACAGTGGGCACGAAAGACAATAGGTTCAAAGCGCGCCCCGTGCGCCGTGAAAAAAGTAGCGGTCAGGTCTAAGCTGATTGCAGAGAGTCAAAACTCCATCACTCGCGCGTTCCCTGCGGACGTCCGATCTCTTCCAACGCTCTGACCAGGTCCAGGTCTCCACGGCGGAAATCTCGCAGCATACCCTCGAGAATCCCGGCAGGATACGCATCAGCTCGCGCACGCTCGGAATGCTTTGCATCGGCGATGAGCACACAGATTGCAGCACTCGCAGACCCCATCGCACTGCGGAGTTTCCTCCACATGGCGGGATGCGCACCCATCTCCGGGAGCCTGTTCTGAGCCGAGACGACGAAATCGTAGAACACAAGCTGCCGCTGTCCGTAGTGGCGCATATCCAGGTGAATCTGCATTTCCTGCGAGCATAGCGCGTATAGGCGTTCCGGGCCTAGTGATCCAAGAAACGCCGCCTGACCTTCTCCTGCTTCTGCGCGCCCGCGGCTCGACGACGCTCCCTCTGTCCCGGCCTCCTTCGGAAGCTTGGCGGGCTCCCTGCAGGTTTGATCTTCCAGCTCGATGTCATCGGTATGCCGTGCGTCATCCACCGCTTTTGCCGAAACTCGACCAGCGCCTTGAGTAGGATCTTGGGTCATATCTTGTATTAAGGGCCGCTCGTTTTCGCAGGTCCGACCGCTTGCTTTTCGCGCCTCACTCAGCGTGGCTGCGATCTTTCGGCACAGCGCGGCAGCTTCCGCTTCGTGCGCGCTCAACTCCTCCAGCGACATGCGATGCAATTTGGCGGCCGAAGGCCACGCATCGAGCTCGGCCCGAAGGGCCGCGGTGATCTCGTAACCTCTGGTCCAGTCAGCAAGGTCCGCTAGGAGCATCAGCGCGCGCCGCTTGTGGGCGCTGCGCAGACCGCGGAGTTGCCCGTGGGCCCTGCGCGTCTTCTCGAGCGCATCTCGGAGTCCAAGGAATTCTTGCACGCGGGCGATCCCGCCGCCGAAGAAGACACCGCAGCCAGCGAACCCGGATCGCGCACCGTTTGCCATGGTGCGCTTCTCGATGAGGCCAGCGCGCTCCAGGACTTGTTCATGTGCACGGATGCGGCAGGGCGAGACACCGCGCTTTCGCGCGAGCTCGGTCTGACTGAGGTAGCAGCACGGCTCCTCTGCGCCGGTCTTGAAAGATCGTGGGCGCGTGGCACCGATCATCGCACGGAAGGTCATCATGGCGGCCGCCCCAATGCCGACGGCACTGGCGATGGCATCGACGAGGTTCACGAAACCGTCGCGCTCCATGCCACTGGGGAGTGTGGGGAAGGGGCTATGTTGTCGGCCATGGCTCCATTGTTGCATCACTGTCATTCTGCTCGGTCCTTCTTCTTGAGAACGCGAGGCGGCGTGCAGACAAACCTCTCCGGATCGCACAGATGCGGTTTGGGGTTGTCCGTCATGTCAGGAAGCTGCTAGACCGTGAACATGTCAGTGTTCTTTTCAGGGTTTGCAGATCCTGAAGGTCTTGAGCTTCCCCGTGTAAGGCTGCCGCCTTCGCGGGGTTTGCTTCTTAAAAGGGGCTGATCCTTTCGGGAGATGTCAGTAGTTCACCTGCTCGAACCCATAGGTTCCGCTATAGTCTCGCCAGTCGACAAACACCGCACGGGCATGGATGGATGGACAATCCTCGCCCCAACTATCCAGTCCTTCGAACGCGGCGGGGAGGTCGTCGACACTGCTGTCTGACCAACCGAACGCCCCGTGCTCCCCATAGGTCCCGATCTGAACGTTCTGAGTGCGCCGGCAATAGCTCTCTTCGCTGCCGATCTCTCGTTGTCTGGCTAAAGCGACATGATAGACCCGGACCGAGCGAACAAAGTCAAACTCCGGGCCGCTGATGTCGACATCGGCAGCAAGGGATTGATTACCGTCCTGCGCCGCCAACGTGAGCGCGGTCATCGGGTCGGTGGACATGGCCCCGAGCGTCTGGCGCAGAACCGAGGGCAGAACCGCCGTGCCAGGTTCATGGACGTCTGGCGCACTTTGCGCTGCGATTGGCACGAGACGGGGTAGGGGAGTTTCGTCGCGATCTCTGTCGTAGCTGGCGCCGAGCGGGCAGTTCCAGATTTGAAGGGGCGGCTCGATCGGCGATGGGGTGATGCGCTCAATGAAGGTCTCGCGAGCTTCGGCGCACTCCGCGGTGAACGGCCAACCGCCCGCAAGACAAATCAGGATCGCGCAATCAACCTGGTAGGCCTGGGCGGTGCGCGGGGCTCCCACTGCCAACTCGGAGGCCAGGATGGCCACACCGGCGATTTTCCGCGCATGCCGGATTCTCAACTTAGCCACGTCAACTGACCTCCATCTTCCGTAGGGTCCGGGCTCCCGCACGCTTCGTGTTGACGTTAGGGAGCCCGCTATGAAATTAAGGCGAACAAACACGGGATATGCAGCCTCAGGTTGCGCCTTGAACGGGTAAATTTCAGCAAACGCCGATTTTGTCAAATTCGCGTTTCAAGCTTTTTCGAAAATGGCATGAAAGGCGATTTTAAAAATAGGCCTTTCTCGTTGTGACTGGGTGTGTTTCAACGTTACCCATCACCTGGCCAGAAAATCCCGACGACAGGTGTCCCCGAATGAAAAAACAACGCCCGATTACAAGCGATGCAGTACAAGGCTTCCTTCAGGATGGTGGCAAAATTGAATACCGCCCGATCGAGGCTTCCAGAGGATGGCACTGGGAGCTTTGGGCGATCCGCCCTGACGGGTCGGAAACCGTCGTCATCTCATCCAAGACCGGAGATGACCGCGTCTTCAAATCCGCGGACGCGCTGGTCAACTTCCATCTTCGGACGTTCCCCGGCTCCGAAGGTGTCTGGGTTCCGATCCCGAAAGGCGCCGAAAGCCAAGACGCCAAATGACCGGCTGGGCGTATCCCGCGCCCAAATCCGCCTGCCTTATTCTGGCGCGCGCCTCTCTCTGACCCTCTCAGCACTCCTTGCGGGCTGGCCCGGGATCGCCGACGCGGAGCCGATGAATGCCGCTGCGTTCCGCGCCCTGGCTGAGAACTGCGCGCCAGGCGTTTCGCCGAGCGTGATGGAAAAGCTCGTCTCTGCCGAGAGCGGCTTTGAGCCCTACGCAATCGGCGTGAATGGCCAAAGACAGCGATCTTACACGGCGCGAAGCGCCGAGGAGGCTGCGCAATTTGCGCAGCGGCTGATCTCCGAGGGCGCCTCCATCGACATGGGGCTCGGACAGATCAACAGCGCCAATCTCGAGTGGCTTGGTCTGACGCCCGACACTGTCTTTGACGCCTGTCGTAACCTCGGCGCGGCGCAGACTGTGCTGCGCGATGGCTACGTCCGCGCGCGTGAGCGCGGCGCGGAGAAGGGCACAGCCCTGCGGCAGGCCCTGTCATCTTACAACACCGGATCGCCGACGCGCGGATTTGCGAATGGCTATGTAGACCGCGTCCTCGGGGGAGGGCAGGGGGCCGTCCCCGTAGCTGCCACGGCACGTCCGGCGGCGCCCCGCGGGCAGGCCGATCCGCCGGAGGGCCGGGATGTGTTCGCCACATCAAACGGCTCCGGAGCCCACGTCTTCCAGTAGAAGGATTTCACCTTGAAACGTTTCCTGCAACGTCACCGGTCCGCCGGTGCGCCGATCTCGCTCGCCCTGATCCTGGCCCTTGTCGCGCAGCCCGCATCGGCCGCCGGGTTCACGGATTTCCTGAACAATATTCTCGACGAGTTCGAGAGCGCCAAGCAGCCGATCGCGCTCATCGCAATCATGTTTATCGGCGCGGGCTGGCTTTTCAACTTCGTGGACCTGCGCCGCGCGGCCTGGGCCGTGGGCGGGGTCGTGATGATCTTCGCTGCCTCCGAAGTGCTGACGATGATCACCGCATAAGGCGGGGCAGGGGGCTTTGATGACCAAGGAGAAGCTCAACGAGGATACGTTGTTCCTGGCGCTGACGCGTCCGGCAATGGTCTTCGGCATTCCAATCGAGGCTTTCGCGATCTCCTGCGGGCTTGGCGGCCTTGCGATGATCGTGGCGGACTCGATTGCCTATCTGTCCCTGGCACTCCCGCTTCACGCGCTCGCGCGGCTGGTCGTCGAGCGTGACACCAACGCCTTCCAGATCCTCTTCCGGTGGCTGGATACCAGTGCCCGCTGCCGAAACCGCAGCTTCTGGGGCGGATCGTCCTGCTCGCCACTGCGGTTGCGCCGGCGGTACCTGCTCGAGGAAATCGATTGATGGGCTTTGCGCGCAAGATCAAGACCGAGACCACCGCCGAGCGCTACCTGCCGTTTCTGCGTCATGCGGATGAGCATGCGATCATCACGCGCAATCGCGGTGCGTTTCAGATGATGAAGCTCGAGGGGGCGTCCTTTCGAACGGCGGACACGCACCACATCAATGTGCTGCATGACACCCTGAGCCATGCGCTGCGCAGCATCGCGGGCCTCGGGGTGATGGTCTATGTCCATGTGATCCGCAGCCGCGACGAGGGCGCTCCGGCGGGCTCGTTCACCTCCGATCTTGCCAGCTGGATCGACGGCGCCTATCGCGCCCGGCTCGAGGCAAAGCGCCTTTACCGGAACGACATCTATCTCACGCTCTACCTGCAGCCGCGGAACCTTCCGAGCGAGCACTTCGTCCGCGGGATGCAGCGGGCCCGCTCGCGCCAGATCGAGGTGGATCAGGCGCTATTGGACGAGCTCGATGACAAGGCGGCCCAGCTTGCGGGGAGCCTCAGCCGGTTCCGGCCGCGTCGGTTGTCGGTGGTTCGCAACAACCGCGATATTCTGATCTCCGAGCCTGCAAGCATCCTGAAGCAGGTGATTTCCGGACGAAGTGCTGAAGTCCCGCTGGTTCAGGGTACGCTCGGCGGAGCGATTTATACCGATCGGGTGATCTTTGGCCGCGAGGCCTGTGAGATCCGCCATGCCGATGCCAGCACCTACGGGGCCATGTTCGGGCTCAAGGAATATCCTGCCTGGACCCGGCCCGACATGCTGGATGGCCTGCTGACCGCGCCCTTCGAGTTCATCCTGACCCAGTCGTTCCGCTGCGCGGGCAAGATCGACGCCCTGCGCCAGATGTCGCTAAAGGAAGGACGGCTGCGCAATGCCAATGACCCGGCGCTGTCGCAGGCGGACGGGCTGCGGGCGGCACGCGACGAGCTGATGTCCGGGACCTTCGTCATGGGCGAGCACAATCTCTCGCTGCTCGTGCTGAGCGACGATCCGGTGGCGTTGAAAGCCCGCGCCGCGGATGCCGTGACCCTGTTGTCGGAAGCGGGCGCGGTTGTCGCGCGCGAGGACCTGGGCCTAGAGCCGCAGTTCTGGGCACAGCTGCCGGGCAACCACGCCCACCGTGCCCGCACAGCGCTGGTGACCAGCCGCAACTTCACCGCGCTGGCCCCGCTGCACAACTACCCGACTGGACACCGCGCCGGAAACGAATGGGGCGCGGCTCTTGCGAAGCTCCAGTCGAGCGCGGGGACGCCGTTTTACTTCAATTTCCACGTCGGCGATCTTGGCCACACGTTCATCTGCGGTCCCTCCGGCACGGGCAAGACCGTTGTGCAGACCTTGCTGCTCTCGCAGCTCGAGAAGTTTGGCGTGAAGCGCGTACTTTTCGACAAGGATCATGGTGCCGAAATTTTCGTGCGGGCCTCGGGCGGAACCTACCTCGATTTCCAGCCCGGTCGGCCTACGGGATGTGCACCGTTCATGGCGCTCGAGCTTGATGCCGCCGGCCAGGCCTTCCTTGTGGACCTCGTAAAGTCCATGCTGGGCGCGGATTGCGGCAGTTTCTCGGCCAGCGATGTCCGCCGCATTGAGCAAGCCGTAGCGGGGCTGGCCAATCTTCCGCGCGCCGAGCGCAGCCTATCGGCGCTGCGTGAGCTGCTCGGGTTCGGCGGTGGGGCCGAGGACATTGGCGCGCGGCTCGACCGCTGGACGCGCGAGGGCCGGCTGGGCTGGGTCTTCGACAATGCTGCCGATGAGCTGTCGCTCGACGCCGATCTCGTTGGCTTCGACATCACCGCTTTTCTCGACGATCCGGAAATTCGCAACCCGATCATGATGTATCTCATGCGGCGGGTGGAGCAGCTGATCACCGGCCAGAGGATCGCGATCTTCATCGACGAGTTCTGGAAAGCGCTGTCGGACCCGTATTTTTCCGATTTCGTGAAGAACAAGCTCAAGGTGATCCGCAAGCAGAACGGCATCATCGTCGCGGGCACGCAGTCGGCTTCCGATGTTATCGCAAGCCCGATCGCGCGCACCATCATCGAGCAATGCGCTAGCCAGATCTACTTTGGCACGGACCGCCCCAGCCGAAACGACCTGGTGGACGAGTTCGGTCTTTCTGAACGTGAGTTTGAGATTGTGCAGAGCGAACTGCCCATGGGGCATTTCCTCATCAAGCAGGCCCAGAATTCTGTGGTCTGCGATCTCGACCTCTCCGGTCTTGATGATGTGCTGACCGTTCTGTCGGGGCGCACCGCGACCAACGCGCTCATGCATGAGCTGCTGCAGGAATACCCCGCGCCCCGGGACTGGCTCCCGCGGCTCCTCGCGGCACGAAAGGACCTGGCATGAAACGGCACGCACTTTGCGCCGCGACCCTGCTCGCCTTGCTCGCGCAGCCGATGCACGCGCAGGGCGTTCCGGTAATCGACACCACCGCGCTGGCCAATGCCAAGGCGGAATTTGCCCAGCAAATTGCGCAGATGGTGCGGGAGCTCGAGCAGGCGCAGGCCCTATACGCATCGATCAACGGCATGACCGACATGGACTCGGTGGTGAATGCGCTCAACTCGCCGGAGGTGCGAGAGCTGCTCGGACCCGAGGCCATGCAGATCGCCCGGGACTTCGATGTGACAATCGATGATCTCGGTGATCTTGCCAGCACTGCCCAGGACGCGGCGGATTTCGCCTCTCTGGGCGGCACAGACATCGACGCCGAGGATTTCTACCGCAGCGAGCTCGATCGGATCACCAATCGCTCGGTGCGAGACACCGCCATAGGCGAGCGGATCGTGACCCTCTCGGACGACCGGCTCGAGGGGCTCGATCAGCTCCGCGACAAGATTGGCGACGTCTCGACGCAGCGGGAAATGGATGCGCTTTCCGCCAGGATCGCGGTGGAGCAAGCCATGCTGCAGAACGACACCAACCGCATTCAGGGCCTTGCCATGCTGCAGGACGCGCAAACCCGCGTCGAAGAGCAGCGCCAGGCGGAAATTGCTGAAGAGCGTCATGCCCGCGAGAGCGAAGCGTTTGAGCGGCTCTACGGCCCGGACGAATTCTAAGAAGGAGAACTGCCATGAAACGTCCCATTCCAATGCTGGCGGCACTGGTCGCCGCTGCCTTC
This sequence comes from Alloyangia pacifica, assembly GCF_020524285.1. Taxonomy (GTDB): domain Bacteria; phylum Pseudomonadota; class Alphaproteobacteria; order Rhodobacterales; family Rhodobacteraceae; genus Salipiger; species Salipiger pacificus_B. The sequence goes on from NZ_JAIVKX010000016.1 coordinate 138,033, forward strand.
GTTGCTGGCTGTCAGGAAGATGAGAACCAGACGGTTGAGTATTTTTCCGAAAACCCTGACGCGCGTGCTGTGATGCTCGAGTCCTGCGAGGTAGCCGATCGAGCGATCGAGGACGCGAACTGCGTCAATGCCGAGCAAGCCGAGCTCGAAGGCCTGCATGCGAAAGAGAGCGAAGCTGCAGAACGCCTCTTTGGCGAGCCATCGTTCGATTGATCACGCGACGCCATAGAAGAGACGGGTCGACATGCTGCAAGCGCTCTACGACAACTTCACAAATAGTCTGAGCGAGAAGATGAGCGCGATCAGCGGGACGATGTCGGCCGAGCTGACAGCACCGCTGACCGCCGCAATGACGATCTATCTCATCCTCTACGGCTGGGCGATGATCCGGGGCTCTGTTCAAGAACCGTTGCTGGACTTCACACTGCGGGGCGTCAAGCTCGCAATTATCTGGACGCTCGTCTCCAGTGCTGGCGAGTACACCGCTTGGGTCGGCGACACCATTCAGCAAGGCATCCCAGACTTCGTAGAGGTTCTCGTCGGTGGCCCGGCGAACCTCCCGTCTGACCCAGTCATGACCATGTCCTCGAAGATCGGCGAAGAGGTACGAAAGCAGTTTGGTTCGGGCATTGCCGGGATGCTCTATGGCTACGGACTCTCGCTGTTCGTGCTCGCGTCCACGGTGCCGTTTGCGGCGTTGGCCTTTGTTGTAAGCCTTATCGTTCATTTTGGCTTGGCAATGCTCGCCGCCGTTGGCCCGCTGTTTGTCGCGTTTGCGCTTTTCGAGGTCACTCGCGGCTGGTTTTTTGCCTGGTTGGGACAGACAGTGAACTTCGCGCTCTTGAAGCTCCTGGTCATCGTGCTCACTCAGGCGATCACCGCCTTCATTGCGGACGTTTATACCGCCTTCAATCCAACCGACGGCGCCGCCGCGGTCTCGGCTTTCGCCGTCGCGATGGCCTGCGGGACGATCTTCTTCTTCCTGCTGCCGTCCATTGCTTCGGCGCTGAGTGCCGGCACGTCGGCGTCGACCGGCGCGGCGCAGCGCATGGTCGAGCGCAAGCTCTTCGGCACGTCCCCACGTGCCCATGGCCCCGGCAGTTCGAGTGGCTCGGCAACGCGTACAGATTGAGGCCGACAAATCGGCCTCTCCAACCCGCAAACCTCCAAGGTAACGAGATGAAATTTTCTGTCCTGCTCATGGCTGTGCTCGGCCTGACGGCCTGCGCGACAACCACACCGCTGCCGGATGTCGCTGGCACTCAGGTGCGCCCGCTGAACCCGACCAAATGGAACTACCAGGACGCGGTGCTGCAAAAGCAGAAGGAAATCGGCGTGTCGCCCCGGATCGCAGATACTCGGGGAGGTGCGGAGACATGAAACCCGCAGAGGACAAGGAATTTGCCGCCTATCTGAAAGAGGCGCGCAGCTTTGACTATGATCTGCGCCTGGCCGCCGAGCGCTCCAAGCGCACCGCCTGGATCATTGCCGGGGTCGCGAGCCTTCTCGCTGTGACCAGCGTTGCGGCGGTGGGGGTCATGGCACCGCTCAAGGAGGTCGTGCCCTTCGTGATCCGCGTCGATACCGCGAGCGGTGTTCCGGAGGTCATGACCAGCCTCGGTGATGGCGCCACGAGTTACGAGGAAACCGTCACCCGCTACTTCCTGGCGCGCTATGTCCGGGAACGCGAGGGCTACAGCTTTGCCGAACGCGAGGCGATCTACCGGGAGGTGACGCTGCTCTCGGCCCCCGAGGAGCAGGCACGCTTCTCGGATGCCTTCAACGGCTCGAACCCCAACAGCCCGCAATACATCTATGGCACCGACACTCGTGCAGAGATCAAGATAAGATCGATCTCCTTCCTGGGCGACGAACTCGCGCAGGTCCGTTTCTACAAGACCGCGATCAATGAGCGCGAGAACCTCCGGACCCAAACGCTCTGGGTTGCAACGATCGAGTTTGGCTTCGACGGCAAAGCCGAGATCAGTGCCGGGGATCGGACCATCAACCCTCTCGGGTTTCTCGTCGAAAGCTATCGGGCCGACCCGGAGGTGCCGCAATGAGGCTTCGGGCAGCTCTTCTTGCTTGCGCGCTGCTGACGGCGGTGACGCCAGTTCTTGCACTCGACGTGCCGCGCCCCTCGCGATCGGACACGCGGGTCCGGTCAGTCAGCTACAACGAATGGGACGTCGTGCGCGTGGTTGGCACAATTCGCACCACCGTGCAGGTTGTCTTCGCCCAGACCGAGGAGATCATCGATGTCGGCAGCGGCGATACCGTCTCCTGGGAAATCGTGCCGCGCGGGAACATTCTCTATCTGAAAGCGCGAGAGGCAAATCCGCCCACGAACCTGCAGATCGCCACGATGCGCGCCGACGGGACCACCCGAACGTATTCCTTCGAGCTCATCGTGCGCGAGGGGGCGGTCACCAACACGTCCAAGGATGTCTATTTCCAGATCCGCTTTGCATATCCGACCGATGAGGCCAATAGGCGGCGCGAGGCTGCTGCCACCCAGAAGGCCAGGGCCCAGGAACAGGCGGCCAAGGCTCGGCTGGCAGAGTCGGTGGCGACATCGGGTTCAAAGAACTGGCGCTACCTCGTGGCCGGCAGCCGCGATCTGCAGCCGACCCAAGCCTATGACAATGGCGAGATGACTGTGCTGACCTTCGCGCGCCGAACTCGCATGCCCGCCGTGTTTATCGTCGGCAGCGCCGGCACCGAGCGTTTGGCCAACACCACCGTGCGGAAAAACCAGGTCATCGTGCACGACGTCGCGCCGGAGCTGCGCCTGCGTCTCGGAGGCGAAGTGACCGCCCTTTACAACATGGGGCAGGGCTCTGCGACCGGCGGTGATGCCGGCACTGGCACCACCAGCCCCTCTGTGCGCCGCGAAATCATCGGAGAGTAAGCATGGCCGAGACTGAAAATTCCGATGAAACGCTGGACAATGCCGAGACCACTCTTCCGGGCGAGCGGGGCATCTCGTCGTTCGTAGGGGCAAAACCCGCAGGGCTGACCGAGAAGAATAAGAAGCTCCTGGTCGCAACGGGCATCGTGTTCCTTGGGGCAATGGCCTTCCTGCAATGGCCCAGGAACGCCGAGCCTGCCCCGGAAGAGGAGACGGAGCGTAGGGCCAGCACGATCCGCACCGCGGAAGATTTCCAACCCGCGGACCTTCCGGGGCAGGAAGAGACGACATCCGCGCCTGAGCCTGATGAGGAGCCCGCGGCAGCAGAGGATCCCGAGGCGCTCGGACCCATCGAACGCGCACGCCAGGAAGAGCAGCAGAGCCAGTCGTCAGAACCGAGCGAAGCCGAGCAGCTCTTTGAGGCCTCGAAGCGCGCCCCGCTCATGGCGCATGCGGGCTCAGGGAGTTCAGCTGTGGGAGGCGCAACGCAAGGCGCAGCGTCCGCAGAAGGCGCCGCACCAACACTCTTCGGCGGGGGAACTGCCGAAGGTGCCGGACGCGACCTCTCAGGGCTGGCTGCGGAACTGGTTACCGGCACGCGCGGGGCCGAGCAGGCTCGAGTGCTGGCCCACCCGAACCTGACGGTCACCCAAGGCACCGTCATCCCCTGCGCGCTCGACACGGCGATGGAGTCTACCGCGCCCGGTATGGTGCGCTGCACCGTCACGGATGATGTCTATGCCACCACCGGCGCTGTCATCCTTCTCGACCGCGGCACAAAGATCGTTGGCGAGTACCGGGGCGGTCTGCAACGTGGGCAGAAGCGACTCTTCGTTCTGTGGACCCGGGCCGAGACGCCGGCTGGGGTCATCGTGAACCTGGGCTCGCCCGGCGCCGACGCGCTGGGACGCACTGGTTTTGAAGGCGACATCGACACCCAGTTCTGGACGCGCTTCGGCGGCACGATGATGCTGTCGATCATAGATGACGCGCTAATCCTCGCGACCCGCTCGGGCACGGATGACGAGAGCAGCTATGAGAACACGCGCGACGCAGCGCGCAGCCTTGCGGAGACCGAGCTAGAGAGCACGATCGATGTGCCGGTCATCCTGCGCAAGAACCAGGGTGAAGAGGTCTCGGTCATGGTCGCCCGCGATCTTGATTTCTCCAGCGTGTACCGGCTGCGATGATGCAAGTGCGTGACACGGGTCTTGCAGAGCCGAGCGCTGCCAGCAGGGTCGTGCCCTCGGCGCTTGCCTCCCACCTGGGACCGCTTGCGCCTTGGCTCGCGCGGAGCGACGTGCTCGAGATCTGCATCAACCGCCCCGGAGAGGTGTTTGTCGAAGACGCCTCCGGAACCTGGGAGCAGGCCTCCGCCCCGGCGTTCACCTATTCCTTTTTGCTCGGTCTCGTCGCCACCGTCGGCAGTTGGACTCGCCAGCAGGTCAATGAGCAGACGCCGCTCCTGTCTGGCGCCCTGCCAGGCGGCGAGCGGATTCAGATCGTCCTGCCGCCCGCGGTGCCCGAAGGCACAGTCAGTATTACGATCCGCAAGCCGGCCCAGAAGAGCTACACGCTCGATGACCTGGTGGCTCAGGGCATGTTTGAGCAGGTGAAAAGCTGCTCGCAGGCTGGTGCCTTGAGTGCGGAGGACGAGAGCCTTCTGTCTCTGCACCGCGGCGGCAACTGGCCGGCGTTCCTGACCTCGGCGGTAAGGGCGAAGAAAAACATCCTCATCTCCGGTGCCACCGGCTCGGGCAAGACCACGTTTTCGAAAGCGCTGCTCCCGCTCATCCCGGCGCACGAGCGACTGATCACGATCGAGGACACGCTCGAGCTTGGCCTGCCGCATCAGAACGTGGTGCGGATGATCTATTCAAAGGGGGAGCAGGGCGCGGCGCGCATCACCGCCCGCGATCTTCTGGAAAGCGCCCTGCGCATGCGCCCGGACCGGATTTTCCTGCAGGAGCTGCGGGATGCCGCGGCCTTTTACTACCTGCGAAACGTCAACACCGGCCACGGCGGATCGATCACCACGATCCACGCGGACTCCCCAGCACTCGCCTTCGAGCAGCTGGCGCTGCTGGTCAAGGATAGCGACGCCGGCCGGGACCTCACGCGCGGCGAAATCAAGGAGATGCTGATCCACATGGTCGATGTCGTTGTGCAGCTCAAACGCACCGAGGCGGGGCGCCGCGTCACCGAGATCTACTTCGAACCTGCCCGGAAATTGGGAAGCGGGGCATGATTGTTCAGAACTGGCATCGTCTCGGCACGCCGGCGCGGGCCGCCGCAATCACCGCGGCCGCCGGCATTGGCGTGGTGGGCGGGCTCATGACCTCGGCCTACGCCCTGCAGTGGGGCCTCAACGTTCCGGTGCATCTGCCCCGCGACCTGCTCCTCTGGCCGCGCGCGGCGCTCGCCGGGTATACCGATCCCGAGACCCTGAAGTGGGTCAAGCTTGCCGGCTACGCCGGGCTTTTGCCCGCTGCTGTCCTGGGAGCGGCCATCCTCAAGGCAAAGCCCAAGCCGAATGTCCACGGGAGGGCCGAGTTTGCACACGAGCGCGAAATCCGAGGTGCAGGCATGCGCTCGAGCGCCGGTCTGATCGCGGGCTTCACCTCCACGCGCCCCCACAAGACTTACGGCAAGCCCGTGGACAGATGGGGCAGGGCGGTCGAGCACGGCGGCAAGCTCAAGATCCACAAGGCGGGGCACCTCAACGTCCACAACCTGCTGATGTATGGCGGGGATGAGCACGTGCTCCTCTATGCCCCGACCCGCTCGGGCAAAGGTGTCGGTGTGGTCATCCCCAACTTGCTGAATTGGCCGGGCTCCGCTGTCATCCTTGACATCAAGAAGGAGAATTGGGCGCTGACCGCGGGTTTCCGTAAGTCCGGAGGGCAGGAGGTTTTCCTGTTCGATCCGCTCGAGCCTTCCGGCAAGACCCACCGCTGGAATCCGCTGGCGACCGTGCGCCGGGGCAGCGAGTTCCAGATCGAGGATCTGCAGCGCCTGGCTGATCTCTTCATCCCGGTGGCTTCCAAGGACCCGTTTTTCGACCGGGCGGCGCAGACCGCCTTTGTCGGCGTCGGTGGCTATCTCGCCGAAACCCTCGAGCTGCCGTTCACCCTTGGGGAGATTTACCGGCAGCTGACGCTGACCCCGTCCTTTGCAAAAACATTCCGCAAGCGCATCGAGGACCGCGCGAAATCCGAACGCCCGCTCTCGGTGCAGACTGTCTCGACGCTGAACGACTTCCTGTCGAAGAGCGAAAACACCTTCGAGAGCGTCAAGTCGACCATCACCGCCAACCTCGGGCTCTTCGCGAACCCCATGTTGGATCGGGCGACCGCGGCGTCCGATTTTGATTTTGCCGACCTGCGGCGCAAGCCGATGTCCATCTATGTCGGGATCTCGCCAAACAACCTTGGCCGCCTTGCGCCGCTGATGAACCTCTTCTTTCAGTCCTGTGTCGATGTCAACATGCAGGAACTGCCCGAGCAAAATCCGGCGCTGCTGCACAAGGTGCTCCTTTGCATGGACGAGTTCGCTTCCGTGGGCGAGCTGCCCGCCTTCAAGCGCGGCATTGGCTACTTTGCCGGCTATGGGCTCAAGGTGCTGACCATCGTGCAGACCCCGGCGCAGTTGGCTGATATCTACGGCCGCGACGGCGCCGATGCCTATATGGACAACTCTGGCGTCAGCATTGTCTTCACGCCTAAGGGGCTCACGGAGGCGAAAAACCTCTCCGAGCGGCTCGGCACGCTGGGCATCGAGGTGGAGAGCGAGAGCAAGTCCAAATACCTGGCCAATCGCCAGGGCACGACCGTCAGCCAGAGCGAGCAGCGGCGGTCTCTCATGTTGCCGCAGGAATTGCTGCAGATGGACCAGAGCGAGGCTCTGGTGCTGGTGGGTGGGCACCCGCCGATCAAGGCAAAGAAGATCCGCTACTACGCGGAATCTGCGTTGCTTAAGCGCACGAAGATTCCGGCGCCGCATGTTCCGTCCATCGCGGGCAGCACGCTCGAGCGCGAGCTCGCCATGGTCAAGGCGCAGAACGCCATGCTGATCGCGCGCCAGGCGGAGATGCAGAAAAAGGTCGATCACATTATCAGCCTGCAGGCCGCTCATGCGGAGAACATCGCCAAGGGCGAACCCGCAGAAGTGCCGATGTCCGACGAGGAGATCGCTGATCCGAGCACAATTTCCTACGAGCGGCTGAGCCTGACGGGACATCAGCAACAGGCAAAGATTGCAGAGCTCAACACCGCCGGAACGATCGGAACGAAAGAAGGCGCCATCGACCTGCTCGAGGCTTTTGGGTGTGGCGACATCGCAAACCAGCAGGGCGACGAAAGGGATGACCATGGCTGAGAAACAGAACGAGGTGGGGTTCACCCTTTCCTACGCCGGCAATGACACCGTGGCGCGGTTTGCCACGGCAGCGGAGGCGGGACGGGCATTCGCCGATGCGGATGCAGCGCAGCAGCCGCGGGTGATCGAGGCAGTGGGGCAGGGCGCACGCACACTGGCCTCGACCGTGACCATCGGGACGAACGTGCAGAAATCTGTGCCGGCGCTGGACAGCCTGTCCGAGGTTTCGACCAAGGAGTTCGGTTCCAAATCCGGTGAAGGGTTTGGGGAGACCGACCTCGACTTCTGGACCGCATATCATGAGCGCGTTGCGGAGCAGAAGCGCGAGGACACCGTGAAATCCCCGGAGCCCGAGGTCGCCGCAACAGCGCGGGAGAACCAGGGGGCGGGAACGATCGCGCCGGACGAGGCCACCAAGTCCCGGGCAGGGGAGGATCGGTTCTCGCTGCCAGCAAGTTACCACGACCGTTTCCTGGTGACGAAGGCCGCGCATCAGCAGGATCTCTACCGATCCTACGAAGACGCCCGCCCGGCAATCAGCGACACGGGCGACCGGCTCAGCACACGCAATGCGGATCGCGGCACCGCCATGGACATGATCGAGCTCGCGGCGCACCGTGGCTGGCAGAACCTGACAGCCCGGGGGCCGGAAGAGTTTCGCCGCGAGATGTGGATCGAGGGCACGGCGCAGGGCCTGAAGGTCCAGGGTTATCGACCGTCCGAGAAGGATCGCGAAGAAGCCAGTCGTCGGGCGCAGATGCTCGGCGAGCGCGTGCTCGAACGCGCGGAGGGTGAGCAGATCGTGCGCGGCGGCAGTACAGCAGGGGTGTCGCGACCTGACGGGCCGGCGAAAGACGGAAACGTGGTGCGGATGCCGCGCGCCAACTTCGCCGAGGGCATCACCGGCACGATCACCGAAATCGGCTCTGCGCCCTACCGCAATCGCGAAGGCGCCGATCCCGTGCCATTCATCGAACTCACGCGCGAGGGCGGCAAGGCAGAGCGTCTCTGGAGCGTGACCCTCCCGGACGCTGTCGAGAAGCATGATCTCAAGGTTGGGGATCAGGTGACGCTGTATTCGCCGGGGGTCGAGCCGGTGACCTACAAGACCGTCGACAAGAAGTCAGGCGAAGAGGTCGAGAGACAGGGGCATCGGCGCCTTTGGGACGCGCGGGATATTCAGCGAGCGGCAGAGGTCAATAGAGGTGCGCCGGACGCCGTCGAGGCGCAGCCACAGGAAAAGTCGGCAGCCGAGGCAGAGGGGAAAAACACAGTGTCCGAAAAACCGCGGGAACAGGAAATGTCGTCAGAACGCCTCGAAGATCGCATCAAGCACTATGAGCCCGGTGATCAGGCGGTCAAAGGCCCTGCCAGCGTGCTCGCGCATATGGACGCGCGGATGCGGGCCGGCGGGGTGTCGGAAGAGGATCGCGAAGCGGCGCGGGCGAATGTCGCGAAGCTCCTGTCGCAGGGGCTGCAGGCTGGGAGGTCGGTGCAGGTTCAGAGCTTGGCGAATGTTTTCAGGGAGCAGGAGCGGCTGGTTCAGAATGCTGGGCAGGTGGCTGAGAAAGAGCGGGGGCGTGGGGGGCAGAAGGGACAGGAGCGGTGAATGTCGAGCGTGCCGTGATGGGTGGGGGGATTTCAGAATTGGGTCCTGTCCGCATGCTCGTAAGAGTTGCGGCCTTGGTCTGGCTGGAACTCCAGATCTCGATGCGTTCGGCACTATGCCATTGACGGCGCTTTGGTCCGTGGACACTAGCTCCACCTGAGGTAGATCTCGCGCCCGTGACGTGCGGCATCAGGCTTCAAAGAGGCGGGGGAAAAGCATCTCGTGCGTCTGACTGGGGAAGCGCAGTTGCAGGGGCGCGCGGGGCGTGGCGCTTCGGGTCGGCATCAAAAGTGCCTGACAAGGCGCGCTCGATCTCCCGGGGCCGGGTGTTGTTGCCCTCGATCCGGTTCGAGTATTAGCTGTTCATCACCCGGATCATCGCGGCCACCTCGGTCAAGGTCTTGGGGGGGCAGGTTCCTACCCAGCTTTGTGGCAGGCGACGCCAGGGCCAGGGCGGAGTCTGCCAACTTTATCGGCAGATCCTCGATCCGGGCAGGCTCGATCCGCGTAGGGGCGATGATCATCTTGGCCATTCCAGAACTGCATCTCTTGCCACTAAGTTGCTTGTCTAAGTATCGGCCGCGTGGTGAATTATTCAAGGCTTTCGAGATTTTATGCCACTGACTCACGCCACTGTTTCGGGCCACTCTGCCCTACCGTTAGAAATCCCGGAGTTTCCTAAGCCGCGGAAGGAAATAAACTACGGCCAGCCAGTACTGTGGCGGCGGGACCGCGTCCGTGTGGAGGCAAACTAGGTATTGCTCATGGCTTGGAAGCCAGCCACGGGCACCTTATCTGCGAACGGGGCGGACAGGGTGCTCGGCCCGGTGAGAGGACACAATGCAGCGCGAAGCGACCCAGCCCTCGGAGCCCGAAGACTACTTTGCCGAGGCGCGGGCGCGCGTCGATTGTCATGTTGCATCGACCTTTTCCCTCGCGGGCTCGGCCCGATTGCATCGCAGGGCCCTAGGTTTGGATGTTCTATGTGCTCCGCTCAACGTGGTCTTGGCGCCCCTGCATGCCATCCTGCGCCTCATCGCCCTCCTGTTGCGGGCAGTGCGTCTTAGGCGCACTGCAGGCCTTCTGGGGCGCGCCCACCTGATCCTGCCCACGCGCACGGCTCGCGCGGTGGAGGAGGGGCTTCTCGAGCATGTCTTTGCCCTTCCGGACGGTCCGGGGCGCTCGATCGCCGATCGCTTCGCCGAGGCTCCTCCGCTTCGAGATGACACTTCCCTCAGCGAAGATGAAACGCGCAGGCGGGCGGAGCGGGCTGCAGCGACCATCAAGACCTACACCGGCACCCGGTCGGCCGTGGCCGAAATGACCACGGCACTTCTGACCATCTGCTTCGGGGCCTGGCTGTTCCATCGCCTGACGCCCGGCATGCTGTCTCTGGCGCCTGCGCTGGCCGATACCTATGCCATGGACGCCGCAATCGGGAACTTCCCGCTCGGCCGTGCATTGGGCGGCCTCTGGTACGGCGCTTTCCCTGTCGGCGCCTCGCCTCTGGCCATTGTCACGATCGCCCTGATGCTGATCGTCACGGCGGCCATCATCACGGCCTTCGCGGGCATCCTGGCCGATCCCGTCCAGACCCGGCTCGGTGTTCACCAAGCCCGTCTGCGCCGGTTGGTCACCGCGGTGGAGCGGGATATGTCGGGGTCGGACTCGGTGACCTTCGCGGCGCGCGAACACCTCTATGCGCGGGTCTTCGACATCGCCGATATCGCCGGCGGACTGTTCAGGCACTTCCGCTGAGGTCAGCCTGGATTAGCCCTGAACACGCGTCATCGCCTAAGCACCAAAAGTACCAGGTGTCCGGCATGGGCCCACTCCTCGTTGGAGCGAGCGGTAGCTTTGCGTGGCCTTTTCCTTCCGAGCATCTTCTGGACGATCTCGCAGTCTTTAGACCCAATGCCGTTAGCCTTCCCCTGCCCAGTTGGGGTACCCCCGCTTGGTCGCGAACTCATTCCTAGAGCTGATGATCGCGGAGTGGGCTGACTGGGCACGGCAGACCTCGTTACATATTTCGACCTTACACGCATTCACCGTAGCAAAAGGGCAGAGCGAACCAAGCTCTTCTGTTGATGAAGGCATATACGTCGGAGGAAGCGGTAGTCTGAGTGCAACGCTGTTGATAAACACCTGACGACCATTGGCTAACTGAGAAGCGAAAAGCTCCCACTGGATATAACATTTCACTATAGCGGTAGTTCGGGAACCTGCGATCTCTGCGCGATCATCGGCTGTTATTGTCTGGGGGTAATGATCCGTGCATTCCCTGGAGCTATCATGAGCAATTTCCGTCCCGCCGCCCGCGTTTCGAGCATCCGCGTTTCGCCCACCACTGCCGCGGCGCAGAGGGCCCGGGACCTCAAAGCAGAGGGCAAGGACATCCTCAACCTCACAGTCGGCGAGCCCGACTTCGACACGCCAGAGCTAGTCAAGGCCGCGGCCGCGGCCGCGATGGCAGAGGGCCAGACCAAGTACACCCCGGTGAACGGCACGCCCGAGCTGCGCGCGGCGATCCGCGGCGACTTTTCACGCCGCCTGAACATCGAGGCGAATGATGAACAAGTCTGCGTTGGCGGCGGGGCCAAGCAAATTCTGTTCCTGGCGCTTATGGCGACCGTTGAGAAGGGGGACGAGGTGATCGTCCCCGCGCCTTACTGGGTGTCCTACCCCGACATGGTCATCGCCAACGAGGGCACGCCGGTGATCGTGCCTTGCGCTGAAGAGGAGCGATTTAAGCTAACGCCCGCCGCGCTCGAGGCTGCCATCACGCCACAGAGCCGCTGGCTGATCTTGAATTCGCCGTCGAACCCCACCGGCGTCGCCTATTCGGCTGACGAGCTACGCGCTCTCGGCGAGGTGCTCGCACGGCATCCGCATATCTGGGTGCTCTGCGACGAGATCTACGACCGCATCTGGTTCGCCGAATTCGAAGCGGTGAGCATTCTGACGGTTTGCCCCGATCTGGCGGGTCGGGCGCTGGTCGTTAACGGTGTTTCAAAGTCTTATGCGATGACCGGCTGGCGCATTGGCTATGGCGTTGGGCCAGTGCCGCTGATCGCGGCGATCAACAAGTTGCAATCGCAGATGTCCTCCTGCCCGTCCTCGATCAGCCAGGCTGCTGCTGCGGCAGCGCTGGCCGGGAACCAGAGCGATGTCGACGCACAGGTCGCGGTCTACCGCGAAAGACGCGACCTTGCGGTAGACCGCCTCAATGCCATTCCCGGCCTGTCCTGCTTGACCCCCGACGGGGCCTTCTACATCTATGCCAGCTGCGCCGGCACGTTGGGCAAGAAAACGCCTTCGGGCCGGACTATTTCGAACGATGCGGACTTCGTGCTTTACTTGCTCGAGGAGGCGGGGGTCGCGGCGGTGCATGGCGCAGCCTACGGGCTCGAGCCATATTTCCGTATTTCCACGGCGACCTCGGCAGATGTCATAGCGGCGGCCTGTGATCGCATCTCCGAGGCCTGTGCGAAGTTGAGCTGACCTACACGGCGCGGCGTGTTTAACAAAGGGTTGTCCCCGCAGGGACAACCCCTTTTGCATGTCTGCGACTGCTCGACATTTGCGCAACAAATGCGCCTGCAGCTACAATGGCATAGGAGGGCGAACCAGCGCCGCGGATGGCTACGACATGAGCTGCTAAAATCATTGAATTCCCATAAATAGGCAACTGTGTGACGATCATCGACGGGCGCGGGATCTTGCGCGCGGCAGCGCTCACCATGCAGTCGCTGGTCGAGGACACTGACATAGCGCTGCTGCGATGATCGCTGGTGATCACATGGTCTAGACAACCGAGGCGATCGCCGATCTCGACGAAGTGTTGAAGGTCGAGAGCGTGGAAGCGTTTTTGGTCGGCCCGTCGGCCCTGGCGCAGATCATGGGCTACTCGCTGGCACTTGCGGCTACCGTAATGCGCCCTCGTAGGGTATTCGGATGATCGAGCATGCCTCCGGGAAGTTCCGCGGCGCCGGTCGGGCCATCGGTACCCTGGTGCGCTAGGCCAATATCAGCCACTAAACGGAAAAGGGGGGGCACTTGGTCTACATCCACTCCAATCCACTCCTGAAGGCAGGGATGGCGCGGATGAACTCGCTCATCCGTCAGGGGTGAGCAGAGCGCCATGGCGACATTCCTATGACCGTTTCGCCAGCTTGCCACCTGCCGCCGCCAGACCCCCTGGCGGCGGCATTGTCCTGTTCGGTCGCGGTAGAGAATACGCGCTCAGACCCCGTCGTCCGTCGGCCTGAAGCTCGCGGGATCGGCGCGCCGCCAGCGGGCGAGGTAGCCCGCGCCCTCGTCCCGACCCTCGAGCAGGAAGCCGACCGGCAGTTCGGGGTAGACCTGGTTTCCGACGATCACGTTGCGGTCCTTCTCGCGCAGCATCAGGTGATGCGGGCGGAACTCTCCGGGATGGTCGAGCCCCGCGGCTCCGGTGATCTCGGCCAGAGCATGCAGCGTGTTGCGGTGGAAATTGGCGACCCGCTCGGCCTTGTCCGGCACCACGAGCGCTCGCGCCCGCATCCTGTCCTGCGTCGCCACGCCGACCGGACAGCGGTTGGTGTGACAGGACTGCGACTGGATGCACCCCAGCGCGAACATGAAGCCGCGCGCGGAATTGGCCCAGTCGGCGCCGAGCGCCATCGCCTTGGCGATGTCGAAGGCCGAGACCAGCTTCCCGCTGGCCCCAAGGCGGATGCGGTCGCGCAGCCCGGCGCCGCGCAGCGTGTTGTGTACGAAGGTCAGCCCCTCGATCAGTGGCATGCCCATGTGGTTGGCAAATTCCAGCGGCGCCGCGCCCGTGCCGCCCTCCTTGCCGTCGATGACGATGAAGTCGGGGGTGATGCCGGTGGCCAGCATTGCCTTGACGAGGCACATGAACTCGCGCCTGTGCCCGATGCAGAGCTTGAAGCCGACCGGTTTGCCGTCCGACAGGCGGCGCAAGGTGGCGAGGAACTCCATCAGCTCGAGCGGCGTGGAAAAGGCGGAATGCGCGCGGGGAGAGATGCAGTCGACGCCCATCGGCACAGCGCGGGCCCGGGCGATCTCGGGGGTGATCTTGGCGGCGGGCAGCACGCCGCCCAGCCCCGGCTTCGCGCCCTGGCTCAGCTTCACCTCGATCATCCTGACCTGCGGATGCGCGGCCGCCTCGCGGAACGCCTCGGGGTCGAAGTGGCCCGCCGCGTCGCGGCAGCCGAAATAGCCCGAGCCGATCTCGAAGATCAGATCACCGCCCTGCAGGTGGAACGCCGAGATACCGCCCTCGCCGGTGTCATGGGCAAAGCCGCCGGCCTTTGCACCCCGGTTGAGCGCGAGGATCGCGTTGTCCGAAAGCGCGCCGTAGCTCATCGCCGAGATGTTGTAGATCGAGGCCGCGTAGGGGCGTTTGCAGTCGGGGCCGCCGATGGTGACGCGGAAATCGCTGCCGGCGATGGTCTTGGGCAACACCGAATGGGTCAGCCACTGGTAGCCCGCATCGTAGACCGGCTTGCGCGTGCCGAAGGGCCGCGCGTCCTCGATGTTCTTGGCGCGCTGGTAGATCAGCGTGCGCTCGTCGCGCGAGAAGGGTTCCTCGTCCTGGTCGTTCTCGAAGAAATACTGACGCATCTCCGGGCGGATGCTCTCGAGGATGTAGCGCAGGTGCCCGATCACCGGGTAGTTGCGCAGGATCGCATGGCGGCGCTGCGAGAGGTCGTAGAGACCGAGCAGGCAGAGCGCCGCCAGCAGCGGCAGGGCGATCCGCGCCTCTGCATGGCTGGCGGCCAGCAGCGCCGCGCCCAGGGTGCCCATGAGGCAGAGACCGAAGATGCTGAAGCGGAGGGCGGCATGGATCACGTCTGTGTCTCCAGGAACGGCGAGATCGTGGCGCGGCCCGGTGCCGCGCCACGGTGGGGTCTCGGGCTGGTATCAGGCCGCTGTCGCGGCCCAGGGTCCATGCGGCGCGTCGCGGCCGTCGAGCCGCTCGAAGCCATGCGCGCCGAAGAAGTCGCGCTGCGCCTGGATCATGTTGGCCGGGCTTCGCCGCGTGCGCAGGCTGTCGAACCAGCCCAGTCCCGCCGAGAGCGCCGGAACCGCGATACCCGCGCCGATCGCGGCAAGCACGGTCCTGCGCAGCGCCGCCTCGTGCTGCTCGAGCAGGCCGCGGAAGGGCTGCGCGAAGACCAGCATTTCGCCCGGTCCCCGGTCGAGCGCGCTGGCCATGTCGTTCAGCATGTCCGAGCGGATGATGCAGCCATTGCGCCAGATGCGTGCGATCTCGGGCAGGGGCAGATCCCAGCCGAACTGATCGGACGCGGCGGTGAGCATCTCGAAGCCCTGCGCGTAGCACAGGATCTTGCCCGCGATCAGCGCCGCCTCGAGATCGTCGAGGTCGAGCGCCCCCGGCGGCAGCGCTTGCGGCTGCGCGCCAAAGGCATCGGCCCCCTGCTGCCGCAGCCCGTGTGCCGCCGACAGGTTGCGCGCGCAGACCGCGGCCTCGATCACCGGCACGGCAACCCCGAGGTGCTGCGCCTCGATCGCGGTCCAGCGCCCGGTGCCCTTCTGCCCGGCCTTGTCGAGGATCACGTCGAGCATCGGCGCGCGGGTCAGCGGATCGGCACTGCGCGCGATCCGGCCCGCGATCTCGACGAGATAGGAGGCGAGCGGCCCGGCGTTCCACTGATCGAAGGCGGCGGCAATCGCGGGTTTGTCGAGCCCGAGGCCGCGGCCCATCAGGCTGTAGGTCTCGGCGATCATCTGCATGTCGGCGTATTCGATGCCGTTGTGGACCATCTTGACGAAATGGCCTGCGCCGGCCGGTCCCATGTAGGCGGCGCAGGGGGTGCCCTCGTGCTTGGCCGCGATCGCCTTCAGCAGCGGCGCCAGGCGCAGCCAGCTGCCGCGGTCGCCGCCCACCATGATCGACGGTCCGTGCCGCGCGCCTTCCTCGCCCCCCGAGACACCGATGCCGATAAAGTCATAGGGCGCCGCCGCGGCCTCCTCGGCGCGCCGGTTGGTATCGGCGTAATTGGCATTGCCGGCATCGACAATGAGGTCGCCCGGCTCGAGCAGGCCGCGCAGCGCCTCGATCTGCTGGTCCACCACCGGACCGGCGGGCACCATGAGGATGATCGTCCGCGGCCGCTGCAGCGACCCCACGAAGGTGGCGAGGTCCTCGGTCGGCAGCAGCCGCTCGGCCAGCACGCCTGCGCCGGCGACGAAGGCGCGGGTGACAGAGGCCGTGCGGTTGTAGACGCTGACCTGGTGGTCGTTGTCCGCGATGTTGAGCGCGAGGGCGGCGCCCATCGTGCCAAGGCCGATGAGCCCGATGTCGGAGGTTTGGGTCACGGGGGATCTCACTTCAGGTCTGGTCGGGTGTCGAAATAGATATCGATAACGAAAATGGTCACGAGAACCGGATCTGCGCCTTGATGGCGCGACTGCGGTCCGAGGCGGTGAGGAAGGCCTGCTCGGCCGCCTCGAGGGCGAACTCGTGGGTGATCAGCGGGCGCAGGTCGAGCCGCCCCTGCCGCATCGCCAGCACGCCGTTCGCGAATTCCTCGTGGAAGCGGAACGAGCCGCGAAGGTCGAGCTCCTTTGCGGCGATCTTGGTCACCGGCAGGGGGATGTCGCCGCCGAGGCCGAGCTGCACCACCACGCCGCGCGGGCGCATCGTGTCGAGCGCAGGCAGAAGGGCGGGCGCGACACCGGTGCATTCGAACAGCGCGTGGAAGTGGCCCTTGCCCGCGCCGTAGCGGGCCAGCGCCTCGGCGTCGCTGCCGGTGTTGATCGTCACCTCCGCGCCCATCCTGCGCGCCATCTCGAGCGTGAAGTCCGACAGGTCGGTAGCGACGATCTCGGCGGCCCCGGCGAGCCGTGCCGAGGCGATGGCGAGCAGGCCGATCGGGCCACAGCCGGTCACCAGCACGCGCTTGCCGAGCAATGGTCCGGCGCGGCGGACGGCGTGCAGCGTGACGGCCAGCGGCTCGGCAAGCGCGGCCTCGCCCGGCGTGAGGCCGTTGGCGACGGCGCATTGCGCGGCGGTAACGATCATCTCCTCGCGGAAGGCGCCCTGGATGTGCGGGAAGGGCATGGCGGAGCCGTAGAAACGCATGTTCTCGCAGTGGTTGGGCAGGCCCTCATGGCAGTAGTCGCAGCTTCCGCAGGGGCGCGAGGGCGAGACCGCGACGAGATCACCGACAGCCAGCCCGGTGACGCCGGCACCGATCTCCGACACGTGGCCCGAGACCTCGTGGCCCAGAACCATCGGCTCGCGCAGCCGCACGGTGCCAAAGCCGCCGTGGTGGTAATAGTGCAGGTCCGACCCGCAGACGCCGCCCGCGGCGGTGCGGATACGTACTTCGCCGGGTTTCAGGTCGGGGCCTTCCGCGGCGGAGTAGGCCTCGAGGCGGAGGTCCTTCGGGGCGTGAATGACAAGCGCTTTCATGGGGATGCCTCAGATGACAGGGGTGACGAGGGGGGCGCCAGCGAAATGGGCGGCGAGGTTGGCGCGGACCAGTTCGCCCATGGCCTTTCGGGTCTCGATGGTGCCCGAGGCCTGGTGCGGCTGCAGCAGGATGTTGGGCACCTCGCGGAAGCGCGGATCGAGCGCCGGCTCCCCCTCGAACACGTCAAGCGCCGCGGCGCCGAGCG
This sequence comes from Alloyangia pacifica, assembly GCF_020524285.1. Classification (GTDB taxonomy): domain Bacteria; phylum Pseudomonadota; class Alphaproteobacteria; order Rhodobacterales; family Rhodobacteraceae; genus Salipiger; species Salipiger pacificus_B. The sequence goes on from NZ_JAIVKX010000016.1 coordinate 155,579, forward strand.
TGCCGTCTGCCAGCGCCGCGATCAGCGCCTCCTCGTCGACGTTCGACGCCCGTGAGACGTTGATCAGCATTCCTTCCGGCCCCAGCGCCTGCAGCACGCGGGCATTGACGATGTGCTGGGTTTCCTGCGACGCGGCGGCGGCGACGAAGAGAAAATCGCTCCGTGCGGCCAGCGTCTCGGGGTCCTTCACGAAGCTCCAGTCCGCCGCGTAGTCCTTGGGGGCGACATCGGAATAGGCGATCTGCATTCCGAACCCGGTGAGGCGCCTGGCGATCTCGAAGCCGATGCGGCCCAGCCCGAGAATCCCTGCGCGGCGGCCGAAGGCGCGGCGTTGCAGCGGCATGCCGCCCTGCGCGGCCCAGCTGCCATCGCGGACCCAGGCATCGCCCGCCACCACGCCGCGCGACTGCGCGAGCATCATGGTCACGGCGAAATCCGCGACATCGCCGGACAGCACGTCGGGGGTGTTGGTGACGCGGATGCCGCGCTCCCGGCAGGCGCCCAGATCCACGGCGTCATAGCCGACTCCGTAGACCGAGATCACCTCGAGCTGCGGGCAGGCAGCGATGATCTCGCGCGAGGCGCCAAGCTCGCCACGGGTCGCGATGGCGCGGACGGAAGGGCCGTGCTCGGCAAGGAAGGCGGCCTTGTCCGCGGCCTCGAAATAGCGGCGCAGGTCATAGGCCTCGTTCAGCGGCGTCTCGTCCCAGGACGGGTAGGCGCCCATCTGCAGGATCATGGGTTTGGGCATGCGGTCTTCTCCTCGATCAGGCCCGTCGAGCCTCGAATTCGGCGAATCTTCGGCTTGACGGAAAATAGTTATCGATAACATATTGAGGCGAGTCGAGCTTGTCGACACCCAAATGAGGATGACCCCGTGACCCCCGAAAAAGAGACCCCCCGGAACGACTTCCTGCAGACAACCTTCGGATTGACCGGCCGCAGGGCCCTCATCACCGGCTCCTCGCAGGGCATCGGCTTTGCCCTGGCGCTCGGACTGGCCAAGGCCGGGGCATCGATCGTGCTGAACGGGCGCGACGTGGCGAAAATCGAGCGCGCGCGGCAGGACATCCTGCACACCTGCCCCGAGGCCGACGTCCAGGCGCTGTGCTTCGACGTCACCGACCACGAGGCGGCGCGCCGGGCGATCGACGGGTTCGAGCTTGGGCAGGGGCCGATCGACATCCTGGTGAACAACGCGGGGATGCAGCATCGCAGCCCGCTCGAGGATTTCCCGGCCGAGCGTTTCGAGGCGCTGCTGCAGACCAACATCGCATCGGTCTTCAACGTCGGGCAGGCGGTGGCGCGCTACATGATCGGCCGGGGCAGGGGCAAGATCGTCAACATCTGCTCGGTGCAGACCGCGCTGGCGCGGCCCGGCATCGCGCCCTACACCGCCACCAAGGGCGCGGTGGCGAACCTGACCAAGGGCATGGCGACGGACTGGGCGCAGCACGGGCTGACCTGCAACGCCATCGCGCCGGGCTATTTCGAGACGCCGCTCAATGCCGCCCTCGTTGCCGATCCCGACTTCACCGCATGGCTGAAGAAACGCACGCCCGCGGGGCGCTGGGGCAAGGTCGAGGAACTGGTCGGCGCCTGCGTGTTCCTGTCTTCGGGCGCCTCGAGCTTCGTGAACGGGCACATCCTCTTTGTCGATGGAGCGATCAGTGTCTCTCTTTGAACATCGCCATATCGTGCTGATGGGGGTTTGCGGCTGCGGCAAGTCCACCGTCGGCGCCGAGCTGTCGCGCGCCTCCGGGATCGCCTTCCTTGACGGCGACGACCTGCATCCGGCGGAGAATGTCGCGAAGATGCGGGCAGGCCACGCGCTCGACGATGCGGACCGCGCACCCTGGCTCGCCGAATGCGGGCGCAGGCTTGCGACTGCGGAGGAGGGGCTGATCCTTGGCTGCTCGGCCCTGACCGGACGGTATCGCGACATGATCCGCGCGCATGCGGCCCCGGCGCAGCCGGTCTTCGTCTACCTGCACGGCACGCGCGCCACCCTGAGACAACGGCTCGGGGCGCGGCGGGGGCACTTCATGCCGACTGCGCTGCTCGACAGCCAGCTTGCCACGCTCGAGGTCCCGGCGCCCATCGAAGCGGCGCTCACGGTCAGCATCGAGAACACGTCTCCGGCGCTGGCGGCGCAGGTGTTGACGCGGCTCGCGGGGCGCGGCGGCTCTGTTGCCCGTGCGGCCTGAGCGGGGTAGGTGTTTGCTCCAGCAGGGAGATCGGCGATGAAGAAGGCGCAGGGCGGCAAGGTCAAGATGTCGGACATCGCGTCCGCGCTTGGCGTCTCGGCGATGACCGTGTCGCGCGCCTTCCGGGGGGACGCGGGGATCAACGCGCGGACCCGCGCCCGCATCCTGTCAAAGGCCGAGGAGCTGGGCTATGTCTTCGACTCTACCGCCTCCAACCTGCGGCAGAACCGGACGGGCTTCGTTGCCGTCACCGTGCCCTCGATCGAGAATGCCAACTTCTCGGCCACGGTACGCGAACTCTCCAGGGGCCTGCTCAAGCGGAACATCCAGATCCTTCTGGCCAACACCGAGTACGACCCCGAGGAGGAGGAGCGGCTGATCGCGCAGCTGCTGCGCCGCAACCCCGAGGCGATCGTGCTCACCGGGGCGCAGCACACGGCCAAGACGCGGGCGCTCCTCTCCAAGGCGCCGATGCCCGTCATCGAGATCTGGGACCTGCCCGCGAAGCCCATCGGCCATGTCGTCGGCTTCTCCAACGAGGCCTCTGTCCGGGGGCTGGTCGATCACATGGTCAGATCGGGGCGGCGCCGGCTGGCCTTCCTCGGGGGCGAGACCGCGCATGATCCCCGTGGCGCGCAGCGGCGCGCCGGATTTGTCGAGGCCATGGCCGGGCATGGGCTGGAGGCGACGCGGCTGGTGCCCGCCGGCGCGGCGCCGGTCGGCATGACCGAGGGCGCCTCCGGGCTCGAGTTGATGCGCGAGCTCTTCCCGGATACGGACGGGCTGATCTGCGTGTCCGACCTCGTGGCCTTCGGCGCACTGGCGCAGTGCCACCGGCTCGGCGTGAAGGTGCCCGAGGATCTGGCGATCGCGGGCTTCGGCAACTACGAGATCGGCCGCATCTGCGAGCCCCCGCTCACCACGATCGACGTGCACGCGGGGCTGATCGGGAGCCGCACCGCCGACATGGTGCTGGGCCTGCTGGAGGGTACACCCCCGGCCGCGCCGCTGCGACAGGTGCTGCAACCCGACCTGATCCTGCGCCGCTCGACCTGATCATGCTCGAATTTCTCATTGCAGGGGCGCTGTTACTCAAATCGGCTGATGGCTGAGACAGCCAAATCCCCGGACAGACTTTTCCTGCGGTCGCTGGAGTCGCTATACGGGATACGGGAGGTGCCCGCTTGTGGCGCGACAGTGTTCTGAATTCGAACACTGTCCAGTCGAGACCGGCCAGCCTGAGGCTCTCGAGGAACCCGGGTATCTGGTGCAACGCCATCCCGAATACCTTCATCGACAGAAAGGCCTGAACGTCGGTAGCGTGGTAGATTAGTTGCCGAACACGCTTGGCTGTTGGCAGGGCATCCCAAGCTCATCGCGGGGTTGAACCAGATGGTGAGCGTGTCCCGGGACTTGAGCACTTCGCTAAGGCGGGGCGCGATCTTGGAACCGGCACGGCGATGTAGCATGAGTTCGAGGTGTCTCCGAACTGGTGAAGAACCAAGGATGCGATGTGTCGACGAAATCACGCGCGGATTCGGTTTCAATCTCATTGGCGATGACAGCGCGCGCAGCAATATCGACAAGGCAAAGTAACGCTGCTCGCTCTGTGAGGAGCGAGCAGCAATCGAGTGCCAACTATCGGGAAGGTGTGCAGGCGACGGCCATCACCAGCCCGCCGCTGCCGATTTTGTGTTCGTAGGTAAAGTTCTTTGGTAGATACATGGCATCGCCCGGACGGAAGGAGTGCTTGCGCCCGTCCGGAGTTTCTTGCTCAGAGCCGCCGTGTAGGCAGAACAACACGCTTTCATGCACGCCGTCGCCCACTGCCGTATGCTCAAAGTTGGCCTTAAAGGTGGTGATGTGAAACGAGAAGGAGGCTCCCTGGTTAGCATTCGTGATCAATCGGTGCGTGTATTCGATGCCCTCCTTCAGCCAGATCTGCTCTACGTCTTCCTGACGGCTCCATTCGATGCGATCACCCATTTCGAAACTCCTTGTCTGTGTGATGGGTCCAAGGGGACGCATTGGGGCCGCAAGCGCAATGCTGACGCGCCTGCCATAAATTTTCTGAATGGGACCATTGCGATGTGGGGGAGGTCGGAGGCAAGGTTACACTGGTCCGAGAATGTCCGGATGGGTAGCATCCGATCCGACCTCCGGCCAGGGCCAGCCAGTAGTAACAGCGAACAAGCAAAATGAATGTCGATTTCCGGAAACTGCAAAACTTCGTGAAGATCGTAGATGCGGGCAGCATCTCGCGGGCTGCGAGCCTGCTGAACACGGCGCAGCCTGCGCTCAGTCAGCAACTCGCGGCCCTCGAGCAATATTTCGGCGAACAGTTGTTAATCCGATCCAATAGCGGCGTGGCACCGACGCAGGCAGGGTTGGTACTTTATCGGCATGCACATTCGATCCTAAAGCACCTCGAGCAGGTAACACTGGAGGTCAGTAAGGCCTCGGCCAGCCTTGCAGGGCATGTGTCAGTGGGGCTGGCGACCTATTCTACTACCTCAGTATTGTCGCTTCCGATCATCCAAGCGGTGCAGGCACTGCACCCTGATATCACGGTTTACGTGAATGACAGCTTTGGCCAGATTCTGTCGGAGTTGGTCATGAGCGGGCGTATGGACATGGCGGTTATCTATGCGAGCCAGCCCATCAAGGGCACATTGCTGACACCACTGTTCTCCGAGGAATTGTTCCTCGTCTCGCCCAAGAACTTTCCGTTTGCTGGGGATGACATCGAACCGCTCGAGTTGCGGGCGCTGCAGGACATGCCATTGGTTCTGCCTGGCCGTGACCATTTTCTACGCAAGCTCATCGATCAGGCATTCGCGCGCGCGCGGGTGGAACCGCGGATCGTGGCTGAGATTGACTCGGTTGGGGCGCTGGCCGGGGCAGTCAAGTCAGGCATGGGGGCCAGTATCCTGCCGATGTCGGTGGCGCGGGGGACGGCAGGGTTGGAAGACGCTCCCATCCGCAGTCTGACAAGGCCAGTCATCGAGGCAAACGTCTCTTTGTGCACACCTGACCCCATGCCGATGAGTGAGCCGGCCTTAGCGGTCAAGGCGGTTCTTCTGAAGGTCGTCGCCGAACTCTTGGACACCCGACCGGCAGGCCTGACGGTCTTGAGGGACACGCCCCGGCCTGCGGAGTCATAAGAAAAATCAATACCCCCAGATAGGATTATTTCTGTGCAGGACCTCTGCGCTGGCGTCTCATGACAGACATGTGACAGGCCGCGAAAGCATAGGCAACAAGGCCAAAGGCCGGTCACGCCAACAGAGAGGATCACTGACATGACCGTGAAAACGGAACGCGCAATTCTGCGCGCGGGAACACTTGCGCTTTTTTCCGTCCTCGCCCTGCCCAATCTGGTCAAGGCCCAGGACATCGTTGTCGGGTTGGTCTCGCCAAACTCCGGCGCCAATGCACGCTATGGGGCCTTTGCCCAGAGGGGCGCTGCCATGGCCGCGGAAGAGATTAACGTCGGTGGCGGAATCGACGGGCGGATGATCAAGATTATCCCCGCCGACAGTATCTGCACCCCGGTCGAAGGCGTGTCCGCCACCCAGCGCCTGATCAGCCAGGACGAGGTCGACTTTATCATCGGTGACATCTGTTCCTCCGTGACGCTGGCAATGCAGCCGCTGGTGGAGGATGCGGGCAAGTTGCTGGTCAACGCGGCCTCCTCAAACCCCGAAATCACCTACAAAGCAGGCGTCGGCGGTTACCAGCATTCCTTCCGCAACTACCCCACCGACGAGATTCGCGCCAAGGCGGTGGCTGAATACGCGGTCGAGAAGGGCTACAGCAAGTTCGCTGTGCTGTCGGTGGACAGCGACTATGGCCGCGGCGCCATCACTTATACCCGCAAGTATCTCGATGAGCTGGGCGCGGAGTTCGTCTCCGAGGACTACTACAAGGAAGGAGAGGTCGATTTCCGTTCGGTGCTGACAAAGATCCGCAATTCGGAAGCGGACAGCATCATGGTCTATGGCCTGGCCGATACCACGCCGATCATTGCCCGCCAGATGATTGAAACCGGGCTGGCCGGCAAGCTGCCGCTACTGGGTAATGGCGAATTCTCGGCAGAGGCGACCATTCAGGCGGCCCCGAAGGCCATGGAAGGCGCGATTGAGGCCGCCGCATGGCTGCCGGGCTATGACAGCGAAGGCTCGATGGCCTTCGTCGCCGACTACAAGGCCAAGTATGATGGCGAGGAGCCGAACAACCACGCGTATGGCCATTGGGAAACCATGCACATGCTGGCCGAGGCAGTAGATGCCGCGGACAGCACCGACGCAGAGGCTGTGATTGCAGCCCTTCAGGGTATCCAGTTTGCAAGCCCCATGGGCACGATCACCTTTGACGATCATCATCAGGCGATCCGTCCGCTGCTGATGCTGGAAATTCGCGAAGGTGAACCGGTCATCACCGGCTCGGTCGCGGGCGAAGTCACCTATTCCGAGCAGTAAGCAAGAGGGTAGGGCAGACCATGATGACAATATTTTTGGAGCAGATCCTGAACGGTATCTCGACCGGCGCGGTCTACGCCATCGTCGCGGTCGGGATGACGATGATCTTCGGAGTGTTGCGCGCGATCAACTTCGCTCACGGCGAATACTACATGCTGGGGACGTTTGGCGGTTGGTTCGTGATCAGCACCATTGGTCTGCCCTATCCCGCAGCCGTGATTGTCGGCGTGGTGGTGACGATGGCCATAGCTTACGTCATCGGACGCTTCGTCATGCAACGCATGATCGGAATGCCCGAAGAGGGCAGCGTCGTCGCCACGCTAGGCATCGCGCTGATCCTGCAGAACACTGTGATCCTCGTGTTCGGCGGCGGCTACAAGTTCTTCTCGGCGGGCTACATCGAGCCGGTTTTCTTCGGGGACATCGGCATTGCACAGCAGCGCCTGCTGATTATCGCGCTGTGTATCGCCGTATTCGTCGGGCTTGAACTTCTAGTAACCTACAGCCGCATGGGCAAGGCGATGCGCGCCGTCTCGCAAAACGTCGAAGCCTGCGCAGTCGTCGGCATTGATGTGCGCACAGTGGTGCTTTCGACCTTTGTTCTGGGCACCGGGCTGGCGGCATTCTCCGGCATTCTAACGGCCCCGGTCAACGTCTCAGTCTATGGCGGCATGGGCGAGATCATCACATTCAAAACGTTGCCGATCATCGTGATGGGTGGGCTTGGCAACGTACGCGGCACGCTGGTCGCCGCGATGATCCTTGGCATCGCCGAAAGCTTCGTCGCCGGAAACTTCGGCCTGCAATATCGCGACTCGGTCGGCTTTGTGACGCTGATCCTGATGCTGCTGTGGCGCCCGCACGGGTTGTTCTCGGCCAGGGCACGCTTCTGAGCGTGCCAAGACCCCTCTTTCCACAGGACATTTCGATGACTGACTCCTCATCTATTCCGGCCGACACCAGGCCGCAGACCCGTGATCTTCGCACCCCCGTTTCGATCCTGCTGTTCCTTCTGGCGCTCTGCTCGCCGCTCTTTCTCGGCACCTACGCGGTCCACGCACTGGTGATCGCTATGATCTTCCTGTTGCCGGCCCACGGGCTAAACCTGCTTGTGGGCTACACAGGGATGCTATCACTGGCGCAAGCTGCTTTCTTTGGCATCGGAGCCTATTGCGCGGCGCTCATGGCCACGCATTTCGACACGTCGTTCCCGGTCAACCTCTTAGCGGCCGTCGTGTTGGCCATGGCCGTGGCTGTGCCGCTGGGCATCCCAGCGCTGCAATTGCGGGCGACCTCCTTTGTCATGTGTACACTGGGCTTCGTGATCATCACACAGGCCATCGCCAAGAACTGGATCAGCGTCACGCGCGGTGACATGGGCCTGTCTGGTCTGCCCAAGCCCACATTCTCGCTGGGTGGCCTGAGCTGGACGGCCAGCACCGCACAGCAATCCTACTACGTGGCGCTCGGGCTGGCAGCATTGGCGACCTTCGTCTTTTGGCTGATCGTTCGCTCACCTGCCGGGCGCAATCTGATCGCCATCCGTGAGAACGAAACGCTGGCGGAATCGCTGGGCGTCCCCACATGGCGCTATCGACTGGCGGCCTTCGTGCTGGCGGCTGGCTTTGCCGGGGCAGGTGGCGCGCTCTACGCACACTATATCTCGGTCGCGAGCCCGCTGATGTTCCAGACGCTCTATACCACGACGATGCTGATCATCGTATTGGGAGGCGGATCCGGATCGATTTCCGGCGTGGTCATCGGCTCGATCCTCTTCGTGGCCCTTTCCGAAGGCCTGCGCATCGCACCCGAACTGCGGATGATCGCCTATGGTGCCTGCCTTCTGCTGCTGGTGTTCCGGTTTCCGCAAGGCTTTGCGCCCTATCTCAGCAAACTTTGGGATCGGATCGGCGGCCAGACTCGTAAGGAGGGTTCGGCATGAGCGGCGGCGTTTCTGTACTCGACATCAAGGGCATGTCCAAAAGCTATGGCGCAGTGAAGGCGGTCGACGACGTGGATCTGCACATCGACCATGGCGAAATACTCGGCCTCATAGGTCCGAACGGGTCGGGTAAGTCCACCTTCTTCGATTGCACCACCGGGCTGGCGCGGCCCGATGGGGGCAAGGTTTCGCTTGAAGGGCAGGACATTTCGGACTGGTCACTGAATCGCATCGCCCGCGAGGGCCGGATGCTGCGTAGTTTCCAAAAAACGGTAGTGTTCAAAAAACTCAACGTAGAAGAGAATCTGGTCATCGCCGGGCAGATGTTCACCTTTGGCGGCGTACTATCCACCTTTGGCATCGGGCGCGGTACGCGCGCTAAGGTCAAAGGGCTGCGTGAGCATGCGCGTGAACTGATCTCGCTCGTGGGGCTGGATCAAGTGGCGCATATGCCCGCAGGCAACCTCTCGGGCGGCCAGCAGAAGCTGATCCAATTCGCGTCCATGCTGATGCCCGACCCGCGACTGATCATGTTGGACGAGCCAATGGCGGGCATTAACCCCAAGCTCATCGAGCGGGTCGTCGAGACCATCCAATATGCCAATCAGAAGATGGGCGTCTCTTTCCTCATCATTGAACACAATATTGACGTCGTAACGAGCCTGTGCTCGCGGACAATTGTGCTAGATCGCGGGCGCAAGCTTTGCGAAGGCACGCCCGCGCAGGTGATCGCGAACGATCAAGTGCGGGAGGCTTACCTTGGTGGCTGATAACACCCTTTCCATCCGCGATTTGCGCGCAGGCTATGCATCGCTCGATATCCTCAACGGCGTGACACTGGACATCCCTCAGGGGCAGTTTGTCGCCCTGATGGGGCCTAATGGGGCGGGTAAGTCCACGTTGCTGAAAACAATCTTTGGCATGACCCAGCACAAGGGCGGCAACATCGGCTGGAACGGTGGCGATATCGCGGGCAAGACCTCGCGCCACGTGCTGGGGCAGGGGATTTCCTACGTCCCGCAAGGGCGCTGCAACTTCCCGCTGATGACGGTACAGGAAAACCTCGAAATGGCAGCCTATACCATCCGCGATGCCGGGGTGAAATCGGACCGGGACTACGTCTACGACCTGTTTCCGGCGTTGAAAACTCGGCGTTCCACGCTGGCGGGCAACATGTCTGGTGGCGAGCAGCAGTTGCTCGAAGTGGCGATGGCCGTGTTGCAACGCCCAAAGCTGCTGCTGGTCGACGAGCCGTCGGTCGGTTTGTCGCCTGCCGCCATCGGCGTTGTGTTCAAGGAATTGATCCGCCTGCAGAAGGAAGGGCTTTCTATCCTTCTGGTCGAACAGAACACCCGCAAGGCGATGGAGGTGGCGGACCGCGCCGTCATCCTGCGCCTGGGCGAGGTCATCTGGGACGGTAGGCCCGCCGATATCTCGCACGATGAATTGGGAGACCTGTTCCTTACGGGGCGGATGCGGACCGAGCACGAGACGAGCCGCCATAAGGAAACGCTATCGGTCTAGACTTCACTGATGTTGGCGGGACCATGCCGCCAGTGCTTACACTCACATAGAACCATAACAGCAAGACCCGGATCGAGGACCAGCGCAGCCCGTTACCAACGGCGGTCTGCGACCGGGGATGCCGTGCCAGACAACCAGGAAGAAAAGATGGCCAAACTTGCATTCGACACCGGTGGCACCTTCACCGACTTTGCGCTACTCGACGACAGCGGCGCGCTGCATCTGCACAAGGTACTCTCGACCCCGCTCAACCCTGCCGATGCGGTTATCCAGGGGGTCAGCGAACTGCTCGAGCAGCACGCGCAGACCGTCGACCGCGACACCGTACAGGTGCTCGGCGCCACCACCGTGGTCACCAATGCTGTGCTCGAGCGCCGCGGGGCAGAGACCGGGCTGATCACCACCCAGGGCTTCCAGGATGTCCTGCGCATTCGTAACGAGGGGCGCTACGACCTCTACGATCTAAAGATTCAGTACCCCGACCCGCTGGTTAGCCGCGCCGAGACCTTTGGCGCGCCGGAACGCATCACCGCCGAGGGCGTGGTGGTCCGCGGGCTCGACGAGGAGGCGGTGCGCGCGCTCGGCCAAAGCTTTGCCGACAAGGGCCTGCGCTCGGTCGCCGTGTGCCTGCTGCACGCCTACAAATACCCCGAGCACGAGCGCCGGATCCGCGACATCCTTGCCGAGGTCGCGCCGGACGTCTTCGTGACCATCTCATCGGACGTCTGCCCCGAGGTGCGCGAGTTCGACCGCGCCTCGACCACCGTGGCGAACGCCTACACCCGGCCGTTGATGGAACAGCACGTGGCCGAGCTGGCCTCGGCCTTCCACGAGCGCGGCATCGACCGCGACCTTCTGTGGATGACCTCCTCGGGCGGGCTGGTGCCCAGCCCGCGTGCCGCCAAGCTGCCGGTGCGCCTGATCGAGTCCGGCCCCGCCGCCGGTGCGGTGGCCGCGGCTGAGTTCGGCCGCATCGCCGGCGAGACCAGCGTGCTCTCCTTCGACATGGGCGGCACCACTGCCAAGCTCTGCCTGATCCCCAATGGCGAGCCGACCATCGCCTCGGAACTCGAGGTGGCGCATTACCACCGCTTCCGCAAGGGCTCGGGCTTCCCGCTCAAGATCCAGTCGATCCACATGATCGAGATCGGCGCGGGTGGCGGCTCGATCGCCGCCAAGACCCCGCTCGGCCTGCTCAATGTCGGTCCGCGCTCGGCCGGGGCGCTGCCGGGGCCGGCCGCCTATCAGCGCGGCGGCACCGAGCCGACCGTTACCGACGCCGATATCGTGCTGGGCTACATGGGCACCGAGAACTTCGTCGGTGGCAGCTTCAAGGTCTCGAAAGAAGCGGCGATCGAAGCGATCGACCGGCTGGCGGGTGAGCTGGGGGTCAGCCGCGAGCGTTGCGCCTGGGGCATCCATGACCTGGTGAACGAGGCCATGGCCAAGGCCGCCTCGATGCATGCGACCGACCTCGGCGTCGATCCGCGGCAGCTGCCGATGGTCGCCTTCGGCGGCGCCGGTCCGGTGCACGCCTGGGGCATCGCGCGCAAGCTCGGCATCCGGCGGATCATCTGCCCGACGGGGGCGGGCGTCACGTCTGCCCTGGGCCTTATGATCGCCCCGGTGGCGGTCGACGTCTCGGCCTCGCAGCCGATGGCGCTGGCGGATTGGGACGCGGCGGCGGTCGAGCCGCTGCTCGCCGATCTCGCCCGTCAGGGCGCGGATGTGGTGACCGCGGCGGGCGTCGCGGCAGAGACCATCGACCTGCGCTATTCGGTGGACATGCGACACGTCGGGCAGGGCCACGAGATCTCGGTGATCCTGCCGGACCTCGCGCTGCCGAAGGACGCATTCCTCGCCGAGCTCGAGGCGCGCTTCTACGCGCATTACATCGAGCTCTTCGGGCGCAAGGTCGAGAACTCGGCGATCGAGATCATCACCTGGCGCATGCGGGCCAGCGGCCAGAAGGCCGAGGCGCGCCGCCCGGTGGCGGTGAAGGTCGGCCCGCAGCCGCTGAAGGGGCACCGCGAGATCTACTTCGACACGCTCGGCCGCGCGGTCCAGACGCCGATCTACGATCACTACGCGCTCGAGGTGAATGCGCCCATCGCCGGGCCGGCGATCATCGAGCAACGCGAGTCCAGCATCGTCATGGGCCCGGAAGGCACCGCGCATGTGGACGCCAAGGGCAACCTCATCATCGACATCAAGGAGTGATCGACATGGGCAAAATGGAAACTCTCAAGGCCGACCTGACCGATCCGATCACCCTGCAGGTCATGTGGAACCGGCTGATCTTCATCGCCGACCAGGCCGACACCGTGCTGGGGCGCACCGCCTTCTCGCCGATCGTGCGCGAGAACCACGACTATGTCACCGTGCTGCTCGACAGCCGAGGCCGGGCGCTGGCGCAATGCACCTGGTCAATCCCGGTCTTCATCTCGTCGCTGCCGGCGGCGGCGCAGAAGCACTTCCTGCCGACCTTCAGCCCGGACATGCTTGAAGAGGGCGACGTCCTGGCGACCAATGATCCCGAGATCGGCACCGGCCACCTTCCCGACGTGACGATGATCACGCCGATCTGGAAGAACGGCAAGATCATCGCCTATGCCGGCTCGATCGCGCACCTCCCCGACATCGGCGGCCGCCCGCTGCATTCCGAGGCGGTGGACATCTTCGAGGAGGGCGTGCGCTTTCCGATCGTCAAGCTGCTGAAGAAGGGCGAGCCGAACCGCGACGTGCTGGCGATGATCGCCGCCTCGGTGCGCCTGCCCACCGAGGTGCAGGGCGATCTCGACTCGATGGTCGCGGCGAACAACGTCATGGGCCGCGAGCTGCTGCGCTTCCTCGACGAGTACGGGCTCGACGAGGTCGACACGTTGGCCGACGTCATCCAGGGCCTGTCCGAACGGCAGACCCGCGCTGCCATCCGCAACTGGCCAAACGGCACCTACTGCTCGGAGCTAACGCTCGACGGCTATTCGCCGGACGTCGTGCTGAAGGCCGCGGTGACGGTCGAGGACGACCGCATCCACGTGGACTACACCGGCTCCTCGGCGCAGGTGCTGAACTCGATCAACTGTCGGACCAACTACCGCTACGCCCACACCGCCTATGCGCTGAAGTGCCTGCTCGACCCGGAGACGCCGAACAACGAGGGCTGCATCGCGCCCTTCACCGACGAGGCGCCGATGGGCTCGATCCTCAACCCGCAGCCCTGGACGGCGGGCAATTCGCGCAACCTCATCGGCCATGCGATCCCCTCGCTGATCTTCAAGGCGCTCGAGGAGGTGGCCCCCGAAGGCGTCATCGGCGACAGCGGCGGCGCACCGATCTGGGCGGCGAACTGCGTCGGGCAGCGCGCCGACGGCAGCCAGTACGGTTCGGTGCAGAACTTCCACGGCGGGCAGGGCGGGCGCTCGGACAGCGACGGGCTCGACACGCTGTCCTTCCCCTCGAACTGCAAGGTGACCGCGGTCGAGATGTTCGAACTGGTGGTGCCGGTGCTGACCCATTGCAAGGAGCTGATCCCCGACAGCGGCGGCGCTGGCAAGTACCGCGGCGGGCTCGGCCAGCGCGCGCTCCTCGAGAACCTCGGCGACAGCCCGATGTCGATCTACCTCGCGTCGGAGCGCACCCGCACGCCCTGTTTCGGCGTGGTCGGCGGGCAGTCTGGCCGCAAGGGCGTGGTGCTGAAGAACGGCGCGCCGCACCAGCCCAAGGGCAAGGTCACGCTCGAGAAGGGGGACCGGCTCACGCTCGAGACCCCGGGCGGCGGCGGCTGGGGGGCGGCAGAAGCGCGCCCCGCAGAGCTGCTGCGCGAGGATCTGCGGCTTGGGCTTGTCACCGCGGCGGCAGCCGCGGAAATCTACGGCTACGAAGAAGGAGAGGAAGCATGAGCGAAGCACTGAACGGCAAGCTGGCGGTCGTCACCGGGGCCGGGTCGGGCATGGGGCGCGAGATCGCCCTGTCGCTCGCCGGAGCCGGGGCGCGGGTCGTGCTCTGCGGTCGCCGGGCCGCGCCGCTGGAGGCGTTGGCCGCTGAGATCGCCGCGCAGGGCGGGGCCGCCGAGGCGGCGGCTCTCGACATTTCCGACCGCGCCGCGGTCTTCGCGCTGGTCGAGCGGCTAACCGGTGCCGATGGCAGCATCGACATCCTGGTGAACAACGCCGGCAGCGCCAGCAAAGTTCTGAACGCGCGCTGGCTCTCCGAGGAAGAGTTCAACTCGACCGTGCAGGTGAACCTCACGGCGGTGTTCAATTTCTCGCAAGCGGTGCTGCCGGGCATGCTGGCAAAGGGCGAGGGCACGATCCTCACGGTCTCGTCGCTGGCGGCGGTGAACCCGAACTTGCTGGGCGGAGCGGCCTATGGCGCGGCCAAGGCCGGGGTGCGCAATTTCATGGGCTTCATGCACAACACCTACCGCCACCAGGGCATCCGGTCGATCTGTATCCTGCCAGGCGAGGCGGCGACGCCGATCCTCGACAACCGCGCCCGCCCGCCCAGCGAGAGTGAACGCGCACGCATGCTAGCCCCTGAGGACGTCGCCGCTGCGGTCATGATGTGCGTGTCGCTCCCGGCACGCGCCACGGTGCCCGAGTTGCACATCTGCCCGACCTTCCAGCGCGACATCAGCGAGGACCTCGAGATCGCCCGCTGGCAGGGTGCCCCGAAGGAACTTCCGGACCTGCCCGCCAAGTTCGGAGGGACCGGATCATGATCGGCTCGCACCTGCGCGCCCGTCTGAAGGCGGGCGAGACGCTGACTATGTACAATACGCATCACGTGTCCTCGGGTCTAGCGCAGCGCATGATCGAGCACGGCGCCGATGCGCTGTTCCTCGACTGCGAACATGGGATGTGGAGCCATGATGACATCCGCAGTCACGCGGTGGCCGCTCGAGCCGTGGGTGGCGCGGGGATCGTGCGGCCGCATTCGCACGAGCGCCCTGTTATGATCCGCTACCTCAACGCCGGGGCGGACGGGTTGATGGTGCCGATGGTCAACACCGCCGAGGAAACGGCCGCTATTGTCGAGGCGGTGCGCTACGCGCTCCCGGGTACCTACGAGAACCGACTGGTAATCTGTATGATTGAAACGCCCGAGGCGGTGGAAAACCTCGACGAAATGCTGAAGGTCGAGGGCGTGGACGTGTTCTTCGTCGGCCCCTCGGACCTGTCTCAGAACATGGGCTTTGATCCGGGTCTGCCCGCAGATGCGCCGCGCCCAAAAGAGGTCGTAGAGGCTATCGAGGATGTATTTTCTCGTACCCGCGCGGCTGGGGTCGCCACCGGCACGCTGGTACGCGAGGTAGACATTGCGCACTTCACCGGCAAGGGCGCGCAGTTCCTGTACATTCACTCCGACCCGTTCCTGAAGTCTGGGATCGCACGGATGAAGAGCCTCATCGCCTGACGACAAGATGTCAATCGGTAGTCCCGCTTTGGCGGGGCTACAAATCTTAAGACAAACGATAAAACAGGGAGACGACTAAAATGAAAATATTCAATGAACCACTCTGCACTGGCATGCGCCACCTTACAGGGGCCACCGCGCTGGCCGCGATGCTGCCGCTGGCAGCCATGGCGCAGGAGGTGACGGTGGTCATGGATCCGATCGCCTCGGAGAGCACGCTCTACTGGGAAACCGAAGGCGCCTTTATGCTGCCCTCACTTCAGGGACTGGTTGGCAACAACCCCGAGACCGGCAAGTTCGACAACAGCGGTCTGGCCTCAAGCTGGGAGACGAACGACGACTTGACCTCGTGGACCTTCACGCTCAAGCCCGAGGCGACCTTCAGTGGCGGCTGGGGTAAGGTGACGGCAGCGGATGTGGTGCATTCCGTGAACCTACACACTGGTGACGACAGCCGCCTGAGCGGCATCGCTAACCTACGCGCCGCGACTGTGACGGCGGTAGACGATCACACAGTGCGCTTCGATTTCGACAGCCCGCAGGCGGATTTCCTATTCCTGCTGGCAGGTCGCGGTGTGCTGGCGATCTACTCGAAGGCGCAGTTTGATGCCGAAGGGCTCGGCGGCTACAAGACCGCTCCTGCAGGTACCGGTCCATTCGTCTATGACGGCACAGAGCTGGGTCAGGGAATGACGTTCTCGGCAGTTAAGGATCACTGGTCTGGCATCAGCGCCGACTATGACACCTTGTCGATCCGCTTTGTGGGCGAGGCAGCTACCAAGCTGGCGATGCTGCTGTCGAATGAGGCCGACGTCGTCAGCCTGCCGCGCGAACTTCAGCCGCAAGCCCTGGACGAGGGCTTCGAGATCATCCGCTCCACCCAAGGCGCAAGCCAGACGGCGTTGGTCTTCGGCGCACTTTACACCGATCCCGAAGGCGGTGAACTGCCGCAGGGTCTGCCTTGGGCTGACGTGCGAGTCCGCGAGGCGATGAACCGGGCGCTCGACCGCGAACAGATGCTCGAGGCGCTCTATTCGGGACGCACCGAGGCGCTGCCGGTGTTCACGATGGACGAACAGTACGAAGGGTACACCCCGGAGCTTTCTGCGCAGTTTGATCAAGACTATGGTTATGATCCGGAACGCGCCATGGAACTGCTCGCCGAGGCGGGCTACCCGGAGGCTTTCGACAATCCGGTCATTCCTATCATCCTGACCTCGCTGCCGGGAAACCCTGAGTTCCCGCTGATCTCTGAGATGGCGCAGGCTTTCTTTGAATCAGTCGGCTTGCAGACCGAAATGCGCGAGATGGACGGCGCCTCAATCCTCGCGGCGCGCAGGGCGCGCAACGCCCCGTGGGTAATGCCGGTACGCAATGCGCCGATCAGGCCCGCGCAGTTGGGACTTCAGGTCTACTTCTCCAAGGTGAACCGACCAACCGCCTATGTCGACAGCCCCGAAATCAACGCCATGTTCGACCAACTCGCGGCGGCGACCGACATGGACGAACGCGACGCGCTGGCCTCCGATATCTTCACCATGCTCTATCAGGATTACAGCCACATGCCGCTGGCCAAGATCTTTGCCGAGGTGACGGTAGACCCCGATAGCATCGAGAGCTGGACCTTTCCCGGCTCGACCTCAAGCGGACTGAGCCACTACCACTTGATCAAGACTGCCGACTGATCGGGAGAACCGGGCGCGGCCTGATGAGGGCCGCCCCGACCTAGGGAGCGCCAGATGAAGAAATATATCGGCACAAGGCTGATCGAAAGCCTAGCCGCCATCCTCGTAATCACGATACTGGTCTTTGCACTGACGCATATGTCGGGCAGCCCGGTCGACGCGCTGCTGCCGCAAGACGCGACGCAGGACCAGATCGACGCTTTGGTGGCGCAATGGGGTCTGGATCAGCCGCTGGCGGTTCAATACTTGACCTTCCTCAAGAATGCGCTGGCCGGCGATTTCGGGGACTCGCTGAAATGGCGCGGCTATTCCGCCATGGGCGTGGTCCTGGACCGCTTTCCGCAGACCTTACTGCTTGGCGGTGTCGCGGTGGCGATCTCGGTGATTGTGGCGATCCCGTTGGGCGTCATGGCGGCGATGAATCGCAATGGCCCATTGGACCGCGGCGCGCAGATCTTTTCGCTGTTCGGGCAGTCCGTGCCGCAGTTCTGGTTCGCCATTCTGCTAATCTGGTTCTTGGCCGTAGCACTGCAACTGGTGCCGACATCGGGTTCCGGCAGCTGGCGGCACTTGATCCTGCCGGCTATCGCAATGGCTTGGTTCCAGATCGCCGCCCTAAGCAGATTAACACGCTCAGCTATGCTCGACGTGCTGGACGCGGAATACATCAAGCTCGCCCGCGTCAAGGGAGTGCGTGAGGCCCGCGTCGTCTGGGTTCATGCGCTGCGCAACGCAGCCGTAGTGCCGCTCACCTATTTTGGCGTGTTAGCCGGGTCGGTGCTTACCGGCTCGGTCACCATCGAGACGGTATTTTCTTGGCCGGGCCTCGGATGGGTCGCGATAGAGGCGATCCGCGCCCGCGACTTTCCCGTCGTCCAAGCAGTGGTGGTGATTTTTGCCATCATCTACATTGTTTCCAACTTCCTCGTGGACATTCTCAATGCCTACATCGACCCCCGTGTACGGTCCTGACAAAATGGACACGCCCCGCACCTCACGTACCCTGCCGAGGGCATGGTCTGAGCTTCGCAGTTGGCCGTTGATTCCCTTGGCGATAATCACGCTGGTACTGCTCGTTCCCGGCCTCTTCGCCGACATCCTCGCGCCCTATGGCCCGCTCGAAATCGACATGCGCGCCCGGCTGCAACCGCCTGTATTCTTCGGCGGCGACTGGAGCCATGTCCTCGGCACTGACCGGCTGGGCCGCGACATCTTCAGCCGTACACTGCACGGCGCGTATTACGCCATGTCGATATCGGTAACGGGCATCGTTGTTGGAGTGGTCATCGGCACCACCTTGGGACTGATCGCGGGCTACGCGCGCGGCTGGGCTGACACGATCATCATGCGGCTGGTGGATATCTCGCTTGCGCTACCCGCGATCCTGCTGGCGCTGGCATTGGCAGCGATGTTCGGGCCGAGCTTCCAGTCGGTAATCGCCGTGGTGGTCTTTGTGCTATGGGCTTATTTCGCACGACAGGTCAGGGCCGAGGTGCTATCCTTGCGTGAACGCGATTTCGTCGCCAGGGCACGGGTGGCGGGTGCCTCACACTTTCGCATCTTGCGGCGCCACATCTTTCCCAACGTGATCAACACCGTGGTCGTGCTGGCGACGCTACAGGTGGGCATCGTCATTTCCCTCGAAGCCTCACTGAGCTTTCTTGGTATCGGCATCCCGCGACCCACGCCGACCTGGGGCATCCTGGTGGCCGACGGGCGCGAACTGATCGTGACCGCTTGGTGGATCTCGTTCTTTCCCGGCCTTGCCATCCTGCTAGTGGTGCTGTCGGTCAACCTGTTCGGCGATTGGCTGCGCAATCGCCTGGACCCCAAGACGAGGCAGATGCGATGAAGGATACCTTCACCGAAACCGTGCTCGAGGTGCGCGGCCTGACCACGACCATCTCCGGTAAGCGCGGCGAGTTCACCGCCGTCGAGAACGTGGATCTAACCCTGAAACGCGGCGAGACGCTGGGCCTCGTGGGGGAAAGCGGCAGCGGCAAGAGCCTGACAGGCCTGTCCCTGCTACGTCTGGTGCCGAAACCTGCGGCACGCATCGCGGCGGGGTCGGTCGTGCTGGACGGCATCGACCTCATGAGCTTGACCGAGGACCAGATGCGGCAGGTTCGCGGGCGGAAGATCTCGATGATTCTGCAGGATCCGCAGACTTCATTGAACCCTTCCTTCACTGTCGGCAGCCAGATCGCCGAGGCGCTCGCGCTGCACACCGACACGCCGCGCAAATCCTTGCGCGATAAGGCAATCGAAATGTTGCGCCGCGTGCGCGTGGCGGCCCCGGAGCACCGGGTCGACGCCTACCCTCACCAGATGAGCGGCGGGATGCGACAGCGCGCGGTGGGGGCGGTCGCCATCTCCTGCGCGCCGGATGTGATTATCGCCGACGAGCCGACCACCTCGCTCGACGTAACGGTTCAGGCGCAATACATCCGGCTGCTGCAGGAATTGCAGCGAGAAAGCGGGATGGGTATCATCTTCATCACGCATGATTTCGGCATCGTCGCCAAGGTCTGCCACCGGTTGGCGGTGATGTATGCTGGCCAGATCGTGGAAACTGGTCCGGTCGCGCAGATCTTCGATCAGCCACTCCACCCCTACACTCGCGCGCTGCTGTCCTCGGTGCCGAAGCTACACGGCCAGATCGGGCGGCTGCCCTCAATCGAAGGCACGCCTCCACCTTTGTGGGACCGACCGAGGGGGTGCAAGTTTTCGCCCCGCTGTCCCCTCGCCGATCACCGTTGTCGGAACGAGGAACCGCCCACAGTAGACAGCCCGGCCCCTGATGGCAGCGAACACTGGGCGCGGTGCTGGAAACCGGAGGCCATATGACTAAGCCCATTCTTCAAGTCCGCGGCCTGTCGCGCAGTTTCCCTATCGGCGGTGGTCGCGACGTCCAGGCCGTACAAGATCTGAATTTTGAGGTACCCGCCGGGCAGACGTTGGCGCTGGTAGGGGAATCCGGCTGTGGCAAGACCACGACGACGAAGATGATCCTACGATTGGACTCTCCTACCCACGGGCAAGTGCTGGTGGATGGCCAAGACGTCCACGGGCTCCGCGGTAGCGGTCTTCGTGACTACCGTGCGAAGGTGCAGGCGGTGTTCCAGGATCCTTTCGCCTCACTAAGCCCACGAATGAGGGTGCGCGATATCGTGGCCGAGCCGCTTGAGGTGCAAGGTCACCATAGCCGCAAGGAGATCGACCGCCGGGTGCATGAGGTGCTGGACGCGGTCGGTTTGCGGCACGATCAGGCACGGAACTACCCGCATGAATTTTCGGGGGGTCAGCGCCAACGTATCGCCATCGCCAGCGCACTTGTCTCTCGCCCCGAGCTGATCGTTCTGGATGAACCCGTTTCGGCGCTCGACGTGTCGATCCGGTCGCAGATCATGAATCTGTTCAAGGATTTGCAGGAAGAGTTTGGTGTCAGCTACTTGCTTGTGGCTCATGATCTTGCAACCACACGCTACCTCGCCGACCAGGTTGCTGTCATGTACCTTGGGCGGATCGTGGAATACGGTCCCTCGGAGCAGGTCTTCAACGATCCGCAGCACCCGTACACAAAGGCGTTGTTCTCGGCTGCGCTGCCGAGCCATCCGTCCGAGCCCGACACGGAAATCATGCTCGAAGGCGAAATCCCTTCGCCGTTGGCGCCGCCTTCAGGCTGTGCCTTCCATCCGCGCTGTCAACTGAGGTTGGGCGAGGTCTGTGCCCGCGACAGGCCCCGGCCCGAATGGTCCGACACGGGCGTCATGCTAGCTTGCCATCGCGGGTTCGGATGACCCGCGGCTAATCCAGGGCATTCTTTGCACGAACGATTTTACCACGCCGGGCGCGCTCCTAAGCGCCCGGCGTTCCTCTGCGGTCGGGGAACTCCCGCCCACAAAAGCGATCGCTCTGGCTTAAAAAAATTTCGCTCACAATCTGGGCAATGATCAAGAAACAGAGGGATTACAGAGGCCCGGCGCCGATTGTGGCTATGTCTAAAAGAGCACCGACCGCAAGCGACAGCGGAGAATGGGGTATGAGAAACCGTCGACCACATCGGCAAGAAGATCGAAACGATCGGATCGGGAGAACCTGAGGGCAACAGCATGGCCCGGAACTCGGGATACAGAGGTGGTCCCGCTGCGCTGATCTCCATCCCGGCCAGCGACTTCCCGTAAGTGCCGCATCAACAGGCCCGATGGCATTCGATCACCTACGCCTGAAGCTAGACGGGCTTGCACAATAGGTGGCAACCACAAAAGTAACTACAAAGCTGCGCTGACCCTCAGCGGCTGGCGTTTCCGCTGCCCGAGAGAATTGGCTCTAGGTCCTGCAGGTTCAGGATGACGGTGCCAAGATGGTGCTGCATCGCGACGGCGGCATCGCTGTTGCGTCCGCGCCGGAGCAGTTCGATGATCTCCAGGTGCTCGGGGGTCTGCTTCAGGAAGCGGTTCCGCGCCAGGTTGGCGCGGTAAGCGAGCAGGCGGCGGATCCGGTTCACCCGCTTCAGGGCATCAAGAAAGTAGGGGTTGCCGCTCGCGGCCACGATGGTCTCGTGGAAGGCGACGCCGCATTGATAGAGCGCGTCGGAGGACATGGTCTCGATCTCGCCGCCGAGCAGCCGGTGCTCGACCTCGGCCAGCCGATCGAGCGTGCGCGTGTCGATGCTGTAATCGGGCTCCAGCAGCGCCGCGGGCTCGATGGCCGCGCGCAGGCGGTAGGTCTGTACGAGGGCATCCGGCGTGGTCAGCATCGGCGAGAAGCTCCAGCCGTAGCCGGGCCGGGGCTCGATCCAGCCTTCCCGCATGATGCGGTGCAGCAGGCCACGCAACTCGGCCTTGCCGAGGCCGTAGCGGTCCCGCAGCAAGTTCTCCGAGATCGCATCCCCCAGCTTGCCGTCCAGCCGGTCCTCCGCCATCTGGAAATAGACCCGGCTCAGCGGGTCCTCGGTGCCCTCGGCAGGCAGCTGCCGCGCCTCCGCTGCAAGGAAATAGCCGCGCCGCGCCTCGTGGCGCACGATGCCCTCGTCGGCCAGCATGGCCAGGGCGCCGCTCACCGGAGAGCGTGACACGTTGAACGCATCGGCCAGCCGTTGCGCGGACACGTGGTCACCGGGTTGCAGCCCGGCATCGCGCAGGAACTGCGGAATTCGACGTGCGAGGCTTTCCGACAACTGGTCTCGGGCGTTCATGGCGGTCCTGTTTCCTGCGGGTTGGGGACATCTTGTGCCACGCCAGATTGCATTTTGCTACCGAGATAGTTGGAAAATTTGCATGTGCGTTCAAGGATGCTGGGATACATCTCCGCATAGTTGCATTTTGCGCGAGCAAAATGGAATTGTATTGACCCTGTGTGGGCTCCGGGACTATGGGTTCGTCAACGGCGCGGGGAGGTCGCGTCGATTCACCGAAGGAGACTGACCCGATGACGCAACGCACGCTCGCCCTCTTGCCCGGCGACGGCATCGGCCCGGAAATCACCGAGGCGACCCGCGTGGTACTGGCTGCGGCCTCCGAAGCCTTCGGACTCGGCCTGGCATTCAAGACCATCGACATAGGCTTCGCGGCGCTGGAAGCCTCTGGCTCCACCTTCCCCGACGCGGCATTCGAGGCGATCCGTGCCTGCGACGGCATCGTGCTGGGCCCGGTCTCGCACAACACCTACCCGGCGCGCGACAAGGGCGGGCTGAACCCGTCGGGCGAGCTGCGCAAGCGTCTCGACCTCTTCGCCAACATCCGGCCTGCCCGCACCCGCGCCAATATCGCGCCGCGCGCCGGCGTGCCGCTCGACATGGTCATCGTCCGCGAGAACACAGAGGGCTTCTACGCCGATCGGAACATGCATTCCGGCCCGGGCGAGGTGATGGTGACCGAGGACGTGTCCATTGCCTTCCGCCGCATCACCCGCCACGCCTCGATGCGCATCGCGCGTGAAGCCTTTGCGCTGGCCGAGACGCGCGGGAAGCACGTCACCGCGGTGCACAAGGCGAACGTCATGCGGGTCAGCGACGGGCTCTTCCTCGAGTGCTGCCGGAGCGTCGCCGCGGACCACCCCGATGTCAGCTACGACGAGCGTATCGTCGACGCGATGTGCGCGCATCTCGTGCGCTCGCCCGACCAGTACGACGTGATCGTCACCACCAACATGTTCGGCGACATCCTGTCCGACCTCGCCTCGGAACTGGCGGGCAGCCTCGGGCTTGCCGCCTCGCTCAACGCCGGCGAGACTTCGGCGATGGCGCAGGCGCAGCACGGCTCGGCCCCCGACATCGCGGGGCAGGACATCGCCAACCCCTCGTCGCTGATCGGCTCCGCTGCGATGCTGTTAACCTGGATGGGTCAGCGCGAGAACGATGCCGCGCTGCTCAAGGCGGCCGACGCCATCGACGCCGCGCTCGAAGCGGCGCTGACCTCTCCCGATCTGCGCACCCGTGACCTCGGCGGCTCCACCGGCACGCAGGCCTTTGCCGCGGCCGTCGCGGCGGGGCTGTCGCAGGTGAGCCTGGCCGGTGCCTGACCATGTGGGACAAATTATTCGACACGCTCGATAGGGGGCTGGCGCGGATCGAGACCGTGATGATCGCGGCGCTCAGCCTTGCGGGGCTGGGCATCGGTACCATGCAGGTCGTGCTGCGCTATGTCTTTAACATGGGCTTCGAATGGAGCGAGGCGGTCTTCGTGCTCTGCACCGTGACCGCCATGCTGATGGCCGGTGTCCGCGCCGTGCGCGACGATCGCCATGTCCGTGTCGACCTGGTGCCGATGCTGCTGCCCGAGAAGGGCATGCGGGTGATCGACATCATCTCGCTGCTCGCCTCTCTGGCGCTGTGCCTGTTCTACGTCTGGTGCGGCTTCCTCTTCGTCCGCTTCGCCAAGATGATGGGGACGGCCTCGCCGGACACGGGCTTCATGGACTGGGTCGTCTATTCGATTATGCCGGTCGCCATCGCGCTGTTTTCAATTCGCTACATCCTCAAGATCCGCCAGCTCGCACTGGGGCGCACCGGCGTGAAGCACGGGCTCGAGGATGCCATCGCCGGGGGGTCCGGGTCATGACCGCCATCTGCCTTGTCGTGCTGTTCTTCGTGCTGATCACCATCGGTGCCCCTGTGGCGGTTGCCCTGGGCGGGTCGGTCGCGGCGGTGTCGCTCCTGCTCGATCCGATCCCGCTGCCGATCATCGGCCAGAAGCTCTTTGCCAACCTCGATCACTTCTCGCTGATGGCGGTGCCGTTCTTCTTCTTCGCGGCGGCACTGATGGAGACCGGTGGGCTGGTGCGCCGGCTCATCAACCTCGCGAATGCCATCGTCGGCCACTGGACCGGCGGCCTTGGGGTGACCACCGTGCTCAGCTGCGTGTTCTTCGCGGCGATCTCGGGATCGAGCCCGGCCACGGTCGCGGGGATCGGCCGGATCATGTATCCGAACCTGACCAGGGAGGGCTATTCGCCGCGCTACGCGCTCGGCGCGCTGGTCACCGCCGGCTCGATCGGCATCTTGATCCCGCCGTCGATCCCGCTGATCATGTTCGGCTTCGTGACCGAAACTTCCGTGACGCGGCTGTTCCTCGCGGGGGTCGTCCCCGGCGTCATCTACGCGCTCGGAATGATCGCCATGGCGATCTTCCTCGCGCGCCGCACCGACGTACCGCGCCATCCGCCCGCACCGATGCGCCAACGCGCCTCGGCAATCTGGACGGCGCTGCCCGCGCTGGCGCTGCCGGTGATGATCTTCGTCGGCATCTACGGCCTGCCGCCGGTGTCGCTGGGGCCGGTTCAGATCGAGGGCGGCGCCATCTTCACCCCGACCGAGGCCGCGGTGATGGCAACCCTGCTGGCCATGGTCATCGGGATGTTCTTCTACCGCGAACTCAGCCCGACCGGCGTGGTGAAGGCCATCGTCTCGACCGCGCCGTCGGTCGGCATGATCTTCTTCATCACCACCAACGCGCTGCTCTTCGCCTTCTTCATCACGCAGCTCGGCATCCCCGCCGCGGTGACCGACCTGATCATGTCGCTGGGGCTCGAGACGTGGCAGTTCCTGCTGCTGGTCAACCTGCTGTTCCTGATCATCGGCTTCTTCCTCGAGGGCGTGCCGACGATCCTGATGTTCGTGCCCGTGCTGTTTCCAGCGGCGGTGGCGATGGGCGTGGACCCGGTGCATTTCGGGATCATCGTGATCGTCAACATCGAGCTGGGGCTGGTGACACCGCCTGTGGGGCTCAACCTCTTTGTCGCCGCAGGCGTCTCCGAGAGGTCCGTGGTGGATGTCTTCAAGGGCGCCCTGCCGTGGATGGCCGTGACCATCGCGGTGCTGATGCTGGTGACCTTCGTGCCGCAACTCTCGCTCTTCTTGCCGAACCTTATGTTCAACTGATCGTAATCAGGGAGGATTACATGAAACTGACCACCGTGACCGCAGCCTTCGCAGCGCTGCTCCTCACCGCCCCCTTCGCCGAGGCGAAGACCAAGATGGTGCTGTCGAACGACGCCAGCGCCCTCGGGGTGAAGGGCCAGACCTTCGATAAGCTGAAGTCCGAGATCGAGGCTCGCCTCGGTGACGAGATTACGGTCGAGGTGCACCATTCTGGCGCGCTCTTCGACCAGAAGACCCAGCTGCAGGGTCTGCAGCTGGGCTCGGCCTCGCTGGTCGCGCCGACCTCGGGGATTTACACGCCGATCGCGCCGGGGATCGGCGTGATGACCCTGCCGTTCATGCTGACCAGCGCCGAGGCGGTGGCTGAGGCGTGGCAGGACGAGACCGTGCGGTCGGCCTATTTCCCCGAGCTTGAGAAGAAGAACATCCAGCCCGTCGCGATCTGGATGAACGGCCCGCGCGAACTCAGCTACCGCGGCGACAAGCCGATCCTCACGCCCGAGGACATCAAAGGCGTCAAGATCCGCGTGCAGAGCGTTCCTTCCGATATCGAGGCGTTCAAGATCGTCGGCGCCAACCCGGTCTCGATGTCCTGGGGCGAGGTGCCCTCGGCGCTGCAGCAGGGGGTCATCGACGCCATCGAGCCCACGCCGAACGCGGTTGCCGGCGGCGGCATGATCGACGTCGTCGATCAGATGACCAAGTTCGGCTACCAGTATTCCTACTACATGGTCAGCGTAAACAAGATGTGGTGGGACGGGCTGCCCGAGGACGAGCGCGGCCAGTTGTCGGACGCGATCGACGCGACGACGCAATGGAACTGGGAGAACGCGGCCAAGGACAACGAGGACGCCTACCAGGCGCTGATCGACGCGGGCAAGCAGGTGCATGAGCTCGACGACGCACAGAAGGCGGCATGGGCGGAAGCGATGCAGCCGGTCTGGGAGGAATACGGCACCGGCATCGCGGGCGAGGAGGTCATGAACCGCCTGCGCGAGATCGCGGGCGTTTCGGAATAAGTCACCTTCCAGCCGGAAAAGACGGGGCGGGCCATCTGGCCCGCCCCTTTCTTATTCGCTGCGGCGTGGTTTCAGAAATCGTAGAGCCGCGCCGGGTTCGCAACGAGGATCTGTTCCTGCACCGCAGCATCGGGGAACCACCGGGCAACGGTCTGCACCATCGCCGGGGTGTCGAGCGGGCGGTAGTCCATTTCCTCGGGGGCCTCTGTCGCGATTCCCGAATGCGCCGGGGTGTGCGGCCAGTCCGATGCCCAGACCACGTGATCCGGCGCGGCGGCCTGAAGGTCGCGCGCCAGCGCCGCGACAGCCGTTTCGTCCTCGCCGCCATCCAGCCGGTAGGGTGCCGAGAGCTTGACCCATGTGTTGCCACCGCGCAGCAAGGCCAGCACGGCGCGTTCCTCCGGACCGCCGCGGCGCGCGACCGGCAGCAGCCCGAAGTGGTCGAGCACCACGGGCGCCGCCAGATCGTTCAGAACGTCCTGCAGATCCATGATCACATGCGGGCCCGCGAAGAGCTGGACATGCCAGCCCCGCGTCATGCAGGTCTCGGCGGTTTGCTCGAGGCGCCTTGTCGCCGCCGAGATGTCGTTGGCCGAGGTGCTGTGCAGGTTGATCCTCACGCCGCGCACGCCGGCGGCATGCATTGCGTCGAGTGTCTCGGCGCTCTCGCGGCCGTCAAGCTGGACGACGCCGCGGGCTGCGGCTCCGAGTTCGGCCATCGCCTCGTGCATGGCTCCGTTGTCTGCCCCGAAGACGCTCATCTGCACGAGGACCACCCTGTCGATCCCGCAGGCATCCATCATCTGCCGCGCGGCGTCCGCGCGCACGATCTTGGGCGTGTAGGCACGCGGAGAGGCCATGCGATACTTCGGGTAGACCACGTGGATGTGACAATCGGTTGCGCCTACCGGCGGGAAGTCTCGAGTCAAGTTAAAACCTCGCAAGCTATTGAGGTATAATTACTATATTGCTCTGCCAGTGCCAACAGAAAGCGCCGTTTCTTGGCCGGAAAACGGGATCGGACGGCGGGATCCGGCAGGGCGTTGGGACCGGCGTGGAGGGAGCACGCGCGGCGCCTCGTCCGACGCGGGAACCGGGTCCGGAATTGCCAGCCCTACGGCGCGGATGGGCGGCGCGGAATGCCGGGCGGGCGGCACGGAAAGGGCCGGAGCGACACGCGCTCCGGCCCTGATGTCATGAATTCGGGGTGACGCCCGGTCCGGCCGCCGCGATCCCGTTACTCGGACTTGGCGATCTCGATGAGCCGCTGCATGCCGTCTTCACCGATGACCTCGGTGCCGTATTTCTCCCAGACCGGGACCATGGCGTCCTTCCAGGCGGCTTGCTGCTCTTCGGTCAGCCGGTTGATCTTCTTGCCCTCGGACTCGAAGAACGCGAGGTCCTCGCTGTTGATCTGGTCGGCCTGCTCGGCATTCCAGGCTGTCGCGGCATCCAGAGCGGATTGCAGGCCCTCTCTCTGCGCATCGGTCAGCCCGTCCCACCACATCTTGTTGGCACCGACGATCCAGGCTGTGTAGATGTGCTTGGTCAGGGTGATCTGGTCGATCATCTGCCACATGCCCGAGCCGCGCCAGGCGTTCGGGGTCGGCTCGGCGCCGTCGATCACGCCCTGCTCGAGCGCAGTCGGGGTCTCGGACCAACTGACGCCGACCGGGTTCGAATGAATGGCCTCGAAGGGTGCCACGTAGACCGGCGCGGACTGGACGCGGATCTTCAGACCCTGGGCGTCCTCGGGCAGCAGCACCGGCTTGTCGCCGCGGTAGCCGATGGCGCGGGGACCGTTCATCCAGATGGCGACGGGCTCGATCCCCTTGGCCTGGAGGTTGGGCACCCAGAGCGCGCGCAGGGTCTCGTCCTCGAAGGCGGCCTGGATCTTCGCCGGGCTCGACAGCAAGAAGGGCAGCTCGAACATGTTCACCTCGGGAACGAGCTGCGAGTAAATTCCGATCGCGGGCGAGATGATCTGCGCTTCGCCAAGTTGCGTGCCGACGACTTGGCTGCTCTGATCGAACAGCGTGCCGCCGTGATGCATCTCGGCGGTCAGATCGTCGCCGAGCGCTTCCTTGGCCTTCTCGACGAAGAAGTCGAAGGTCTGCCCTTTCAGGCCCTTTGCGTTGTTGTCGTTCGACAGCACCATGGTCAGCGGCTGCGCCGTGGCCAGGATGGGCATCGCCGCGACCAGAAGGCCGGCGAGGGTTGCGGTCAGTTTCATGGTGTCCTCCCTATGTGAAACTATGGATCAGTGGATGGTCGGGCCGGGCAGCCAGAGCGAGACCGCGGGCACGAAGGTGACGATCATCAGGGCGATCAGGGTGGCGAGCATCCAGGGGATCGTGGCGCGGAAGACCTCGAAGACCGACATGCCCGACACACCGGAGGCGACAAAGAGGTTCATGCCGACAGGCGGGGTGATCATGCCCATCTCGATGTTGACGATCATGATGATCGCAAAATGCACCGGGTCGATCCCAAGGCTCTGAGCGGCCGGCTGCAGCAAGGGCGCGAAGATCAGAATGGTAGGCACCGCCTCGAGGAAGAAGCCGACGACCAGCAGCAGCAGGTTAACGCAGATCAGGAAGACGATCGGCGAGAGGTTGGCGTTCAGCACCGCCTGCGCCAGCTGGCCAGGCAGGCCGATCTTGGTGATGAAATAGCCGAAGATCAGCGCGTTGGTGGTGATCCAGAAGATCATGCCGACGCGCGGGCCGACGGCGATCACGACGCGCGGGATGTCGCGAAGCTTCAGCTCGCGGTAGATCAGGAGGCCGATGATGATGGCCAGCACGGCTGAGACCGCGGCGGCTTCGGTGGGCGTGAAGATCGCGCCGCCGTCGTAGCTGAAGGCACCGAGGTCGAAGGCCGGCAGCCCGTAGATGCCGATCACGATGAACACCGGCAGCATCAGGGCGGGGATCGCCGAGGTCACGGTCGACCGGGCCTCTGTGGCGGTGGCGCGGGGTCGCACGGCGACCTTTTCGTTGCGCGCCAGGAAGCGCGCGGTGAAGAGCAGCAGCGCGCCGTAGATGAGGCCCGGCACGATACCGGCGAGGAACAGCGCGGGGATCGGGGTCTCGGTGACGAAGCCGTAGAGGATCAGCGGGATCGACGGCGGCAGCAGGATTCCGATCGCGCCTGCGGTGGCGAGCGCGCCGATGGCGTAGCGGTCCGAGTAGCCTTCCTCGCGCAGGGCGGGGAACATGATGTTGCCGACGGCGGCGACGGTCGCGGGGCTCGAGCCCGAGATCGCGGCGAAGAGGATGCAGGTCAGCACGGCTGTCATCCCGAGGCCCGCGCGCAGGTGTCCGACGAAGACGCGGGCAACGCCGATCAGCCGGTGCACCAGCCCGCCCGTCTCCATGAATTCCGCCGCGAGGAAGAAGAAGGGCACCGCCATCAGCGTGTAGTGATTGACGTTCCCGAAGAGCTTCTGACCGAAGATCCCGTCCGGGATCGGCGCGAAGATCATCGAGGCCAGCACAGCCGAGCCACCAAGGGCAACCGCGATCGGGGCGCCGATGACGATCAGCACGAAGAATAGGGCAATGAGGAATGCAATGGTCATTTGTGCACCTTGGTCGCTGGGGTGCCCACGCGGGTCAGGAAGGCCTCCTCGGGTTCGGAGGCGATGTCGGTCCACATCGAGACGATCAGCATGGCGTAGCGGATGACGAAAAAGGCGAGGATTACTGGCAGGATGGCGAAGGGCAGGGCGAGGTTGCCGCCGAATTCCGGGTGGGTGACGCCCATGCCCCAGACGAAGCGCGCATAGCTCACCGCATCATCGAGGTAGAAGGCCGTCAGCAGCAGCGCTGCGCCGAAGGCGACGGTGTTCAGCGCCGCGCGGGCCCGGGGCGGCAGGACATGCGCCAGAAGGTCGACGCGGGGGTGGGTTCCGGTGCGGATCGCTCGGCTTGCCGCCATCAGCATTGCCCAGACCAGTGCCGTGACGGATCCGGCCTCAAGCCAGTGGATGCCGGTGCTGAAGGCGTAGCGCAGGATGACCTGCAGCACGGCAAGGCCCAGCCCCAGCAGGGATCCGATCAGGATGATCGAAACTTCGACGGCTGACAGCAGCCGGTCTATCGCTTTCATGTCTTTCCTCCCTTCGGCGCTCTCCTCGCCGGATAGTGATTTCAGCTCAATGCGAACATCGGCTTGCCGGCGAAGGGCAGCTGGACGCGCAGGATAGAGGCGGTCGACGCCTCGGTGATGTAGAGATGCCGCCCCTCGGGGCCGCCGAAGGCCATATTGGCGGTCAGCAGCCCCTCGGGGCTGCGGATGCGGAACATCGGCTCGCCGAGGCGCGACATGATCCAGACCGTCCCCAGCCCCATGTGCCCGATCGCAAGCTCGCCGCCCGCGCCGAGCGCCAGTCCGTCCGGCCCGGCCAGGCCGCCCGAGAGCTGGATGAAGGTACCGGATTTCGCGACGGTCCGGCCATCGGGCAGGAAGCGGACGCGCCAGACCGCATTGGCCCGGGTCACGGCAAGGAATAGCTGGCTTTCATCCTCGTTCAGGCACAGGCCGTTGGGGCTGGGGATGTTGTCGATGACGCAATCGAGCGCGCCGCCCTCGGTCAGCCGGAACAGCCGGCCATAGGGCGCGTGCAGCCCGCTCTGGCCCTGATCGGTGAACCACAGATCCCCGCTAAGTGCGAAATGGAGGTCGTTGAGCCCGTGGAACCGCTCGAGCCCGGGGCGGGTGAGGAACGGCTCGACCTTGCCCGAGACCGGGTCCATCACCATCAGCCCGTGGGCGTGATCGGCGATGAAGATGCGGCCGTCGCGGTGGATCTTCAGGCCATTGGGCTCGCCGTCGTATTCGGCGGCGACGGTGACATCGCCCTGCGGGTCGAAGCGCAGGATCCGGCCGTGGCAAATGTCGACGCAGTAGAGGTTGCCTTCCCGGTCGAAGGACGGGCCCTCGAGAAAGGCGCGGAAGGATTTTCCCGGGTGCTGTACGCGGGCCCAGCCCGACGCGTTGACCGGCGCAAGCTCGGCCGGAACGCGGGCGAAGACTTCGGCGGTGAGCTCGGATGGCGGGGCGAAGAACATGGCGACTCTCTTTGGCTTTTTAACAACGTAAAGCCAACGATGGTCGAGGCACAAGGAAAATGATTGCCGTCATATCAAATGACTACTCATTTGATATGACGGGTCTGATCCGAGGGTCAGGCCTGGAAGCCGGCTGAGTAGCGGAAGGCGAAGGGCTCCACGTAAAGCGCCTCGCCATAAAGGATCTTGTCGTCGTCCGGCGTCAGCAGCACATGCGCGCGCATTAGCAGCGGCGCGCCTTCCTCGATGCCCAACTCGCGGGCCTCCTGCGATGTGGCGACCACCGCGCGCAGCGCCGCGTCGATGCGTCCGATCTCGAGTCCGAGACGGTCCTTGATCAGCGCGTGCACGCCCTCGGTGGCCAGCGCCTGCGCGGTCATCGACATGGACAGATCCGGGTGAAACCATCGGGTCTCGCTACCGATGCACTGGCCCGCGACAAAGCGCAGCCGGCGCAGGCAGAAGACCTCGAGACCTGGCTCGAGATCCAGCTTGCGCGCGGCACGGACCGGCAGAGGGCTGGGCGCGAAGCTGAGCAGCCGGAAGGTGACGGTTTCGCCTGCCAGCGCCACCTCGTCTTCGAAGGACTGGATATTGTGGATATCGAGCCCGACCCGGATCTGCATGTCGTCGTCGCGGCGACAGGCAAAGGTGCCGCGACCGGCCTGGCGGCGCACGAGGCCTTCCTGCATCAGGCGGGACATCACGTTCTGAACCGTCGAACGGCTGACCTCGAACTCCTTCGCGATCTCGGCTTCTGTAGGAAGCTGGGCCCCCGGAGCGATGGTGCCGGTTTGCAGCGCCACGGCAAAGTGCTCGTAGATTTTCTGCCGGACAGAGGGCGCGCGCATGCGGTCAGCCTTCGGCCCAGGCGCGGGCGTTGGGTGCCTTGCGATCGCGGGCGTCCTCGAGGTGCCGGCGTAGCCGCTCCGAGGCTTCGGTAATGCGCTCCTGCTCGAGCAGTGTCAGGATCTCCAGGTGCTCGCCGCATTCATTCGCCAGCCGGCCCCGGTCCACCCGCGCGCGATACTCCATGAGGCGGCGCATGCGGTTGACCCGCTCGAGCGCGATCAGGAAGAAGGGATTGCCGGACATCGCCACGAGGCTCTCGTGGAAATCGGCGCCGTGCTGAAGGATGGTCTCGTTGGGCATGGTCGCCGGGTCCGCATGTACCAGCTTTTCCTGCACCTCGCGCAGTTCCGCCAGCTTGCGGAAATCAACCTTGAAGGTGGGTTCCAGCATCGCGACGGGTTCGTTGGCGATGCGGAAGCGATAGATCTGGTCAAAGGCCTCGGGCGTCTTGGCGACCGGCAGGAAGCGCCAGCCATAGCCCTCCTTGCGCTCGGCCCAACCCTCGCGCTGCGCTCGGCCCAGCAGTTCCTGCGTGCGCACCTTGGTCCAGGAATAGCGTTCCCGAAGTGCAAGCTCGGTCATCTCCTCGGGAATGCGGTCGCGGATCCAGTCCTCGGCAAGCGACTGGTACTCACGGGTGAGCTCGTCCTGGTTGGTCGCGGTCAGCGCGCCGTCCGGAATCGTGCGGCTGACGAAATAGCCGCGGTTCGGCACCTGCCCGAGAATGCCCTGCTCGGCGAGCAGACCGAGAGCCGAGCGCACGGGTGTGCGGGACACGCCGTAGCGGTCCGCGATCGACTGCGTCGTGAGGCGGTCGCCGGCATTGTAGTGGCCCTCGGCGATCTCGCGGATCACCCGGTTCGAAATTTTCTGGGCAAGATCAGCGCTGCGCATCCCGGTCCTCCTTGGTTCAAATGAACACTCATTTGTGAGAAAGTGCAAGCTGGCTCTTTGGAGCGCCAAAAACCAAAATAGTTTGCATTTCGGTATTCAAAAGACCAAAAAGAGGGACGGAATCAAGGGAGGACAATCATGATTCGCATTCTTAGCGCGGCCGTCCTGGCAGCAGTTACCGCCCTGCCGGTCGCGGCGCAGGACAAGCCCTCGAACACCGAATGCATCGCACCGGCCGCGCCCGGTGGTGGCTGGGACTTCATCTGCCGCACCGTGGCAAAGGTCCTGCGTAACGAGGACCTGATCGACGGCACCATGCAGGTCACCAATATGACCGGCGGCGGTGGCGGTGTGGCCTATGCCCACGTCGTCTCCAAGCGCAACGAAGACGAGAAGCTGCTGATCGCGGCCTCGAACGGCACCACCACCCGCCTCGCACAGGGCGCCTTCCCCGGCGCGAACGAGGATGACGTGCGCTGGCTCGCCTCTTTCGGCGCGGAATATGGCGTCATCGCCGTGGCGGCGGACAGCGAGATCGACGACCTGCCGGAGCTGGTTGAAATGATGAAGGCGGACCCGCGTTCGGTGTCCTTCGCCGGTGGCTCCGCGGTCGGCGGCTATGACCACCTGAAAATCCTGAAGCTGGCCAAGGTCGCCGAGCTCGAGGACGTGCGTCAGGTCAAATACGTTGCCTTCTCGGGTGGCGGCGAGGCTATGACCCAGGTTCTCGGCGGTTCGATCACCGCCTTCTCGGGCGACTTCTCGGAAGTGCGCGGCTTCGTCGAGGCGGGTGATATCCGTATCGTCGCGGTGCTCTCGCCCGAGCGTCTCGAGCAGTTCGACCAGTACCCCACCGCCATCGAGCAGGGCTACGACGTGACCGGCCCGAACTGGCGCGGTCTCTATGTGCCCAAGGGCATCTCGGACGAGACCTACGAATCCTGGAACCAGATGATCCAGAAGATGGTCGCCTCGGAAGAGTTCCAGCAGATCCGCGCGGATCAGGGCATCGAGCCGCTCGACCTCTTCGGCGCCGACGCCGAAGAATTCGTGAAAGAGAACGTCGCCGAGATCCGCGCGCTCTCCAAGGAAATTGGTCTCATCCAATAAATTATCGGCGGGCCGGGGCGTGATCTCCGGCCGCCCCTTACCACGAGAGGTCACCGCATGAGCGATCGCATCATGGGGGGAATCGGGCTCGCCCTCGCAGCCTTCTACATCTGGGCCGCCACGATCATTCCCGAAAGCTTCATGGCCGACGTCGTCGGCCCCGCCACCTTTCCCATCATCATCGGAGTGATCATCGCGATCTGCTCGATCTGGTTCATCCTGAGACCCGACCCGGAGCCGGTCTGGCCTTCCCTGAACCGGCTGGCCGAGATCGGCTTCGCCATCGCGGTCTGCCTGCTCTACGCGATCCTGCTGCCCAAGCTGGGCTTCCTGATCTGCACCGCGCTCGCCGCAAGCTACATGAGCTGGCGCCTTGGCGGCACGCCCGTCGGTGCTGTGCTGACGGGCGTCGGTCTCTCGATCGGCATCTGGGTCGTCTTCAAACTCGTGCTCGGCCTCTCGCTGGCCGTGGGTCCGCTCGGCATCTGAGGTCAGCACATGGAATTTCTTTCGTCTCTCGGCGTCGGTTTCGACGCCGCCCTCACCTTCTCCAACCTCGGGATTGCGCTGCTTGGCGCTTTCCTCGGCACGATGATGGGCGCGCTTCCGGGCCTTGGTCCGGCCAACGGCGTCGCGATCCTCATCCCCATCGCCTTCTCGATTGGGCTTGGGCCGCTGCCCTCGCTGATCCTGATGACCTCGGTCTACTACGGGGCCATGTACGGCGGCCGGATCAGCTCGATCCTGCTCAACATTCCCGGTGACGAACCGGCGATGATGACCTGTCTCGACGGCTATCCGATGGCCCGCAAGGGCATGGCGGGCGAGGCGCTGTCGCTGTCGGGAATCGCGTCGTTCATCGGGGCCATCGCCGCGACCTTCGGCCTCGCGCTGCTGGCGCCGCAGCTGGTGAAGATCGCGCTGCTCTTTGGACCGGCGGAATACTTCGCGCTGTTCACCATCGCCTTCGCCACGCTGGGCGGCATCTCGTCGACCAACCAGGCCAAGGCCGCTTTCGCCGCCGCCTTCGGTCTCAGCATCGCGATGATCGGTGTCGATACGCAGACCGGCGTTCAGCGCTTCACCTTCGGCGAGGTGCATCTCTTCGACGGCATCGACTTCCTGATCGCCATCGTCGGCCTTTTCGCGCTGTCAGAGGTCTTCGTCTTCCTCGAGCATCGCGGCAGCGAAGGCAACAAGGAAGAGAGCATCGGCAAGATCGGCCGGATCGTCGCGCCCTGGAGCATGATCCGCAGCTGCATCCCGACCTTCGGGCGCAGCACAATCATCGGCTTCCTGTCCGGCGTGCTGCCGGGGGCAGGGGCATCGCTGGGTTCGTTCCTGTCCTACTCGGTCGAGAAGCAGATCGTCGACCCGAACAGCAAGACCTTTGGTAAGGGCGACCCGCGCGGTGTCGCGGCTCCCGAGGTCGGCAACAACGCAGCGGCTGGCGGCGCGCTGGTGCCGATGCTGGCGCTGGGTGTTCCGGGCTCGGGCACCACGGCCGTGCTGCTCGCAGTGCTGCTCTCGCTCAACATCACGCCCGGGCCGTTGCTCTTCTCGCAGAACCCCGACGTGGTCTGGGGCCTGATCGCAGCGCTGTTCATCGCCAACGTGATGCTGCTGATCCTCAACATCCCGCTGGTGGGTCTGTTCAGCCGCGTGCTGCTGGTGCCCATTCACATCCTCATGCCATTGGTGGCGATGGTCAGCTTCGTCGGAATCTACGGTATCTCCGGTTCGTCTTTCGACCTTGTCCTGATGGTCCTCTTCGGCGTCGTCGGCTGGCTGTTCCGCAAGCTCGATATCCCGCTGGTGCCGATCATCCTCGGCATCCTGCTCGGCAACGAGATGGAAGTGAACCTGCGTCGCGCCATGACCCTCTCGGACGGCGACTGGCTGACCCTTGTCGGCAGCCCGCTCGCGATCACCCTCTGGGTGCTGGCCATCATCGGCTTCGTTGCCCCGATGGTCTTTGGTCGCAAGGTGAAGAAGGCGATCGCCGAAGAGAGCGACGAGATCGCCGTCGGCGACTGACCGGGACAACAAGAGACGGTCCGGGGCGTGCGTGCGCCCCGGCCAGTGGCGCGACGGGCTTTACGATCCGCGCCACGCCGCCTGCGCCGGTTGCCGTCCCTTCCCGACGTGGACCGGCGCGGGCGGCACATCGCAGAGGCGTCCCATTGGAAAGAAGGATTGCGCAATGATCTCCGTCACGACGATTGACACACCCCAAGGCGCTCTCGAGGCCACCGACCTGAAGGCGGTACTTGGCGAAGAGCTGCTGGCGCGGCTGCCGCATGTCCTGCGCCTGCTGGCAGAGAACCATCTGCGCAACGGCGGCGAGGCCGCCCCGCTCTGCGCCGCGCTTGCCGGCTGGGCCGAGGGCCGCCGGACGCCGTTCGAGCTGGACTTCCGTCCCAACCGCCTCTTGATGCACGACACCACCTGCACGCCCGCGCTTGCGGACATCGCCGGGTTGCGCGATGCGCTCGCCGAGGGCGGCGCCGATCCGCGGGTGCTCTCGCCGGTGCTGCCGGTTGAAGTCTCGGTCGATCACTCGCTCGCGGTGGACCTCTACAGGCAGAGCGGCGCATGGCGGATCAACCAGCAGAACGAGATCGCCCGCAACGCCGAGCGCTACAGCTTCATGAAATGGGCCTCCGAGGTGATGGACACGGTGCACGTGAACCCGCCGGGCACCGGCATCATGCACACGCTGAACCTCGAGCAATACGCGACGCTGGTCGAGATCGACGGCAGCCGGGCGCATCCCGACATGATGCTCGGCACCGACAGCCATACCCCGATGATCAACGGCATCGGTGTGCTCGCCTGGGGCATCGGCGGGCTCGAGGCGGAAAGCATCATGTTCGGCCAGACCGTCTCGCTGGCGCTGCCCGAGGTGGTCGGCGTGCGGTTGACCGGGGCGCTGC
This sequence comes from Alloyangia pacifica, assembly GCF_020524285.1. Lineage (GTDB taxonomy): Bacteria > Pseudomonadota > Alphaproteobacteria > Rhodobacterales > Rhodobacteraceae > Salipiger > Salipiger pacificus_B. The sequence continues at coordinate 193,102 of NZ_JAIVKX010000016.1, forward strand.
GCGAGGGGGTCCTCTCCACCGACCTGGCGCTCGAGATCACCGCGCAGCTGCGCAGGCTCGGGGTCACCGGCGCCTATGTCGAGTTCCATGGCCCCGGGGTCTCGACCCTCTCGGCCGATGATCGCGCGGTGATCGCCAACATGGCCCCAGAATACGGGGCTACCACCGGCTTCTTCGCCGCCGATGCGCGCAGTGTCGACTATCTGAAACGCACCGGCCGACCGGCGCGCATCACCGAAACCGTCGAGCCGCTGTTCCGCTCCATGGGCCTCTGGTTCGATCCCGAGGCGACGCCGCATTTCGACCGCGGCATCGAGATCGACCTCTCGGCCCTGACCCCGACGCTTGCCGGGCCGCGTCGGCCGCAGGACAGCCTGCCTGCCTCGAACACACGGCAGGCAGTAGCGGAGGCCGCCGGGCGCGAGTTGCCGCCCCTGTTCGGGCGCCCCGAAGCGCTGCCGGATGGCGGCATCGGCGTTGCCGCCATCACTAGCTGCACCAACACCTCCGATCCGCGCCTGCTGATCGCCGCAGGGCTGCTTGCGCGCAAGGCGCGGGCCCGCGGCCTCACGCCGCCGGACTGGGTGAAGACCTCGCTCGCCCCGGGCTCGCCCTCTGCCGCGAGCTACCTCGCCCGCGCGGGGCTGCTCGAGGACCTCGGCGCCGTGGGCTTCGGCATCGTCGGCTTTGGCTGCACGACCTGCATCGGCAACTCCGGCCCGCTGCCCGAGGCGGTCGAGGACGCGCTTGCCGAAGGCAAGGCGGTCGCCGCCGTGCTATCAGGCAACCGCAACTTCCCGGGCCGGGTCCACGCCAAGCTCGACCTCGGCTTCCTCGCCTCGCCGCCAATGGTGGTGGCCTTCGCGCTGCTGGGACATGTCCGCGCCGACATCCTGAAGGACCCGCTGGGCACCGGGCCGGGCGGGCCGGTGTACCTGGCCGACATCTGGCCCGCTGCCGACGAGATCGATGCCGCTATGGCACAGGCCTTCCGTGCCGAGGATGTGCACGCGGACTTCCGCGCCGCGCTGGCCAGCGCCGACTGGGCCGCGCTCGAGGCGCCGCGCAGCGACCGCTTCCCCTGGGACCCGGACAGCCGGTCGCTGCGCCGCCCGAAATTCGCGCGCGCGGCCACTGGACCCACGCTCGGCACGATCACCGCACGGCCGCTGCTGGTGCTCGGCGACGACATCACCACCGATCATATCTCGCCCGCGGGCTGGATTGACCCCGAGAGCGCGGCGGGCCGCTGGCTGATCGCGCGCGACGGTGATCCGGCGAACCTCAACGTCTACGCCAGCTATCGCGGCAACTGGGAGGTGATGCTACGCGGTCTCTTCACCAACCGGATGGCGGTGAACCACCTGAACCGCGACCTGCCGCCCGCCCATCTGCGGATGGAGGACGGATCGGTCCTGCCGCTCCACGAGGCCGCGGCCCGGATGGAGCGCGACAAGGTGCCGGCGGTGATCTTCGCCGGGGAGCGCTATGGCATGGGCTCGAGCCGCGATTGGGCCGCCAAGGGCGCGGCGCTGCTCGGGGTGCGCGCGGTCGTCGCCCGCAGCTTCGAGCGCATCCATCGCACCAATCTGATCGGCATGGGCATCGTCCCGATCGAGATCGACGGCGCCTTCCAGCCCGAAACCAGCGGCTTCCGCGTCAGCGATACCGTCGAAATCACCATCGACGCCGAGACGCTCCGGCCGGGTCAGCCGACTGAGGTGCGGGTGCTGCGCTCGGACCTCGTTGCCAGGATCAAGGGCAGGGTCGCGGTCGAGACGGCGCAGGAAATCGAGACACTCAAGGCCGGCGGCGTGCTGCCGAAGATCCTGGCGGAACGACTCGACAGAACGGCGCGGACGCACCGGAGCGCCTGACCGCTCCTGCGACAAGTATTGCGCGTGCTGGCGGCGGTTTGCGCAGCCAGCACGTGGGGCTCTGGAAAGACGCGAGGGCTCGTGCCGCTCATCTGACCGCCGGGGTCCCGTTGTTGCTTTCGGTGGCCCGTACCGCGTCGAGGGTGTCCTGCTACGCTCGGCCCATCGCGCATGGCCCTGCGCTTGACACGCCGCCGGAAGGGAGCCCCCGGCGGCAGTGGGTCACTCCGGAAGGATGGCGCAGCTGCGCGCGATGCCATGCCGTTCGAGGATGTCGCCGGTCAGCCCGGACCTTGCCGCCTCGGACAGCCAATCCTTGAGGATCTGCGAGGCCTCGGGGCGGCCCTGCGGCATCGCCATGGCCTGACGGATTTCCATGAAGGGCGGCGACAGCACGCGCGAGCCGGGGCGCGTCGCGCCTTCATGCGCCATTGCCTCGCCGATGCCCGCGATGGCGGCTACCTTGCCTGCGTCCAGCGCAGCGAGCGCGGCGCCGAGGTTTTCGAAGAGCACGAGGTTCTCCGCGCCTTCCTGCCGCGCCAGGGTCAGCGTGTAGGCACTGCCATGGACCGAGCCGACCTTCGCACCCGACGAGATGAGCGCACCGGCATCCGCGGCGTCGCAATGTGCCCCTGCCAGGTAGCGCCCCTCGATGCGGATGTAGGGCATGGTGAAGTCGATGGTCTTGGCGCGTTTCGGATCCACCGCGAGAAAGCAGATGTCCCACAGGTCGCTCGTTGCGGACGATGAGACATCGACCGCCCGCTCGAACTCCACGAACTGTAGGTCTAGCTCGCAGGCCCTGGCGAACTCTTTGGCTAGATCGACGCTGATGCCGAAGGGCTTGCGGCTTTGGTCGCGCCCCACGAGGACGAAGTTGCCATGGTTCAGCGCGGCACGCAGATGGCCTTTGGGGGCAAGAGCTTCACGGTCTGCAGGAGAAAGTGTCATCGGTATCCCGTTATGGTTTTAAAAACCCATAAAGCCAAATATGTTTGCTGTCAGCACATTTTCCGGCCCGCGGCTGCTCTGATGCCGATGGACGGGGTGGCCGGGCATAAGAATCACATGGCGGGAGTTAGTCCTCCTGCGATCTGAAGCGGGAAGGGGTGCTAAGCCAGAGCGCGACGGACCACTGATGTTTTGGAGATAACATGAACAATTTCCAACCTGCCGCCCGGGTTTCGAGCATCCGCGTCTCGCCCAGATCGCTACCGCTCAGAAGGCTCGAGACCTGAACGCGACGGGCAAGAATATTCTAAACCTCACGGTTGGCGAGCCCGGATCTTTTTGGTGGCTTCACGAACGAATGGAGAATTCTATCTAAAAAACAAGAAGTTGCGAGGAGGATGAGGGATGGTTCGGATTGGCCTTCAGCTGGCCAATGAAGAACGGATCAAGATTTCGAGGGCTGCAGCGGCGCACCGAAGACATCTTGAACCAGAGCCTGCGCGGGAGCCTGCCTCCGCCGATGATCAAACACGGGCCTTATTGGGAAAGGTCATATTCGCGCTCTCGATCGTGCTCAACGAGAAGATCAGGATAAACGTATGCTATGACGGCGTGACAACTTGAACACAGTCGCTACTCACGAGGTTGAGGCTCCCGAGAAACCTGAGGCGGTTCCACGAGATGTCTCCCACGTCACCCTAGCTCTTAGTATAGTCATCCAGATACGGCCACTTGATCCGTGCTGCCTGCCGACCGCCACGCGTCACAGAAAAGGCAAGAGCCTTGTCCACAACTAATGAGAAGAGTTGAAACTTGTTGCGGTCCGCAGAAGGCGCAACGTCGGGACCGGTCAGGCTCCGACCCTGTTTTCCAGCGGCTCGCCGGCCTCAATGTTGCGGATGTTGCGCGCGATGGTTGCCTGCCTGCGCGCAATCGTCCCATGGGTCCAGCCGGACATATGCGGTGTCAGGGTCACGTTTTCGAGGTTGTGAAACGGTTTGTGCCCCGGCATTGGGTTCGGCTGATCGGGCGTCGGATAGAGGTACCACGTGTCGATGATCGCGCCACCGATCCTTCTGGTCGAGAGCACCTCGAAGAGCGCGTCCTCGTCGATGACCGGACCGCGGCCGACGTTCATCACGATGGCCTCTGCTCCCAATGCGTTTAGGACGTCTGCGCCGATGATCCCTGCGGTCCCGTCGCTCAGCGGCAGCGTGTTGATCAGAACATCGATGTGCGATGCCATTTCCGTCAGGTCCGCAAGGCCATAAGTGGCCGCATAGTCCGGGGTGGAGACCGGTGAGCGGTTCGCCACATGTACAGTCATGCCGAAGGCAAGAGCTCGCGCCGCAAGCGTGCGGCCGATGTGTCCGTGCCCGACGATGCCGATGCTCTGCGCGCCAAGTTCGGTTCGCAGGCCCGAGGGGCCGCCGGCCCAGTAGTGCCAGTCGCCCTGTCGGAGTTGCCGGTCGGCCTCGGCCAGCGGGACGTGCCGCGCGAGCAGCGCCGCCATGACGTATTCGGCGATGGC
>NZ_JAIVKX010000017.1 GCF_020524285.1 Alloyangia pacifica
GGGCTCGACGGCCGCATCGGCAACAAGTTCCTGCACGCGGGCCCGGGCTATGGCGGTTCGTGTTTCCCTAAAGATACCAAGGCTCTGGCCCGCATCGGGCAGGAGCACGCGGCGCCGATCTCCATCGTCGAGACGGTGATCAAGGTCAACGAGGACACCAAGCGGCGGATGACCGACAAGCTGCTCGATCTCTGCGAGGGCTCGTTCAACGGCAAGAAGGTCGCCGTGCTCGGCGTCACCTTCAAGCCCAACACCGATGACATGCGCGACGCCCCGGCGCTGACCATCGTGCCAGCGCTTGTGGGCGGCGGCGCGAGCGTGTCGGTGGTCGATCCGCAGGGCAAGCGCGAGGGCGAGGCGCTGCTGCCGGGCGTGGCCTGGGAGGAAGATCCCTATGTCGCCGCCAAGGATGCGGACCTGCTGGTCATCCTCACCGAGTGGAACGAGTTCCGCGCGCTGGACCTGAAGGTTCTGGCCGCGGGCATGGCGACGCCGCGCATGGCGGACCTGCGCAATATCTACACCTACGAGGATGCGCTGGCGTCCGGGTTCAGCAGTTACGAAAGCGTCGGGCGCGGCGACCCGGCTGCTGCCTGAATGATCCCTGCACATGCAGATCGGGCGGCGCATGGTTGCGCCGCCCGATCCAGGGTCTTGCCATCTCTGGGTCTGGAATTAGCCCAGCAGCGTGTCGCTCGGCATGAACTCGAGCGCGTCGATGCGCAGCGGCTCGCTGCCGCCGTCGCCGTAGCCGGCGAGCATGATCTCATCGCCGGACTCGATCTCGACGTCCGAAATCAGGTGGCGGGTGAGCGTGTTGTCGTTCGCCAGCCGGTCGCCGAGTTCGGCATCCCAGAGCCAGGAGTCGACCACCTCGCCGTTGACGCGGACCTCGAGGTAGGACACGCCATCGTTTTCGTCGAAGTGATCGACGCCGATGTCATAGGTGCCCGAGGCGCCGTCGAAGGTCGCCGTTGCTTCGGCATCGCCGATCGCGTTCAGCACCTTGCCGCCGGAGGCCGCCACGATGCTGCCCACCTGGAAGCCCTTGTTGGCGCTCGCGTCGAACTCGAAAGACTCGGCTTCCATCCACAGCCACTCGGCGGAGTTCTCCGGTGCCTGCTCGGTGGAGGTGGAGCCGGAACCATCGCCGGAGCCATCGCTGAGCCCGGTCATCTCGAGGCTGACCGTGTCGATGCGCAGCGGCTCGCGCGCGTCGTGCTGGCCTTGCAGGGTGACGACGTCGCCCGTGCTCAGCTCGAGACCCTCGATGACCTGGGAGGTCAGGGTGGTGTGGTTGGCCAGCGCGCTGCCCAGTTCCTTGTCCCAGTCCCAGGTCGCGACCTGCTCGCCGTTGACGAGGACTGCCAGCGCGCTGACGCCGTCGTTCTCGTCGTAGTAGTCGACGGCCAGGCTGTAGACGCCCGCGTCGCCGTCGAAGGTCAGCGAAGCGTCCTGGAGCGAACCGCTCTCGTTCTGGATGACCTTGCCGCCCGAAGCGCCGGCCAGCGATTTGACCGCCCAGCCTTCGGTGAGCTGCAGGGCTTCCGCCTCGACGGAGATGACCGTGCCGATGGCGCCGATATCACCGGTGCCAGTGCCGGTCTCGGTGCCGGTGTCCGTCTCGGATCCGGTGTCCGTCCCGGTTTCGGGACCGGTGACATCGGTGCTCTCACCGGTCATCTCGAGGCTGACCGTGTCGATGCGCAGCGGTTCGCTGCCATCGTGCTGGCCCTGCAGGGTGACGACGTCGCCCTTGCTCAGCTCGAGACCCTCGATGACCTTGGAGGTGAGGGTGGTCTTGTTGGCCAGCGCGCTGCCCAGTTCTTTGTCCCAGTCCCAGGTCGCGACCTGCTCACCGTTGACGAGGACCGCCAGCGTGCTGACGCCGTCGTTCTCATCGTAGTAGTTGGCGGTGAGGCTATAGACGCCCGCGTCGCCGTCGAAGGCCAGCGAGGCGCTCTGCAGCGAGCCGCTCTCGTTCTGGATGACCTTGCCGCCCGACGATCCGGTCAGCGACTTGGTTGCCCAGCCCTCGGTCAGCACGAGGTCTTCCGCCTCGACGGTCAGGACGGTTCCGACGCCGGCGCCGGTGTTGCCGCTGTCGGTGGTTTCGTCCGGGCTTTCGATGATCTCGCTGCCGCCACCGGTGGACTCATCGAAGCCGTCGAGCAGGCCGTTGATGTAGTCTTCGATGTTGGTGTAGCCGTCACCGTCCGCGTCCTTGTTGGCGTCCGAGACGCTGGCGTTGGAGCCGATGATCTTCTCGTACTGGTCCGGGATCCCGTCGCCGTCGCTGTCCTTCAGAGCCGCGGAGCCCTGCAGGTTGCCGTAGCCGCCGACGTCGCTGGGCGAGTCGATCAGCGATCCGGTGTCGTTGATCACCGTGTCGATGATGCGCTGGTCGATCGCGCTCAGCTCGCCGTTGATCCGTGCGCCGACGTTCTCGAGGATCCAGTCGAGCGCCTCGCTCGAGGACATGACCTCGGTGGTCGCCGGATCGAACACGAAGCTGCTTTCGATCTGGGAGGTGTTCTCGCCGCCAACGTCACCGACGTTGTCCGACACGTAGTAGGCGGCTTCGCCGGTGTTGCTGATGAAGCGGATGGCTTCGCGGCCGCTGGAGTCTTCACCCTTGATGAAGAAGTTGCCGATCACGTGCACCGTCGACTTGCCGGCGACCAGCAGGCCCTCGTTGCCGTAGTTGTAGATGACGTTGTTGATGAACTCGATGTTCTTCGCGTCATCCTTGACCAGAGCATTCCGGAACTTGTTGCTGACCAGCAGGTTGCCGATGATGCTGACGTTCGAGCTATGGTCGCCGATCAGCATGCCCATGCTGTGCTCACCCTTGGAGTGCAGCGACTCCTTGAGCGCCTCGGCAACGATGTTGTTCGAGATCGTGATGTTGCTCGGCGAGCCCCAGGTCGCGACGTTCTCGTCGATCGACCAGCTGATCGAGTTGCTGTCGAGGATCACGTTCTCGACGGTGTTGCCGGCCTTGCCGATCGAGATGCCGTCGCGATCGTCGGGGTTCATCCCGTCGGGGTCATCCCCCGGACGCGCGTTGATGCCGCGGATGATCACGTTGCTTTCGACAACACGGAGGCGGGCGCCGGTTACGGTGATCCCCCCGGGCGCAGTCTGCCCGGCCACCGTAACGTCACCGTTAATTTCAATCTGGCTGGTGAGGTCGATTTGTCCGCCGACCTCGAACACCACAATGCGCGGTCCGTCCAGATCTTCCAGGGCCCAGCGAAGCGAGCCCACCCCGGAGTCGTTCAGATTTGTAACTTTTACAACTTCACCACCGCGGCCGCCCGTAGCGCCTGCACCAAACCCTTGCGCCCCCTCAAACGCAAGAAGTTCTGAATTATTGTCCACCATTATGTGACTTAGTCCCGATTTGTTGCTTTATGTTGTGTGTGAGTAGTTCCTTTGCGGTGAGCATTAGATACCTGCAGCGCACAGAAGGCGCATTCTGTCTGAAACTTTACCTAGGGGTACTGGGTGAAATTCCGCCGAGTCGGCGTCGGTAAAACCTCGCCGATCTAACGGCGACGGGGGTCCAAATCAGACACGCGCTTTGTAAATGTGACGAGAAAAAGGCACATCCGTCTGGCCGTCCGCAGTCCGCGTTCCCCTAGACGGTTAACTTTCATTGTATTTTGTACGTTAACGTTAAGTTAAAGATCTACAATGGCCATGATTTGTATCCTCTCGGGAAAGGCGAAAATCTGCCAGAACCGAACTGCCCAAAAAATGGGCGCGGCTCGAGTTTGTCCTGTTCGATGGCAACGTGCTGAGCCATACTTGCCACCGGCGGCGTAAGCTGTCCCTGCGGCAATGGTCATTTTCGGCCGAATCGGTGCTGCGCTGCAGCGCCCCGCGCCTCTCAGTTTTGAACATTCATAGATCTATTGTTTCTTAATATGTGGATTACCCATGCGACAGATCAGTCTGCTAGCCGTGACGAAGTCGACCGGGGGCATCGCCCTCTACAACAAGCTGCTCCTGACTGAACTGAGGCGGATCGGAGTCCGCGCGCACACGCTTTGCCTGTCCGAGAACAACGAGGCCTATGCGGCGGAACTGGCGCGGCGTGGGCTCAGCGCAGAGCCCGTGGACATGGCGCGCTACAGCATCGACATCGGAGGCGACGCCCGTGTGCTGCGCCGCGTGGTCTCGGCAGCGCGCGAACATCAGGCCGACGTCATCGTCTGCCATGGCAGCAAGTCGGGGTTCATCGGACGCGCCGCCGGCAGGATCACCAGACGGCCCGTGGTCTACCGGCAGGCGTCGATGCCCTTTCAGCGCCGCGTGCAGGGGGCCAAGGCCCCTGTCTACTGGGCGCTCGACTTCGTGGCGCGCGGCTTCGGCGGACACGTGGTGACACTGACCGAATACGCCCGGCAGGAAACCCTGAAGGCCAAGCTCATGCCGCCCGAGCGCGTCAGTGTGATCCGCACCGGAGTCGACGTGGACCGCTTTTGTCCGCCCGCGGATCGTGCCGCGGCCCGCCGGGCCCTCGGGCTCGACCCGGATCGGCCGGTCGTTGGCTGGATGGGGCGCATCGAGCCGCAGAAGGCGCCGCTCGACTATATTGAATCTCTCCGTGAGCTGGTCCTGCGCTACCCGCAGGTCCAATTCGTCATGGCCGGGGAGGGGCGGCTTCAGGGCGAGGTCGACCAGGCGCTCGCGTCGGCGGGCCTGTCGGGCAGCGTAAAGATGCTGGGTTGGCAGTCCGACCCGGTGGCGGCGCTGCAGGCGTTTGACGTCTACGCGCTCAGCTCGCATTGGGAGGGGCTGCCGATCACCCTTCTCGAGGCCATGGCCAGCGGCTGCTGTTGCATCTCGACCGATGTGGATGGCTGCTCGGACGCGCTGGAGGACGGCATCAGCGGCCGACTTGTCGGCGCGGGCGAGACGGCGGCGCTGGCCGAGGCACTCGAGAGCGTGCTGCGCGATCCCGGTCTGCGCGAGCGCTTCGGCGCGGCAGGGCGTCGCCGCGCCGCAACGCTCTTCGACAAGGAAACCATGGTGGCCAAGTGGGTCGAGCTGCTCTCGACGCTGACCGCGGGCCGGGCGCCCGCGCAGGCGGCGAGCACGGCGGAAGCAGCATCGGAGGGCGGGCAATGACCGGCGGCAGCATCTCCTCGCTGAAACAGACCTTGGGCCGGGCGGAGCCCGCGGCGCAGCAGCCCTTGCGCATCTGCATGATCATTTCGTCGTACCATCCGATCGTTGGCGGGGCCGAGAAACAGGTCGCGCAGCTTGCCGGGCTGATGACGGGGCAGGGGCACGAGGTCTATATCCTCACCCGGCGCTACCCGGGCCTGCCCGCCGCGGAGACCATTGATGGCGTCAAGGTGCGGCGCATTGCGATGCGCAAGCCGGTGAAGGGGATGGGGTTCATCCTCGGTGCGGCGCGCATGGTGCGCAAGCTCGAGCCCGACGTGATCCATTGCCACTCGCTCTTCTCTCCGGCGCTGGCCGGGGCGCTCGGCAAGCGCTGGACGGGCGCGCCGCTGCTGGCCAAGCCCATGTGTGGTGGCGAGGCGACGTCGATCGCGAAAAAGCCGCTTGGTCGCCAACGCCTGTCGTACTTGGCGCAGGCGGTCGATCGGTTCCCCATGGTGAGCCGCGAAATCGAGAGCGAACTGGCCGGCCTGGGCGTGCCGAGCGAGAAACTGCGCTTCATTCCAAATGGTGTCGATGGCGCGCGCTTCTGCCCGCCGAAGAGCCAGGTCGAGAAGGATGAGCTGCGTCTCAGCTTCGGCCTGCCCTCGGGGCCGATCTTCCTCTTTGCCGGACGGCTTGCCGCGCAGAAGCGCCTGCCCCTGCTGCTGGAGGCATGGTCGGACGTGCGCGCGCGCATGCCCCAGGCCACGCTGGCCATTGCGGGAGCCAACCGCTCCTCGGGGTCGGGCTACCAGGCGACCTTCGGCGAGGGCGACGAGCTTCCCACCGCGCTGCTCGAACAGCCGGGCGTGCGGATGCTAGGGCACGTGGCGGACATGCCGAACCTTCTGCGGGCGGTGGATGTCTTCGTGCTGCCCTCGGCCCGCGAAGGGCTGTCCAACGCGCTGCTCGAGGCCTGCGCCTCGGGTCTCGCCTGCATCACCGCGCGCACGGGCGGGGCGGTGGACTTCATGTCGGACGGTGAAAACGGGCTGCTCTTCGACGTCGACGACCGGCAGGCGCTGGCAGTGGCGCTGGAGAGGTTCGCGGCGGATGCCGAGCTGCGCGCGCAGCTCGGCGCTGCCGCCCTGCGCACCGTGGCCGAGAGCTACGACATTCGCCAGACCGCCCGCGCGCTGCTCGGGCAGTACGTCGAGCTTGGCGCCGGGGCCCGGGCTGCCGCGGCGGGGAGGGGCTGAGATGAGCGATGCCGCTCCGATCTTCCTGCTCGGCCTGCAGTCCGGTGGCGCCGATCTGTTGCAGGATGCGCTGCGGGCGCATCGCGACACCGTCTGGCCGGAGGGAGCCCTGCACGAGGTGCTCCGTCCGAGGCCGGCCTTTTGTGCCGAAACCTTCGAGACGCTTGCGGGCTACCTGCCGACGCTTCTGCGCAGCGGAGACATCCTGAACCCGCGCCGCGCCCCCGGTCCGCTGCGTGCGCGCGACCGTGCCTGGATTGCCCGCGAACTGTCACGGGCCACCGATCGCAACCTGCCGGCGGTGCGCCGCTACAAGCGTGCACTCGAGGCGCCGGGCATGGGCTTCCCCTCGGGCCGTGGCCGCATGCTGGTCAAGGTTATGAACCGGAATGTAGGCCTTGCCCCCGAACTCGACCGGATCTACCCCGGAGCCCGCTTTGTCGGCATGGTGCGCGATCCCTACGATGCCTGCGAGAGTCTGATGGCCCAGGGGGCGGACCCGGCGATGGCCCTGCGTCTCTATCGTGATTTCGGCGAGGCCCTCCTGCGGCTCGAGCAGCGGGGTCTCCCGCTGAAATTGGTGCGGCACGAAGACATGATCGGCGACTTCGAGCGGACCATGCAGGCGGTGAGCGACCTTTGTAGTCTTGACCGCGGCGCCGCGCAGGGGAGTTTGCGAGGACATGAGGGCAGGCACCGGTCGGGCGCCCACCCCGATCGCATTTGCGTCGAACGTCCCGCTTCGGCGCCTGTGCGCGGGGCATCGCCGGCCCGCCTCGCCCCCGAAATGGCCGGACTGGTTCAGCAGAACTGCGCCGCGATCATGGAGCGTTTCGGGTACCTCGCCCCGACGGCGATGAGCTGACGTCCAGAAGCTGTGGCTGCTGGTGCTCTGTGGTCAGGGCTGCCTGCTGCGTCGACCCGGGCGACCTTGCGACGCCAATCCCCCGAAGTCCTGATATCTGCTTGACGGCGCTCTGCAGGGAACTTAAGGAGTGCCACACCCCCCGGCGAGTTGGCGGAGTGGTGACGCAGCGGATTGCAAATCCGTGTACACCGGTTCGATTCCGGTACTCGCCTCCAATACTTTCAATGACTTATGCGTTTGCTCGGTCATGGGAGTATCACCTCAGGTATCAGTTTCTTGTTCTGGTCTCGTTCTGTTCGAGCGCTACTGACGCTTGGCAGCAGCCTGCCGCGCGCGCATGATTTGCCGTGCCTCTCCTGCATATTTCGTGATCATTGCCTTGGTGGTGTGCCCGCTGTAGCTGGCAATTTCGTCGTCTGTGCATCCAGCCCATGCCAGCTCCATCACGCCGCGGTACCGCAGTGCATGCTGATCGAAGGCCATCAATCCAAGGCGCTTGCGCTCTTCGGACATGATTCGAGCCATTGCGAAGTAGTCCATTGCGGAGCCGTCGGCTCGAGTGAGGATGTGGCGCGTCGGGTGCGGTGCGAAGCCGAGGTTGGCCTTCGCACTGTCCAGGGCAGCCTTGAGGAATTTTGTGCATGGCAGCTGTAGGGGCGTGCCGGTCTTGTTTTGATCCAGACTCAAGCATTCCCCGTCGTAGTCGCCCCACTGGAATCCCACCCAGTCTCCGGGGCGCTGGACGCTTCCCACGCCGATTTCGAAGATCAGCAGAGGCAAAGGCTGCCCTTCTTCCCGCATCTTATCCACGGCCCAATTGGGCCACGGCAAATGGGGTTTCCGACGGCTCTGAGGTACCTTCAGCGGCTCGATATCGAGGGCCGGGTTGTCGGTGCGCCAGCGCTTCCGAATTGCCAGCTTCGAAAGCATGCTGATGGCCGTCGGGATGTAGTTGGCGAACCTGACCCGGTGACGGTTTTTCTCCATCGCGTCGTAGATGTCCGCCTGGGTCAGGCGCGCCACGTCAGCCTTCCCGATCTTGTCGCTCAGGTAGTCGAAGACGGGCTCGAGGTCTTTCCGGTACCGAGGGGAAAACCCCTCCCATTTGTCCGTCTCGCGCATGGCCGCGATCAGCGCATTCCAGGACGTTTTTGCCGCGGCTTTTTTCCCGCTGACAATCTCCCAGTACTGCCGATCGAATTCAGCTGTGCCTTCCTCTGCGGTGATCCGGCCGATGTAGACCATTTTCCCATTGAGGTACTTGCGGACGTACCAGCGCCCGGCGGGATGGCGCCAAAGGAGTTTCTTGCGACCTACCATTCGATGTGCCCCATTCCGTCCGCAGCATCGCCTCGAGCGATGGTTTGAAGTTGCTCCACATCCCATCGGTCAAACCCGCCAATGCTGACAGGTTTCGGCAGCACCCCATTGTCGACCAGGCCGCGGAAATCGGTCGGCTTCATGTCCAGCAGCGCCGCCGCGTTGCGGTCATTGACAAAGAGGGGTGCGATGCGGGCCATGTCTCAGCTCTCTTTCACGTAGTCGCGACCATTGGCGTGTCCGAGCATCCCGAAGGCCTGCCCGCTGATTGTCACTGTGCGCTTGACGTATCCGCCCCAATAGTTGGGGTCTCCGCCATCTTTGAAGCGCAGAATGCCCTCCCTGATGTGGATCTCGATCTCCTGCCAGTTCAGGGTGATCGCGATTTGTGAGAGTATGCACTGCTTGCGAAACTCCTTCTCTTCATCGCTCGCATTCTCGTCGTACGTGAGGATGGTCTCCACGACGGCGCAGATTTCCTTGCCAGCGATGACCCGATCCTCACTTTGCAGGCCACCAGGGTAGCCCGCGCGCGACATCTCGAAGTACTTGTGAACTTCAATTGCGGCGTTCTTGATCTTCGGGGCGATCGCCACCGCGAGGAAGAGCTTCACGATGTGCTCGACCTCTACGTGAGCGATTGCCCGGCCTCGGCTCTTGGGAAGGTCGCCTGAATCAATGAGCGCTCTGGCGTATGCGTTCACTGTTTCAGGCTTCACTCCCATGATTTCGGAAATATCTTCGACAAGTTCTGCAACAGTCGCCATGTCTGCCTCTCTGGTTTAGATTTAGAATTACCAAATCCAAATCCAAAAGCAAGGCGCTTTCTTGCTTCTGCAGTAAATTTCCGGATGCTTCACTCATTTGAGTGACTCCACGTCTGGGAGAACGGAGTCGAGCAGTTCCTCGGCGAGCTCGAGGGACGACGTTCTGAAGCGCCGGTTTGGGAACATCGCGTCCCCATTGTATAGGCTGTCGGATGCAAGGATGTGATCTTGCAGGATGGCGATTACGGCGCAGAGCTTGTCGTGAGGGGTCATGCTGCGTTTTCCTTGCTGTCGAGGGCCTTGCGGAGTGCAGAGGTGGCACGCTCGGCCTCATTCTGCTTCTCGATGATGATCGATCGAAGTAGGTCCAGCGCATGCCGGCCGTCTCCCGCTACCACTTCTTCGGTGTTGGCGACGATCAGTGCCTCCTGTGCCCAGAGAAGAGCTCCAACGTCGCTGATGGCTTCTTCTACCCGCTCAAGGCACTCTCTGTGCTGAATGGCGATCATACTGCACCGCCTATCTGCCGAAGGGCATCACTCAGGTAGCCGCGTGCCTCGCTGATTGTGCGCTGGCAGGGAGACGGCACCGAGACCGCATCAAGTGCCAGGGCGATGTTGTCGTGCAGCTCGTGGAGAGTGCAGGTAGGCAAGGCGATACCGTTCCCGCTTGCGGGTGCATTTCTCATGATGGTCTCCATTGATATTGGAACGCTTGAATGATAGCCTGCATATCAAAGCAGCCAGCAGCGATCAATAGAAAATCAAACGATATGCAAACAATCATTCCGGAGCAAATCCGCGCAGCGCGAGCGATGCTGAAGATCACGGCTCAAGAGCTTGCGGATGCCGCCCGTATTGGGGTCGCTACAGTAAGGCGTGCTGAGCTCGCCGCCGGGGAGTCCAACCACTCTAAGCTCGTGGATTTTGCTTTGCGCCAGGCTCTCGAGGGTATGGGAGTGGACTTCATCCCAGAGACCGACGATTTCGGTCCGGGTGTGCGCTTGAGGAAGGCTTGATATGGCGTTCCCTGATCATAGAGATCGGATACAGAGATTGATCGACGCGCTGGAGCCCGGCAGCGGCTTCGAACTCAAGACGCTCATCGGACAAGAGTGGCCGCTGGACGAAGACCCGCGGAATTTCGGGAAATGGTTCAAGGCTGAAGTCTTGGGTGGTCGGTTCGCGAATGTTCGCTACAACGGCGGAAAAACGGACAATCACCGAATTTACACGCGCATTTAGGGGAGACTTAGGGCGCCGCGATGGCGCCCTAAGCTGGTAGCGTGGCCCGGTCTACCCCTATCTCTCTTCGGATACCTGCCGCTGCGTGCGCATCTGGCGTTCGAGGCTGGTTAGGCGTGCGTCGAGTCGCAGCGTGTAGTTCAGGAGGGGCAACATTGCCTTCAGCGCTTCGTTGACAGTCACCTGATCAGCGCCTGACGCCTGAAGCGCCTGCACCACCTCCCCGAGAGGGGCAGAAACCCTTTTCATCGCTTCATCGGTCCTCATGGCCGGCCTCCAGCTGCTTGATGCGCTCATGTCCAGCGCGGACTTCAGCTTCCAGAGCCTCAATGCGCCGCTCCAAGGGGCGCATTGAGGTCTTCACGATCGCGGCAAGCTCTTCGCCGAAGACTTTCGCGTCAATCATGCCGACACCGTGGCGGGCTGGATCTCGATGTAGGCCACGCCGTCGGTGCGGATCGCTTCGCACGCCAGGTAAGCCACGACCTTGACCGCGATCGAGTTGGACTGCCACAGGCTGACCTGCGTCGTGGCGGTGCCATCGATCGAGTTGTTGGTCGGACTGTCGAGCAGCTCGACGGTGCCCGCGTTCGAGGCCTCGATCTCGATGGTGTCCACCGCGCCCACGAAGCTCTGAGCGTTGACCACGGCGAAGATCATGCCGCTCAGCCCCTCGGTGATGATCGCCGGGCGGCCGAGGAAGGTGCCATCCCACGGGTTGAAGTCATCCGGGGCGTCCTGCAGTGCGCTGAGATAGTTCGCCGCCTGGACCGAGAACGTGAAGTATGCGCGGTCGGTGGCGCGGGTGATCACTGCGGCAAGAGCTTCCCGCACAGCAGCGAGGATATCCGCCGCGTCCGCGCCCCCGTCGAGCGAGAGGGTCGCGCTGTCCATCAGGCGGGCGAAGAGCTCGACATCGCTCGCCTTGGCCACCGCGGCGCGCAGCTGCCCGTTCAGGAAGGCTTGCCCGGCTGGGGAGATGTTGCGCACCAGGTCTTCGGTCACCGCGAAGGCGCCGCCGATCTTGAAGCTGTCCACGCTGGTCCGGTTGAGGTCGAACCCCTGAATGGGGACTGGTGCGCCTTCGCCGACTACCTGCGCCGTCATGTCGGCATCAGGAAGATACACCGCGGTGCGTAGGGGAAGCTGATAGGTCGCGCGATCGGCGATCATGCGTAGCAGCACTGAGGTTTCCGAGGCTTGAGAGATGAATGCCTGCACCTCCGAACCACCAGCCGCAAGCCCGGTCTGCGATGCGTTGCCCTCTGCGACGGCTTTGAGGCGACGCACGATCTCATCCGGCGCGCCGAGTTTTGCAGCCAATTCGTCGAGGCTGCCGGGTTGAAGCTGGCGGTATGCCTTTGCGCGCGCGAGCCACTGGAGTGTCGCGCCCTTGCCGATGACGTCGGACGATGTCGGTTTCTGATGAATGGACACGGACTTTTCCTTTCGGGTTTCCTTGATGGGATGAATGCGCAGCGTGGAAACCGGCTGCGCAGAGTAGTGCTTGATGTTGCTGATGGTGGCGCCTGCGTTGGCGGGCACGGCGCATACGCTCAGCTCGTGCCAATCCCACCTGGTGAAGCGGTAGCCGCCATCGGGCAGGGGATCGCGCTCGAGGGGCATGAAGCCGACCGAGAGGCCGCGCAGCGCGCCGGCCTTGATCAGGGCCCACACCTCGCGGATGCGCTCAGAGGCGTCGATTGCCAACTTCGCCACCACACGGATTCCATCCGGGACAACCTTCACCTCGGTGACGGCGCCGATCGGCTGGTTGTGGTCGTGGGAGAAGAGCAGGGGGATCGGCAGCGAGTAGGAGGCGCCGAACGGCTCCACCACATCGCCTACACGGTCGGTCTGGGGGGTACTGGCGAGACCGATGATGATCCCGGTTTCCTCGTCGGCGCTCTTGATCTCGAGCTTGGAGAAGGCCTTCTGCATGGTTGCCTCGTGAATGGTCAGATTTCATTGGATGGGGAGGGCCGAGAGGCCCAACTGTGGGAGAGCAGGGGACACCCCTGTTTTCCGCGGTGATATTGCGCACGCAGCAGCAAGCCCGGTTTCCGGTGCCAACCTCTGGGAGATGCGATACACCCCCCCCTCATCGCAGCGGCCTTTCCTTGTTCGCCTTATAGACGGCGGTGACCGCGTCGGCCTGCATCTGCGGCCGCATGCGCTCCATCTGCTGCGCGATCTGCTCGGCAACCCCAGCCTGAGCGCCGCGGGCATCGATGCTGATGGGCACGCTGACTGTCGTTGCGCTCGCGCTGCCACCAGTTGCTTTCGAGAGCGCCGCCTGTGCCTGCGGGACGTTCAGGATACCGCCGGAGCGTGAGGGCACGAAAACCTCGCTGTTCGGCGTTCCCTCATTCACCAGGTACGGCGAGCCACCTCGGACACCGCCGCCGCCGGCGCGCTGACCGAGAATCGAGGAGGCGATGGTGCCGAATAGCCCGCCACCGGTGCTGCCTGCCGCGCCGAATAGGGCGCTGGTGAGGTTCTGCGCCGCGGCCTGCAGCGTGGCGTCGAGCAGGAAGTTGCGGAGCGCATCGCCGACGCTGCCGCCTGCTGCCGCCGTGCGGAGCAGGCTTTCGGTGAGGCCTTCCACATCGTCGCGCAGATTCTTCAGCGCATCGTTCTTCGAGAGGTCCGCCAGCGCCTTCTCGTGCGCCTGGTCGACAAGCTCCATGCCCGCTGCGAACTCGGCGCTCGTAATCTTTCCTGCAGCCAGAGCTTCGTTGAGCACATTCTGATTGTCGGCGTATTCGCCGGCGACGGCGCGCAGGGGGTCGAGAGAGCGCATCAGGCGGTCATAGGCAGCTGCGGCCTGCTCGGCCTCTCGTTCCACCCTGTTCGTGCCGCTGGCGCCGGTTTGGCTGGCTCTCGTGCGAGTGCTGGGCAGCTTCGCGGTCTCTTCGAAGACCGGATATGGATTGTTCTTCTGCCAGTCGCGCGCAGAACCGCCAAACTGGCGAGGATCAGCACCTCGGCCACCGGACATGTTCGCACCGTGGTACGCACGCGCCTGCGCCATGCTCCAGGCATTACCCGCAGCCTCTCGCAAGACGTCGGCGAAGGACTGGGCTTGGTCGATGGCCGCACCGAAGTCGATGTGCTTGATCGCGTCCACCACCGAGAAGACCGCATCAGAGAGGGCATATGTCGAGCTCTCGACCTGTTCGACCTTGCCTCTTTGATCCTCCATCAGCACCAAGGTTTCGGCCAGCTGCTTGATCAGGGCTTCTTCCTCTGCGGTGACTCCGCCGCGCTCGGCCGCAAGCTGTCGCGTCACGTCGATCAGTTGCGACATGGCGGCGATCTGCGCGTCGAGGTCGCCAGAGGAAGCCGCGAGCTGGTCCTGGTAGAACTGGAACTCGCCCGCCATGCTGCGGATGCCCTTGCGTGCCTCGCCGAAGAAGAACTCAAGGTCCGAGAATCCGAAGAACTCGGCGACATCGAGGCGGCGGTCGCCGTCCGTCTCCATGTTGAGCAATTCAGAGATCGAAGCATTGATGCCATCGATCTTCCGTTGGGCCTCAGAGCGCGCGATTTGCTCGAGGAGGTCGAGCGTCGCTCGTATCCGGCTGGCTGCCGAGCCGAAGCGGTCCTCCAGCTGCTCTGTCGACATCATGGCGAGATCGGCGGCGCTGACATAGGCATCGATTGCAGACTGGGCATCCTCGAGGGCGTCTGCGAAGCTCTTGGCCTCCTCGCCTGTGTCAAGGAAGGCGCCAGCGAGGGGCAAGGTGATTGCAAGGGCTGCGCCGGCCAGCGCGCCCCACGGGCCGAGGAAGCCGAGTACCTGCGAGCCCTGCTGCGCGAAGGCGGTGAGCGCAGAAGTACCGCTGCCGACCTGCACTGCGAAGTCACCAACCTGATATCCGAGCTGCTGGAATGCCTGCTTGTTGCGGTTCACCGAGGCGAACACTGTGTTGCCGGTCATCGCGTGGGCGTCTTGGGCAGCGGTGAGCTTGTTCAGGCGAGCCGCGGTCTGGTCGTATTCAGCCTGAACCTTTTCCAGCAGCTGCGCATGACGCTGCTCGGTGATGGTGCCTTTCCGCAGAGCGGTCGCAAGCTTGTCTGTCTCCTGCTTGTAGCGGATCGTAGCGCGCGCCAGCGGATCGTAGCTCTTTTCGAGCTTGGCGATTTCTCGGGCCGACGCCCGCGCGGCCTTATCGTGCGCGTCCTTCTGAAGATCGAGGAGGATTTGAATGCGTTCGGTAACGTCTGCTGTGGTCTCGGCCATCACTTCACCCCCACTTCAAATTTCGCCCAAGGGTCGATTTCTTCGACCAGCGCGGGCATGTCGTTGACCTTCGATCGAGCGGTGGGGGTAGCGCCAAGGGCCGAGAGCTGCTGACGGTACTCCCTGATCATGGCGGCGCTTACGGCGGCCGGGGTGTCCTCGATCAGTGACCGGACAATGCTGGCCATTTCGACCATCGCCCGGTCGGCTTCCACAAGCCACGGAAGCTCAACCTTGAACTTGGCCCAAGCGGCGCGTTGCGGCTTGTTGAAGTACGTGGGCGCGCGACCCAGGACGGGACCGCCTTGCGGCTCGTTCCGATCGCGGTAGCGCTGAGGGTTCTTTGCTGCGGCGCCGGACAGCACGGCTTTCCTGAGAGGTGTGCGGTGGGTCATTGGTGAATTCCTGACTGTGGATGCGTGCAGAAGACGAGAGAGCCGGTTTCCGGCCTTCGGGGTCAGATCGATGGATCACCCCCCCCGGTGGGCCCCTGCTCCTCGAGGAGCGAAGCGCGTCCGATGATGAATGCAGCGCCGGCCTTGGGGCTCGATGCTCTGGTGAGCCGGAGAAAGGCGCATGTGAGGAGTATGTCCGCGAACTCGATATCGCTGAGCTGAGACAATTCTGCTTCCACCATCAGGGCCTCAAAGGCGCTGACCAAGTTCGGGGGCATGGTCTTGATCGGGTGCACTGTCATGCGAGAGCCTTTCTGGTGGGTCGGCGTCGCGATCGCGCTGACGCCCAGCGCGCGTCGCGAAAAGATGGATTCTTCGGATCGTGGGGATTGGGAATTCGGGCGCCCTCTGCGACAGCCCTGGGCACCGTTACCAACGTTACCGCCCTATAGGGCGCGGTAACGTTGGTAACGCCGGAATGACCGTTACCGATTTCGATTTGGTAACGCGTGGTAACGCCGGTAACGCTCATTCGTCGCACCTCCAGACGTAGTCATCCACCACGCGAACCACGCCCTTCTCTTGGAGCGCGTTCTTGACTGTGAAGAAGGCTTTGCGCTTGGCGCTGCTGCTCTCGCCGCTGGAGAGGCTGTGGCGATTGCAGTACTCCTGCCAGGTTGACAGTGAGACGCACTGTCTGTTGCTCGGGTACATGTCGCTGAGTTTGGTTTCGCCGTGGTGGGCCATGGCGTCAGCGAGTGCTTGCAGCGCAACCTTCTGCTGTCCGCTGACCTTGGCTTTCTTCTGCACTGGTTCGGCTGGCTGGACGACGGCAGAGGTCACGGCATCGCCGTCTTCGTCGGTTCCCAGGAAGACTGACCTGATCGTGTAGGCAAAGACGTTGTCACAGCTCATGTCTCGCTGCTTTCGGGTCTCAGCCATGACGGTGCTATCAGTGCGGGTCAGCTCGATTTCTGTGTCTACGGCAGCACGCAGAGCGCTGCTGCCCCGAGCACCTTTCGAGGCATCCTTGCCGCTGTGGTGGATCACCATGACATGCGCGCCAGTCTCGGCCCGGATCAGGTCGATATTGCGGACAAAGCGGCCCATGTCTGGCGCCGCGTTCTCATCCCCTGCACCCATGGCGCGAGCGAGAGTATCGATCACGATCAAAGTGGCCTGAATGGGCATGGAACGAAGCGCCGCTGTCAGCGCTTTGGCATCAACATCCGCGCAGAGGTCGAGTGTCTCGGGCAAAAGCAGGAACGCGCTGTCAGCCGACTGCACGAAGTCTGGATCCTCGCGGCGCGCGGCCTCGATGCGGTTCCGGATGCCCTTTCCGCCTTCACCCGCCACGTAGACCACGCCGCCCTGTGAAACCTTGTTCCCGTGCCAATCCCGACCCGCGGCAACGTGCAGAGACATGTCGAGTGCAAGGAAGGTCTTGCCGACGTTGCTGTCTCCATACGTCACCGAGAATGCACCGGCGTCGATCCAGCCTTTGACCAGGTACCGGGAGTTGATCACAGGTTTCACGTCGCCAAGAGGCTGCAGCTTGTTTCTGAGTTGGTCAGCCCGCGCGGCATTGCCGGGGACCATGTATCCTGCAGGGGCATGTTCGCGCTCATGTGCGCGCAGCTCGTCGGCCATTTCAGCAAAATCCCTCATCACGCGGCTCGCCTCCTGGTCACGAAGTGTAGGAATGCTGCCTGACGGCGCGGGTGCATCGAGTTGAAGCTGGCGAGGCAGTAGGCGTCGAGTTCCTCGGGCTCTGCCATGTCGGCCCATAAGGCGGCTTCATCCATGCAGCTGAAGAGCGCCGGCAATGGGCGCCCAGCGCCAGAGGGAAGTGCAGAAAGTGCGGTCTCTGCGGCTTGCGTGGGGGTGAGGGTCTTCAACGCCACGAAGGCCAGTGCCGCGCGTTCCTCTTCGCTAAGGCGAGCTATCAGGATCGGGAGAAGATTGTCCCAACTTTCCCGGGTGCCGAGCTTGAGAGTGGCGCCCAGCGCTCGGATAGCACCAAGGTGCTGTGGCGACATCATGTCGGAAAAAGAGGTCGCCCAGGTCATGCGAATTCCCTCCCATGCATTGCATCGAGAGGAAAAACCGGGGTATGATTTTCCCAGACATAGACGATTTGCTCAGCGTCTTCTGCCCCGTTCGAGATTGCAGTCTCAGCGGGGTTTTTCTTTGCCAGATCGAGTTTTTTCCGAGTATCAAGTTCTCGGCTTGTTCTGGCTTTGTCTTGATACCCTTTTCGGGTTATCTGATTGATTTCTTTGTGGAAGCGACTGGATTGCAAATCCGTGTACACCGGTTCGATTCCGGTACTCGCCTCCATTTATCTTCAAGCACTTGCGTCACTCCCTTCTGTGTAGCGGCCCCGCTGTTTACAGGTGTGTTTACAATTTCATTTCTCACTACGAGTTCTGGCGGCTTCTAGGCGGGCCAGAACGGCGTCACTTTCGTCGGGACTGACACGCGCGTAGATTTCGATGACCTGCGATGCGTAGCGAACGGACCACCCCATCAACGTTGCGATCTGGCGCAGCGACAGGTCAGCGTTGAGAAGGCGCGTTGCAGCCGTGCCTCGCGTATCCGCCAGCGTCTTTTCGCGGCCATCTTCCCACGGCTCCACCTTTGCCTCGCGGCGCCACTTCGTAATTTGGTTTGATGCCCAACGTGCCGAGAGCGGCTTGCCCAGCTCACTGACCAGCAGCGTTTCCTGGCCATTGGGGGTTTCCTCTAGCAGGCAGCGCAAGGAATGCGTCACAGGAATGTAGGCGACACGCCCTCGCTTGCTGGTCCTGAACCGCAGTCGCTGGCCGTGCTGCGTCTTCTCGAACTGATCAAGACGGACCTGGACAAGATCTGACACCCGCAGTCCTGTCTCACATCCAACAGCGAGGATGCGCTGCACCCACCTAGGGGCGACGCGGTTGAATCTTTTCAGATCGTCCGAGGTCCAGACGATCTCGGTCCGGTTGGCGACGTACAGCTTCTTCAGCTTGTGACAGTGGTGTTCCCGCAGTTTTCCCTCTTCAACAGCCCAATTCAGGATACGCGTCGCATGGGTGGCCGCCATATCGTGCTGCTTCGGAGAGTGAAGCCAGCGCTTCCGCCAGCTGTTCACCTCTCCACGTGACGCAGGCTCTTCAAACATCGCGGCGGGGTCCGATCCGAACTCTAGTTGAAAACGCTTGGCCCAGAGCTCGATATCTTTCTTTGAGCGCTCCCCCTTTGGTACGGCGGCGCTAGACAAAAAGTCGTCGACCAATGCCTCGGTCAGGTAGAGGCCAGCGGATGTCGGTTGGGTGACTTCCGCAAAGGCGTGAAAGAACTCGGGACAAGTTGGATGCGAGATGCAATCTTCCCAAAATTTTGGGCCGCCGCGCCAAGCGTAAAAGTGAAATTTCACTCCAGACACGAGCTTGCGACGTACGCGGTGAACACCCTTTGGCAATCTACTTTTACGCAAGGCGGTTCCTTCGCTGTTCAACTAGGCTAAGCTTCGCATGACGCCCCTTTGGCTGGACGTTCGTCATTCCAATTTCTTGAGCTTGATCAAGCCGAAAGCGCACATGAGCTGGGTCGTAGTAGTGTGGGTTTCGTCGGATTGGGTGAATGCCAAGTCTGCTACAGAAAGCTCGAAAGGCGTCTCCGGGTCTCGCGAAACCTAGCCTTTCAGCAAGCTCTTTGGCTGAGATCAGGTCAACGGATGTTCTCGTTGTCATCGTCCACTCCACGCGGTGCCACAGTGTTTCGGGAAAAGAACTCTTCGATCGCGTCAGCAGGTATGAGGTTTCGGTTCCGAACTCGGACATAACGAAGCTGGCGATCAGCGATCAGTTGACGAACACGGTGGATGGAAAGGGCCATCTTGTCGGCAACTTCTCTCGTTGTGAGCAGCGTTGGTGACATTTATTGTGCTCCCGGTAAAATTTGCGCTAAAGTGAGGCAAATGGCATCATTTAAGCCACGAAGCCATCAAAAGTGCCATATATGGCACCTTCACGCAGATCGGTGCAAATGTCTACAAATTTCCAAGAAATCGGCGAAAGGTTGCGCAAGCTTAGGGCTGGAGCAGGGCTGACACAGGCAGAGTTTGCGGAAACGCTCGGCACCTCGTTACGCTCCTACAAAGGGTATGAGACCGGACAGCGCGAACTGCCAACGTCAGTCATACTGCGTCTGCGCGACTTCGGGGAGGTGTCTCCCAGCTGGCTACTTACTGGAGAACGAGACAAACTTGACGATCAGGCAGAACAAGCTCTGCGATCGACTATTGGGACCGGACTGGACCAGCTCCACCGGCAAACTCACCTTCGTTCGACAGAGGCATGGTCTGATTTCCTAATGCTCCTCATCAAGTTGAGCTTAAATCAAGAAGGCGCAATCAAGCCAGCCGACGCTAACGCAATCCTAAACATAGGATCAAATGATGATCGAAAATCCGAATAATCAACAGCCAACGCCACGCGACGTCCAGCTTTACGGCTCCGAAATGCACGCGAAGTTCATGATGGCTCGAAAGACTCTCCCGGTAAGGGAGACGGCGGAGAAGATGAGCAGGGTTGCCGTTGGCCTAGCGTTTCTCAGCACCCTCATCTACATAACCGGCTTGGCCCCCCAAAATGTGCAAGTCGCATCTTGGGTGCTCTCGTTGACACTGGTTGGCGCAGCAGCCGGATTTGATTCTCTTCGTCGGCGTCTCTTGGAGCTTTCGTGAGTTCAGAAGCACCACCATATGGATGAGTACGATGACCGAAACACCGAAAGTTCAATCCAAGGCTGCAACGCCTGTCATGGAGCTCTATGCACGCATCTTAGAAGTTCAGAAGCGAGCCGGGCCTTCTAGAAGCGAAGATGTGCTGTCCCAGCCTGATTTGAAACAGTACTTCGACGAACAGTGGGAGTAGCTGAAGCGCTGGATGAAGGCCCTCGGCCGACCGAAGTGATCGGCGGAATTTCGCCTTGCAATAAATAGCTACCGAGCTCAACTTCCGTTTGGAAGGAGAGCGGTATGGTTAAGAGTCTGTTGGAGTGGGCCGGTGAGCAAGAGCCGTGGGTCAGTGATAGCCTGAGGAGGATCGCTGGTTCAACAAATCAAGCGATCACTAAGACGGATTTCGAAGTCATTCTCGAAAACATTCAGGCTGCTGCTGGCATGCCTGGTGCGAAAGAGCACCTCTCACCACTCGAACCGAAACACCTTGAAAATAAGAAGAGCGACGTAGAGCGAACGGTTCTAACCCAGCTTGGGCCCGTTGAGAACATTGACAGACTTGCGAGAGGTCAAAGTCTCCGGATGGCTCCTGAGGGTATCACCTTAATTTACGGTGAGAACGGGAGTGGCAAAAGCGGATACACAAGAATTGCCAAGAAGCTTTGCAGAAGTCTTTCAGGAGACGATTTGCGAGGAAACGTCTTTGAGGAAAGTCAAGAACCCAAAAGAGTTCAAATTCGCTATCGGGTCGGCGAAGAGGAAGTGCGAACCATAGATTGGGATGCAAGTTCCGAACCACCAGCAGCGCTGAAACAAATCTCTATTTTTGACAGCCAGAACGCGCGTCTCTACGTCGATGCGGATAACAAGATTGCCTATCTCCCCCACGATCTTGCTCTACTTGAGCGGCACGGGGAGCTGTGTAGGCAGGTGGGGGAGAAACTCTCCCTCGAAGCAAAAGAGTTGACCGCACGCCTCAAGGTGCCACTTCCATCTGGATACAGCGCTGGTTCCACTGTCAGTGTTGCCTTGGGGAATCTGAGGCCAAATTGCCAAGAACTACCATCTCCAGAGTTCCTAGAGGAGCTTTCGAGACTCTCCACGGAGGAAATTCGAGAACTAAAGGAACTGGAAGCAGAGCTCTCGGCAGACCCTATCGCGCAAGCGGACATTCGGAGGCGGGCAATTGCATTGCTGGAAAGGGTTCTACTACGCCTGAATCAATGCACAGCAAACCTCTCCGTGGCTGCTGCTGACTCCCTCGTCCGCGCGAGGGATGAATTTCGCGTTGCATCAAGAGTTGAAGCTCTAGCTGCTTCGGAGGCATTTTCTGAGGAACCGTTGCCAAATGTAGGAGAGTCTGCTTGGCGAACACTCTTCGATGCAGCTAGAGCTTTCGCGGTAAACGATGGAGGCGAAGCGCCCGACCGGCTCCGCGACTCAGAAGGCGACTACTGCGTTTTATGCCAAGAGCCGCTCTCAGCGAGCGGTGCGGACCGGCTTCGGAGATTTAACGATTTTGTATGCGGTGAAGCAGCAAAAAATGCAGAGCGTGCTAATCAAATATTAAAGAGCCGCTTGGAGGAAATAGAACGCGCTGACGTTCCGAATATTGAAGCCGTCCAAGACAGTCTATCCTCATATAAAAACTTGAACGCTCAGCGCCAAGAAATATTGCGAAGAATTTTAGACACATTTCGCGATCTTTCGATGAGGAAGGCAGGTCTCCTTCATGAAGGCAAGGGTAAAACTGAGCTTCCTCAGGTAAACGATCTAGTAGAAGATATTTCTAAGGACGTGGACCTCCTTAAGCTGGAGGTCGCCGAATTCGAGGCGGCCGCTAAGCACACGGGTGCCCTAGATGAGAAGCGGAGAAGGCTATCTTCTCTAAAGGATCGGGCGAAGCTGGGATTAGATCTGGAAATTGTTCGGCAGCGCCTTCAGGACGTAATGCGGAAGAAGAGTATCGATACATGCTTGTCAAAAGTTGGCACTCGCACAATTTCCAATCAAACAACCGCGCTACGAAAAGCTTTGGTTACTGAAAAGTTAGAAGAGAGCATATCTAGTGAAATCAAGGCCCTTGATCTTACGCACTTACCGTTCCGCTTGCGCGAAACAAGCCCAGGCGGTCAAAGCGCTGTATCGATAGGTCTCCAAGGCGTCTCCAAAATTAAGAACAGAGAGATTCTGTCTGAGGGAGAACAGCGCGCACTAGCGTTGGCTTGCTTTCTTGCAGAGATATCTGATGAAAAAGTTAAGTACGGAATACTAGTAGACGATCCAGTATCGTCACTTGATCACCTTAGAGTCAGAAAAGTGGCGCGCCGACTTGTAGCGGAGGCCTGCAAAGGGCGGCAAGTCGTAATATTCACGCACAACATAGTATTCTTTAATGAAGTAATTTCCGAAGCCGCGCGCATGAGGGAGCTTGCGCCTTTAGTTAAAACTGTAGTGAGGAAAACGGACCTCCAAGGATTTGGCGTAATACATGAAGACAGTGAGCCATGGGTGGCGGATATCGCGTCGAGAATTACAAGCCTACAAAGCAGGGCTAATGAGCTCGCCGACGAAACAGACTTCGACACGGACCAGTACCGTCGAAAAATTAAAGACTTCTATACCGACCTTCGAGAGTCGTGGGAGCGTGCGGTGGAAGAGGTGGTGTTAGCCAAAACGGTTGTTCGCTTTGTGCCTGACGTAATGACAGGGAGACTAAGAGACGTGGAAGTGACTGATGACGACTACGCGGCAATCTACCACGCAATGAAACGAGCATCGGAACGATCTGGCCATGACATGTCAGAGGGGCGGGATCTACCTCCGCCAAGACCTTCAGAGTTAAAACAGGACCTGAATGATCTAGACACTTTCCGTAGATCTTTAAAAGAACGGCGTAAGAAAACTTCGGCCCGCCGTGAGCTCCTCGAGAAGCCACGGAAAGCGAAGTTTATTGAATAGAGCCCGGTGTGGGTTCGGCGCTTTTTTGTATAGCCCCCCCCCTCTCCCGAGCGAGCCTTTTACGTTGCGCTTGAAGCCTTAAATGTCCAGATACACCGACGCGATGGAGAGCATTGTTATGCCCAGCACAAGAGATGAGAGCCTACCAGCTATTGTGGAAGGCAAGCGCAGCGATCTAGGTACTGAAAGCTTTGAGCCTACTCGACCTTACGAGCATGAGGGAATTGCATTTTTTGCTCCAAAAGTGTTTGAGAGGTGCTCGATTAAAAATTCCACTCGAAAGGACTTTAAAAATTCCGAGTTGATTAATGTTAGCGGGAAGGGGGCGCAGTTTGAAAGCTTTGATTTTAGATACGCAAGTCTGGAGGACTGCTACTTCCATGGCGCCCACTTTGAGAACTGTAATTTCACGGGAGCTAAAATAAGAAGGTGTAACTTCAGGACTGCGACTTTTCAAAATTGTCGCTTCGAATACATCACGATTGACGAGACGCCTATTGACTATAAGCAAATTATCAAGCAGTTGCCCGCCCGACCAAACGTGGCTCAGGAGATCATTCAATCTCTTCGCCGAAACTCCGTAACGCTCGGAGAGGCAAAAGAAGTTCGGCAGTTAACTTTGTTGGAGGTTGAGCAGGAACGAGAGCACCTTAAGAGGGCGCGGAAACGTCAAGAGGCATACTATGTAAAGAAGTATGGAAGCCTATCAGACCAGTTGAATGTTCGCTTTCGTTCTCTTTGTCTGTGGGCGAGCTCGAAAGTTTGGGGGCATGGCGAGAAGCTTTCAAATTTGATTCTTTCCTGCCTGATCTCAGTGCTTATTCTATCTTTCATCGCGGTAATAGCGCAAGTGCACCAAAATCCAGCGACTACGGTGTCCAGCGCTTGGGCCCTTCTTTGGGTGCATATGAAAGCTAATATCCTTGAAGTTCTGGGCGCATCATCTACCGAGGTCAAAAATCAGTCAGTGTACATAATTGCCGCCCTATCGGTGTTAAAAATTACTTTTGGCGGGATGTTCGTGGCGTACATTTTTAGAGCAGTTTCTCGGAGGTAAAACTTGGCACCCATTATAAACGTTTCGGTGTTCGGGTCTTATGGGCGGGGCTCTCCGGATAGCAGTAGTGATTTGGATATTTTAGTGCTGTGTCCGGACGATGGTGGTACTCAATCGGAGCATTATGTGCGAGAGATAGTGAGCAGGGAATTTTCGCACAGCCCCTCAATATCCTGGTACGGAATGGCAAAGATGCGCCATTTCTTCAGGTCTGGAGATTTGTTCGCTTGGCACCTATTTGGGGAGTCTCGCCCTCTTCCCGGATTCAAAAGTTTGAGAGATATATTTGGGGCTCCATCAGCGTACAGGAATTGCGCCGATGATATTGAAGGCCTTCGGGAGGTTCTCGAAGGTGTACCAGATCAGCTCAGAATGCGGCCGCAGAACCTAATCTATGAGCTTGGAATTATCTATGTTTGCCTCAGAAACATCGCGATGTCGGCCTCTAGTATTCTGTGTTCTGAAGTGAACTTTGGGAGAAACTCTCCATTCCTTCTAGAGAACTGCCCGGCTCCGATCGCAAAGGAAGATTATGAGGTCCTGGCAGCTTGTAGGCACGCAAGTACTCGCGGCTCGCCCGAACCGCTGGTTCATTTTGACGTTGGAAAGCTCACGCGAAGCTGTATAGCTTGGGCAAGATCGGTGGAGGTCTTGGTACGATGACGAAATCCGAAGGCAGAACGCGTAATTTTCGGAAGAGAATCTCGATTGAGCGAGAGGTCTTGGCTGTGGCTAATGAAGCGTCCGAGGCATCGAGAGGTGTCGCGCTTCTCGGGCTGAGTGAGGCTTCGATACAGCGTTGGGTTAAAGGCCTTGAGTGTCAGTTCTCGGAGCAGCAGGTTCGACCTGCAGAACGAGCATTAAAGGAACTATCGCGCGCGACCGGCTTGCTTGCTGACGAGAGCCGATGCGCTGTCGCTGAAGGAAAGGTTTCCTCGGACTTTCCCAATCTACTCTCTGAATTCAAGCTGGCTTTGGCGCAGCTAGACGGGAAGTCGGCAGATGGCTAAAGGGACGCGTAGCTAAGGACGCAAAGTCAGAGAGCCGAAGATGATGTAGTTCAGCACTTGAACAATCCAAACGCTCCACTGAGTTAGCTATGACTGACGCATCTAGAGAGGATACCGGAATCTTAACTCCATAAGGGATTCTGGAATTTTCATTGGATATAAAAGCTGTTGATTGCGTCTACTCCTATTGCTCTCCCGGAAACTGAGTGCGCCGCTTGATTGGGTTTTCGATATGTGCCGTTGGCCGTCCAACAGCATTCTTAATCGAAGATTGTTTGTGTGCTCCATGGTCGGGCGGGACGACTTGAAGCTCGGTCTCTTCGCGTGACAAGATAAATGTCTGCTGACACATGAGTTGCTGAGCTTGAAAACTTTAGGATTGATACGCTCTCCGATTTGATTCGACTAATCACCTCCGGGGAGCTAAAGCGTATGTATAAATCATACGTGAAAGGATATCTAAATAGTACTATGTCTATAGATGGTTTTCTGACGTTTTTGGGTTTTCTAGCTGCCGGATACGCGCTTTTAGATAGCGTTTCAAAACTGAGAATTTCGCTACATGCCAAGCGGCAGGTGTTTTCTTTCTTGGGTATGGTGGTCTCTGTTTCTATTTTAATTCTACCCAAAGCACCACAAAGTCGGCTGCCAGATTTTTACCCGCAGGTTTTGGTAAATTTTATTTCGCTTATGGAAGCTAGCTCTATTGGGGTTGGCGGATTTGCGTATATTTTAATTTTGCTCTGGTGCGCTATCGCTTATGTTCTATATCGTTTCTCCAAGCCAACGGCTGGATCGCTCGAAAAACTAAACATTCTTGCTGGACGGCTGCTTCATCAGCGCCGTTATCTTGAGTTAACTGAGCTCTTGAAGCCGTATATGCCCCTAATTGGAAAGGCTGCCCACCGGAAGACGATTGGGCAAAAATTGCATGATTGGCTAGCGTTTGGGGGTCCCTTTAAGCAATCTATTGCGGGCATGCTTCAGGATTCAATTGAAGGGCGTAGACGTTTCCATATTGCGGGATTTGATGTGCGTGGCCTTCTGTGTAAATCTGGTCGGTTCGTCATTTCCCCTCTCGCCCACCTCACGCCAAGCTACAGTCGCGCTACTCAGAATGCAGTCGAGCTAGAAGCTGCACTTCTGGAACATCCGGGATTGTTAAAATTTTTGGTATTTTCGCGAGCTGATTTTATCGTTGAGATCATGAAATTTCCCGTTCGCTCTACCGAAGATTTTTTGGCCGAGATCATGCGCCGGATGATGCATGCACCAGATAGCCACTTTTTTAGAGAGCTAAAGCTCCTTTCGACAGAGTGGGGTGGCGGAGGGTTTCCCAACGAGGCGCAAGCCGACTTATTGAGGGCAATAATTCTAGATAGCAAGTTCGCGGCCGACCATTTAGTGTGGAAGCCGGTTGGCGACGAAACGATCCGAACGATCAAGACTGATCAAGATTACAGGCGAATGCTTTTGGAAAAGCCTTATGACGACAACGCAGACCTGCTAGGTGATATCACATATTCTACGGCGAAGTTTTTCGACATAATGGTGCGTTCTGCTATGTTGCAAGGCCAAGAGAGTCATATGTGGCTCATGTATATGTCAGTTCTGGTGCGTGAGTTGACTCTTGTCCATTCCAATGAAGACATTGTCGATCCCGAGGATGAGTTTCCAACTCTAGCAATGCGTTTAATTTGGGAGATAATGGGTTTCCTTGAGGACTGGATTCTTACGCATGAGAAGTTGCCAGAGGAAAATTACCACCTTCTCCAGGATAATTTCAAGGAGCAAGGTGGAGCTAGTATTATCTCATGGTCCATTGAAGACTACGGGTCAGCCCTCAGAGAGATAGCCGCCAATGAATTTCTTCCTGATAGGTTTAGAATTGACAGATGGGAGTCGTTTGTTCGATTCACAAATAGACTCGCAAATACCGGACTGCCCCATACTATAAAGATGAATCTAATATCTAGAGTTGTGGAGCCGGAAGGGTATTCGCCTCATGGAGATTTGTCGGAAACTCTTTCGACTCTTCATGCACAGATAGACCATGTCGTGAGATTTGACTCCACTGAATTGAATGAGGCTCTTGGCTTCTAAGTAGTATCCAAGTGGTCTCAGCCCCATTTTTTGAGTCTTTCGGTGCGCTCTAGACGTCTCTGCACCTTCGCCCCTGTTCCATCTGTATGCGGCCGGTCTTTTGCTGAGGTTGACTGGCTTCTAGGCTCTGATGTGCTTTTGGGCTTGCGATCAAGAAACGACGAATTGGAGTTGTTGGAATGTTTTGCTTGTGTTTGTCGCGCTAGCTTTTGAATGCTTCCAGTTGGGACCGAGGCTGGCCAACCTGCTTGTAGGTTCCCGGATAGCATCGGTACGATAAACGGAATGGCGACAACCATAGCAAGAGATAGGATCACGACGCCAAGGAACGGGACCATCTTGCCAGCCTTGTCAGCAGTGTCCACCGACCCAAGATCACTGACCAAAAGTGTAACCAAGCCGAAGACCATCGAAAATACCCCGGCGATGACGACTGGATAAAGAGCAAAGCTTGCCAGCGAGGATACCCAGCGGTGGAAGTAGTCCTTGGTCACGTCGAACATCGAGCAAAGGATCATGATCGGCGCCAATCCGATCAGCAGCGTGATCATCATCTTCGCGAGCACCAGGACTGCTCCTGCCAACCCGCCGACCAAGGCGATTAGGGCCATGAAGAATACGCCCATCAGAGCTTTGCTGACCCTAGACATGTGCGATGCGGCTTCATTGCCATACTCTGCCAGCCGGTCCATTTGCAGATCGAACCGCGCCGCGAAGTAGGCCGACCCAATCGCATCCTCGCCGGTCGCTGAGCCGATCAGGCTGCCAGCGAGCTCGTCTAGCCCGTCGATCAGGTGCTGGCTGACAAAGTTGAAGTTCGCCCAGTTCAGCGCGAACGCCTTGATCAAGCTGATCTTGAAGAGCAGCACCAGCATCTCTCGCCCGTCCATGGGCCGAATTTGCCATGCCATGTTGATGAAGAGCGCGATGATCGCAACGGTCGCGGCCCCCATGATGATCGTGCCGGAAATCTCTGCTACGGCGGCGAACTGCGAAGTTGCGACGGTATCGAGGCCCTTGTCGGCTGCCTCCACGATGAATGTAACGATCCCCATCAATCAGCCTCCTGACATTGTTCCCGCAGTGCTGCGCGAAGGTTCGAAATGACAGGGAAATACTCGGCGGCGGCCCAGGTGACATGAAGGCTGTCCGTTGCCTGCGGATCAGCGAAACCAAGCGCGTCGAACTCCTCTTTGATGCTGGACCAGTCAGGCCAGAGTGTATCGCAGGCACATGAGCCCGCCTCTAGCGCCGCCTGGTGTCTTCGCAGGGAATAGAGGTCATCTGCGGCGGTATTGCGCCATGCATCGCGAAATCCGCTGTAGGTCATTCCATCCGGGCGCTGTCTGAGCGTGCAGCCGTAGCGATCTGTTCGGGCAGCGCTGGCGGAAAGTAAAGGCGTGGCCGTGTCTGCGTAGACGGGGCCAGCCGAGGCGAACAGGATTAGCGTGATGAGCAATTTCATGTCGGTTTCCTCCGGTCAGTCGGCGCTTCGAGGTGACTGGTCTATGTGCGTGAAGTCGCGGCTCGGGGCCGCGCTCAGCCAACCTTGGATCGCGGCGAGATTGCCGTGTTCGCTGAGCACGATTTCCAGCCCTTGGCGAAAGCCCTTTGGGCACTGGTTTGAGTAGCGGCGGGCCTGCGCGCCTAGCTCAAACGCATAGCTGTCGTCCCAGCTTGCCCCGCTGCGGATAAGCACCCCGATACGTTCCAAGGCGTCGAACGCGCGATCACTGCCTGGACGCCATGCCAACCATGGGTTCACCGGGAAGCGCGGTTTAGTGTCGGAGCGCATGGGTATCCTCCCTGTCTTCGCTCAGCGCGTCTCGAGGTGCTTCTTCGCCCTCTGCGCCTGTTCCATGCTGTCGTTGAGTTGCGCGGAATCCGGCATCCAGGCGCTCAACGCTGCGGCCAAGGAGAGCTGTGATCTGAGCAACGCGATCACGGAGCTGCGTAACCCAGCCAGCTCCGTCCGCGTCTCCTCGCCGTAGGTTGTCAATTCCTGCGCAGATTCCTTCGAGGCTTCCGTCAACCGCTCGACGCAGCTCAGCAATTCGCGCTCTAACGCTGTCAGACCATGCATCGCTCACTCCTTCGGCAGAACGAGACAGTCCACCGGTTCCCCCGCCAATTGGCAGCGGTCCAGCGTCGCCCGGCCATCGCGTGGGATCAGATATGTCGCCTCGGGACGGTCGATCACTCGCAGACCCATCGTGTTCAAGTTCGGCATCAGCCAGGTCATGACCGACCATGTCGAAATCCCAGTGCTGATCATCAGGCAGCAAGCCGCCAATGTCGGCCACATCAGGGCTTTCCACTCCGGCCGCGCTGCGTTCGCGCTCTGCCTCATGAGGTGTTTCCTCACGCGCAGCAGGTAGCCTTCCGTATCGGTCTTGATTGTAGCCAGCGCGTTTTCGGCAATGCCCTTCAAATCGGTCCTGAAGCTCTGCAACTGCGCGTCGATCGAGGCGGCGTTCTCGGCCCTGATCCGCTCCATGTCTGCGTTCAGTCTCTCGCTCAGCCGTTGCTTCGGCTCTCCAGTCTTCATGGAAAATCGCTCCTTTCAGGCGAAACCGCTCTTCGGTCTCGGGGTCTTTGACTGTCAGATAATTCTTTCCCGTTCGGGGCACTTCGAAGCCTGCATCAGTCAGGGCGGCGACCATGTCCGCCCGATCTTCGATCAGCCCCATGGAAATCTGGTCGCCGATCCAGGCATGGAGCCCGTCGCGCCCCGCAGCGCGGTCTGGGGCCTCTGATACTGTCTTCACCTCGGCCGCGCGCTCCACGTCCATGGGATCTGCCCAGCCGTGCGTCTTGTTCATGAGGTCGCGCAGGCTGTCGAAGGCGCGCTCATAGCCGGGTGGGGCAATATTGAGGCTGCGCCCGCTGTGCAGCTCCATGCGGGGCGTGCAGAAATGCAGCTCGACGCGATCCTCGTGGGTGTGGCGCACCCAGAGGCAGGCATAGCGGTCGGCATCCAGGCCGGCGAAGGCGATCTCCTCGAAGCGGTCGATAGCCTCCTGCTGCTGGCGCTCGGTCGGGGCGTCCTCGCGGGCGAAGCTGACGACGCCAGCGCGATAGGTCCACTGGTGTGGGCAGGTGTCGATCAGGTCGATCATAAGCTGGGGGTTTCCGCGCACGACTTGGGGCAGCGGTTCGCGTGTCACGGACTCTGGTCGGCCTGATGCATCGCGGATCAGATCGCGATTGCCATCGTAAGCGAGTACGGTTTCTGCGGTCAGGTACTCGACCGGCCCTGCGCCGCCGCCCCTGCCATTCGGAAAGAACTTGATCAGCATCCCGGCGGCCTCCGATGCGCATCGACAAGGACCGCAAGCAGACGCTCGATGCTGACCAAGCAGGCGTACAGCTTCATTGCACTGATGCGAGGAATGAAGCCGCGACGCTCTGAGCTGTTCAGCCGAGCAGCGATCTGGTTCATGTTGCCCCCGATCTTTCCAATGCCGCGGATTAACAGCGGGTCGACGGGCACTACGGGCTTGCGCCTCCGAGATCGCGTGCCCCAGAGCGCCTCGCGCAGGAGCTCGGAGGCAGGCAGGCAGGCCGATTTGGCCTTGCCACGGAGCGTTGCCTTTTCTTGGGCAGTGCAGCGGAAGACGAAGGTTTCCGATAGCGGCTCCTTGGCGCGGGCTTGTCCCGTGCCGGTGGGGTTCGAAGGGGAGGCTTGCCACCCCTCGCAAGGCCCCGTGTCAGAAGCGCCAGCGTATGACATGGGTCGCCTTGCTCTTTGCCTACCGGTCATGACTAGTCACTCCGACTGTGGAGTTTCTGAGTTCGGCGATCAGCGCGGCAATCACTGCATCTCCACGGGTAGTCTTCCGCGCTAAGCCGACGAAAGCGGCGGCTGGATTGCGCACGGCGAAACGCCCCATGCGAACAGAGTTTCGATCGGTGATTAGCAGGCAGAGAACGGTCCTTAGCTCTCCAAGTTGGTCACGCGCGACATCCCACTCCATGCAGGATATGCCCAGCATCCGCGCTCGCTCACGCGCCGCCAGAGAGATCGTTGGCAAGCTCGGCAGGTAGGTCTCTCCAGCCGCCTCAGCGTAGATTGCGATCATTTCCCGCAAATCCTCGTTAGCCAACGTGAGAACTTGCGCTGGCGTGATCATCACGCTGGCTTGCCGTCTACAGGTTTCGATTTTCTCTTTCCGATCAGTATTAGGTCGGACCGAATTGTCCGGCGGCGCGGCCTCAACTGTCTGACCAGGTGCGGGCGAAAACTCGGTAAGAATGGCCTCTAGAGCGTCAATGAGCGCATTCATCCGGCCCGCATCCCTTACCTCGGAAGGGCGGAGGCGTGGGAAGGCCTCACGGGCGGCGCTGAGTGCTTCAGGCACGTCCAAGCCACGTATCTCACGGATCAGGTCGTTTAGCTGGTTCCGATCCTCCTTCAGCCGCTCCGCGGCGACCGATGTCTGACGGATGCGCGCCAAGAGCTCTGCGGCGCGGTTTATAAGCGGCGCGAAGTTAACCCCGCCCGCCGAGACAATGCGGCCATCGTCACCGCGTCGTCCGAAGCGCCGTCCATTCGCCGCGCCAGTCCGAAGGATCAGGCCGCGTTGTTCGAGCCGGGTCTCAATCCGTGTGACCCTGCGGATGTGGAAATTCATGCGGTCGGCCAACCCAGCCACACGTTCCCAGACGGCGCAGATACGACCAGGCAAGAAGTCTTCTGCGCGGGACAGCCTGAACAGACTGCGCAGATAGGTCAGGTCCTCGTCACGCAAGCCTAAGTCCGCGCGAAGCTTGGCGAGTATATCGAGCAGCTCAAACGGCTTTAAGCCCGCGGGCAGGCCGGAGTGGGTCAGCGTCGTGCTCATACCGTCCTCCCGAAGCTTGCGAGAGAGGGCACGACACTATACGCTATGGAGAGACCTACTTTTGAATTGCCGTCGGTGGAAGTTGCAGCTTCCCCGGCGGTTTTTCTTTGTCTGCAGAACGCTGGAAGTCGGTTTACATTTGGCCGGTAAGTCCCTGATCTCTGGTCGTGAACAAACAGGGGCCGTTTACAGAAAAGCCCTTTTATTTCAATGTTTCCAGACGGATTGCAAATCCGTGTACACCGGTTCGATTCCGGTACTCGCCTCCAAACATCCCCCTATATTTGTCACCACACCTTTCGGCGCCCAAGGCAGACAGCGGGTGTGTTTCGCGGTCGCCGCTGTCGCGGAACGGTCCCGTCCGACGTGTCCGGGCGGCGCGCGAGCTTGGCGGTGAAAACCCGTCTTTCCGATACATATTCTGAACAGTCTCTGACGCCTGCGCGTCAAAACGCCCGGATCTTCAGCATCTTCGGGCGTGTCCCCGCCAAATCCACAGAATTTTATTTTACCGTTTGGTAAAAAAATCTTTGCTGACCTCAGACGGCCCGCGCGCCGCCGGATACCTGTCCAGACAAGAGGTCATACATGGAAATCGGAGTCTTTCTTCCCATCGGAAACAATGGCTGGCTCATCTCCGAGACCGCGCCGCAGTACAAGCCGAGCTTCGAGCTCAACAAGCAGATCACGATGAGCGCCGAGAAATACGGCCTCGACTTCGTGCTCACCATGATCAAGCTGCGCGGTTTCGGCGGCAAGACGGAATTCTGGGACCACAACCTCGAGAGCTTCACGTTGATGGCGGGGCTCGCCGCCTGCACCAGCAAGATCAGGCTCTACGCCACCGCCGCATCGCTCGTGATGCCGCCGGCGATCGTCGCACGCATGGCCTCGACCATCGATTCCATCTCGGGCGGCCGTTTCGGGGTGAACCTGGTGACCGGCTGGCAGAAGCCCGAGTACACCCAGATGGGCATGTGGCCGGGCGACGAGTTCTTCGGCACCCGCTACAAGTACCTCGGGGAATATGCCCAGGTGCTGCGCGACCTCTGGGAAACCGGCAAGAGCGATCTGAAGGGCGAATTCTTCCAGATGGAGGATTGCCGCCTCAGCCCGCAGCCGCAAGCGGACATGAAGGTGATCTGCGCCGGCTCGTCGGACGCGGGCATGGAGTTCTCGGCCAAATACGCGGACTACAACTTCTGCTTCGGCAAGGGGGTGAACACACCCAAGGCCTTTTCGTCCAACGCCGAACGCCTGATGGAGGCCACCGCCAAGACCGGGCGGGACGTGTCGACCTACGCGCTCTTCATGATCATCGCCGACGAGAGTGACGAGAAGGCCCGCGCCAAGTGGGAGCTCTACAAGGAGGGGGCCGATCAGGAGGCGCTGTCCTGGCTCGGGCTGCAGAGCGCGGCGGACACCACCTCGGGCACCGACACCAACGTGCGGCAGATGTCCGATCCGGTTTCGGCGGTGAACATCAACATGGGCACGCTGGTCGGCTCCTACGAGACCGTCGCGAAACTGCTCGACGAAGTGGCAGAAGTCCCCGGCACGGGCGGCGTTCTGCTGACCTTCGACGATTTCGTGCAGGGGGTCGAGGATTTCGGCTCCAAAATTCAGCCGCTTATGGCCTGCCGCAAGGCGGTGCAGGTCGCCGAACCCGCATGAGGACCGAGATGGAAGTTGCCGCACAACCCGAAGCCTTCGGCTTCGACCCCGAGACCACCGCGCTGATCGTGGTGGACATGCAGAACGCCTATGCCACCAAGGGCGGCTACGTCGACCTCGCGGGCTTCGACGTCTCCGGCGCGCGCTCTTGCATCGAGAACATCTCGAAGGTGACCAAGGCCTGCCGCGACGCCGGCGTTCTGGTCACCTTCTTGCAGAACGGCTGGGATCCGGCCTACGTCGAGGCCGGCGGTCCGGACTCGCCGAACGTCAAGAAGTCCAATGCCATCAAGACCATGAAGAAGCGCCCCGAGCTCTGGGGCCAGCTTCTGGCCAAGGGCGGCTGGGACTATGACATCATCGACGAGCTGCAGCCGCAGGAGGGCGATCTGCTGATCCCCAAGCCGCGCTACTCGGGGTTCTTCAACTCCTACCTCGACAGCGCGCTGCGCTCGCGCGGGATCCGGACGCTGATCTTCACCGGCATCGCCACCAACGTCTGCGTCGAAAGCTCGCTGCGCGATGCCTTCCACCTCGAGTACCACTGCCTGATGCTCGAGGACGCCACCAACCACCTCGGCCCGGACTTCATCCAGCAGGCCTCGGTCTACAACGTCGCCACCTTCTTCGGCTGGGTCGCCAAGACGGACGACTTCTGCGCCGCGCTCATCTCCAAGGAAGAAAAGGAACTTTCGAATGCCTAAGACTCCCGTGATCCCCGAAGGCACCGGCAAGCCGCTCGCACCCTACCTCCCGGGCGTGCTGGCCGACGGGGTTGTGTACGTGTCGGGCACGTTGCCCTTCGACAAGGAAAACAACGTCGTGCACGTGGGCGATGCGGCGGCGCAGACCAAGCACGTGCTGGAGACCATCAAGTCGGTGGTCGAGAAGGCCGGCGGCACGATGGACGACGTGGTGATGAACCACATCTTCGTCACCGACTGGGCCAATTACGCCGCGGTGAACGAGGTCTACGCGACCTATTTCCCGGGCGACAAGCCGGCGCGCTACTGCATCCAATGCGGTCTCGTGAAGCCCGATGCGCTGGTCGAGATCGCCACGGTTGCGGTCATCAAGTAATGGACTTCACTCACCACAAGTGCGGGCGCGAGGGCGCCCGCACGCTTGTTCTGTGTTCGGGTCTTGGCGGGGCGCAGGGCTACTGGGCGCCGCATCTCGAGGCCTTGAAGCCGCGCTTCGACCTCATCCTCTATGACCAGCGCGGCACCGGCGCGAATGCCTGTGATCTGGGGCCGACCTCGATCAAGCAGATGGCCGATGATGTGCTCGAGGTCTGCGATGCCGCAGGGGTAGATCGCTTCGATCTGATGGGCCACGCGCTCGGCGGTCTGGTCGGCTTCGATCTGGCGGCGCGCGTCGACCGGCGCGTCGGGCGGGTCGTGGCGATCAACGCCTGGCCGGAGATCGACGCCCACACCGCGCGCTGCTTCGACATCCGGCTTGCGACGCTGGCGGGGCAGGGGCTGCCGGCCTTCGCCGCGCTGCAGATGAACTTCCTCTACCCGCCGTTCTGGATCGCGGCGTTTCCCGAGAAGATCGCCGCCGAGGAAGCGCACGCGGTCGCCCACTTCCAAGGTGCGGCGACGATCACCCACCGCATCAACGCGCTGCGCGATTTCCGCCTGCCGCAGATCGACAACGGGGCAGGCATCCTGCTCATCGCCAGCAAGGACGACGCGCTGGTCGACGTGGCGCAGTCCGAGCGGCTTGCGGCACGCATCCCCGGCGCCAAGCTCGTGGTCTTCGATCAGGGCGGTCACGCGATGAACCTCACCAAGCGCGAGGCATTCGAGGCCGAGGTTCTGCCCTTCCTGTCGGGGGAATGAGCCTGTCCGGCGCGGCGGCGCGGTGAGCGCGGGGCGGGCTGTCGCCCGCCCGGTTGTCGCTGGACAAAGCCCGCCGGCGCTCGCACCCTCCGCCTGACACATCGGAGAGGAACCGCCGCCATGGCCCACGAGATGC
The DNA here is from genome assembly GCF_020524285.1 of Alloyangia pacifica. GTDB lineage: Bacteria > Pseudomonadota > Alphaproteobacteria > Rhodobacterales > Rhodobacteraceae > Salipiger > Salipiger pacificus_B. Next base: position 35,579 of record NZ_JAIVKX010000017.1, read on the forward strand.
AGAAACCGGCCGCCCCTGGGCCGCTGCGCAACGTCGATCTCGACACCGACGCGATCCGGCAGGCGCGGGTCGATCTCGCCGCGACCCTGCGCATGGCCGCGCGCTACGGGCTCGAGGAGGGCATCTGCAACCATTTCTCCGCCGTGGTGCCGGGCCATCCCGACCTCTTTCTCGTCAATCGGCTCGGCGATGCCTTTGCAGAGGCGAGGGCTTCCAGCCTGCTGATCTGCGATTTCGATGGCCACGTGCTGCAGGGCGAAGGCGAGCCCGAGGCCACCGCCTTCTACATCCACGCCCGGCTGCACAAGCGTCACCCGCGCGTCGGGGCGGCCTTTCACACCCACATGCCCAACGCCACCGCGCTGACGATGATCGAGGGCGAGCCGCTGGTCTGGGCCGGGCAGACCGCGCTGAAGTTCTATGGCCGAACCGTGGTGGACGAGGCCTACAACGGGCTGGCGCTCGACAATGACGAGGGCGATCGGATCGCCGAGGCGATGGGCGCGGCGGATGTGGTCTTCATGCGCAACCACGGCGTCATGGTCTGCGCGCCCAACATCGCCGAGGCCTGGGACGATCTCTATTACCTCGAGCGCGCCGCCGAGGTGCAGCTGAAGGCGATGAGCTCGGGCCGCCCGCTGATCCCCGTGTCGACCGAACTCGCCGAAAGGACCGCCAGGCTGATGCGCGAGGGCGATCCGGAAAGCGCGCGCATGCATCTCGAAAGCATCAAGCGGCAGCTCGACGTAGTGTCGCCGGGCTTCCGGGACTGAGGCGACGGGCGCCTTCTGCGGGGAGGTGCGGCGTGACGTCCCTTCCCAAGCGGCCTGCATAGCGGCTACAGATCAGGCATGATCCGCGCCCGCGCCCATCGCCTGACCTTTGCCGTTGCCGTTCTCGCGGTGGCGTTGGCCAGCGTTGTCTTCGCGGCGCGCATGGCGCCCGATGGGCCCGAAGACGCAAGCCTGCAAAGCTACCTCGCGATGGGCGGGGCGCTGGCCGATCTCTGCGACGCCGAAGGCCCGCATCACGCGCATCACTGCCCGGTCTGCAACCTGTTGCCGGAGGTCCCGGGCACCGCGCCCGCCGAGGTGGTGCTTCGCGTCGATCACCGTTTCCAGGTGGGAGCCCTGCGCGATCTGGGCCTGCCGCCGCAGCCCGCCAATCCCGGAAGCTCTCCCCGCGCGCCCCCGGCGCTGGCCTGATCCGGAACCGCGGCGCAGCGCCGCGATCCCCAATCTGCCAAACGGGCCAAGCGGCCCGCGACATGTCCCGCGCAGGCAGCGGTGCGTCCGCGCGCGCGTCGGAGGAGAGACCCAGATGAAGACCCCCCTGATCCCCGTCCTCGGCCTTGCCCTTCTGGCAGCCGCAGGCGCTCACGCCGGCAGCCAGCAGGCCGGTCACAAGATGGACAACGCCCAGCAGGCGGCCTTGCAGGCCGATACGGTCTACGAAATCGGCGCGCTGCGCATCGCAAAGCCCTTCTCGCGCGCCAGCCTGCCCAACCAACCGGTGGGCGGCGGCTTCTTCACCGTGACCAACGCCGGTCCCGAGGATGACCGGCTGATCGCCGCCAGCACCTCGCCGGAGCGGGCCGATCACATGGAAATCCACGAGATGGCCATGGACGGGCAGGTGATGAAGATGCGCGAACTTCCCGACGGTCTGCCGATCCCGGCGGGCGAGACGGTCGAACTGAAACCCGGCGGTTATCACCTCATGCTCATGGGGCTGAAGCAGCCGCTTGTGATGGGGGAACAGGTGACGATCACGCTGATCTTCGAAAAGGCCGGCACGATCGAAGTGCCGCTGGCCATCGGCGCGCCCAACGCCAAGGGCGCGGGCCACGGCCAGATGACCCACGGCAACTGAGGGGGCGCTCGTGACCAAACAAGGCATCACCACGATCCGCATCGCGCTCTGGGGGCTGGTCTTCGTCGCGCTCCTCGCCCTGCTGTGGTTCCGCGTCGTCGCCCCGCGGCTGGAGCAGGACGTGACGGGCTCGCTGGGCCGGGGCGACTATCAGTTGACCGCCACCGATGGCAGCGTCTTCACCGAAGACAGCCTGAAGGGTGCCCCCTCGGCGGTCTTCTTCGGCTTCACCCATTGTCCCGAGGTCTGCCCCACCACCCTTGGCGACATCGCCACCTGGCAGGACGGGCTGGGCGACGCCGGCGGCGCGCTGCGGGTCTTCTTCGTCACCGTCGACCCGGAGCGCGACACCGCCGCGCAGCTCGAACAGTATGTCTCCTGGGTGCCGGGCGTGCTCGGCGTGTCGGGGGATCGCGCGGAGATGGACAAGGCGATCAAGGCGTTTCGGATCTACGCCCGCCGCGTGCCGCTCGACGAGGGCGACTACACGATGGACCATTCAGCCATGGTGCTGCTCTTCGACGCGCGTGGCGACTACGCGGGGCTGATCAACTACCAGGAAGACTACGATCGGGCGCTCGGCAAGCTGCGCGCGCTGGTCGGGGCCTCCTGAGCGCCGGGGCGGCAAAACCGGCCCGTTGGCAAGGGCTTGCCGATGTTTCGGCAGGCCCTTGCCGGGGCGTCGGGCGCGGGTCACTCTGCCAGCAAAACCTAAAAAAGGGCGGAGCGGGCAGATGGGCAGCACAAGACGGAATTTCCTGATCACGGGCGGGGCATTGGCCCTGCTGGCGGGCTGCGGAGGCGGCGGCTACTCGGGTGGCGCCGCGGCGCCCGACGATCCCACGTTGCAACCGCAGCCGAACCCCGGCTGGGACGCATGGGTCGCCTCCTTCCGGAGCCGGGCGCTGGCGCAGGGCATCTCGGCGGGCACCTATGACGCGGCCTTCCGCTCGGCGGGCTTCCTGCCCGGCGTGGTCGAACGCGACCGCAGCCAGACCGAGTTCACCCGCACGCTCGAGGACTACCTCGCGATCACCGCCAACGAGCAGAAGGTCTCGCAGGGGCGCTCGGAGCTGCGCCGCAACATGGGTGTGCTGCGCGAGATCGAGGCGCGCTACGGCGTGCCGCCGCATGTGGTCTGCGCGGTCTGGGGCATGGAGAGCAGCTACGGCACACGGCGCGGCAACATCCCGGTGATCTCGGCCTGCTCGACGCTGGCTTACGACGGGCGGCGCGGCGCCTTCTTCGAGGCGCAGGCGCTCGCGGCCCTGCGCATCCTCGAGCGCGGCGACATTGATCCCGCGCATCTGACCGGTAGCTGGGCCGGGGCCATGGGCCACACGCAGTTCATCCCCACCACCTACCAGAGCTACGCGGTCGACTTCCGCGGTGACGGCCGTCGCGACATCTGGTCGGACGACCCGACCGACGGGCTCGCCTCCACCGCCAACTACCTGTCGCGCAGCGGCTGGCGCCGCGGCGAGCCCTGGGGGCTCGAGGTGCTGCTGCCTGCGGGCGGAGCCTCCATGGCGGGCGGCTCGCGCAGCGGTGCGGGCTGGGCCTCGGCGGGGGTGCGCCCGGCGGCGGGCGGCTCGCTGCCCTCGGGCTCGGGCAAGCTGCTGCTGCCGCAGGGCGCGGCGGGGCCCGCCTTCCTCGTCTACCGCAACTTCAGCGTCATCCTGCGCTACAACAACGCGCAGAACTACGGCATCGGTGTCGGCCACCTGTCGGACAGGCTGCTCGGCGCGGGACCGCTGCGCGGCGGCTTCCCGCCGGACCGCTACGGCCTGACCATCGACGACCGGCGCGAGCTGCAGGGCCGCCTGAATGGCGCGGGCTTCGATGCGGGAACGCCCGATGGCGTGCTCGGCAAGAAGACGACCGCGGCGATCGAAGGCTACCAGGCGCGGGCGGGCCTGCCGGTCACCGGCGAGCCGTCCCAGGCGCTTCTGGCACGGCTGCGGCGGGGCTGAGCGCCGCAGCCACCGGATCAGGCCCGGATCAGACGCCCACGCCACCGCCGAGCGCGGCCTGCAGGTCGGCCAGCGTCTTCTTCTCGGCGTCCGAGACCGGCTCGCCACCGAAGCCGAGGAAGCCGCCCTCCTTGGCCGCCTCTGCGGTGCGGGTCGCGGTGTCGATCAGGAACTCGGAAAAGCCGCCCGCCTCCTCCGGCGCGGTGGTCTTCACCGTGCCGAGGATCGCCGACAGCCGGGCAATCGCGGCCTCGGTAATCTCGGGCGGCTTCTTGCCCTTTACCAGCGACTTCACCCCGTCCATCGCGGCGGAGCGGCCCTCGGAGGTCTTGTAGGCCTCGGCGACCTCGGCGGCGAGCGTGCCTGCGGAGGCATCTTTCAACGAGCCGGCCATGGCCGCGCTTTCCTGTACCGCGCCGATCAGCCCGCCGGGGTCGGCGGCGGTGATCGCCAGACCGGCCAGCATCGGGGCCTCGAGAACCATCGCCCAGTCGGTCTCGGTGAATTTTTCCTTGAGTGCCATGAGATCCTCCGCTCAGTCGTTGTGAGTCCGTTTGATGTGCCGGGAGGGGCCGTCGGAGGCCCGCCCGGCGAATGGGCCGGGCTAGGGTGCAGGCTCAAAAACCGGTGCCTGCGATCGTTTCAAATGAAGGGAACGGGCCTCAATTGATTGGCCGGACCCCGGGTCCCGAACCGGAACGCTCGGAGCGTAGCTCAACCGTCGCGTGCAATCCAGCGCGACGGCGGCAGGCGGCGGCTAGGCCCGCGCGGTGATCACTTTTCCGCCGACGGGGGTGAGGCTGTCTGGCAGCGCGTCTTGCGGGGCAAGGTTGCGGTAAAGCGCGTCGGCCTCGGCGAAAAGCTCCGGATCGTAGAGATCCCGCGGCGCCCGGTCGGGGCTGGGACGGAAATGCGCGCCGAAATCGATCTTCCCCGGCGCCACGCCAAGCTCTTCGCAGAGCGCTTCTAGCGTGTCCTGCGGCGCGGCGCGCATGTCGTCCTGCAGGACGAAGATGCAGCGATCCCGAAAGCGCTGTACGTGGCGGAAGGCGTGCAGCCAGTAATTGATCCAGTAGTCCGGGGTCGTGGCATCGTGGACGGCGGGATCGAAGCCGGGAAAGAGCTGCGGTTTCAGGATCTGTCCGAACTCGAAATGCCCGATGTCGCGCATGTAGCGCCGGATGAACTCGTCGTCCTGCTGCAGCTTCAGGAAGTTGAGGTGCTGGCGCAGCAGCGATGCCGCGTGGGTCTCGGGTCGGCGCAGCGGCACCACGATGTGGCAGCCCGGAAAGGCCTCGCGCAGGTAGGGGATGCGGGCGAGATTGGCGTTGTTCTTCGAGCAGTAGCGGGCCGGGTGCCCGGGGCTGCGGGCGTGGATCACCTTGCGCATCTGCCGCGCGATGAAGGCCTCCGCCGCGGGGTCGCGATCCTCGGCCTGCCAGAGCGCGATGCCCGCGCGTCCGTATTTGCCGGGCCAAAGCGTCTTCCACAGCACCTCTTCGAAGGCTTCGGGGCTGTCGAGGTCGATCTGCAACCCGTCGCCATGGGCGCGTTCGTGCCGCCCCACGTCGCGGCTGCGCCCACCGGCGAGCCGGTTCCACAGGGCGGGGGCGGTGAGGAAGGGCATGTCGCGGTAGGTATGGGTGGCGATGCCGGGCACCTCGTGCAGCGCATTGAGCAGCGCGGTGGTGCCGCCGCGCGCCAGCGAGGTGACGAAGATCGGCGGGCCACTCGGTTCCTGCACCGCGCCCGGCATCAGCCGGTCCTCGAGCCGCGAAGCGCCCCTGAGGACCGCCGGGCTCGAAAAGGCGAGCATGTGGAAGAAGCGGTCCGTGGTGGAATAGCGGTTGATCTCGGGCAGCGCGGCGGGGTCGTGGCGGGCCGAGCCGCGCAGGCGCCGCAGGAGCTCGGCCCCGGCGATCGCTGCGACGGAAACGATGAAGATGTAGTCGAGCCGCAGCATGAGCGAGAGCACCGCTTCGGCGGGCACGAGCCCGATCAGATCGGCCCCGAGGATCGGCACGGCGGCGAGAACGAGCGCGAGGGCAAACCGCCACAGCAGGCCGAAGGCCGCCCCGATCAGCGAGAACCCGGCCCGGCGAACCGCCACCTCCTTGGCGTCGTCTCCGAGCTCGCTGTCCATCATCGCGGTGATGCCGACCATGGCGGTGCGCACGGCGCTGCGCGCCACCGGCACGACGTTGCTGCGCCAGAGCCCGACACCGAAGCCTGCGACGGCCAGCAGGGAGACAACGAAGGTGGCGATCATTTGCGCGCGTCACCGCGGGCGGCGGCCCGACCCTTCATCATCCGCTTGAGCGGATACCAGACCAGGCCGACGATCAGCAGCAGCACGCCGAGCAGCACGGCAAGCGTCACCGCAAGCGCGCCGAGCCCGGCGCCGGGTCCGATGTAGGCGGCGGCGGGATCGGGCATCGCCGCGCCGAATGTCAGCAGCAAGAGCGCCGCAAGGCGTGCAAAATTCGTCATGCTTCACTGTCTCCTATCGGATGGGGAGGGGGGGCTCCGAGCGCCCCGGCTATGGCGCGGGGCAGGGCTCCCAGGCGGTTTCGAAATAGTCGGAGGGGTAGATCTTGGCGTCGGTGATCTCGCCGACATGGGAGTCATCGAAGGCGTTGACGTACTCCCAGACCACATCGCCGGCGGCGTTGGTCTGGAGAACCCGGCCGCCGTCGAATTCCGCGATCACCATGCCGCCCTCCGGCAGGATCTCGTGCTGGCCGCGGATCGCCGACAGCATCTCCTGACCGGGGGTTTCGCCGAACAGCACCTCGGTCTCTCCGCTGACAGGCTCGACGGCGGTGATATTGGTGACGCGCGGGGCGTCGGGCTCGAGCACCTCGTCCGGGTAGACCGTGCGGTACATGTTGTTGTTGAACACCGAGATGCGGCCATCGGGGCGGAACTCGGGGTCGTGCTGGCGGATCCACGGGCCGGTCTGGTGCCACTTCACGTCCCAATTGTCCGGGTCGACCACGACAACGAGGTTGAGATCGCGCATCGACAGCACCAGGTCCCCGGCTTCGAAGAGGGGGTAGGCGCTGGCGTAGGCGGCGGGCAGCTCGGCCACCTTGTTGGAATGTACGAGCTCGTCGCGGTCCGCGGAGTGGCGGCTGAAGTCCTCGCCATTGGCGGTCAGCAGCGCCTCGAGGTGGCCGTCGCGCAAGAGCCGGGGGATCGAGACCTCCTTCAGGATCTCGCCGTCTTCGGTGATCCGCAGGATGGTGTCTTCCTTGATCTCCTGCCCGGTCGCCGAGCTGGAGAAGGGCGGCATGCGCTCCGGCGCGTCGGCGGCGACCCAGCGCTGCCGGTTCAGCAGCCAGTAGCCGCCCGCCGCCGCGGGCACGATCGAATGGTGGGTGCGCTCGTTCAGTGTCCAGAGCACCTCGCCGCACGGCGAGAGTTTCACGGTGCCGCAATACTCGTAGTTGAAGACGACCTCGCCCCGGGAGGTCATCAGCGCGCCGTGCTGGTCGACGTGCAGGGTGCTCGCCAGATCGCAGACGCGGGTGCCTGCGTCCGGGAAGGTGCCGAAGTAGTCGAGCGTCCACTTGCGCATGACGCTGCCGTCGCGGCGCACCAGCCGTGCCTGGTTCTCGTCGTCGAAGAAGCCGGCCATGAAGACCAGCGCGCCGTCGTCGCCGATCTCGTTCCGGACCACCCCGGCGCCCCGTCCGAGCGAGGGTTGCAGGTGGTGGCGCCTCGGGTGGCTGGTCAGATCGTTGTTGCCGAGCGTCGAGAGCGTGTCATAGGCAAGCTCGACCTGCGGGCCGGGGAAGAGATCCTTGCGCATCGCCAGCGCGCCGTAGAGGAAGCCCGCGCCGAAGATGGCGAGCAGGAGGCACAAAAGGAATACGCGCCGAGCGATCTTGTCGGATGTCTGCGACATAATGACTGGCTTTCAAATCAACTGTCGCCCCGGAAAAATATGGGGCTGGTCCAGAAAAAAACTTCAGGCGGACGCCGGCCAGTCTTGAACAGGGCGCGCGGAATCGCAAGCTTTTCCTAGGTTGCGGGCCTGTGTCGCTGGAAGCGGCGCATCCGGGGCGGCGCTCAGACCACCTCGATCACGTCCTTGTCGATGGCCAGGTGATAGCCCTTGCGGGCGATGTTGCGCACCAGCAGTTCGCTGACCATCTGGTTGCCCAGCCCGTCGCGCAGCCGCTTGATCCGGGTCGCTCCGGCGGCCTCCTCGCAGTCGCTGGGATCGCGACCCGAGATCATCCCCTCGATCTGCGCCCCGGTCAGGGTTTCGTCGTCCATGCGCGCCTCTGCCAGCACCGAGAGCGTCTCGACCATCGCCGCCGTCAGCTTGAAGCCCATGGTGTTGAGATAGACCATGTTCTCCTCGCGGCTGATGATCAGCGAGCTGACCTGAATGCCCGAGCGCTCGATCTGCGCCATGCGCCGGTTCATCCCCGCCAGCATCACCAGGAAGACCAGCGCGGCGATCAGCATGGCGGCGGCGAAGACCAGCAGCACGAAGATCACCATGCGGTAGCTCGCCAGCGTGTCGGCAAAGGCGGTGCCCGACAGCGCGAGGATCTCCAGCAGCTTCACCTCGGCCTGCGCGGTCAGGTCATGCTCGACGAAGATCCGCTCGACCCGCGCGTTGAAGGCATTGCCGTCGGGCAGGGTGAACATCAGCACCCCGCCGGCAAGAACCAGCAGGGCGACGATCGCGGCAATTCCGAAAGTGACGATGCGCCCGCCCGCACGGCGGGCGTCAGTAGCGGAGATAGAACTCGCCGGCATTCTTTTTCTTTTCTTCCGAGGGCGGCTGTTCGGACAGGGCGACGACGCTCAGCAGCGTCCAGCCGTTGCGGTTGAGGCGGATCTCCAGCTGTGCGGCCGCGGTGTTCTTTGACGGGCAGGTTTCCGTCGGCAGAAGGGCGACGCCGTACTGCAGGCGCAGCGGGTCGTCCTGTTTGGCCTTGTACTCGGCATAGCACTCGGCCTGCGCCGCAGTGGCGCCGAGGGCGAGCAGAAGCGAGAGGGCGAGAAGCGGCGTGGTCATGGGTGGACACTGAGCGCGCGGCGGCAGCAATTCAATAGCCCCGGACGGATAGGTGGCGGATATCCGATAACATCGGAGAGATATTGCCTGTTTTGCCGGGGCGGGCCGAGGCTCGGGTCAGATCGCGGCGGGTGCCGTGATGCCCTACAGGTTCCCCGAAGGAGACAGCCCATGTCCAGGAAGTTCATCGCCGGCGTGCTCGCGGCCTCGCTCATCGTCACCGGCTTCAACGCGGCTCCCGCCCGCGCCGCAGAGCCGCAGGACGTGGCCAAGGTCCTGGGTGGCGCGGCCCTCATCTACATCATCGGCAAGGCGGTCAGCGAGGCGCGCGCGGACGAGCGCAAGCGCGAGAAGGAGGAGAAGGAAAAGAAGAAGGCCCAGCAGGAGACCCATTGGCGCGCGCCGAACCCGGCCCCCTACCTGCCGCGCCCCTACAGCTTCGAGGGCCGGCCCGGGCAGTCGCAGTTCCAGTCGCATGCGCAGCCGCGGGGCGTGCTTCCGGGCGCCTGCCTGCGCGAGGTGCGCGGCGAGCGGGGGCCGGTGATGCAGCGCTCCTGCCTGCGCAGCGGCGCGGTGCGCACCGACGCGCTGCCCGACCGCTGCCGCAAGAAGATCCGCATCGGCAAGGACAAGGAGCACGTCTTCTCGGCGCAATGCCTCCAGCAGTCCGGCTGGCGGATTGCAGGCCGCCGTGGCGCGTCCGACCGGGATCGGCACGGCGAGTGGAGCCGCGATGGGCATCGCGACGGGTATCGCGAGGGTCGGCGCGACTGAGCGCGCCAACCGGATCCGCGGCGCCTCAGTGCAGGTCTTCGGGCAGCAGCAGGTTGAGCAGGATCGACAGGCCCGCCGCGGGCAGAAGCCCCGAGGTCAGCAGCACCTGTGCCGTCTGGGGCAGGTGCTGCAGCGCCGAGGGTTCGAGCTGCAGCCCGAAACCGACCGAGAGCGAGATGGCGAAGATCACCATGTTGCGGCGGTTCCAGACCACCTCCGAGAGCATGTTGACGCCCGCGGCGCAGACCATGCCGAACATCACGATGACCGCGCCGCCCAGCACGTTGATCGGTACGGTCGAAACCGCCGCCCCGACTTTCGGCACCAGGCCGCAGACGATCAGGAAGAGCGCGCCGATGGTCACTACATGGCGGCTCATCACCCCGGTCATCGAGATCAGCCCGACGTTCTGGCTGAACGAGGTGTTGGGCAGCCCGCCGAAGACCCCGGCGACAGCCGAGCCGAGGCCGTCGGCGAAGGTTGCGCCGCCGACTTCGCGGTCGGTGGCCTCGCGCCCCGCGCCACCCTTGGTGATGCCCGAGACATCCCCCACGGTCTCGATCGCCGAGATGATTGCCATGAAGCACATGCCGATGATGATCGCGGCGTTGAACTCGATGCCCCAGCGGAACGGCATGGGCAGCTCGAAGACCGGCGCGTTGGCGACGCTGCCGAAGCTGACCTGCCCCATGGCCAGCGACACGAGATAGCCCGCCACGAGCCCCACGAGCACCGCCGAGAGCGACAGCAGCCCGCGGGTGAAGAACTTCACCGCCAGCGTCACCAGGATCACCACCAGCGCGGGCAGCCACATGGCGAGGCTGCCGAACTCCGGCGTGCCCAGCTTCGGCACGCCGCCCGCGGCGTACTGAATTCCGACCTTCAGCAGCGCGAGACCGATCATCAGCACGATCAGCCCGGTGACCAGCGGCGGCAGCGCGTGGCGGATCTTGGTGACGATGAAGCCGAGCGAGAAGTGGAACAGCCCGCCGATCACGATGCCGGTCATCAGCCCGGCCATGCCCGCAATGCCCTGCCCGGCCACCGCCGGGATCATCACCGGCAGGAAGGCAAAGGACGTGCCCTGTACGATCGGCAGCCGCGCGCCCACCGGACCGAGGTCGATCGACTGGAACAGCGTGGCGATGCCGGCGAACAGCATGACCATCTGGATCATGTAGATCATGTTGGGGAAGTCCGGGCTGTTCGAGCCGTAGCCGAAGCCCGCGGCCCCGGCGATGATGATCGCCGGGGTGACGTTCGAGGCGAACATCGCCAGCACGTGCTGCAGCCCCAGCGGCACGGCCTTGCCGAGCGGCGGCATATAGTCGGGATCTGCCAGCTGTTCCGGCGTGCCGATGGGGTGGCCCTTGGGGGCGGTTGCGTCAGTCATTCATAGTCTCCCTCGTCGTTGTTGCGTCGTGGTTATGAGATGACCCGCCGCCTCTGCCGGGCGTCTGCGCGGGGGAGGGGCGGTCAGCCCCGGGTGATCAGCAGCGGCGCCTCCAGCCAATGTTCTTCGAGGTTCGGCGTGGCACCGATGCGGTCGACCACGGCAAACAGCCCCGGCGCGTGCAGGGGCGTCAGCACCCCGTGCCAGGTGCCGCGGTGGAAATTGATCCCCTGTCCCGGTGCGGCGAGGAAGGCATGCACCTCGCCGGGCGTCTCGTTCGCACCCGGGCCGGGCTCGGCGACAATCACCAGCCACTCGTTCTGATGCATCGGCACGAAGGCCTGGCTGCCCTCCGGGTGCCGCTCGACCAGCTCCAGCGTATAGGGCAGCGCGCGCGGCTCGGCGTCGAAGAGGCTGATGCCGGCCCGCCCCTCGGGGCCGAAGTCCAGCGCGGCGCGGTCATGGTGTCGCCCGCAGAGCCCCTGGTTGATGATCTTGTCCGCCGCGCCATTGACCTCGAGCACCTCGCCAAAAGGCGCAAAGGCTCCCGCGGTGAGAGGTTTCGCCGTAACCTGCCTCATCGTGCCGCTCCGAAGGGCGCCAGGGAGACGTGGCGGTTGACGTCCTTGTAGAGCAGGTAGCGGAAGCGTTCGCTGTCGTCGACGATGCAGGCCTGCGGGCAGAAGGCGCGCAGCCACATGAAATCGCCCGGGCCGACGTCGACCCAATCCTGGTTGAGCAGATAGCGCGCCCGGCCCTCCAGCACGTAGAGCCCGTGCTCCATCACGTGGGTCTCGGCAAACGGGATGCGCCCGCCCTTGCCGAAGGTGACGATATTGGCGTGGAAGTCGTGGCGGACGTCGAGCGGATCGGCAAAGCGCTGCGTGCCCCAGAGCCCCTCGTTGTCCGGCATCCAGGAGATCGGCACCTCGTCGTCATGGCTGATGATCGCATCCGGCGCGGAAAGCCCCTCGGCCGGCTGCCAGCGCTTGCGGATCCAGTGGAACTTGAACGGCACATCGCCAGTGTTCCACAGCGTCCAGACCGAGCTGGCCGGCAGGTAGACGTAGCTGCCCGCGCGCAGCGCGTGACTGTCGCGGCCCAGGGTCAGCCGCGCGGTGCCCTCGGCGACGAAGATCGCCGCCTGCGCATCATGGTCGGGCTCGGGAGCGTTGCTGCCGCCGCCCGGCGCCAGCTCCACGGCGTATTGCGCGAAGGTCTCGGCGAAACCCGAGAGCGGGCGGGCGATGATCCAGGCGCGGGTCTGCTGCCAGCCGGGCAGGAAGGAGGTGACGATGTCGCGCATCGTGCCCGCCGGGATGAAGGCATAGGCGGTGGTGAAGACCGCGGCCCCCTGCGGGGAGTCGCTGCGCGCCGGCATGCCGGCGGGCGGGAAGGCGTAGGTCTTGGTCATCGCGGCCTTGGTCATTTCGGTCGTGCTCACAGGATCGTCTCCAGCCGCAGGCGGGCGATGCGTTCCACCTGGCGGCAGGCCTCGGCGAATTCGGTCTCGGTGTCATGCGCGATGCGCCGCTCGAAGGCGGCGAGGATGCCGGCCTTGTCATGGTCGCGCACCGCGATGATGAAGGGAAAGCCGTGCTTCTCGACATAGGCCGTGTTCAGCTCCGTGAACCGCGCGCGTTCGGCGTCGGTCAGCGCGTCGAGCCCGGCGCTGGCCTGCTCGGCGGTGCTGTCCCCGGTCAGCCGCTTCGCCTCGGCCAGCTTGCCGGCGAGATCCGGGTGCGCCTGCAGCACGCCCAGGCGTTCCTCGCGCGAGGCGGTGCGCAGCACGCGGGCGAGCGCATTGGCCAGCCCCGCCGGACGGTCATGCGCCGCGCCCAGCTCCAGGCCGAAGGCGCGCTCGGCGACCCAGGACGAATGCTCGACGATGCCGCCGAAGGTGCCGACGAAAGTCTCGCGGTCCATGGTCGAGGGGCGCGGGCCCTTCTTCGGCGGATGGGTCTTTGCCCAATGCTCGGCGATCTCCAGCCGGGTCGGGGTCCAGACCCCCTCGAAGCCGCCGATGTAGTCTAGGAAGCGTTTCAGCCCGGCCATTTTCCCCGGCCGACCGATGAGCCGGCAGTGCAGCCCCACCGACATCATCGCCGGCTTGCCCGCCGCGCCCTCGAGGATCAGCGTGTCGAAGGCATCCTTGAGGTAGGTGTAGAACATCTCGCCCTCGATCCAGCCGGGCGAGGTGGCGAAGCGCATGTCGTTGGCCTCGAGCGTGTAGGGGATGATCAGCTGGTCGCGGTCCCCGACCTCGAGCCAGTAGGGTAGGTCGTCGTCATAGGTGTCGGAGATGTAATCCATCGCCCCGGTCTCGGCGACCAGCCGAACGGTGTTCTCGCTGCAGCGCCCGGTGTACCAACCGCGCGGCGGCTCCCCCACGACCTCGGTGTGCAGGCGGATCGCCTCGGCGATGGAGGCGCGCTCCTCCGCCTCGGGCATGTCCTTGTGCTCGACCCACTTGAGCCCGTGCGAGGCAATCTCCCAGCCCGCGTCCTTCATCGCCTCGACCTGCTCGGGCGAGCGCGCCAGCGCGGTGGCGACGCCGTAGATAGTCAGCGGCATGTCGTAGCCGGTGAAGAGGCGGTGGAGCCGCCAGAAGCCGGCGCGGGCGCCGTATTCGTAGATCGACTCCATGTTCCAGTGCCGCTGGCCCGGCCATTGCGCCGCGCCCGCGATGTCCGACAGGAAGGCTTCGGAGGCCGCGTCCCCGTGCAGCACGCAGTTCTCGCCGCCCTCTTCGTAGTTGAGCACGAACTGCACGGCGATCTTCGCGCCGCCGGGCCATTGGGCGTCGGGGCGGTCGGGGCCGTGGCCAATCATGTTGCGGGGGTAGCGCTGCATCTGCCGGTCCTCTGGCATGGGTCGTTCTCCTGTCGATACTGGCGCACCGGCCCGCGCGGAACAGCAAAGCCCCGCGGCGCGGCGCGCGCCTTGCCTTCCGTGTTAGCACCGCTGAAAAAAGGAGCAAGAACATGTGGCGCTGCCTTGCCCGGTCCCAGCGCGCCGAGGGCGGCGCGGCCGAATGCCTCCAGCGGGGATATTTTCCTCTAGACGAAGAGGGCATCCTCACACTCCTGCACCTTCGCCAAGATACAAGTATCCCGGGAGAGCGGCGCGCGGCGCCTCTGGGGCAGAGCCCGCTTCCGGCCCGCTGCGCGCGTATCCGGCGCCCGGCCTGAGCGCCAATCTCGGCAGCGCCATATGGACAGAGCGCCCCTCAGACCCTATGTGCACCCATCATGGCCAAGCAGAAGTCCGACCCGAACTACAAGATCATCGCCGAGAACCGGCGTGCGCGCTTCGACTACGCAATCGAGGACGATATCGAATGCGGTATCGTGCTGTCCGGTTCGGAGGTCAAAAGCCTGCGTGAGAACAGCTCCAACATCGCCGAGAGCTACGCCGCGGTGGAAGAGGGCGAACTGTGGCTGGTGAACTCCTACATCGCGCCCTACACCCGCGCGATGTTCCCGCACGAGGAGCGCCGCCGCCGCAAGCTGCTGGTCTCGCGCAAGGAACTGGCGCGCCTGTGGAACGAGACCCAGCGCAAGGGCATGACGATCGTGCCGCTGGTCATGTATTTCAACCACAAGGGCATGGTTAAGCTGAAGATCGGCATCGCCAAGGGCAAGAAGACCCACGACAAGCGCGAGACCGAGGCCAAGCGCGACTGGAACCGTCAGAAGCAGCGCCTGCTCAAGGAACGCGGCTGAGCTGCGGCGCGGGGCAACGCGCCCTTGCGAGTCCGGGGCTTGCACCTTAGAGACGAGGCGATGCTGACTGCCCCGGGGAGAGGTGATGGCAAGTGACGACCCCAAGACGCTCGTGTCGACCGACTGGCTGGCGCGCCACCTGAAGGATCCGGACCTGCGCCTGCTCGACGCGAGCTGGTACATGCCCGGCTCGGGACGCGATCCCAAGGCCGAATACGAGGCCGTGCACATTCCGGGCGCGCGCTTCTTCGACATTGACGAGATCTCCGACCTGCGCTCGGAGTTGCCGCACATGGTGCCGCCGGTAGACAAGTTCATGTCCCGCATGCGCGCCATGGGGGTCGGCGACGGCCATCAGATCGTCGTCTACGACGGCGCCGGCCTGTTTTCCGCCGCCCGCGTCTGGTGGCTGTTCAAGCTGATGGGCCATGACGACATCGCCGTGCTCGATGGCGGCCTGCCGAAATGGCAGTCCGAGGGCCGCGAGGTCGAGGATCTGCCGCCCGTCATCCGCGACCGCCACATGATGGTGCGCCGCCAGAACCACCTGGTGAAGGACGTCACGCAGGTCTCCGCCGCCTCCAAGCTGCGCGACCACGAGATCATCGACGCCCGCGCGCCCGCCCGTTTCCGCGGCGAGGTGCCCGAGCCGCGTCCGGGGCTGCGCTCGGGGCATATCCCCGGCTCGAAGAACGTGCCCTTCTCGGTGTTGCTGAACCCCGACCAGACGCTGAAATCGCCCGAGGCGCTGCGCGCCGCCTTCGAGGCGGCCGGGGTCGACCTGAGCAAGCCGGCGATCACCAGCTGCGGCTCGGGCGTCACCGCCGCCATCCTGAGCCTTGCCCTGACCCGCTTGGGCAAGACCGATCACGCCCTATATGACGGGTCCTGGACCGAGTGGGGGCAATTCCCCACGCTGCCCGTCGCCACCGGAGAGGACTGATGTTCGAAACTCTGAAAGAGCAACCCGCCGACAAGATCCTGATGCTGATGCAGGCCTACAAAGAGGACCCGCGCGCGCAGAAGGTCGACCTCGGGGTCGGCGTCTACAAGGACGCCAGCGGCAACACGCCGGTCATGCGCGCCATCAAGGCGGCGGAAAAGCAGCTCTGGGAGAGTGAGACCACCAAGGCCTACACCGGCCTCGCCGGTGATCCGGCCTTTGCCGAGGCGCTCTCGACGCTGGTGCTGGGCGACGCGGTCCCGCGCGAGAACATCGCCGCCGCGGCGACCCCGGGCGGCACCGGCGCGGTGCGCCAGGCCTTCGACATGATCAAGATGGCCAACCCCAAGGCGCGCGTCTTCGTCTCGGATCCGACCTGGCCGAACCACCTGTCGATCCTCAAGCACATGGGGCTCGAGATCGTCCCCTACCGCTACTTCGACAATGAGACCCGGGGCGTCGACTTCGTCGGCATGATCGCCGATCTGCACCAGGTGATGCCCGGCGACGTGGTGCTGCTGCACGGCTGCTGCCACAACCCCACCGGCGCCAACCTGAACATCTCGCAGTGGAAAGCCGTGACCGAGCTGCTGCTGGAAAAGCAGGGCACGCCGATGATCGACATCGCCTACCAGGGCTTCGGCGACGGTCTCGAGGAAGATGCCGCGGGCGTGCGCCTCGTCGCCTCCTCGGTGCCCGAGTGCCTGATCGCCGCCTCCTGCTCGAAGAACTTCGGCATCTACCGAGAGCGCACCGGCCTGCTGATGGCCGTCAGCAGCGACGCCTCGGCAAAGAAGCTGAACCAGGGCACGCTGAACTACCTCAACCGCCAGAACTATTCCTTCCCGCCCGATCACGGCGCGCGGCTGGTGACCATGGTGCTGAACGACCCGGAGCTGCGCGCCGACTGGGCCGCCGAGCTGGAGGAGGTGCGCCTGTCGATGCTGGGCCTGCGCGAGCAGCTGGCCGCCGAGCTTCAGCGCCTGTCGGGCTCGGACCGCTTCGGCTTCATCGCCCAGCACCGCGGCATGTTCTCGCGCCTCGGCGCAACGCCGGAGCAGGTCGAGGCCATGCGCCGCGATCACGGCATCTACATGGTCGGCGACTCGCGGCTGAACATCGCGGGTCTGAACAAGACCACCGTGCCGATCCTCGCCGAGGCGATCATCAAGGCGGGCTGCTGAGCCACGACCGCCGGTTCAAAGCGGCATTAGTATCAAACGCGGGCCTTCGGGCCCGCGTTTCGCGTTTCAGCCATGCTCGGCGAGGCAGTCCTGCGGCGCCTCGGCGCGGTCCTCCATGCCGTAGTCGCGCAGCACCTGGCAGACCCGCAGCCGGTAACCCGCGAAGATCCCCTCGCGCCCGGCCTTCTGCGCGCCGCGATGCGCGGCCAGGCTCCGCCAGCGCGCCACCGCCGCCTCGTCTTCGAAGAAGCTGAGCGAGAGCAGTTTCTCCGGATTGGTGAGGCTCTGGAAGCGCTCGACAGAGATGAACCCCTCGACCTCCTCGACCATGGGGCGCATGGCGGCGGCGATGTCGAGATACTGGTCCTTGCGTCCCTCGGCGGGGATGACCTCGAAGATGATGGCGATCATGGCTGTCTCCTCTTTCCGCGCCAGCTTTCTTGCCGGGCGCCGCGGTTTGCAAGCGGGTTGCGGCGCGGGCCTGCCGAGCGGCGCTCTCTTTGGCGCGGGCGGGATTTGCGTATTTGGAAAGAGAAGAAGGGGCCGGGCGCGGCGCCTTGCTTCTTCTCTTTCCAAATACGCCTGCACAGGCGAGCCACGGGCAAGAGGCCGGGACAGGGCGGCGCCTTGCCGGCTGCCGTTCCTGGGCTTGATCTTGCCTGCCGCGTCATGGCAAAGCGCGGCCTTTCGCGGTCGGGCGGATCCCGGCCGGGACAACACCCTTGCTGCGCGGGGTTTTGACACGTATCCGCAGCTGTGGCCCGCTTGCCGAAGCGTGGGGGCCATGCGACCCTTCCCGCCGGAGGACCCCAGTGATGACCGAGACGATGAGCCGATCCGAAACCAGCCTGCTGCCGCAGCTCCACGAGCCGCGCAATCCGGGCATGCCGCTCGACATGGACCGGGTGATGCGCGCCACCGCCAATCGCTCGGCGATCGAACGCCGCGCCGCGACCCTGCCGGGGCGGCGCTCGGTGAAGAAGGACTACCAGGCGGCCTGGCTTGCGCGGGCGATCTCCTGCATCGACCTGACCACGCTGGCAGGCGATGACACGCCGGGCCGCGTGGCGCGGCTCTGCGCCAAGGCGCGCCAGCCGGTGCGGGCGGATATCCTCGAGGCGCTGGGGCTCGAGGGGCTGACCACGGGCGCGGTCTGCGTCTACCACGACATGATCGCCCCTGCCGTCGAGGCGCTTGAAGGCACCGGAATCCCGGTGGCGGCGGTCTCGACCGGCTTTCCGGCGGGTCTCTCGCCCTTCCATCTGCGCGTCGCCGAGATCACCGAGAGCGTGAAGGCCGGCGCGCGGGAGATCGACATCGTCATCTCGCGTCGCCACGTGCTGACTGGCGATTGGCAGGCGCTCTACGACGAGATGCGCGCCTTCCGCGAGGCCTGCGGCGAGGCGCACGTCAAGGCGATCCTCGCCACCGGCGAGCTCGGCACGCTGCAGAACGTCGCGCGTGCCTCGATGGTCTGCATGATGGCGGGCGCCGATTTCATCAAGACCTCGACCGGCAAGGAGAGCGTCAACGCCACGCTGCCGGTCAGCCTCGTGATGATGCGGGCGATCCGCGAGTATTACGAGGAAACCGGCTACCGCGTCGGCTACAAGCCCGCGGGCGGCATCTCGAAGGCCAAGGACGCGGTGACCTATCTCGCGCTGGTCAAGGAAGAGCTCGGCGACCGCTGGTTGCGGCCGGACCTCTACCGCTTCGGCGCCTCCTCGCTGCTGGGCGACATCGAGCGGCAGCTCGAGCATCACGTGACCGGGGCCTATTCGGCCTCCTGGCGCCACGCCACGAGCTGATGGCGCATCTGCGGAACTGGAGACGACGGACATGAGCGTGAAAGAGATTTTCGAGAGCATGGATTATGGACCCTCGCCCGAGAGCGCCGCGGATGCGCTGACCTGGATCGTGGACCAGGGCTCGCGCTTCGGCTGCTTCATCGACGGCGGCTTCACCAAGCCGGGGCAGACCTTCGAGAGCCGCAATCCGGCCACCGGTGAGGTGCTGGCCGAGGTCACGCAGGCGACGCAGGGCGATGTCGACGCGGCGGTGAAGGCCGCGCGCGCGGCGCAGCCGGCCTGGGCGAAGCTGGGCGGCAAGGGGCGCGCGCGCTTCCTCTACGCGCTGGCGCGACTGGTGCAGAAGCATTCGCGGCTGCTCGCGGTGCTGGAGACCCTCGACAACGGCAAGCCGATCCGCGAGAGCCGCGACATCGACGTGCCGCTCGTGGCGCGGCATTTCTACTACCACGCGGGCTGTGCGCAGCTGATGGACGCGGAGCTGCCGGGGCGGGAGGCGCTGGGCGTCTGCGGCCAGATCGTGCCGTGGAACTTCCCGCTGCTGATGCTGGCCTGGAAGATCGCTCCGGCGCTGGCGATGGGCAACACGGTGGTACTGAAGCCCGCCGAATGGACCTCGCTCACTGCGCTCTGCTTTGCCGATCTCTGCCAGCAGGCCGGGCTGCCGAAGGGCGTCGTGAACATCGTCACCGGTGACGGCACCGTGGGCGAGATGATCACCGGCGCCGAGGTCGATAAGATCGCCTTCACCGGCTCCACCGAGGTGGGCCGCAAGATCCGCGCCGCCACCGCCGGCAGCGGCAAGTCGCTGACGCTCGAGCTGGGCGGCAAGTCGGCCTATGTGGTCTTTGAAGACGCAGACCTCGATAGCGCGGTCGAAGGGCTGGTGGATGCCATCTGGTTCAACCAGGGGCAGGTCTGCTGCGCGGGCTCGCGCCTCTTGGTCCAGGAGGGCATCGCCGAGCGCTTCCACGACAAGCTCAAGGCGCGGATGGACAAGCTGCGCATGGGCGACCCGCTCGACAAGTGCATCGACATCGGCGCCATCGTCGACCCCGAGCAGAAGGCCCGGATCGAGGCGCTGATGGCCAAGGCAAGCGGTGAGGGCGAGGTCTATACCGGCTGCGCTGCGCCCGAGGGCTGCTTCATCGCGCCGACGCTGGTGACGGGTCTCTCGCCCGCCTCGCTGTTGATGCAGGAAGAGATCTTCGGTCCGGTGCTGGTCTCGACCACCTTCCGAACGCCCTCCGAGGCGGTGCAGATCGCCAACAACACCCGCTACGGGCTCGCCGCCTCGGTCTGGTCCGAGAACATCAACACCGCGCTCGACGTGGCACCGAAGCTCGAGGCCGGGGTGGTCTGGGTCAATGGCTCGAACATGTTCGATGCGGCGGCGCCTTTCGGCGGGCTGCGCGAGAGCGGCTTTGGTCGCGAGGGCGGCTGGGAGGGCCTCGCGGCCTACACCCGTGCCGCAGGCAAGGCGAAGGCACTGAAGAAGGTCGAGCCGTTTGCCGGTGAGAGCGCCGAACCGCAGGACGTGGACCGCACCGCCAAGCTCTATATCGGCGGCAAGCAGGCGCGGCCCGACGGCGGCTACGCGCAGAACATCTACGACAAGAAGGGCAAGCTGCTGGGGCAGGCGCCGATCTCGTCGCGCAAGGACATCCGCAACGCCGTCGAGGCGGCGCGGGGCGCTTCGGGCTGGTCCGCAGCAACGGCGCACAACCGCGCGCAGGTGATCTACTTCATCGCAGAGAACCTGCAGGCGCGGGCCAGAGAGTTCGCGGCGCGGATCGATGCCATGACAGGCGGCAAGGGGGGCGCGGCAGAGGTCGAGGCCTCGGTCGACCGGCTCTTCACCTATGCCGCCTGGGCCGACAAGTACGAAGGCGCGGTAAAGCCAGTGCCGCTGCGCGGTACCGCGCTGTCCCTGCGCAAGCCGACCGGCGTCATCGGCGCCTTCTGCCCGGACGAGGCGCCGCTGCTGGGGCTGGTCTCTGTCATGGCGCCGGCCATCGCCATGGGCAACCGCGTGGTGCTGGTCGCCTCCGAGCCCTTCCCGCTGGCGGCGACGGATTTCTACCAGGTGCTCGACACCTCGGACCTGCCGGGCGGGGTGGTCAACATCCTCACCGGCCCGCATGAGGATCTGGCGCCGACGCTGGCCAGCCACATGGATGTCGAGGCGGTGTGGAGCTTCTCGTCGTCGGAGCTCTCGAAGGTCATCGAGGCAGGCGCGGCGGGCAACCTCAAGCGCAGCTGGGTGAACCACGGCAAGGCCCGTGACTGGAGCTCGGCGGCGGGGGAGGGCGAAGCCTTCCTCGAGGCGGCGACCGAGGTGCAGACCGTGTGGATTCCCTGGGGCGCCTGAGCGCGGTTCCTGACCCGAGACCCGAGTCGCGCGTGGGGCGCCTTGTCGCGCCCCACCGTTTTAGGCGTTGAATCAGCCTGCTGTCCCGGATAAGGGGCGATCTTTCGCCGCAACGTTGAGAAAAGCCCTCTCCGATGCTATCTTATAAGGGCCCGGCGCCGGGGTCACATTCGGCGCGTGCCATGAAGGAGGACAATGTCCTGTCACTTACTGCCGATGCGGCCGGTGCCGCTGTTGCGGGGATGCCCATGAGCGGGCTGACCCAACCCGAGGTCACGAGCGAGATTATCCTCGCCGCTGTCCTCAAGTCTCTCGACGACAACAAGGCGGAAGAGGTCGTGCAGATCGATCTGCGCGGCAAGACCTCCGTCTGCGACCACATGGTGATCTGCTCGGGACGTTCGTCGCGGCAGGTGGCCTCGATCGCGCAGAAGCTCGCCGAGGATCTGAAGCATGAGCTGGGCGTCCTGTGCAAGACCGAGGGCGAAGAGACCGGCGACTGGGTGCTGATCGACGCGGGCGATGTGATCGTCCACGTGTTCCGTCCCGAGGTCCGCGAGTTCTACCAGCTCGAAAAGATGTGGATGCCGCTGGGCAAGGTGACCCAGAGCGCGACCTGACCGGGAGCGTTCATGCGCGTGCATCTCTGCGTCGTGGGCCGGCTTCGGTCTGGCCCCGAGCGCGATCTGATTGACGATTACCTCAAGCGCTTCGACCGCACGGGACGGGCGCTTGGACTGGGGCCGGTGACGGTGACCGAGGTCGAGGACCGCAAGGGCGGTGGCATGGCCGCCGAGGCCGTGTTGCTGCGCAAGGCGATTCCCTCGGATGCCCGGCTGTGCATTCTCGATGAGCGCGGGAAGCTGATGAGCTCGCCCGATTTTGCACATCGGCTCGGCGAGATCCGAGATGGCGGCGTGGGGGATCTCGCCTTCGTCATCGGCGGCGCGGACGGGATCGACCCGTCGCTGCGGGCAGAGGCGGACATGGCGCTCAGCTTTGGCCAGATGGTCTGGCCGCACATGCTGGTCAGGGTGATGCTCTCCGAGCAGCTCTACCGGGCCGCTTCGATCCTTGCCGGAAGTCCTTATCACCGCGTTTGATTTTGTGGCGGCTTCGGCGTGGGCGGTTTCTTGCCTGTGAGCCGACTCGCGCACGGCGGGAATCCGCGCGAATGCAATCCCTGCGTTGCACTTACCGAAATCGCTGATTTAGCTGCACTTATCGCACCGTCGCGCAGCTGTGAAGACGAGCGAGGTTGACTGCCCTTTTACTGTCCCTGCCGGCTCCCCCGCCGGTCCCGGGCAGATCAACGGCCCCGGAGTTTCCCCGAACTTCGGGGCCTTCCCATTTCCGGAAGGCTCCAAGCCGGTGCTCAGCTATAGGCGATGACCAGCAGGACAACCCCGAGGATCACCCGGTAGATCACGTAGGGGGTGAAGCTCACCGAGCGCAGCAGCCGCATCATCAGGGTCAGCGCGAGCAGCGCCGAGACAAAGGCGAAGCCGGCGGCGATGGCGCCGTCCCTGGCGGCCTGCGCGTCGGCGCTGCCGATCACCTCGGCGCCGAGCAGAACGCCCGAGGCCAGGATCGTCGGGATCGACATCAGCATCGAGATCTTCGCCGCATCGTGGCGCTTGTAGCCCATCTGCCGCGCGCCGGTGATGGTGATGCCCGAGCGCGAAGTGCCGGGGATCAGCGCCACGGCCTGCCACAGGCCGAGCTTGATGGCGTCCTTGAGGTTCCAATCTTCTTCGGTCTTCTCGACCGGCCCTTTCTGGTCCGCCCACCACAGCACGATGCCGAAGATCAGCATGGTCCAGCCGATCACCGCGATCGAACGCAGCATGTCGGACAGGCCGGTGAGGTTCAGGATCAGCCCGACGAGGATCACCGGCACGGTGGCGACGGCAAGCAGGAAGGCGAGCTTCGAGCCGGGGGTGTCGATCTTGCCGGTCAGCATGCGTGGGATGCCCGCGAGCCCGACGCGCACGTCGCTCCAAAAATAGAGCACAACCGCGAAGAGCGTGCCGACATGCACCGCGACGTCGATCACCTGGCCCTGATCTTCCATGCCGGTCAGCCCGGGGAGGAGAATCAGGTGACCCGAGGAGGAAATCGGGAGAAACTCGGTGATGCCCTGGATGAGCGCGAGGATAATGAGTTGAGACAGGGGCATGTACGCAGGTCTCCGCAGAAATGGCCCTTTTCGCTATAGGCCCTTAGTTTTCAGGGGGAAAGGGGCAATTTGGTCCGTTATCGGACCTATTTTTTGATCAACTTGCCCCCGAGCCAGCGAAGCGAGGCAAATTTTTATCAATATAGGTCAGTACCTCTGACTTTTATTCGGTTTAGACCTTCTGTAATGAAGCCCGACCGATTGATTTGCTTGGAGACAAGGCATCATGGCAAAGCAACCCATGCTGAAATTCGTGAAGATCGAGCGCGACATGCCCGAGAAGCGGGAGGCGTCCGTCCGCAGCCACGACTTCGACGAAATTTACGCTGAGTTCGCCAAGGCCAAGGCCGAGGAGCAGGCGAGCCGCTGTAGCCAGTGCGGGGTGCCCTACTGCCAGTCGCACTGCCCGCTGCACAACAACATCCCCGACTGGCTGCGTCTCACCGCGACCGGCCGTCTGGAGGAAGCCTACGAGATCAGCCAGGCCACCAACACCTTCCCGGAGATCTGCGGCCGCATCTGCCCGCAGGACCGCCTGTGCGAAGGCAACTGCGTGATCGAGCAATCCGGTCACGGCACCGTGACCATTGGCTCTGTCGAAAAATACATCACCGACACCGCCTGGGAGCAGGGCTGGGTGAAACCGGCCGCCCCGGTGTCCGAGCGCTCGGAGAGCGTTGGCATCATCGGCGCGGGCCCCGGCGGCCTCGCCGCGGCCGACATGCTGCGCCGCGCCGGCGTTCAGGTGACCGTCTATGACCGCTACGACCGTGGCGGCGGCCTGCTGACCTACGGCATCCCGGGCTTCAAGCTCGAGAAGGACGTGGTCATGCGCCGCATCAAGCAGCTCGAGGACGGCGGCGTGCGCTTCGTCTTCAACTGCAATGTCGGCGAGGACCTGAGCTTCGACGAAATCCGCGATCAGCATGATGCGGTGATCATCGCCACCGGCGTCTACAAGTCGCGCGACCTGCGCGGCCCGGGTTCGGAAGCCAAGGGCATCGTCAAGGCGATCGACTATCTCACCGCTTCGAACCGCACCGCCAACTTCGGCGACACCGTGCCCGAGTACGAAAGCGGCGAGTTGAATGCCAAGGGCAAGAAGGTCGTGGTGATCGGCGGCGGCGACACCGCCATGGACTGCCTGCGCACCGCGATCCGCCAGGGTGCCGAGAGCGTGAAGTGCCTCTACCGCCGCGACCGCGCCAACATGCCCGGCTCGCAGCGCGAAACCGCGAACGCCGAGGAAGAGGGCGTACAGTTCGAGTGGCTGACCGCACCGAAGGGCTTCAAGGGTGACGAGACCGTCGAGGCGGTGATGGTGCAGAAGATGCGCCTCGGCCATCCCGACGCGACCGGCCGTCAGGCCCCCGAGCTGATCGAAGGCGCGGACTACGAGGAGCCCGCCGACCTGGTGATCAAGGCGCTCGGCTTCGAGCCCGAGGAACTGCAGACCCTCTGGGGCGCGCCCGAGCTGGAAGTGACCCGCTGGGGCACCGTGAAGGCCGAGTTCACCTCTGGCCGGACCGCGCTGCCGGGTGTCTATGCCGTGGGCGACATCGTGCGCGGTGCCTCGCTGGTGGTCTGGGCGATCCGTGACGGCCGCGACTGCGCCGAGCACGTGCTCAAGGACTTCGACAAGCTCGCGGCCATCGCCGCCGAGTAAGTCCCGCCGAATCCCTGCACATCCCCGGAACGCAACCTGCGCAGGGGATGTGCAGCCCCCGAAACCAACGCCCGAGGAGAGGTCAGCGCGGCTGACCCTCGCCGAGAAAGGAGCGGTGCATGACGCAGAAGACCGGACAATGCCTGTGCGGCGCGGTACGCTTCACCGTGACCGAGTTCGGTAGCTTCGGCGTCTGCCATTGCGAGCAGTGCCGCCGCTGGGCCGGATCGGCGCTGTTTGCGGTGAACGTGCCTGAGGCGGCGATCTCGATCGAGGGTGCCGATGCGATCCGCAGCTTCCGCAGCTCGGATTGGGCCTCCCGGCACTTCTGCGGCACCTGCGGCTCGGTGCTCTGGTACCGCTACGACAAGGGCGTCGATGGGGCAGGGGAGTACGAGGTCTGCCTCGGGCTCCTCGAGGACGGCAACGGCTTCGAGATGAAAAGTGAGATCTTCGCGGACGAGAAGCCCGACAGCTGGGCGCTCACCGGGGAGCATCCGAAATACACCCGCGCCGAGACGCTGAAGAAATTCGGTGCGGACGTCAGCGGCGCCTGAGCCGCAGGACCAAAACCGCGGCGCCTGAGCCGCGACACAGAATTACGGCGCGATGACGCGCCATTTCATTCGGCGCCCCGCGCGCCAGCCACGTATCCCGGCCGCCCCGGCGGCCTTCCATGGAGGTGCTAAGCCATGACCACTTTCGACGCAAACTGGGTTGCCGCAGAGGAAGCCAAGCGCAAGTGGATGGAGGAGAACGGCCTGTTCCGCGAAGAGCATGAACACTCTTCCTGCGGCGTCGGCCTTGTCGTCTCCATCGACGGGAAACCGTCGCGCAAGGTTGTGGAGGCGGGCATCACCGCGCTCAAGGCGATCTGGCACCGCGGTGCCGTGGACGCCGACGGCAAGACCGGTGACGGCGCGGGCATCCACGTGCAGATCCCCGTCAGCTTCTTCTACGACCAGATCGAGCGCACCGGCCACGCGCCGCGCAAGGACGAGCTGATGGCCGTCGGCCAGGTCTTCCTGCCGCGCACCGACTTTGCCGCGCAGGAAACCTGCCGGACCATCGTCGAGACCGAAGTGCTGCGCATGGGCCACTACATCTACGGCTGGCGCCACGTGCCGGTGAGCGTGGACTGCCTCGGCGAGAAGGCCAATGCGACCCGTCCCGAGATCGAGCAGATCCTGATCTCCAACGCCAAGGGCGTGGACGAAGAAACCTTCGAGCGCGAGCTCTACGTCATCCGCCGCCGCATCGAGAAGGCCGCGGCTGCCGCGGGCATCAACGGGCTCTACATCGCCTCGCTGTCGTGCCGGTCGATCATCTACAAGGGCATGATGCTGGCCGAACAGGTCGCCGTGTTCTACCCGGACCTGCAGGACGAGCGCTTCGAATCCGCCTTCGCGATCTACCACCAGCGCTATTCCACCAACACCTTCCCGCAGTGGTGGCTGGCGCAGCCCTTCCGCATGCTCGCCCATAACGGCGAGATCAACACGATCAAGGGCAACACCAACTGGATGAAGTCGCACGAGATCCGCATGGCCTCGGCGACCTTCGGAGAGATGGCCGAGGACATCAAGCCGATCATCGCGACCGGGGCGTCGGACTCCGCCGCGCTGGACGCCGTGTTCGAGGTGCTGGTCCGCGCCGGGCGCAACGCGCCGATGGCCAAGACCATGCTGATCCCCGAGGCCTGGTCGAAGCAGGCGGTGGAGCTGCCGCAGGCCTGGCTCGACATGTATTCCTACGTGAACTCGGTGATGGAGCCCTGGGACGGCCCCGCGGCGCTGGCCATGACCGACGGCCGCTGGGTCTGCGGCGGACTCGACCGCAACGGCCTGCGCCCGATGCGCTACGTGGTCACCGGTGACGGGCTGCTGATCGCCGGCTCCGAGGCGGGCATGGTGCCGGTCGACGAGTCGACCGTGCGTGAAAAAGGCGCGCTTGGCCCGGGCCAGATGATCGCCGTCGACATGGAAGAGGGCAAGCTCTACCGCGACACCGAGATCAAGGATCGCCTCGCCGGCAGCCAGCCCTTCGGCGAATGGGTCGGCAAGATCACCGAGCTCGACGAGAGCCTCGCGAAGATCTCGGAAAAGCCGCTGTTCTCGGGCGCCGAGCTGCGCAAGCGGCAGATCGCGGCGGGCTACAGCATCGAGGAACTGGAGCAGTCGCTCTCGGCGATGGCCGAGGACGGCAAGGAAATGCTCGCCTCGATGGGCGACGACACCCCGTCTGCGGTCCTGTCCAAGAAGTACCGGCCGCTGAGCCACTTCTTCCGCCAGAACTTCAGCCAGGTGACCAACCCGCCGATCGACTCCCTGCGCGAATTCCGCGTGATGTCGCTGAAGACCCGCTTCGGCAACCTCAAGAACGTGCTCGACGAGAGCTCGGCGCAGACCGAGATCCTGGTTTTGGACACGCCCTTCGTCGCCAACGCGCAGTTCGAGGAGCTGACGAAGCACTTCAACGCCGGTCTGGTCGAGATCGACTGTACCTTCCCCGCCGACGCCGGCGAGGGCGCGCTGCGTGACGGTCTGGCCCGCATCCGGGCCGAGGCCGAGGATGCCGTGCGCTCGGGCGGCGGTCACATCGTGCTGACCGACCACCATCAGGGCGACGGCAAGGTCGCCATGCCGATGATCCTCGCCACCTCGGCGGTGCACAGCTGGCTGACCAAGAAGGGCCTGCGGACGTTCTGCTCGCTGGGCGTGCGCTCGGCGGAATGCATCGACCCGCATTACTTCGCGGTGCTCGTCGGCTGCGGCGCGACCATCGTGAACCCCTACCTCGCCGAGGACAGCATCGCCGACCGCATCTCGCGCGGCCTGATCGAGGGCAGCCTGACCGAGGCCGTGGCGCGCTACCGCGAGGCCATCGACCAGGGCCTGCTGAAGATCATGTCGAAGATGGGCATCTCGGTGATCTCGTCCTACCGCGGCGGTCTCAACTTCGAGGCGGTGGGCCTGTCGCGCGCCATGTGCGCCGAGTATTTCCCCGGCATGCTGTCGCGGATCTCGGGCATCGGTGTGCACGGCATCCAGCAGAAGGCGGAAGAGGTCCACGCGCTCGGCTTCAAGGGCGGCCGCGACGTGCTGCCGATCGGCGGCTTCTACAAGGCCCGCAAGTCCGGCGAGACCCACGCCTGGGGCGCGCAGAACATGCATCTGATGCAGGCGGCCTGCAACAAGGCCAGCTACGAGCTGTGGAAGACCTACTCCAAGGCAATGCGGGCCAACCCGCCGATCCACCTGCGCGACCTGCTGGACATCAAGCCGCTCGGCGAGGCGATCCCGCTGGAGGAGGTGGAATCCATCACCTCGATCCGCAAGCGCTTCGTGACGCCGGGCATGTCGCTAGGGGCGCTCTCGCCCGAGGCGCACAAGACGCTGAACATCGCGATGAACCGCATCGGCGCCAAGTCCGACTCCGGTGAGGGCGGCGAGGATCCGGCACACTTCGTGCCCGAGCCCAACGGCGACAACCCCTCGGCGAAGGTCAAGCAGGTGGCCTCGGGCCGCTTCGGCGTCACCGCCGAGTACCTGAACCACTGCGAGGAACTCGAGATCAAGGTCGCGCAGGGCGCCAAGCCCGGCGAGGGTGGCCAGCTGCCCGGCATGAAGGTGACCAAGCTGATCGCGCGCCTGCGCCACTCGACCGAGGGCGTGACGCTGATCTCGCCGCCGCCGCACCACGATATCTACTCGATCGAGGATCTCGCGCAGCTGATCTACGACCTCAAGCAGATCAACCCGCGCTGCAAGGTGACGGTGAAGCTGGTGGCCTCCTCGGGCGTCGGCACCATCGCCGCGGGCGTTGCCAAGGCGAAGGCCGACATCATCCTGATCTCGGGCCACAACGGCGGCACCGGCGCCTCGCCGGCGACCTCGATCAAATACGCGGGTCTGCCGTGGGAGATGGGCCTCACCGAGGCGCATCAGGTTCTGGCGATGAACAAGCTGCGCGACCGTGTGACGCTGCGCACCGACGGCGGCCTGCGCACCGGGCGTGACATCGTCATGGCCGCGATGCTCGGCGCCGAGGAATACGGCATCGGCACCGCCGCACTGATCGCCATGGGCTGCATCATGGTCCGCCAGTGCCAGTCGAACACCTGCCCGGTGGGCGTCTGTACCCAGGACCCCGAGCTGCGCGACAAGTTCACCGGCAACGCCGAGAAGGTGGTGAACCTGATCACCTTCTACGCCACCGAGGTGCGCGAGATCCTCGCCTCCATCGGCGCGCGCTCGCTGAACGAGGTGATCGGTCGCGCCGACCTGCTGAGCCAGGTCAGCCGCGGTGCGGAGCATCTCGATGACCTCGACCTCAACCCGCTGCTGATCCGCGTGGATGGGGCCGACGACATCGTCTACGACCGCGCGAAAGAGCGGAACGTGGTGCCCGACACGCTCGACGCCGAGATCGTCCGCGACGGCAGCCGCTTCCTCGAGGACGGCGAGAAGATGCAGCTCTCCTACGCGGTGCAGAACACGCACCGCACCGTGGGCACGCGAACCTCGAGCCATATCGTCAGCAAGTTCGGCATGCGCAATGCGCTGCAGCCCGACCACCTGCACGTGAAGCTGACCGGCTCGGCCGGCCAGTCGCTGGGTGCCTTCGCGGCCCCGGGTCTGAAGCTGGAAGTCTCGGGCGATGCCAACGACTATGTCGGCAAGGGCCTGTCGGGCGGCACCATCGTGGTGCGTCCGCCGATGATGTCGCCGCTCACCGCGTCGAACAACACGATCATCGGCAACACCGTGCTCTACGGCGCCACCGACGGCTACCTCTTCGCCGCGGGTAAGGCGGGCGAGCGTTTCGCGGTCCGCAACTCGGGCGCGCATGTGGTGGTCGAGGGCTGCGGCACCAACGGCTGCGAGTATATGACCGGCGGCACCGCGGTGATCCTCGGTCCGATCGGCGCCAACTTCGGCGCCGGCATGACCGGCGGCATGGCCTATCTCTATGATCCCGAGGGCCTGTCCCCGGACCTGATGAACATGGAGAGCCTGGTGACCTGCCCGGTGGCGGAAGAGCACTGGGAAGCCGAGCTGAAGGGCCTCGTCGAGCGCCACGCGGCGGAGACCGGCAGCCGCAAGGCGCTGGACATCCTGCAGAACTGGGAAATCGAGAAGGCCAACTTCGTGCAGGTCTGCCCGACCGAGATGCTCAACAAGATCCCGCACCCGCTGGGTATCGAGAGCGACCTGGCGGTGCCGGCGGAGTAACGCCACCTCCTTCGAGACAATGGAGCGCCCGGACCGCAAGTCCGGGCGTTTTCCGTTGCTTGCCGTGCGCAGAGCGCTTTCCCGCGCGGCCACTCCCGTGTAGATCTGGCCCATGGCGCGAGCAGCAAAGACCACCAAAGGCAAATCGAAGAAGCCCGCAAAGGGATCGGCCAAGACCGCACGGCGACCCAGGCCGCTGCGCTGGCTCGTCACGCGTGCGGTTCAGGCGGCGGTGGCGCTGGCGCTGCTGCTCGGCCTCGCGGTGCTGGCCTATCGCTTCGTGAACCCGCCCGGCAGCTTCTACATGTGGAGCGAGGGGCGTAGGCTTGGCGCCCCGGTGGAGTACAATTGGGTGGATGCCGAGGAGGTGGCGCCGGTCGCGCTGCGCGCGCTGGTGGCCGCCGAGGATGCCAATTTTTGCACCCATTGGGGCTTCGACATGCGGGCGATCCGCGCGGCGATCGCCGAGGGCGGAAACCGCGGTGCCTCGACGATCAGCCAGCAGGTGGTGAAGAACGCCTTCCTCTGGCAGGGCCGCAGCTGGCCGCGCAAGGCGATGGAGGCGGCGCTGACCCCGCTGATGGAGGCGCTTTGGCCGAAGCGCCGAATCCTCGAGGTATACATGAACCTCGCCGAGTTCGACGAGGGCGTCTTTGGCCTCGCCGCGGCCTCGCAGCACTATTTCGGCGTCGCGCCCGCGCAGCTGAGCTCGGCGCAGGCCGCCCGGCTGGCTGCCATTCTGCCCGATCCCAAGGATCGCTCTGCCTCGAACCCGTCGGGCTTCGTGCAGCGCCGCGCCGGGCAGATCCGCGACGGCGCCGCCACCATCGCCCGCGACGGCCGCGCGGCGTGCTTCGAGTAGGCGGGTCTGCGCCGGGTTTGCCCGCCGCTCGCGAGAATAGGCCCAGGCGGATCTCTTTCCCGGCCCGAGGGGCCAATCTTAACTTTCTATAAGTTTCTACGAATTCTCCTCGTTCCGGCGGTCAAAGGGTCGATGCCACGTGCATCGGCCCCATTCTTCGGGAGGCCTGGTCGGGTGACGGGGTATGAGTGAGCCGAATACGTCTGCCGAAGCGCTGGTGTCGCGGCAGATCGCGATCGCGCGGGTGGTCTGCATCACCTTGATGTTCTCGGTTCATGTGAACCCGGGGCTGTCCAGTGACAGCGTGGTTTCGGGCGGGACGTTCAGCTTGGCGGGGGCCATCATCGGTGGCTGGTTTGGCCGGGCCAGCGTCGCCGCGCTCAGCTTCTTCAGCGGCTACGTGATGCTGTCGGCCCTCGAGAGAGGTGATCTCGGGGCATTCGTGCGACGCCGCTTCGCGACACTCATCGTTCCGATGCTGGCATGGAACCTGCTCTATATCGCGGCGCGGGCGGCAGCCCAGTCTGCCGAGGCGGGGTGGGGCTGGCCCGACTTTGCTCTGCCCTGGCTGAGCGCCGAGGCGGTGGGGCTCACCGGGCCAACCGAGAACCTCTCGCTCTTCTTTCTGCGCGATCTCTTCGTCGCTGGCTGTCTGGGTTTTGTCCTTGCGCCGGCGGTGCGCAGGGCCCCTGGCACGGTGCGCTGCGGCGCCATCCTTCTCGCGCTATTTGATCCCGTCGCCGCGCTGCTCTTCCGGCCGACGATCCTGCTGTTCCTTTTGGCCGGGATGGCGGTCGCGCTGCATCGGGTGAACATTGCCCGGCTCAGCCGCGCCGCCATTGCTCTCCCGTTGGGTCTCGGTGCGGCCGGGCTTTCGCTATGCGTGTCCCCGCTGGTCGCGGAGGCCGCGGCAGATCCTTTGGCGGCGGCGGCAGGGCTGGGTGTCGCGGACCTGGCCGCGAACCTCGCGAATATCCTCAAGCGCGTCGCCCTGGTCTTCCTGGTGTTCCTGGTCACCCGACGGATCGCGCAGAGTCGCATCTGCGGTGCCGTTCTCCGGCTGTAACCGGGCATGTTCATCTCCTATCTGAGCCTTCTCATCGTTGTCGGCATCGCCTGGAGACTTTGGGGGCTACTGGTCGGCGACGAGCACGACGCAAGCTACCTGCTGTTCTTCCTGCTCGCGCCGCTTGTGGCCTTGGGCGTGGGGCAATGGGTCGACCTGATGCTCCGCCGCAGTCCGGCACCTTTGCAGCGGGTGCTGCGTGGACGTGTGGCGCCGGGCCACGTCCGGTCGAGGATCGCTGCAATAGGGGAATAGTGCGCTTTTGCCCAATCTGACGCCAGCGCAGTGCCGCAGGCCGTCGAGCGCGTGTCTCGGGTGCATGCCTGAACGGATCGAGGCCGGTCGCCCTGTCGGCCCAACTGAACACTGGCCCTGGGTCTTCCGATGTTCCGCCCCCGGCGCTTGGCATCTCCGAGCCATCACCTGCCCGTGTGCCCATGCCCAGTTGAATCGCCGCCGCTTTCACGGCAAACAGGCGGGAGATTTCCTTCAGACCCGGAGCCGCTTCCCAGAATGGCAAAGCTTTACCACGTGCCGCTCTCGCCCTTTTGCCGCAAGGTTCGCCTGAGCCTCGCCGAGAAGAAGATCGAATGTGAGCTGGTCGAGGAGCGCTACTGGGAGCAGGACGCCGACTTCCTGCGCCGCAACCCGGCGGGCAAGGTCCCGGTGCTGCGCATCGACAACAAGACCATGTCCGAAAGCGCGGCGATCTGCGAATGGCTCGAGGAGAAATACCCCGAGCCCGCGCTGCTGCCGCGCTCTCCCGATGCCCGCTACGAAGTGCGCCGGCTGGTCGCCTGGTTCGACGACAAGTTCCACAACGAGGTGACCTCGAAGCTGCTCTACGAGCGGGTGAACAAGAAGATTATGAAGACCGGCTTTCCCGACTCGGGCAACGTCAAGGCCGGGGCCAAGGCGATCAAGTACCACCTCGACTACATGGCCTGGCTGCTCGATCACCGGCGCTGGCTGGCGGGCGACGTGATGACCCTGGCGGATTTCGCCGCCGCGGCGCACCTGTCGTCGCTGGACTATATCTCCGATGTGGACTGGAACCGCTCGGCGGTGGTCAAGGACTGGTACGCCAAGATCAAGTCGCGTCCGGCCTTCCGCTCGATCCTCGCCGACCAGATCCCCGGCTTTCCGCAGCCCGCGCATTACGCTGACCTCGATTTCTGACGCTTGCGCGCAGACCCGGACGTGGTCTGCGCGACATGGCGCGGGGGGATGCCCCGCGCGCGACCGGCGGCGCTGAAGGCCACCGGAAAATTGCCCACCGTGATCCGCTTTTCGCCCTTGCGCAACACTGCGCCGGGGCCTGACGCTCCATGCGTGGTTCGAAGCCTCCGCGGTTCCGCCACGGCTGCGAATGGCGACCCAACGCATCCGATCTCGTAGAAGCCCTGAATGCGGACCGCCGTACCGCTGCCGACCGCCGCGGTTGCAGTAGGCGTGGCGCGAGCGTATACAGCAATAAATGGTAAAAAATGAAAAATCATGAGCGCAGTCGATAAAAGCCCGCCGCCACTCACCGGCGACGCCTGGGAGGCGGAGCGCCAGCAGCTCCGCGATGAGCTCGGTGCACGAGTGAAAGCCCTGCGGCAGGCCTGTGGCTTCACGCTCGAGGTCGCGGCACAGCGCACCGGGCTGGCGCTCTCGACGATCCACAAGATCGAAAACGGCCGGGTCTCGCCCAGCTACGAGAACCTCGTCCGCATCGCGCGGGCCTATGGCATCGGCATGGAGCGGCTGTTCTCGACCGAGCAGGAGCCGCTGCAGACCACCCGGCTGGCAGTGACCCGCGCCGGGCAGGGCCGTAAGGTCCGTGTGAAGAACTTCGAGTACGAGGTGCTCTGCAACACGCTTGCCGAGAAGAAGATCATCCCGATGGTCACCCGTGTCGAGCAGCGCCCGCCGCTCGCGCGCGACGAACTGGAATCGCACGACGGCGAGGAAACGGTCTTCGTGCTGTGTGGCCGGGTCGAGCTGACCGTCGAGCACTACGCGCCGGTGATCCTCGAAGCGGGCGACTGCGCCTATTTCGACAGCACGCTCAAGCACGGGCTGCGCGCGGTGGACGACACCGAAACCCGAATCTTCTGGGCCTGCACGCATATCGACGTGGACCAGTGATCCGCTCCGGGTCGCCCGTCCATCAGTACCAACCCGAAGGAGACCGCCTGACCATGGCCGAGCAACATATCATTTCCGTCGACGGGCTCATGGCCCGGGTCCAGGCGATCTTTGAAAAGAGCGGGCTGAGCCGCGACAATGCCCGGGCCGTGGCGCATGTGATCGTCGCGGGGGAACGCGACCATTGCAAATCGCATGGCATCTACCGGATCGAGGGCTGCCTGCGCGTCTTGGCGGCGGGCAAGGTTGCGCCCGACGCGGTGCCGCAGGTGCAGGACAGCGGCAAGGCGGTGATCGAGGTGGACGCCGGCGGCGGCTTTTCCAACCCCGCCTTCTACGCGGCCAAGGACACGCTCGTCGCGCGGGCGCGCGAGACCGGGCTGGCGGCGCTGGTGATCCGCGACTGCCTGCATTTCTCGGCGCTCTGGCACGATGTCGAGGCGCTTGCCGAAGAGGGACTGGCCGGGCTGTCCATGTGCCCCAGCTATGCC
Organism: Alloyangia pacifica; assembly: GCF_020524285.1. GTDB lineage: Bacteria > Pseudomonadota > Alphaproteobacteria > Rhodobacterales > Rhodobacteraceae > Salipiger > Salipiger pacificus_B. The sequence continues at coordinate 70,291 of NZ_JAIVKX010000017.1, forward strand.
TTCGTGGCACCGGCGGGCGGCAAGGAGCCGCTGCTCGGCACCAACCCCATCGCCTTCGGCTGGCCGCGCCCGGGCCCGCACCCCTATGTCTTCGATTTCGCCACCAGCGTCGCCGCGCGCGGCGAGATCGAGCTGCACCGCCGCGCCGGCACGCCGATCCCCGAGGGCTGGGCCGTCGACAAGGATGGCAATCCGACCACCGATCCAGATGCGGCGCTCGATGGTGCCATGCTGACCTTCGGCGCGCACAAGGGGTCGGCGATCTCGACCATGGTCGAGCTGCTGGCGGGGGCGATGCTGGGCGAGTTCATGAGCAAGGAGGCGCTCGATTTCATGGGGGGTGGCGGGCTGCTGCCGCGCCACGGCGCGCTGGTGCTGGCGCTCGACCCGCAGACCTTTGCCAAGCGCTCGGGCCGCGATCCCATTGCCGAGGGCGAGACGCTGCTGACCGCGATCAGCGGGCAGGGCGCCCGTCTGCCCTCGGAGCGCCGCTTTGCCGCGCGCTCGAAGGCGCTGTCGGAGGGGATCGTCCTGACCGACGCGGAGATGGCGCAGCTCGACCGGTTCGAGTCCGAGGGGCTCGCCGCGCTGGACGGCTGAGCTGTCCTCATCGGGAATTGCAAGGGCGCGGGGCAGGTCCCGCGCCTTTTTGCTGTCTGCTCCCCGGCGGCCTGCGGATAGCGCTCCGCTCCCGAAGGTTGGTGTGCCGGACGCCGAAATTCTTCAACCGTTTCGCGCCGACGGGCTGGCGGCGCCTTCGGAGCAATGTGAGACGATTGCGCAAGGGTGCGCAGCGCAATACCGGGCCATGCCTCGGTCCTGAAAGGGGGTCGGACCGGCATCGCAATCGCGAGTCTACCGGACGTACTCTGCCGGTGCGCGATCTCATGGCCGCATCCGTTCTATCCTGCGCGGGGTGAGAAAATCCGAGCGTCGCACGATCCCGCGGAGGCGCGGCGCTGCCGCGACGCCCATCGTCCACGCCCTTGACTGTCAACCTGAGCCCCGGCGATAAGTCCGCAACGGAGGAGGTCACTTGCGTCTCGCTTGGCTCATCATTCTGCTCGCGGCGCTCTTCGCCGGGCCGCTCACGGCCCTGGCAGGCAGTCCTTCGCCGCTGACTCATGACAGCGCCTGCTGCAAGATGGAGGGCGGAATGGCGCCGCATTCGGACGGGGTCTGCGCGCATGCCTCTGCCTGCTGTACCAGCGCCGAAACAGCTTTGTCGCATGATCTCTACCTTCCCGCGTCCGCGGCGCTGGCCGTCGGCTTGCCGGAGGCAACCCGCGGCCACTCGATCAGCACGTCTGCAGAGCCCCCACCGCCGCGCGCCTGACGCGCTTGAAGCTGCCGGGCCGCGTCCCGGCATTCCAGCTATTCGGGCCGGTCAAAACGGCCCCACGTCAGGACCTGATCATGAAGAAATACCTCATTCCCGCCCTCGGTGCCCTCTGCATCGGGGCCATCGGATACGCCTTCTGGCCCACCGAGCCCGAAACCGCCGCGCCGCAGGAGGGCGCCGCCATTGCGGCGGTCACCCTGCCGGACTCGCTCTCACCGCAGGGGGAACTGGGCAAGCGCGCCTTCGATGCGGTCTGCGCCGCGTGTCATGGTGAAAATGCCGCCGGCAAGATGGGCTTCGGCCCGCCGCTGGTTCACAAGATCTACGAACCGTCGCATCATGGCGACATGGCCTTTCTTGTCGCCGCGCAGCAGGGTGTCCGGGCACACCACTGGAAGTTCGGGAACATGCCGCCGCAACCCCAGCTGACACAGGGCGAGGTGAAGACGATCATCGCCTACGTCCGAGAGCTGCAACGCGCGAACGGGATCAACTGAGATGAGCTTCACACGACGCGCCTTCTGCACCGGACTTGCCGCGGTTCCGCTGACGCGGCCCGCATGGGCACAGGCGGAGGCGCCCCGCCTGACGGCGCGCACGGCCACCATCCAGCTCGCTCCGGAGGGCTACCCGGCGACCGAGGTCTGGAGCTACGACGGCCTGCTCCCCGGGCCCCAGATCCGCGCGCAGCAGGGCAGCCGTCTCTCGCGGCGCCTGGTCAACGATCTGCAGGTGCCGACCTCGGTGCACTGGCACGGCATCCGCATCGACAATGCGATGGACGGTGTGGCCGGGCTGACGCAGGAGCCCGTGCCGCCGGGCGCGAGCTTCGACTACGCGTTCGATCTGCCGGATGCCGGAACCTACTGGTACCACGCGCATACCAACTCCATGGAGCAGGTCGCGCGCGGCCTCTCCGGCGCGCTGATCGTCGAGGAAAACGCGCCGCCCGACGTCGATCGGGACGAGGTTCTGATGCTCGACGATTGGCTTCTCGACCCCGAGACCGGCGGGTTCGCCGGGGATTTCGAGGCGCCGATGATGCGCAGCCACGCGGGGCGCATGGGCAATCTGACCGGGATCAATGGCCGTTTCGATTTCTCGCTCGAGGCGCAGCAGAACGAGCGCCTTCGTCTGCGGCTGATCAACGCCGCCAACGCGCGGATCTTCGTGCTGCGGCTCGAGGGGATGACGGGCTGGACGGTCGCGCTCGACGGCATGCCGCTGGCGCAGCCCGAGCCGGTGAGCGCCGAGATCATCCTCGCCCCGGCGCAGCGGGTCGATCTGATTGTCGATGTCACGGCTGAAGAGGGCACGCCTGCCGCGCTGCTCAGCTACGCCGACGATGACAGCTGGCAGGCGCTGGCCGAGGTGACGGTGAGCGGTCTGAAGAGCGCCGCGCCACGCGCGGCCCCCGCGCCCCTGCCGCCGAACCCGCGCATGCAGGTGCCGGGTGTCGCCGAGGCGGAACTGCGCGAGATGCGGATGGAAGGCGGCGCGATGCGCGGCATGGCCTCGGGCCGGTTCGAAGGCCAGGACATGGATTTCCAGCAGCTGGTGCAGCGCGGGCAGTTCTGGGCGCTGGCCGGCCAGGTGGGACGCGGCGAAGCGCCCTTTGCCCGCTACGCGCGGGGGGAGACCGCGCGCATCCGGCTGGTCAACGACACCGTGTTCCCGCATGCGATGCATCTGCATGGCATGCATTTCCGCACGGTCGCGGCGGATGGGTCTCTGGGCCCGATGCGCGACACGGTGCTGGTCATGCCGCAGGAAAGCGCGGAGATCGCCTTTGTGGCCGACAACCCCGGGAAATGGCTGCTGCACTGTCACATGCTCGGCCATGCCGCCTCGGGGATGACGAACTGGATCGAGGTGGCCTGAAGCCACCGCGCAGATTGTATGACGGATCGGCGGGGCGAGGGGATCCCCCGCGCCGCCGGTCACACGCTCAGGCCGTGGCCCGCACCTGCAACTCGGTCATCATGCCCGTCGCCAGATGCCCCATGTGGTGGCAGTGCATCATCCAGCGGGCCGCCTCGCCCGCGTCGAAGGCGACCGTGACCGAACCCATGGCCGGCACGAAGACCGTATCGCGCAGCGCGCCCTGCACGGGTTGATCTCCGACCGCGACGACCTGGAAGACATGGCCATGCAGGTGCATCGGATGCGCCATCATCGACATGTTGTGGAACATCATCTCGACCCGCGCGCCCCGGGGTACCGTGATTGGCCTGTGATCCTCCCAGACGGCGTCGTTGATCGTCCAGGCGTAGGGGTCCATGGTGCCACCGAGCATCACCATCTGGCGAACATCCGGTTCCCGGGCCGCGAGCGGTGAGGCGGCGCGCAGGGCAAGCTCCTGCCGCATGTCGCCCGCGACGGGCGGCGTCTCGGTCTCGGCACGGGTCGACAGGCGCGGCACCGCGGCGCCCTGGGGTGCGAGGATGACGCCGGTCTGCTCGTGTGCGCCTTCCCGGAGCGCAAGGACCGGTCGGGCGAGGCCGTCGCCGGGCAGATCGAGGTCGATTTCCATGCGCTGACCCGAGGCGATGGGAAAGCGCGTGCCGGGCAGCGGCGCGACCGGGTCGCCGTCCACCACGACCAGCCGGGCCTGCAGTCCGCCGGTGTCGATCCAGTAGGCGGTCATCGACGAGCCGTTGATGATCCGCAGCCTCACACGGCCGTTGCGCTCGACCGTTACGACCTCGGGATCGTCGAGCGTGCGGTCGTTGGTGAGATAGGCATCGAAGTCGAAATCGTTGAGGTCCATCGGCATCTCGGCCATGGCACCCATACCGGACATGTTGCCCATGCCCGACAGTCCGCCCGTCGGGGCTGTGGCCTCGCCGTGGTGCATGGCGCCATGGTCCATCGGGGCCGGATCATGCGCCCCGCCATGGTGCCCGCCGGTGCTGCCGGAGGTCTCGGCCAGCACTTCTTCGGGGGATTTGAAGCTGAAGTCGTGCAGGAACATCACCACCTCCTGCCGGTCGGCAGCGACATCTTCGGCACTGCGCACGATCAGCGGGGCTGCGAGCATGGCGATCTCCTGCTGCGGGATGTGGCTGTGCATCCAGAGGGTGCCGGGGCGCGGGGCGAAGTCATAGGCGCGGCGCTCGCCGACCTTCAGCATTGGGTTGGTGTTGGGTGCGCCGTCCTGCGCGTTGGGCGGGATCTGCCCGTGCCAGTGGATGATCGTCTCCACATCGAGGCCGTTGGTCAGATCAACGGCAAAGCGCTGGCCCGGATCGAGGGTCAGCCCCTGTCCACCCGTGTCATTGGTCAGCCCCATGACGGTGGCGGCACGGCCGTTCACCTCGACGGTGCGGGTGCCCGCGGTGAGCGACAGCCGGTCCGACGCCGCCCGCGCCCTTGCGGGCAGCAGCAGCGAGGCGGACACGGCGGCGGAAGCGGCCAGAAAGCCGCGGCGGGAATATCGGGTCATGATGATCTCCGGAAAATGAGGTCTTGCGAGGCGGGACCGCGTCCCGTGGAGATCAGTTTCGGGGAGGGGGTGAGGAGGGGGCGAAATCCTGAGAGGGCAGGGAGACATCGACGCGCGACGCCACGACCCGGGAGACATGCGCCTTGCCGGGCCCGGACAGACCACCGATGCGGGCCGCGTCCACCGGCAGGCAATGCGCTTCGCACATCTGGGCGTGGCTCTTGTGGTCGCTCTCGCCATTCTCGGCGGCGGGCTGCTGCGCAGAGTGGTTCGCATGCGCCGCGGCGCTGGCATGGTGATCGCAGCAGAGTGCGCTGAACGCCATCGCGCGCACCGGCCCGGCCGGCAGCGCGGTCCAGACCCCGAGCAGGGTCAGCAGAAGCAGGCGAAACACGATCGGTGTCATGGCGCGACGCTACGCCCAACGCGGGTCGGCGTCAGATCACGTTCGCGGCATGGGGGTGTGGTCTGCGCGAAGGTTCGCGAGGTCAATGCGACCGCGATGAGGGCGAGCACAGGGGAGTTTGCCGTGGGAACCAAGGGCCCCTGTGGGAAGGTGCCAGGACCATGCGCACTATCCGGGCGGCGCGGAGATCTCCGCCTGATGCGCGCGCAGTTCCTCGGGCCAGGTCGATTTGATGTAGGTGAAAATGGCCTCAATCTGCGCGTTTGTAAGCTGATCACCGAACCCCGGCATGTTGCTCTCATAGCCGTTGCCGACCACCGCGGCGGTGCCGAGCTTGGTGATCCGGAAGAGCACATCGTCGGGATGATGCCATGTGTGGCCAGAGGCGTCATGCGGGGGCGCCGGGAGGCGCCCGTCGGGACCGGGCCTGCGCCAGTTCGGCTGTCCTTCAAGGTTCGCTCCATGGCAGGCGGCGCAGGTCTCGGCATAGAGCGCCTCGCCCTCGGCGATCTGCGATGTCTCCGCCAGGGCGGTTTCGGCCCCGGCGAAGACCAACCAACCCGCCAGCGCAACCAGAAGCAGCACGACAAGACCCAGCCACCTCACAGCTTCACCCCGCGCAGCCGTAGCGCGTTGCCGATGACCGAGACGGACGACAGGCTCATCGCCGCCGCCGCCACGATGGGCGAAAGCAGGATGCCGAAGAACGGGTAGAGGATGCCTGCCGCCAGCGGCACCCCCGCCGAGTTGTAGACGAAGGCGAAGAAGAGGTTCTGGCGGATGTTGCGCATGGTCGCCTCGGCGAGGTGGCGCGCCCGGACGATGCCGCCGAGGTCGCCCTTCACCAGCGTGACGCCGGCGCTTTCCATCGCCACGTCTGCGCCGGTGCCCATGGCGATGCCGACGTCGGCGGCAGCCAGCGCCGGGGCGTCGTTCACCCCGTCGCCGGCCATGGCGACAGACAGCCCCTCGCGGCGCAGTTTCTCGATCAGCGCGTGCTTATCCTCGGGGCTGACCTCGGCTTGCACCTCGTCGATATTGAGCTCCCGCGCGACCGCCTCGGCCGTGGCCTTCGCATCGCCGGTGGCCATGACGATGCGCAGCCCGGCCTCGTGCAGGGCGCGGATCGCCTCGGGCGTGCTCTCCTTCACCCGGTCGGCGACCGCGACCAGCCCGGCGGGGCGCCCGTCCACGGCGACGAACATCGCGGTCTTGCCGTCTTTCTGGAGCGCGCTCGCCCGGTCCTTGAACGGGCCGAGGTCCACGCCTTCATCCGCCATCAGCGCCGCATTGCCGAGCGCCACGCGCTGTCCGCCGACGCTGCCGGTCACGCCCTTGCCGGTGACCGCCTCGAAGTCCGAGGACTCCCGCTCCGGCGCCCCGGCATCTCGCGCGCCCGCGGTGATCGCCTCGGCGAGCGGGTGCTCGGAGCCGCGTTCCAGCGCGGCGGCGAAGGCCAGCAACTCGGTCTTGTCCATGCCCTCCGCCGGTTCGGCGTCCGTGAGCGTCGGCTTGCCCTCGGTCAGCGTGCCGGTCTTGTCGACCACCAGCACACCCACCTTGGAAAACCGCTCCAGTGCCTCGGCGTCCCGGATCAGCACGCCTGCCTGCGCGCCGCGCCCGGTCGCCACCATGATCGACATGGGCGTCGCGAGGCCGAGCGCGCAGGGGCAGGCGATGATCAGCACCGAGACGGCTGCGACGAAGGCATAGGAAAGCGCCGGGGACGGGCCGAAGACCGTCCAAGCGAGAAAGGCCAGCACCGCCACGCCCACGACCGCGGGCACGAAATAGGCCGCCACCCGGTCCGCCATCGCCTGGATCGGCGCGCGCGAGCGCTGCGCCTTGGAGACCATCTCGACGATGCGCGACAGCGTGGTCTCGGAGCCGACATTCTCGGCCCGCATCAGGAAGCTGCCGGTCTTGTTGAGCGTGCCGCCGGTGACCGGCTCGCCTTCGGTCTTCTCGACCGGCACCGGCTCGCCGGTGATCATACTCTCGTCCACGGAAGAGCGCCCCTCGGTCACCACGCCGTCCACCGGCACGCTCTCGCCGGGACGCACGCGCAGGATGTCGCCGGAGGCGACGTCATCCAGCGGAACGTCCTCCTCCGCTCCGCCCGTCACCCGCCGCGCCGTCTTGGGGGCGAGGTCGAGAAGCGCGCGGATCGCGTCCCCGGTGCGCTCGCGCGCGGCCAGTTCCATGACCTGGCCGACCAGCACCAGCACGAGGATCACCGCTGCCGCCTCGAAGTAGACCGGCGTCATGCCCATCTCGTCGCGCATCGCCTCGGGGAAGAGGCCGGGCGCCAGCAGTGAAACGATGGAAAAGACATAGGCCGCCCCGGTGCCGAGCGCGATCAGCGTCCACATGTTGGGCGAGCGGTTGACGATCGAGGCCCAGCCCCGCTTGAAGAACGGCCAGCAGAGGATCACCACCGGCGTCGCCAGTGCGAACTGAACCCAGCCGAAGAGTGTATGTCCGATCCAGTCGGCGAAGGGGATGCCGATGTGCGCCCCCATCTCCAGCACGAAGACCAGCGCCGCCAGCGGCGCGGTGATCTTCAGGCGGCGCTTGAAGTCGACGTATTCGGGGTTCGGCCCGCTGTCCGCCGAGGGGGTCATCGGCTCCAGCGCCATGCCGCACTTGGGGCAGTCGCCGGGCGCATCGCGGATGATCTCGGGGTGCATCGGACAGGTGTACTTCGTGCCCTCGGGCATCGGCTCCGGCGCGGGGCGGTCGCCGAGATAGGCTTCAGGCTCCGCCTCGAACTTCGACTGGCACCGCTCGGAGCAGAAGTAGACCTTCTCGCGGTCGTGCTTCAGCATATGGGCGGCCGTCGAACGGTCGACCTCCATGCCGCAAACAGGGTCGGTCGCGGTGAGATAGGCTTCCGGATCGGCGCGGAACTTCTTGCGGCAGCCCTCGGAGCAGAAGTGGTAGAGATGTCCGGCGTGTTCGAGGCTGGGCTTGCCCGCCTCGGGGTCCACGGTCATGCCGCAGACCGGATCGCGGGTCACCGCCTTAGCCGCGCCATCCGGCGCGGCGGCATGTGTGTCGTGAGCATGGGCCATGGGAACCTCCCGGCGAGGGTGTCAGTGTCCCATGATGATTTGGGGTTCCAGTAGGGGGAAGGTCAAGAAATTCCCTCGACCCGCCGATTCTGATCGCAAGAGGCCCTACTCGCGATAGTCCGCGTGGCAGGCCTTGCAGGCCCCGCCGAGGTCGCGCAGCGCGGGGCCGAGATCGCCGGGCTGTGCCACCTCCAGAGCAGCGGACCGTTGCTGCAGATCACCAGCCTTGGCCGCGAAATCCTCCCAGTTCTGCCAGATCGCGGGACGGGCCTCGGATTTCTCGACGATCACTTCGTCTTCAAACTGGGCCGGGATCTGCGCGGCCTCCTCGCTCAGACGGTCCAGCGCCGCCTGCGCTTCTGCCGCATCGAAGGCCTGCTGGCCCTTGGCCATCGCGCCCAATGTCTTGAGCTGGGTGCTGAGTGTCTTCATCCCCTCCATGCGGGCAAGGACGGTTTCGTTCTCGACGCCACCATGGGCAAGCGCCGCGCCGGCGGCGGTGACGGCGATCATCGCCGCAAGTACTTGGGTCTTCATCCTGTCTCCTCGTTGGCGGCCCGGTCTCGCTGGCCCGGTCTCTTTGTCTTTTCGTTCGCTATCTCAGTCGTTCGGGGCCAGAGCATAGGTCGCCCGGAAGCCGGAGAGGACCCTAACGCGACACGTCCCGCGATCCCAAGCCATTTGCCTTCGCAAAGTTAAATTGCCTCGATCGCCTTCTCGAGCATCGCGCGGACCTCTCCGGCAACGCCAAGCAGCTCGGGATTGTCGATTGCCGACATGGACGCCTGCGGGTCGACCGCGCTCACCTCCACGTCGGCGCCCACCTGACGCAGGATGACATTGCAGGGCAGCATCGCCCCCACCTTTGGCTCGAGCCCGATCGCCGCGTGCGCCATCTTCGGGTTGCAGGCGCCGAGGATCAGGTAGCCGGGCATATCCTCATCCAGCTTCTTCTTCATGGTGGCCTGAACGTCGATCTCGGTGAGCACACCGAACCCCTGCGCCTTGAGCGCCTCGCGGGTGCGTGTGTCGACCTCTGCGAGGCTGGCGCCGGGAATGGTTCTGTCGATGCTATAGCTCATGGTCTGGTCTCCTTCTTGTTGCGATGGCGCCCCGATGCAGGAGGAATGCGTGTGGGGCGCTTTGCGTTCCAAATTTGGAATGTGATCTTCGGATTGCGGTGGATCAATGCGGTATCGCTGCACGGGGATCAGCCTACGGCCATGTCATTTCCCGAAAGGAGGACATGATGAAACGTCTTGCGTTCGCATTGATGAGCCTGGCCTCGCCCGTGCTGGCCGATCCGGACGGATACGGCCACATGACGGACTGGGGGTACGGCCACGGTGTGACCATGATCTTTGGTCCGGTCCTGTGGCTCATCGTTCTGGGGCTGGTGGTGGTCGGCGTGGTCTGGTTCTTCCGGCAGCACGAGCAGGGCGGCGCCTCGCGCAGCCGACAGAGCGCCCTGGCCGAACTCGACATGCGCCTCGCCCGCGGCGAGATCGAGCCGGAGGAATATACCGCCCGAAAGAAGCTGTTGGCGGGCTGACGGTGCACGCGCCGGGACCGGCTTTGGCGGCCCCGGCGCGTCGCAATCACTCTCATACTATCAGGCCTGCACAGCCGGATAGCCTGCATCGCGAAGCGCCTGCAGGATCAAGGCCTCGTTCCGCGCGCCGCTGATTGCAACGGTCTTCGACGGCAGGTCGCAGGCGGCATCGGCGGCAGGGTCCGCTGTCTTGACGGTCTCTTCGATCGTCGCGACGCAATGGCCGCAGCTCATGTCTTCGACTTTGTAGGTGCTCATGTTCGGCTCCTTCGAGTGTGTATTGACCAATGAAGTGGGAGCTTCCCGCGCTGGAAGGTCAGTGGCCGGGGCTCCGCGCGCTCACATCTTTTCCTTCACGCCTTTGCGAATGAGCCACCAGTTCACGGGGTAGGAGGTGGCAAAGCCGCAGAGCATGGCGATCTGCATCATGAACCAGAACTCCGGTGTCGGAACCTCGAGCTTCACGCCGAGAACGTGCTTGAAGATCCAGAAATGCGCCACGGCCATGAAGCCATACATGCCCACCTGCCAGGCGGTCAGCGAAAGCGCGTCCGCCTTGACTGCCTGAACGAGGCCCTGCACGGGCGAGAGATCGCGCATCGGCTTGATGGTGAAATACTGGAAGGCCACGCCGAACAGGAAGGCGAGGATGAAGTCGAGGATCCAGACCGCGAAAATCTTCTCGGCAAACAGGCTTTGCCAGCCGAACCAGACCGCGATCGCCGGCACGGCAAAAGCCAGCCACTCGGCGATGATGTCCCCCAGCGCGCAGCCGCTTCCGCAATGCGCAGCGCCCTTGGCGGCCATTGCAGGGAACGGGGTCTGCGCCTTGCTCGGCATCTCTTCTCCGCGCTGCATCGCCGGATGCGCGCGGCTGTGCGCGGCAAGCTTGCCGTAGGTGAAGTAGCCCCAGAGCGCCAAGACGTGGGCAAAAAGTGCGACCGCAGGCCAGACGATGTTCATGATCCACATGTGCTGCGGGTCGCGCTTTTCGTCGATGGCGATGACGAGGGCCGAGAACCCCCCTGCAAGAAGCGAAAGGGTTGAAATCCAGTGCAGCCAGGTTGGGATCATGAGGGGCCTCCAGTTGTCTTCCGGCCCTGCACCTGTTGCAAAATCCATCCTCGCCAAGGCTCCGCGAGCGCTTTTCCGGCCCTTTTCGGAACCCTCCCGCGCTGGAAGGTCGTTGAGGGATTGGGAGCCCTATACGCCGGAGGAGACCGATGCCCCTTGATGCTCAGCAAAAGACAGCGCAGCTCTACCGAATGGCCATGCCCGGCCATCTTTGCCCCTTCGGCCTCAAGTCGAAGGACCTGCTGGAACGAGAGGGGTTCGAGGTCGAGGATCACCTACTTGAGACCCACGACGAGACCGAGCGCTTCAAGCAGCGGCATGACGTCGAGACCACGCCGCAGGCTTGGATCGACAATGAGCGGATCGGGGGCTACGACGCCCTGCGCGAATATTTTGGCAGACCCCTGCGCGAGGAGGGCGAGACGACTTACACGCCGGTGATCGCGATCTTCGGCGTTGCCTTCCTGATGGCGCTGGCGGTCGGCTGGGCGGCGCTCGGAACCGTCCTGAGTGTCCATGTGCTCGAGTGGTTCATCGCGATCTCGATGACCCTGCTCGGCATCCAGAAACTTCAGGACGTGGAGGGGTTCTCCACGATGTTCCTGAACTATGACCTGCTTGCCCGCCGATGGGTCAGATACGGCTACCTCTACCCATTCGCCGAAACCCTCGCCGGGGTGCTGATGATCGCCGGCGCGCTGACGTGGCTCTCTTCGCCGCTGGCCCTGTTCATCGGCACCGTCGGAGCCGTCTCCGTGTTCAAGGCCGTCTATATCGACAAGCGAGAGCTGAAGTGCGCCTGCGTCGGCGGCGGGAGCAATGTGCCCCTGGGGTTCGTGTCGCTCACCGAAAACCTGATGATGATCGCCATGGGGCTCTGGATGGGGCTGCGGTTCCTTCTTGCGCTCTGACCAGCTTTCCTGCGGCGGCCCTCGACCTCTTTGAGATCACTCGGATCGCCGCCGTCCAAGCGCAAACGTACTTGCGCCTGCGTGCTGTCCCGGTGTCTCTTCGCGGCACCGCAGCAAGACGGACACGCCCATGTCAGCGCCCACCGATCAAGACATGAGAGTTGCGACACGCCTCCCCGCCGGCATCTGGGCGCTGGGCTTCGTGTCGCTGCTGATGGATGTCTCCTCCGAGATGATCCACGCGCTGCTGCCGGTTTATCTGACGGTCGGGCTGGGCGCGTCGACGCTGGCGGTCGGCCTCATCGAAGGGATCGCCGAGGCCACTGCGGCGATCACCAAGGTGTTTTCCGGCGCACTCTCGGACCGGATCGGGCGGCGCAAGGAACTGGCGGCGCTCGGCTACGGGCTCGCGGCGGTGACCAAGCCGGTGTTCCCGCTGGCCTCTTCGCTCGGCTGGGTGGTCGCCGCGCGGTTCATTGACAGGGTGGGCAAGGGCATTCGCGGCGCGCCGCGCGATGCACTGGTCGCCGATCTCGCGCCGCCCGGGATGCGGGGCGCGGCCTTCGGTCTGCGCCAGTCGCTCGACACGGTGGGGGCGTTTCTCGGCCCGCTCATCGCGGTCGGCCTGATGTGGCTGTTCGCGAATGATTTCCGCAGCGTGTTCTGGGTTGCCGTCCTTCCGGCATTCCTGTCCGTCGGATTGCTGCTGTGGGTGGTGCGGGAGCCCGCGCATCCCGCCGGCAGGCGCAAGGTGCGCAACCCGCTCGCGAAGGCGGAACTGAAGCTGCTTGGCCCGGTCTACTGGTGGGTCGTGGTCGTCGCGGCGCTCTTCACGCTCGCGCGGTTCAGCGAGGCCTTCCTGATCCTGCGCGCGCAGAGCGCGGGCACCCCGTTGATGCTGGTGCCGCTTGTGCTTGTCGGGATGAACCTCGCCTACGCCCTCTCGGCCTGGCCGGTGGGGGTGCTCTCCGACCGGATCGGCAGGATGGGGCTGCTGCTCTGCGGGCTCGGCCTTCTCATCGTGGCTGATCTCATTCTGGCGCTGTCGCCTGGGCTCGCAGGGATTGCCGTCGGCCTGCTGATCTGGGGGCTGCACATGGGCTTCACGCAGGGCCTGCTGTCGGCGCTCGTCGCCGAGACGGTGCCCGAGGAGCTTCGCGGCACCGCCTTCGGCATGTTCAACCTGGTGACCGGCGTGGCCCTGTTGATCGCCAGCCTGCTGGCCGGGGCGCTCTGGGAAACCTATGGGCCGAGCGCCACCTTCCTCGCCGGGGCGGGATTTGCGGCGATCTCGGTGCTGGGACTTCTGCCGCTGCGGGGGCAGCTTGCCGGATCCTCGAAGGCCGGGTGAGCCGTCGCCGTCAGGTCAGCGTCAAAACCGCGGTGGGAAGTCCATTATTCGTTTCCACCGGGTGGCGACCCTCGGAGGTCTGTTCGAGGAGCAGGGTGCAGGGCAATAGGGGCAACGTGCTGCCGATGTTTATCGTCGTCTATCAGAGGATGCAGACTGCACGAGGCTCTCGTGGCGCCCAATTTCGGTTGCGCCCAGCGTCGAGACTTTCTGGTGCCGCTGCTGGTAGTCGGTTGCCAGTTCCCTCGTAGGCGCCCGCCAATCGGCCGGGTCAGTCCTCCTCGAGCAGCGTGCGCGGGGTGAACCCGTAGATCTTCTTGAACGCCTTGCCGAAGTAGGAGCTGTCGTTGAACCCGAAGGTGAAGGCGGCCTCGCTGACGTTGCGCACCCGCCGTTCGCTCAGCGCGGCGTAGGCCGCCGCGAGCCGCTGCGACTGAAGCCAGGCCATCGGTGTTGTGCCGGCGTCGGCGAAGAGACGCGCCTGCGTGCGCATCGAGACGTTCTGCGCGTCGGCGACCTCCGCGAGGCCCAGATCGCCGTTCTCCATATTGTCGCGCATGTAGCGCTGGATCTGCAGCAGCAGCTTGCCATTCCGCCCGCCGATGAACCGGTCTTCCACGCCCGCGAGACCGCTCTCGATCGAGGCCGCGATCATGTCGAGCAGCGCGCTCAGGAAGGCGGCCGTGGGCGGGTCGCCTTCGCCGAGCTCCGCCGCCTCCTGCATCAGCGCCCCGACGATCCGTCCCTGCGGCGTGCGCCCGGACAGAACCCGGCCGCAGAACCGGTCCAGCTCCGAGAACCGGGCCATGGCAAGGGCCCGTGGGATCTTCAGCGTGGTGCAGGTGTAATCGACCTCGCTGTGGTGCTGATAGGGGCGGGCATTGGAGTAGAGAAACACGTCCCCCGGCCCGGCCAGGCCTTCGCGCGCGTTCTGCGCGACCAGCGTCTCGCCGGAGGTCATGAGAATGGCGTAAAAGTCGTCGGAGGGATTGCGCCGGAGGTCCACCGGCCTGCGGTCATATGTGATGGGAACCGAGACGCAGTTGCTGACCACGAGCGGGCCGAGCGCAGAAACCTGCAGGCTCGCGCGGAAGGTGGCAAGGTCGCCGAGGGTCGCCTCGCAGGGGGCGTAGGTGGCGCAGATGACATCGTTCCAGAAGGCGAGGCGGTGCCGCGGGGTCTGTTGGTCGGGGGCAAAAAACTCGGTCATGCAGCCTGTCTTCGGTGCGGCAGCTTCCCGGCATGGATCGCTGCGCGGCGGCCCGCGGAGTGGCGACACCGCCTGCCGCCGAGAAGGGGCGCTTGGCCTCCTCCGGTCTCTCCCGCCAAGGCTCAGGCACTGGCCCGGGCGGCGCTGGCCGAGCGGCAGCAGCTCCGGGAGGTTTCGCTGGAGACATCTTTGGCGGGCGTGAATGGGATGGCGGGATCCTCGGGGATGGCTGCGGAAAGAGTGTAGAGGGCACGGGTCCGAAGGGCTTTGCTGCCGTTGCCAATTTTCCCGACCGTCTGTGCCAGAGCGCGCCGGGGTTCAGGAAGGGCAGGGCGGCGACGATCGACTGGGGTTACCGCGCGCAGGCCAGCGTGGCGAGCAAGGAGCCGTGCCCGCCGGTGGCGCCGCCAGGAACCGCGGCTGCCGCGCTAACAAGCGTGGGGCAGGTTCTGGCGGTGACCAGGCCGGAGCTGGAGGCGCGGGCGAAAAGAAGTTCTTCCATCGGGCAACAAAATCCGATGGCACCCTTGCGGCCAGCCGCGAAACCCGGCTTCTTCGCACCGATCTGACCACCCGCCGCGCCTGCGCGCCCGAGCCGCAGGTGGCGCAGGCCCTCGAAGCCCTCGCCGCGGCCCACGCCGGGCGCCGTCGGCCAACGCAACTGAAAGACCGGAGACACCGATGACCATGTCCCCCGAAGAGAAACAGACCCGCGAAGAGCTGGCCGCCTGCTACCGGCTCGCCGCGCTGCATAAATTTACCGACCTGATCTACACCCACACCACCGCACGGGTTCCGGGCGAGGACGGGCACTTCCTGATCAACCCCTACGGCTGGCGCTGGGAAGAGATCACCGCTTCGTCGCTGGTCAAGATCGACGTCGATGGCAACAAGGTGGACGGCAGCCCGCAGCGGGTGAACCCGGCAGGCTTCACCATCCATTCGGCGGTGCACATGAACCGGCACGACGCGGCCTGGATCATGCACACCCACACCCGCGCCGGCGTGGCGGTGTCCTGCATGGAAGAGGGGTTGCTGCCGCTCAACCAGATCTCGCTGCAGTTCGCGGGTCGCATCGGCTACCATGATTTCGAAGGCATCGCGCTGGATCTGGAAGAGCGGGAGCGCATCGTGGAGGACCTTGGCGATCACCCGGTGCTGATGCTGCGCAACCACGGGCTCATCGCGACCGGCCGCAGCGCCGCCGAGATGTTCAACAACATGTTCTACCTCGAGCGCGCCTGCGAGATTCAGATCGCCGCCACCTCCAGCGGCCGGCCGCTGCGCCTGGTGAGCGAGGAGATCGCCGCCCGCGTGCACAAGCAATACGTGCAGATGAACGAGGAAGACGGCGACCTCGAGCTGGAATGGCAGGCCCATCTGCGCTCGATCGAGGGTGTCGGCGCGGATTTCCGGGCCTGAGCCTGCGGCGGGACCAGCCGGGCCTGCCAATAACGCCCACCCGGGAATGCATTCCCGGGCGGGCGCACTAGGTCCGCCGGTAAGGCGGGCGTCGGCCCGTCCGAGGGCCAAGACAGAAGGAAGGCAATCTCTTGAAACAGGTGACGATCAAAGCGCCGGGCGGGCTCGACAATCTCGTTGTCAGCGATGTCGCGGAGCCCGCGGCTCCCGGCGCGGGCGAGATCACCGTGCGCCTGCACGCGAGCTCGCTCAACTACCACGACTACCGGGTCTGCGCCATCGAGGGCGCCCTGCCGGACGGGCGGATCCCGATGGCCGACGGGGCGGGCGTGGTCGCGGCGGTCGGCGCAGGTGTCGAGGAGTTCGCGGTCGGCGACGCCGTGGTCTCGGGCTTCTTCCCCGACTGGCTGGACGGCGATGACCGGCCCAGCGATTTCTCGACCACGCCGGGCGACGGGCGCGACGGCTACGCGCGCGAGCGGGTGACGCTGCCCGCCACCTGGGTCACCCATGCGCCCGAGGGCTGGAGCCACGAGGAAGCGTCGACGATCACCACCGCCGGGCTGACCGCCTGGCGTGCCCTGGTGGTCGACGCCGGGATCAAGGCGGGCGACACCGTCGCGGTGCTGGGCACCGGCGGCGTGTCGATCTACGCGCTGCAGCTCGCCAAGGCGATGGGTGCCACGGTGATCGCGACCTCGTCCTCGGACGCGAAGCTCGAGCGCCTGCGCGACCTCGGGGCGGATCATGTCATCAACTACCGCAGCACGCCCGAGTGGGGCGAGGAGATGCGCCGCATCACCGATGGGCGCGGCGTCGACATCGTGGTCGAGGTCGGCGGTCCGGCCACGCTGGCGCAATCCATCGTCGCGGGGCGACCCGGCGCGCATATCGCGCTGATCGGCGTGCTCACCGGCCGCTCCGGCGAGATCCCCACGGCGCTGCTGATGGCGCGCCAGCAGCGCCTGCAGGGGCTGATCGTCGGCTCGCGCCGGCAGCAGATCGACTTCGTCCGGGCGCTCGAGACGCTGGAGCTGCGCCCAGTGATCGACCGCCGCTTCGCGCTGGCCGATCTCGCCGAGGCCTTCCGCTACCAGGAAAGCGGCGCGCATTTCGGCAAGATCTGCGTGACCATGTGAGCCAAGTTGGAGCCTGAACGGTGGTCACCCTGAGCCGGGTGGCCACCCTCGTGCCGCGGGGCTCAGCCGCGGGTCGTGGCGAAGCTGTCGAAGAGATCCGGCGCGCCCATCTGCCCGCCCTTGAGCATCACCCGCATCCCGTCGCGCAGGGGATCGGCGTGGCGCGCGGCGCAGATGCAGACGCCGGGGCCGAGCATGCGCTCGAAGGCCAGCGTGTCGAACCCGAGGCGCCCGCAGATACGGGACGACGTGTCGCCCCCGGCGAGCCCCAGATACCCGACCTCGGCCTGTGCCAGCAACGCGGCGACGAAATCGGCGCAGCGGTCGGCCAGCGCGTCGGGCGATAGCCCGTAGTCAGCGTCGGGCAGCAGGTGCACAAGCGCAGGGGTGCCCGCGTGCAGCATCTCGGCGGCGGGCGCGACGAGGGTACCCATGCGCAGCGCCTCGGGCGTTAGGGCAAGCTTGCGGTACCTGTCGGCAGCAGCCACCTGCGCGGCGGTGGTAGAGGAGCGGCTGCCGGCAAAGAGCAAGAGGTTGTCCGAGGTCGGGCTTTGGCAGGGCGCTTCGGACGCGATCCGCGTGGCTCCGGAGCCGAGGATCTCGGCCACCGAACTGGCCCCGATCAGGAGCTGCCGCCCGCCCGCGCGGCGGAGCGCCTCGGCGATGCGCGGAAGATCCTCGGTGCGGGTGACGTCGATCAGCGCGGGGCCCGCGCGCAGGGTCCGGGCCACCGCCTGCGGAGTGTCTAGCTCGGGGAAGCTCACCAGTGCCAGGCCGCCGAGCCCCTGCGCGGCGAGGTGGCGGCGCAGGTCGGCCTCCTGCATGGGGGTGACGGGGTGGCGGCTCATCACCGGGTGGCGGTCGATGCGATGCGTCGCGCCATCGGGACCGCGGGCGAAGAGCGTGCCGAAGGCGCAGTAGCGCCCGAGGCTGGGCTGGCCGCCGATCACCGCCACCACGTCGGGGGTGAAACGGGCGGTCAGTTCCTGCGCGACCGCGCCGATCGAGCCCACGCCTGGCGCGGAATCGAAGGTCGAGCAGACCTTGAGGTGCAGCACCTTCGGGGCCTCGGCAGCGATACGCGGCCAGAGAGTGGCGATATCGGCCCGGGCCGTCTCGGGCGGCAGCGAGCGCAGGTCGGTGGGCAGGCCCAGAACGTCCAGCGGTTCGTTCGCCGCACCGCCGACCACCATGCGCGCCCGCAGCCCTGCGCGGGCGTAGGTGGCAAGACTGTCCGAGGCGCCGGTGAAATCGTCGCCGACGAAGACGATGTCCGCACCCATCTCAGCGCGTGCCGAAGAAGTCGAACGCCGCGGCCAGCGCCGGGCGGGTGGCCGCGCCCTCGGCCAGCGTGCCGCCCTGTTGCAGCACCTCGTAGGCCTCGCGCAAAGACGCGATGCCCGCCGCCGGTCCCTGCGGGTGGGCGAGGATGCCGCCGCCGCACATGAACATCAGGTCGGGCGATTGCGCCGCCTCGAGCGTCTGCGGCAGCGTCCCGGCCCATTGGCCGGAGGAGAAGGCAGGCATCACGCGGTCGTCGGGGCCGCCCTCGGACAGCGGTGCCAGACAGGCGCGGGCGGCCTCGGTCACCTCTTCGGCGGTGTCGACGAACTTGCCGCCGATGCCGTGCACGTGCATGTGGTCGATCCCGGCGAGCCGGTAGAGCGCGTGGTAGGCCTGGAACCCCATGCCGAGCAGCGGGTGGCGGCTCATCGCGCCGAAGCCGTTGCGGTGCGCGTGGATGGCGAGCGGCGTATGGGCGCGCAGGCTCTCCATGCCCGACAGGCCGCACCAGTTGAGGCTGGCCATGACGCAGGAGCCGCCCTCGGCGGCCACCAGATCGGCATGGCGGCGCATGGCGTCGGTCTCGTCGGTGATGTTGAAGGCCATCATCACCTTGCGGCCGGTCTTCTCCTGCCACTTGCGGATCACCGCCATGACGGCGGGCACGCGCAGTTCCAGCGGCGCGATGTCGGGATCGGCGCAGATCTCGTCATCCTTGATGAAATCCACCCCGGCGGCGCAGAGCTGATCGACCAGCGCGGCGATCTGCTCGGGGCGCATGCCGACGTTGGGCTTGATGATCGTGCCGAAGATCGGTGTGCCCTGAACGCCGAGGCTCTTGCGGGTGCCCGCGATGCCCTGCGCCGGCATGTGGTAGCGGGCGCGGTAGGTGGCGGGGATCTCCAGCGACAGCAGCTTCAGCCCGGTGATCTCGCCGATGTCGTAGAGGTTGCCCGAGACCGTCGCCGCCAGCGTCGGCAGGTTCCGCCCGATGTTGGCCACGGGATAGGCGATGCGCACCCGGGCCCGGCGGTAGGGGCCGGAGGGCTGCTTGCGGGCGACATAGGCGGAGTGCAGCGTGGGGCTGTCCACGCTGTCCAGTTCCTCGATCGAGAGCACTTCGGCGGCGGCGCGGGCGCGCAGCTCGTCGGTCTCCCCGGCGACGCGCACGAAGGTGCCCGAGCTCTGCTCGCCCGCCATCATCGCCGCCACCTCGGCCAGCGGGTAGGGGGTTTCCAGCAGGTAGTCGGCGATGATCCGTTCCATGCTGTGCCTCAGAGCTTGCTGAGGTCCGGGAAGGGGCGCACCGGGTCCGACCCGTCCCAGCCCTCGGAGGCGTCGCGGATCATGTCGAACATGGTGCCCTTGGGCCCGAGCACTTCCGACAACTCGATACAGGTGCCCGGGTGATGCTCCTCGGCGAAATAGGCGAAGCGGCCGTTCTGCCCGACGCAGCCCGACATCTTCACGGTGAAGCCCCGGTCCAGCATCATCGCGAGGTCGGCGTCGTAGTCCTTCGTCCAGAAGGCGACGTGCTGCAGGCCGCGCAGGCCCTTCTGCATGTAATCGCGGTACATCGAGGGCACGTCGTTGCGGCACTGGATCAGCTCGACCTGCATGGCGCCGGAGTTGGCCAGCGCCACGGAGTTGTGCGGCTGGTGGCTCTGGCCGTCGTAGAGGTAGTCCTCGATCGGCACCTGCGGGTTGTAGAACCAGGGGCCGACGCCCATGGTCTCGGACCAGTATTTCATGCCCGCCTCGATGTCGTCGACGACGTAGCCGAGCTGGCGGATGGGGCCAAGAAGGGTGCTCATGGGGAACCTCAGTTCATCAATGTTTCGGGGAGCCATGTGGACAGCGCCGGGACGGCGGAGACCACGAGCAGGGACAGGAGCAACGGGAGGAAGAAGGGCATCACCCCGGCGATCACCTGGGTGATCGGCATGCGCGAGATGATCGAGATCATGTAGAGGCTCATGCCCACCGGCGGGGTCAGCAGGCCGATCATCAGGTTCAGCACGAAGACGATGCCCAGTTGCAGCGGGTCGACCCCGGCGGCGGTGAGCGCGGGCGCCACGATCGGCGCGATGATCAGGATCGCCGCGATGCTCTCCAGCGCCATGCCGACGACCAGCAGCAGGATGTTCACCAGCAGCAGCAGTACCAGCGGGTTGTCGGACACGCCGAGCAGCAGCGCAGAGACCTTCATCGGCACCTGGTCGAGCGTCAGCACCCAGGCAAAGAGCGCGGCGGTGGCGACGACGAAGAGGATGTTGCCGCTGGCCTCGACGGTTTCGCGCAGGGCGCCCACCACGGCGCGGCCGGTGAGGCTGCGGTAGATGGCGAAGCCGATGAAGAGCGCGTAGGCGACGGTGACGCCGGCGACCTCGGTCGGGCCGAAGTAGCCACTCATCAGACCGCCGATCAGCAACACAGGGGCCATCAGCGCGGGGAAGGAGATCACCGCCTTGTTCATCACCTCGCGCGGCTTGGCGCTGACCTCGTCGCGGGGCAATCCCTTGACCCGGGCGATAATCGCCACCTGCGCCATCAGCAGCGCGGTCAGCAGCAGCGCCGGGATGATCCCCGCCAGCAGCAGCTTCACCGCCGAGACGTTGGCGACCGAGGCGTAGATGATGATCGGGATCGAGGGCGGGAAGATCGGCCCGATGGTGGCGGCGGCGACGGTCAGGCCGGCGGCGAACTCCTTGCGGTAGCCCTGTGCGGTCATCTGGTTGATCTGGATGGCGCCGAGCGCGCCGATGTCCGCCAGCGCCGCGCCCGAGACGCCCGAGAAGATCAGCGAGACGAAGACGCTCACCTGCGCCACGGCGCCGCGGATGCGGCCGAAGAGCATGCGCACGAGGTCGAAGAGATGGGTGGTCACGCCCGTGGCGTTGAGCAGCGCGGCGGCGAAGATGAAGAGCGGCACGGCGAGCAGCGGCGAGCTGTCGAGCGCGTTGAGGCTGCGCTGCGCCAGTACCGAGACCGGCAGGCCCTCCATCACGATGACCACGGCGGCGGACAGGCCCAGGCACACGGCGATAGGCGCGCCGAGTGCAAGCAGCACGGCGAAAAGGCTCAGGAGGATCAGGCTCATGTGGGTTGTCCGGTCTCGTCGCG
Source organism: Alloyangia pacifica (assembly GCF_020524285.1). Lineage (GTDB taxonomy): Bacteria > Pseudomonadota > Alphaproteobacteria > Rhodobacterales > Rhodobacteraceae > Salipiger > Salipiger pacificus_B. The sequence continues at coordinate 91,624 of NZ_JAIVKX010000017.1, forward strand.
GTAGTCGTGGAAGGCGGCGCTGGGGTCGCGGCGGCGCAGGGCTGTCCAGACGCGGTGCAGCGCTACGGCGCAGAGGAACAGGCTGCCGGTCAGCGCGAGGCTGTAATAGACCCAGTTCGGTACGCGCAGCGCGGGGGTCAGGAACTTGCCGGCGCGGGGCAGGAACTCGGCGAAGCTCCAGAGCATCAGCGCGGCGAAGGCGAGGGTCGCCAGGTCGGCGAGCAGGATCATGAATTGGCGCAGTTTCGGCGTGGCCATGTCGGGCAGCATGGTCACCGCGACCATCACCTGCCGTCCGGCCAGTGCCGGCACCGAGACGAAGACCAGCCCGATGCAGGAGAAGCGCGCCAGCTCGTCGGCCCAGGGCAGGCCGAGGTCGAGGAAATTGCGCGCCGCCACCTGCAGTACGACCAGCACCGCCATCAGCGCCAGCAGCGCCATGCCGAAGCCGGTGCCCCAATGGGTGAGCCGCGCGAGGATCGCGCGGCCCGGGGTCTCAATCGGGGACGTGCCCGGCATCAGGCGACCGCCGCGATCTTGGAATAGAGATCGCCGTATTCGCCGCCGAAGCGCTCGTCGACCAGCTTGCTGACCGAGGCGCGGAAGGCGTCGAGGTCGAGCCCGTCCTCCTCGCCGATCACGGTCATGCCGAGGTCGCGCAGTTGCTGGGTCTCGGACTCCTCGTTGTCGAGGATCGCCTTGGTGGCCTTCTCGCGGGTCTGCAGTGCGGCCTCGCGCACCGCGTCCTGCTCGGCGCCGGACATGCCCTGCCAGTTGTCCTCGTTCATCACGACGACCTCGGCGTTCGACATGTGGCCGGTCAGCATGAGGTGCGACTGCACCTCGTAGAGCTTGACGTTGAGCACCACGTTGACCGGGTTCTCCTGTCCCTGCACGACGCCGGTGGCCAGCGCGGTGGGCACCTCGGACCAGTCGACCGGCACGGCGACGGCGCCCATGCCCTCGACGGCGGTGGTGTAGATCGGGAAGGGCACGGCGCGGATCTTGGTGCCCGCGAGATCCTCCGGCGACAGCACCGGCTTGTTGCAGGTCAGGTTCCGGCGGCCGAAGTAATGCGCGTAGATGACGCGGACATTGGCGGCGGCGATGAGCCCCTCGTTCAGCTCCTGCATCACCGGGCTCTCCACGTCGGTCACCTTCATCAGGTGGTCCACGTCGCGGTAGAGATAGGGTGTGTCGAGCGCGGCGAAGGGCTGGTAGAGCGAGCCGAGCGCGCCGGCGGTGTTGTGCGAGAAGGCGATGGTGCCGAGCGAGACCGCCTCGGCCAGCTCCTGCAGCTTGCCGAGCTGGCTGTTCGGGAAGACCTGCACCGAGATGTCCCCGCCCGAAGTCTGGCCGAGCGCCTCGGCGAACCAGTCAGCCTGCGCGCCGGCGACCGAGGCCACCTCGTTGTTGTGGCCGTAGCGCAGGTTGGCGGCGGCGAAGGCCGGGCGCGCGATGAAGGGCGCGGCCAGCGCGCCGGCGCCGGTCAGCAGCAGGGTGCGGCGAGAAAGTCCCTTGGGGGTGTGCATCTGATCTCCTCCCTAGAAATTTGATGCGTTCTGAGGTGCCTTGCGCGGGATGGTCCGCGTCATCTCCTCTAATCAGCGGGTCTTGACGGAAGCTACTGTTTCGAAGCAGCATTCGTCAAAGCAAATAAGATGATGGGTTTTGAGGTGTCTTGATGGGTAAGGACGGGGAGCATCCGCTAATGCCGGCGACCGCAGACCGCCCGCAGCAGTCCGACGTGGCGGCGCGGGCGGGGGTGTCTCTGGCGACGGTCGACCGGGTGCTGAACCGCCGCAAGGGGGTCAAGGAGCGCACCCGGCAGCGAGTGCTGGATGCGGCGCGCGAGATGGGCTTCCTGAGCGAGACCGAGGAGGCGCAGCTCGGCATGGCGCGGCCGCTGAACATCGTGGTGCTGCTGCCGGCGGGGTCGAACCCCTACCTGCGGCTGCTGGGGGACCGGCTGAGGGCCCGGCTCGACGGCGCGGGTCCGGCGGGGCCGGTGCTGCGCTGCTACTTCATCGAGAGCTTCAGCGCGCAGGCGCTGGCCGAGGCGCTGCGGCGCAACGCCGGCTGGGCCGACGGCATCGCGTTCTTCGCCATCGAGCACCCGGTGGTGCGCGAGGCGGCGGCGGAAGTGGCGGCCAGCGGCACCCGGCTGGTGTCTATCGTCTCGGACCTCGGCTCGGTGCCGGGCATCCCGCACGTCGGGCTCGACAACCGCGCCGTGGGGCGCACCGCCGGCCTGCTGATCGGGCGGCTCTCGGGCGGCCGCGAGGGGGCGGTGGCACTGGTCGCCGGCTCGCGCCATTACCGCGCCCATTCCGAGCGCGAGGCGGGCTTTCTCAGCATCCAGGAAGAGCTCTTCCCGCAGCTCCGCATCCACGGCATGCGCGAGGGCCACGACGATGCCGCCGAGAACTACCGCCACACGCTGGCGCTGCTCGAGCAGGTGCCGGACCTCGTGGGCATCTACAACGTCGGCGGTTCCTCGGGCGGCATCACCCGGGCGCTGCGCGAGCAGGGTCGGCAGGAGGTGATCTTCATCGGCCACGGGCTGACGCCCGACACGCGGCGGGCGGTGCTCGAGGGGACGATGGATGCGATCTTCGACCAGGATCCCGACATGCTGATCGATCGGGCGATTGCCTGCCTGACGGAGCCGGGCGTGCAGCCCAGGCCCCTGAAACTGGACATCTATTTCAGCGAGAACCTGCCCTGAGAGGGCGGGCGAACCAAGGTCGTCACGAGCGAGAATCCATCGCGAACCTTCAGCTCAGGAACTTCGAGGCTCAGCACCGTGCCGGGGCGCGGGAGTGCGAAACAGAGGTCAGGCGCAAAAGCAAACCGGCCGCCAGATGAGGGCGGCCGGTTGTAATCAGCTCCGGTTCTGCCGGATCAGATCTGCCGCACGGCGCCTTTCGCGGCCGAGGTGGTCAGCGCGGCATAGGCCTTGAGCGCCTTGGAGATCTTGCGCTTGCGCTTCTCCTCGGGCTGCCAGCCCTTCTCTTCACGCGCGGCGCGGCGTTCGGCGATCACCGTGTCATCGACGGCGAGGTTGATCTTGCGGTTCGGGATGTCGATCTCGATGAGATCGCCCTCTTCCACGAGGCCGATGGTGCCGCCCTCCGCCGCTTCCGGCGAGACGTGGCCGATCGACAGGCCCGAGGAGCCGCCCGAGAAACGCCCGTCGGTGACCAGCGCGCAGTCCTTCCCGAGGCCCTTCGATTTCAGGTAGGACGTCGGGTAGAGCATTTCCTGCATGCCCGGACCACCGCGCGGACCCTCGTAGCGGATCAGCACCACGTCGCCCTTGTGCACCTTGCCGGTGAGGATCGCGCTCACCGCGGTGTCCTGCGATTCAAAGATGCGCGCCGGGCCGTGGAACGTCAGGATCGACTCGTCGACGCCCGCGGTCTTCACGATGCAGCCGTCCTCGGCGAGGTTGCCGTAAAGCACCGCAAGGCCGCCGTCCTTCGAGAAGGCATGCTCGGCGTCGCGGATCACGCCCGCCTGGCGGTCGAGATCGAGCGTGTCGTAGCGCATGGACTGGGAGAAGGCGGTGGTCGAGCGCACCCCGCCCGGCGCGGCGCGGAAGAAGTCGTGCACCGATTCCGAGTTGGTGCGCGTCACGTCCCAGCGGTCGAGCGCATGCGCCATGGTCTCGGCGTGCACCGTGTGCACCGAAGTGTCGAGCAGGCCGGCACGGTCGAGCTGGCCGAGGATCGACATGATGCCCCCCGCACGGTGCACATCTTCCATGTGCACGTCGTCCTTGGCGGGTGCGACCTTGCACAGCACCGGAACATGGCGCGACAGCCGGTCGATGTCGGCCATCTCGAAGGGCACCTCGCCCTCGTTCGCGGCGGCCAGCAGGTGCAGCACGGTGTTGGTCGAGCCGCCCATGGCAATGTCGAGCGTCATGGCGTTTTCGAAGGCCTTCACCGTGGCGATCGAGCGCGGCAGCACGGTGGCGTCGTCCTGCTCGTAGTAGCGCTTGGCCAGATCGACGATCAGGTGGCCGGCCTCGACGAACAGGCGCTGGCGGTCCGAGTGGGTGGCCAGGGTCGAGCCGTTGCCGGGCAGCGACAGGCCAAGCGCCTCGGTCAGGCAGTTCATCGAGTTGGCGGTGAACATGCCCGAGCACGACCCGCAGGTCGGGCAGGCGGCTTCCTCGATCGCCTGAACCTGGGCGTCGGTGTACTTGTCGTCGGCGGCGGCAACCATGGCGTCGACCAAGTCGAGCGCCTTCTCGGTGCCTTCCCAGTTCACCTTGCCCGCTTCCATCGGGCCGCCCGAGACGAAGACCACGGGGATGTTGAGGCGCATGGCGGCCATCAGCATGCCGGGGGTGATCTTGTCGCAGTTGGAGATGCAGACCATCGCGTCGGCGCAGTGCGCGTTGACCATGTACTCGACCGAGTCGGCGATGATCTCGCGCGAGGGCAGCGAGTAGAGCATGCCGTCGTGGCCCATGGCGATGCCGTCATCGACCGCGATGGTGTTGAACTCCTTGGCGACGCCGCCGGCCTTCTCGACCTCGCGTGCGACCATCTGGCCCAGGTCCTTCAGGTGCACGTGGCCGGGCACGAACTGGGTGAAGGAGTTCACGATGGCGATAATGGGCTTGTTCCAGTCGCCGTCCGTCATGCCTGTGGCGCGCCACAGGCCGCGGGCGCCGGCCATGTTGCGGCCGTGGGTGGTGGTGCGGGAGCGATAGGCAGGCATGGGGCATCCCCTCGGAGTTTGGATTACCGGGGGTGTTTAACGCCCATGCGGGGCAGCGGCAAGGGTCAGGGGATGCCGCGGCGCGGCGTCACGCAAGAAGGTTGCGTTGGGCGGGTGTATTTGGGTTCTTAAGTTCCTGCGTGGCTTGGTTTTGGCGTAATTTTTCGTGTGATGCGAAGGTGCTCACGCCGACACGCCCGGAATCAAGTCAAAGGCCGCCGGGCAACCGGTCGTTCCTCCTGCGCCATCGGTGCGAGCCCTATGCACGACCCCGTCCGGTCTCACTGTAGGTGCGCCGCTTATGAACGGCACACCTTCTAAGTGAGCGACTGGCGCATTTTGCATGGAGTCCGGCCTTCCAGACCAGTGCGGGCTAAGTTTGCAAAAAAGCGCGGCCCTCAGTCCTCTCAGCGTTACGCCACAAGCAGGCGCTTGCCCTGCTTGCGATAGGGCGCACTCACACTGCGCTGCGCCTGCTCCGGCCCTTCGGGCGCGGCGGCTTCGGCGCCACCTTGGTCTCGATGTGCTCGATGATCAGCCCCGAGATGTCCTTGCCCGAGACATTCTCGATGCCCTCGAGGCCGGGCGAGCTGTTCACCTCCAGCACCTTCGGCCCGTCCGAGCCGCGCAGCAGATCGACCCCCGCCACGTCGAGCTTCATCGCCCGCGCCGCCTTGATCGCCACCTCGCGCTCGGTCTTGGTGATCCGCACCGGCTCGGCGGTGCCGCCCTGATGCAGGTTCGAGCGGAAATCGTCGGGCTTGCCGCGGCGGCGCATGGTGGCCACCACCTTGCCGCCCACGACGAGGCAGCGGATGTCCTCGCCCGCGGCCTCCTTGACGAAGCTCTGCACGAGGAAGTCGGCCTTGAGGCCCTGGAAGGCCGAGATCACGCTCTCGGCCGCCTTGGGGGTTTCGGCCAGCACCACGCCCTTGCCCTGGCTGCTCTCCAGCAGCTTCAGCACCAGCGGCGCGCCGCCCACGAGATCCACGAGGTTGCCCGAATCCTTGGGGCTGCGGGCAAAGGCGGTGGTCGGCATGCCGATGCGGTGTCGTGCCAGCACCTGGTGCGCGTGCAGCTTGTCGCGTGAGACGGTGATGCCCTCGGAGCCTGCAAGGCAATAGGTGCCCATGCTCTCGAACTGCCGCACCACGGCGGTGCCGTAGCTGGTGATCGAGGCACCGATGCGCGGGATCACCGCGTCATAGTGGGGCAGACGGCGGCCGTCGTAATGCACCTCGCCGCCGACCGCGCGGATGTTCATGTAGCAGCGCGAGGTGTCGATCACCTCCATCGTGTGGCCGCGGTGCTCGGCTGCCTCGATCAGCTTGCGGGTCGAGTAGTTGTGGGGCTCGCGGGTCAGCACCGCAAGCCGCAGCGCCCGGCGATGCTGCTTGTGGCGGGGCAGGGCGCGGTAGGCGTCATAGTCGAGCTCGGGTTGCTGCAGGCGCTGGCTGGGCGAGACGACCATGTCATCGAGCAGCGCACTGCGCCCGAGCAGCATGCGGTAGGCCATGCTGCCGCGGTCGGTGAGGGTGATCTCGATCGGCCAGCTGCGCTCGCCCATCTGCACCTCTGTCTCGATGACGAACCGCAGCTCGGTCTCGCCGTTCGAGGAGGTCACCTCGCGGCGGTCCTTGAGCTGCGCCGAGCAAATGATCTCGAGCCCCGGATCCTGCGGATCGGGGTGGATGGCAAAGCGCACCATCGGCTTGTCGGAGGGGCCGAAGGGTTCGATGGCAAAGGCATGCAGCGCCGAGGTCCGCGCGCCGGTGTCCACCTTGGCGCGGATTGCGGGCAGGCCGAGGCCGGGCAGGGCGAGCCATTCTTCCCATCCAAGCGTGAACTGCGTCATGTCTACCTCCTTCGCGGGCCGGGGTCGGATTGACGGCCTCTATCCGCGCAATGTGACAGGCGCAATACGGCATGCTGCGCTCCCGGACGGGAAGGCTCATCACGATCTGTCATGACCTAGTGGAGAATTGGGAAAGAGCAACGCCAGCCGGGCGGGTGCCGGCCCGTGAGATGGCGCTGCACCGGTCGGAGGACGCACTTCGTGTCGGCCACGTCCGGACGAATTCCGATCCTTGCGCGGGATGCCAAAACGCCAGCGCTCCGGGACGGCGTCGTCCATCGGGCTTGAACCGATGGCGCCAAGATGAACGACCACTCGCCCGGCGGTTTCGCCGTGCTTCCGGGCGAGTCGTCGCGATGTGTCCCCGCGGGGACAGGGCAGGACTCACAGGTGGCGTAGTCAGTCAGGGTTGGCGCCTCAGGCGCTGGCGATCATCTCGGACTGGCGCACGATCACCTCGGCTTGCTTGATCGAGGCGATGTCCACCAGCCGGCCCTTGTAGACCGTGGCGCCTTCGCCCTTGGCCTTGGCCTCTTCCATGGCGGCGAGGATCTCGCGGGCCTCGGTCACCGCGCCCTCGGAGGGGGTGAAGACCTCGTTGGCCAGTGCCACCTGCTTGGGGTGGATCGCCCATTTTCCGACCATGCCCAGCGTCGCAGAGCGCAGCGCCTGCGCGCGGTAGCCCTCGTCATCCGAGAAGTCGCCGAAGGGCCCGTCCACCGGCAGCACGCCATGGGTGCGGCAGGCGGCGACAATGGCGGCCTGGGCCCAGTGCCAGGGGTCGGACCAGTGCTTCGCGCCCCCGTGTAGCATGTAGTAGTTCTCCTGCGTGCCACCGATGCCGGTGGTCGCCATGCCCATGGAGGCGGCAAAATCCGCCGCGCCGAGGCTCATCGCCTCGAGCCGGGGCGAGGCGGCGGCGATCTCTTCCACATGGGCGATGCCGGCGGCGCTCTCGATGATCACCTCGAACTTGATCGGCTTGGCGCGACCCTTGGCGCGCTCGACCGCGGTGACCAGCGCATCGACGGCATAGAGATCCCCGGCGCAGCCGACCTTCGGAATCATGATCTGGTCGAGCCGGTCGCCGGCCTGCTCCAGCAGATCGACCACGTCGCGGTACCAATAGGGCGTGTCGAGCCCGTTGATGCGCACCGAAAGGGTCTTCTTGCCCCAGTCGATATCGCCGATGGCCTCGATGATATTGGCGCGCGCACTATCCTTGTCGTCCGGGGCCACCGAGTCCTCGAGATCGAGGTTGATCACATCCGCGGCGCTGCCGGCCATCTTCTCGAAGATCGCCGGGCGCGAGCCGGGGCCGAAGAGCTGGCAGCGGTTCGGACGGGCAGGCGCGGCGGGCTGGATGCGAAAGCTCATGTGGGCACCTCGTGAGGGTAATGAAATTACATATGTGGCGATGCATGGGTTATTAAATTGCGTGACGCTGCGCAAGCGAAATTTGCCGCGCTGCGGCGCAAACCTTGTGTGCCACGGCCTAAAGCCGTGCACGATTCTTCGGCGATGGCGCCGAAATGCGTGGAATTTTGGCGTCGTCTCCGGCGCAGGCGTGGAAATCGAGACGGATTTGCGTGCCATACAGGGCAGAGTGAGCGTCGAAGCCGCGCGGTGCCTCCTCCCATGCACGGGCCCGCAGCACAGCATACACGAACACAGGGAATTCAAGAATGATCGAGACGCCGTACCTCCTCTTCCTCGGTGACGCGCCCGACGGCCTGGCCGCCAAGGTGGCCCAGGGCATCAAGGACTGGCGCCCCGAGAACTGCGTTGGCCAGTTCCGCCTCGAAGGCTGCAAGGCCGACCTCGGGCTGCAGGACATGACCCTCGCCGAAGCCAAGGCCGCCGGCGCCAAGACGCTGGTGATCGGTGTCGCCAACCGCGGCGGCAAGATCTCCCAGACCTGGAAAAAGGTTCTGGTCGAGGCGCTGGAAGAAGGCTTCGACCTCGCGTCGGGCCTGCACAACCTGCTGCGCAACGAGGAAGACCTCGCCGCCGTCGCCAAGGCCACGGGCCGGACGCTGCACGACGTGCGCATCCCCTCGGTGCAATACCCGATCGCCAACGGCGAGAAGCGCACCGGCAAGCGCCTGCTGGCCGTCGGCACCGACTGCTCGGTCGGCAAGATGTACACCGCGCTGGCGATGGACGCCTGCATGCGCGAGAAGGGCATGAAGTCGACCTTCCGCGCCACCGGCCAGACCGGCATCCTGATCACCGGCGACGGCGTGCCGCTCGACGCGGTCATCGCCGACTTCATGGCCGGCTCGATCGAATACCTCACCCCCGACAACGATCCCGATCACTGGGACATCATCGAGGGCCAGGGCTCGCTGTTCCACGTCTCCTACTCGGGCGTGACGCTGGCGCTGGTGCACGGCGGTCAGCCCGACGCGCTGGTGCTCTGCCACGAGCCGACCCGCACCCACATGCGCGGCCTGCCGGGCTACAAGCTGCCGACGCTGGAAGCCGTGCGCGACACCGCGCTTGCGCTCGCCAAGGTCGGCAACCCGGACTGCAAGGTGGTCGGCGTGTCGATCAACACCCAGCACATGGGCGACGAGGAGGCCAAGGCCTATTGCGCCGAGGTCGAGGAAAGCCTCGGCCTGCCCTGCGTCGACCCCTACCGCCACGGTGCGGACCGTCTGGTCGAGGCGCTGGCGGCGGTCTGAGCCTTTTGGCAGACTGACCACGACAACGGCCCCGGCGAAAACGCCGGGGTCCGATGAACTAATGAACATGAAAGGGGCAGGGTCTTGAGCATCGAGGTCACCCGCGACACCTTCAAGCTGGCGCAGGTCTTCACCATCTCGCGCGGCAGCCGCACCGAGGCACATGTGATCACCGTGAAGATCACCCGCGGCGGTTTCACCGGGTACGGCGAATGCGTGCCCTACGCGCGCTACGACGAGACGCTCGACAGCGTCGAGGCCCAGATCAAGTCGCTGCCGCAGGATGTCACCCGCGATGCGCTGCAGGAACTGCTGCCGTCGGGCGCCGCCCGCAACGCGGTCGACTGCGCGCTCTGGGACCTGGAAGCCAAGACCGCCGGGAAGCGCGTCTGGGAGTTGCTGGACCTGCCTGCGCCGCAGCCCGAGGTGACCGCCTACACGCTTTCGCTCGCCGCCCCCGAGGAGATGCAGGCGCAGGCCGCCAAGAATGCCTTCCGCCCGCTGCTGAAGGTGAAGCTCGGCACCCCCGAGGATCTGCCGCGCCTTGAAGCCGTGCGCGCCGGGGCACCGGCCAGCACCATCATCGTCGATGCCAACGAGGGATGGACACCCGAAGTCTACGCCGAGCTGGCGCCGCACCTGCAGCGCCTCGGCGTGGCCATGGTCGAACAGCCGCTGCCCGCGGGCGACGACGACGCGCTCTTCGGCATGGACCGCCCGGTCCCGATCTGCGCCGACGAGAGCTGCCACGACCGCGCCTCGCTGCCGAAGCTCAAGGGCAAGTACGACATCGTCAACATCAAGCTCGACAAGACCGGCGGTCTGACCGAGGCGCTGGAGCTGCTCGAGGCCGCCAAGGCCGAGGGCTACGGCATCTTCGTCGGCTGCATGGTCGGCAGCTCGCTGGCCATGGCCCCCGCGGTGATCGTTGCGCAGGGCGCGCAATACGTCGATCTCGACGCGCCGCTGCTGCTCGGCGAGGACCGCGATCCGAAGCTGCTCTACGACGACGCGGGCGTGCACGCCCCCGAGGCGGCGCTCTGGGGCTGAGACCCGCGGCTGCCGGAGCGCCGAGCTCCGGCGCCCCGAACAAAATCTGGACTACACCGGCATGACGGGTTGCCTGCGCGGCTCAATGTGATCGAGCGGGCTTGACCCCGGGTCCGCTTTGGCGGAACTGACCCACAGCGAATTATGGAGAGAGCTGCAATGCGCACCGTATACGTCAATGGCGAGTACCTGCCCGAGACCGAGGCCAAGGTGTCGATCTTCGACCGGGCCTTCCTGATGGCCGACGGGGTCTACGAGGTGACCTCGGTTCTCGGCGGCAAGCTGATCGATTTCGACGGCCACGCCAAGCGTCTCGCCCGCTCGCTGAAGGAGCTGGACATGAAGGCGCCCTGCACCGAGGACGAGCTGCTGGCGATCCACCGCGAGCTGGTGGCGCGCAACGAGATCACCGATGGCCTCGTCTACCTGCAGGTCACCCGAGGCTCCGCCGGCGACCGCGATTTCGCCTTCCCCGACCCCGAAACCACCGAGCCGACGCTGGTGCTCTTCACCCAGAACAAGCCCGGCCTCGCCGACAACCCGGCGGCCAAGAAGGGCATGAAGGTGATCTCGCTCGAGGATATCCGCTGGGGCCGCCGCGACATCAAGACCGTGCAGCTCCTCTACCCGTCGATGGCCAAGATGGCGGCCAAAAAAGCCGGCTGCGACGATGCGTGGTTCGTCGAGGACGGCAAGGTGACCGAGGGCTCGTCGAACAACGCCTATATCGTCAAGGGCGGCAAGATCATCACCCGCGAGCTGTCGACCGACATCCTGCACGGCATCACCCGCGCCGCCGTGCTGCGCTTCGCCAAGGAAGCGCAGATGGTGGTCGAGGAGCGCAGCTTCACCATCGACGAGGCGAAAGAGGCCGACGAGGCCTTCGTCACCTCGGCCTCGAGCTTCGTGATGCCGGTGGTCGAGCTGGACGGTGCCAAGATCGGCACCGGCGCCCCGGGTTCGGTCGCCGCGCGCCTGCGCGAGATCTACCTCGAGGAAAGCATGAAGGCGGCTGTCTGAGCCTTCGCCTTTCGGGTTGAGACTTTCGCGTTGAGACCGGCGCCGCTCCGCAAGGGGCGGCGCCCTTCTTTGGGGAAGTCTTGCCCGGCGCGCCTCAGCTCTTGGCCAGTCGCTCCGCCGCGGCCCGCCCGGCCCAGAGCCCGGTGGCGAGGCAGCCGGTCAGCAGGTAGCCGCCCGTCGGCGCCTCCCAGTCGAGCATCTCGCCCGCCACGAAGACCCCCGGCCGTGCCTTCAACATGAGCCCGGCGTCCAGCGCCGCGAAGGGCACGCCGCCCGCGACCGAGATCGCCTCGTCCAGTGGCCGCAGTCCTTCGTGCGGCACCGGCAGCGCCTTCAGCAGCGCCGCCAGTGCGGCGGGCTCCTCGGGCAGCGGGCGGGCGCATTCCATCAACAGCGCACGGCAGGCGGGGGACAGGTTGACCACCTTGCGCAGGTGGTTCGACAAGCTCTGCTTGCCGCGCGGCCGCGCGAGGCGCTTCGCGAGCGTGGCAAGCTCGACATCGGGGCAGAGGTCGACGGTCAGCGCCGCGCCCTCGCGCAACGCCGGGGAGAGCGGGTAGAGCCCGCCGCCCTCCAGCCCGCGCGCCGAGATCACCGCCTCGCCGCGCGAGACCAGATCGCCGGCGTGGAAGGCCACGCCCTTCAGCGGCGCGCCGAACTGCGGCTTCATATGCGCTGACCAGTCGACGCAGAGCCCGGCATTGGCCGGGGCGAAAGGCGTGACCGGCAGGCCCGCATCGCGGAAGATCCCGGCCCACTGCCCGTCCGACCCGAGCCGGGCCCAGCTGGCCCCGCCGAGCGCCAGAACGGTGACGTCGGGGGTCAGCCGCAGCGCGCCCTCGGGCGTTTCCATCGACACCGCGTCGCCGTCCCATCCGGTCCAGCGCCAGCGAACGTGCCGCTCCAGCCCCATGCCGTCGAGCCGCGCCAGCCAGGCGCGCAGCAGCGGCGAGGCCTTCATCCCATGCGGAAAGACCCGCCCGGTGGAGCCGGTGAACAGCGTCTGCCCGAGCCCCTCGGCCCAATGCATCACCTCCTCGGGCGGGAAGGCCGAGAGCATCGGGCGCAGGGCCGGGGCAGCGGCGCCGTAGTTCGACACGAAGGCCGGCAGCGGCTCGGCCTTGGTCAGGTTCAGCCCCGACTTGCCCGCCATCAGCAGCTTGCGCCCGAGCGAGGGCTTGGCCTCGGCCAGCACCACCGCATGGCCCGCCGAGAGCAGCGCATCCGCCGCCATCAGCCCCGCCGGTCCGCCGCCGATTACCAGCGCGCCGCTCATGCCGCGGCCTCGGGTCGGTGCCCCGAGGGCGGAAGGTCGTTGATTGGGGCTGTGGTGTCGTGCATGCCTCCGTCTTGCCTCGGCGCGGCGCCGGGCGCAAGTTTCCGAAATGGAAGATATCGATCCCATCTGCCCGCTCTGCCTGCGTCCGATCCCGCCGGAGGCGAAGCAGAGCCTGCATCACCTCATACCGCGGCTGAAGGGCGGCAAGGGCGGACCGGTGGTGCGGCTGCACCAGATCTGCCACAACGAGATCCATGCCACCTTCACCGAGGCCGAGCTGGCGCGCGACTTCAACACGCCCGAGGCGCTGCGCGCCCATCCGCGGATGGCGGGGTTTCTGCAGTGGGTCGCCAAGCGCCCGCCGACCTTCCACGCGCGCAGCCCCGGCGGGCGGCGCAAGAAGCGCTGACCGCGCTGGCCTACTCCACCGGCGCGCCGAAGACCGCGATCACCAGCCCCAGCAGCGCCAGCGCCTCGAACGCCAGGGCCTTCCTGCGGTGCCCGTCGGCCCGGGCGCCCAGGGCCGCGATACCCGCCTGCAGCGCGTAGTAGAGCGCGAAGGCGCGGCTGGCGAAGGCGATGATCTCGAAGACATCCAGCGTCCATGTGAGCAGCAGCCCCAGGCCCACCAGCAGCGCGTAGGCGGTTCGTATCCGGATGCGGCGGCGGGTCAGCTCCTCGACCAGCCCGCCCGCGCCGCCGGTGTCGGCCACCGCGGCGCTGAACTGCGCCGCCAGCGCCGCGCCGGTCAGCATCAGCGGCAGGATCGGCGCCACCAGCCCCATCAGCCCGATGATCGCCGTCTCGCTGGCATCGCCGGTGCCGGGCGGGAAGACATAGGCGATGAGCCCGATATAGGCCATGTAGATCAGGGCCGAGAGCCCCTGCGCCAGCTTCATTGCGCGGATCCGGGTGGGGGCGGTGTACTCGGCGCCGAGATAGCGCGTGGTCTCGAAGCCCTGCACCGTGACGATCAGCCCGAAGCCCAGCGTCAGCGCCGCCCAGCCGGTCAGGGTCGGTGGGTTGGCGAGCAGCGCCCCGGTCTCGGCCTTGTCCCAGAAATAGGCGGCGAGCCCGGCCAGGAGCCCGGCGATGATCGCCAGCTTCAGCCCCACGGCGACCTGCTCCATCCGCTCCAGGGCTGAAAAGCCCCGTGTCCAGCCGACCCCGAGCACCAGCAGGAACATCGCGGAGGTCAGCAGCTCGGCGTGGATCGGGTCGTTCCAGGGCGTGAGGCGCGTGCCGAAGGCGCCGAAGAGGTTGAGGTAATAGGCCACCGAGATCACGTAGGCGAAGGCCAGCGCCCAGGAGGCGCCGCTTTCCAGCCGTTCCTCGGCGGCGCTGCGCGCTCCGCGCGCCCGGCGCGCGATATTGAAACGCACCGCCGCCCCGAAGCACCAGGCGCCGAGACAGAGTGCCGCCATCACCGCCGGCGCCCAGATGCCGTAGGCGGATTCGAGGATCGGCCCCAGCACCAGGAAACCGCTGCCGATGATCGAGGCCAGGGGGGTGACGGTGGCGCGCCAGAGCCGCGCGCGGGACAGGCGGGGCCAGAGCAGCAGGAGCGCGGTGCAGAGCGCCGCGCCGAGGATCAGGGCAGTCATCATGCGCGCAAGCTAATCCCATGCGAGGCCGAAGGAAATGCGACATTGCCGGCGACGTTTCCGTCGATGTTCCCGGGCGGCCCGGCAGGCTTGCGGGCGGGCGGGGCGCGCACTAGGGTCGCGGCGCGACAGGAGGCGGGCGGCAGCGCCGCCGCAGGCAGCAAGGAGCGGCGCATGGCCCACGAGTTTCCGGTGCGGGTCTATTACGAGGACACCGACATGGCGGGGATCGTCTATCACGCCAACTACCTCAAATACATCGAGCGCGCCCGCTCCGACTGGGTGCGCGCCCGCGGCATCGACCAGAACGCCCTGCGCGAGGCCGAGGGCATCGTCTTCGTGGTGCGGCGGCTCGAGGCCGACTACCTCGCCCCGGCCCGCTTCGACGAGGAGCTGGTGGTGCGCACCGAGGTGAAATCGGTCTCCGGCGTGCGGCTCGGGCTGACCCAGGAGGTGCAGCGCGATGGCAAGCCGCTGTTCCGCGCCGAGGTGACGCTGGTGGCGATCACCTCCGACGGCCACCCGGCGCGGCTGCCCGGCGCCATCCGCCGGCAGATGCACTGAGCGCGGCGCCGGAGCCAAGCGTCCGGTCTTTCGCCTAGGCGAAAATATCCCGGGGGAGGCCGCGCGCAGGCGCGGACGGGGGCAGCGCCCCCCTTGCGGGCGGGCCCGCCGGCCGGCGCCGGGCCGGGATGGCGCGATAATGGCCCGGCTTCCCCTGCGGAAATGGGCGACTTCCTGCGGAAACGTGCCGGTTTTGCACGGGCGATGACGTCAATGTGTTGGTGGTGCGCCTGCAAATCGGCTACACAGGCCGGTAATCAGAGCCTCGAACAGAGGCCAATTCATAGCCCATGAGGAAGAGCAGGCTTATGGACGCAAATACCCTCGCGCTCGCGCAGGAGATCGACTTCTCCATGTGGGGGCTCTTCGCCCGTGCCACGCTGACCGTCAAGCTGGTGATGCTGATGCTGATCCTGTCGTCGGTCTGGGCCTGGGCCATCATCTTCGAAAAGATCGTCGCCTATCGCAAGGCGCGCCGCGAGGCCGCGGTCTTCGACCGTGCCTTCTGGTCCGGTGAGCCGCTCGACGAGCTCTTCGACCAGATCGGCCCCGAGCCGCGCGGTCGCGCGCAGCGGGTCTTTGCCGCGGGCATGACCGAATGGCGGCGCTCGCACCGCGGCGACGGCGGGATGATCGCCAATGCCTCGGCGCGGATCGACCGCTCGATGGACGTGGCGATCCAGAAAGAGGCCGAGGACCTGCAGCGCGGCCTGCCGGTGCTGGCCACGGTCGCCTCGGCGGCGCCCTTCGTCGGCCTCTTCGGCACGGTCTGGGGCATCATGCACGCCTTCATCGAGATCGCGCAGCAGCAGGACACCTCGCTGGTCGTCGTGGCCCCCGGCATCGCCGAGGCGCTCTTCGCCACGGCGCTGGGTCTGGTCGCGGCGATCCCGGCGGTGATCTTCTACAACAAGCTCTCGGCCGACTCGGACCGGGTGATCGCGGGCTACGAGGCCTTTGCCGACGAGTTCTCGACCATCCTCTCGCGCCAGCTGGATTCCTGATCCATGGCCGGGGGCGTGATGAAAAAGGGAGGCGGCGGGGGCCGCCGTCGGCGGCGCCGCAGCGGCGGCGGGGGCCAGCCCATGGCCGAGATCAACGTCACGCCGATGGTGGACGTGATGCTGGTGCTGCTGATCATCTTCATGGTCGCCGCGCCGCTGCTGACCGTCGGCGTGCCGGTGGAGCTGCCGAAGACCGCGGCCTCCTCGTTGCCGAACGAGGCCGAGGAGCCGCTGACCGTGACCATCGCCGCGGACGGCATGGTGATGATCCAGACCAGCGAAGTGCCGATGGACGAGCTGACGCCGCGCCTGCAGGCGATCGCTGCCGAGCGCAGCGACGACCGCATCTTCCTGCGGGCCGACGGCTCGGTGCCCTATGACACCGTCGCCAAGGTGATGGGCGCGCTGAACCGTGGCGGCTTCTCGTCGATCGGCCTGGTGACCGACGCCGGTGGTCCGACGCTGGATGGTTCGGCCCCGGCGGCCGGCAACTGAGGGAGCGCCCTTGCGCAGGAACCTCTATATCTCGGGCGCATTGCACCTTGCCGTGATCCTCTGGGCGATCTTCGGCAATGTCTTCCGCCCCGATCCGCCGCAGGTCGAGACCTCGGCGGTCACGGTGATCTCGGAGGCCGAGTTCGCCGCGATCACCCGTGCCGCGCAATCGCCGGAGACGGCGCAGGAGGTCGATGCGCCGCCGGCGCCCGAGCCCGAAGCCCGCCCCGAGGCGCGGCCCGCGCCCTCCGAGCCGGAATCCGCGCCCAACCCCGAGCCGCCCGCGCCGACGCCCGAGCCGGAGCCGGAACCCATGCCCGAGCCGGTCGCGCCGCCCGCGCCGGTGACCCCGCCCGACACCACGCTGCCCGAGGCGCCGCCGCAACCCGAGGCTTCGGCCCCGCCGCCGGTGCTGGCGCCCGAGCGCGCCGACCGCCCGGTGCCGCGCCCCGCGCCACGGGTCGCGCCCGAGCCGGTCGCGCCGCCCGAAGCCGACACCAACGTCGCCGAGGAGGTCCAGCAGGCCGCCGAGGCCGAGTCGGAGTCCGCAGAGGTGGTCGAGGAAGAGCAGGAGGCGACCGCCCCCGAGGAAGTCGCCACCGAGATCGTCACCGAGGCCGAGGAGCCCGCCGCCGCCGAAGAGCCTGCGCCGCCCGCGCCGACGCTCGCGCCCGATGCCTCGCGCCGTCCGCTGACCCGCCCGACGCAGCTCGCGCAGCGCCCGGAGCCGGAGCCGACACCGGAACCCGAGCCCGAGACGCCGGCGCGCGAGCCGGAGACCCCGCGCAGCGAGACCGCGCAGACGCAGACCCCGGAGCCGCCCGCGCCGGAGCCCGCCGAGGATGCCGTGGCCGATGCCATCGCGCAGGCGCTGGCGGCCGGGGGCGCCACGGGCGGCGCTGCCGAGAGCACCGGCCCCTCGGGCCCGCCGCTCACCCAGGGCGAGCGCGACTCGCTGCGGGTCGCGGTGCAGCGCTGCTGGGTCGTCGACGTCGGCAGCCAGGCCGCCAATGTGACGGTCACCGTCAGCATGGACATGGAGCCCGGTGGCCGGGTCGTGTCCTCCTCGCTGCGGATGATCGGCTCGTCCGGCGGCGATGCCGCGTCGGCCGAGACCGCCTTCCAGAACGCGCGCCGGGCGATCCTGCGATGCCAGGCCGACGGCTACCCGCTTCCGGCGGACAAGTACGACCAGTGGAAGACCATCGAGATGACCTTCAACCCCGAGCAGATGAGGCAGCGGTGAGCGCCCCTCTCGCAAGGATTTGCGCAGGCCGCGCGTTGCGGCGCTTTGTCCGGGGCACCTCCCCGCGCTATGTTGGGCCCGAGGCAGTCATTCCTGCGGCAAACAAGCGCGTCGGCGCGACCGGGAAGGAGAACACGAGCATGACAAGACTTCTGGCCTTTATCCTCGCCCCTGCGCTGGCAGTGGCGGGCATGGCGGCACCGGCGCTGGCCCAGAACGGCCCGCTGCGGATCGAGATCACCGAGGGGGTGATCGAACCCTTGCCCTTCGCGGTGCCGGATTTCGTCGCCGAGAGCGGTGACGCCGGGCAATACGCGCAGCAGATCAGCCGGCTGATCGCCGAGGACCTCACCGGCACCGGCCTGTTCCGCGAGATCCCGCGCGATGCGCATATCTCCCGGGTGTCGAACTTCTCGAGCCCGGTGCAGTTCTCCGACTGGAAGGCGATCAACGCGCAGGCGCTGATCACCGGCGCGGTGTCCTCGGACGGTGCCGGGCGGCTGACCGCCAAGTTCCGCGTCTGGGACGTCTTCGCCGGCAGCGAGCTGGGGCAGGGCATGCAGTTCTCGGCCACCGCCGACGGCTGGCGCCGCCTCGCGCATAAGGTCGCCGACCAGGTCTATTCGCGCATCACCGGCGAGAGCGGCTACTTCGACAGCCGCGTGGTCTTCGTGTCGGAGACCGGTCCCAAGGACGAGCGCGCCAAGCGCCTCGCCGTCATGGACTACGACGGCGCCAACGTGCAGTTCCTGACCTCCAGCAACTCCATCGTCATCGCGCCGCGCTTCTCGCCGAACGGCGACCGGGTGCTCTACACCAGCTACGAGACCGGCGAACCGCGCATCCACGTGCTCGACGTCGGTTCGGTGCAGAGCCGCATCCTGCCGACCTCGGACGGGGTCATGAGCTTCGCGCCGCGCTTCTCGCCGGACGGCTCGCAGCTGCTCTACTCGATGACCCGAGGCTCGAACACCGACATCTACGCCATGGACATCAACTCCGGGCAGACCCGGCAGCTCACCACGGCGCCCTCGATCGAGACCGGCGCCAGCTTCTCGCCCGACGGCAGCCGCATCGTATTCGAGAGCGACCGCTCGGGCAGCCAGCAGCTCTACGTCATGCCGGTGAGCGGTGGTGAGCCGACCCGGATTAGCTTTGGCCAGGGCCGCTACGGCACGCCGGTCTGGTCGCCGCGCGGCGATCTCATCGCCTTCACCAAGCAGAACGCGGGCCGCTTCCACATCGGCGTGATGCGCACCGACGGCTCGGAGGAGCGGCTGCTGACCGCCTCCTTCCTCGACGAGGGTCCGACCTGGGCGCCGAACGGTCGGGTGCTGATGTTCGCCCGGGAAACCCAGGGCGCGACCGGCTCGAGCTCGCTCTACACGGTCGACGTCTCGGGGCGGAACCTAAAGCGGGTGCGCACGCCCGATGGCGCCTCGGACCCGAGCTGGGGCCCGTTGCAGTAAGCGCGATGCCGGGGGGCGCTGGCCCATGGGGGAATGCGCCCCCCTCGGCTTTCGCGCCTTGGGTGCGGTTGGAAACGGCGGGCGGCAGGGCGGTGCGCCTTGCCGCTGTGGCTGCGGAAACAAACCTCTCAAAAGGGTTATCTTGCCCCCGAAACGCCACGTTCCCAAGGCATTCGCGCTGTGCTAGCGTTGCGGCAAACACACGAGCAGGACAGTGATCCAATGACATATCTTCCGAAGGTGATGATGCTGGTGGCCGGCCTCGGCCTCGCCGCATGTACCAACCCGGACCGTTTCAACGAAGGTGCCTACGGGGCCGGCGGCGCAGGCTACGGCGCGGGCGCCAATGGCGGCATGGTGCCGGGCTCGGCCAACGACCCGACCTCCTCGGCCTATTTCAACCAGGCGATCGGGGATCGCGTGCTCTTTTCCGTCGACCAGTCGACGCTCTCGCCCCAGGCGCAGGCGACGCTGGACGCGCAGGCGCAATGGCTGATGACCAACTCCGACTACCTCGCGGTGATCGAGGGTCACGCCGACGAGCAGGGCACCCGCGAGTACAACATCGCGCTCGGCGCCCGCCGGGCCAACGCGGTGATGGAATACCTGATCTCCAAGGGCGTGGCCTCGAGCCGCCTGCGCCAGATCTCCTACGGCAAGGAACGCCCGGTCGAGATCTGCTCGGAAGAGGCCTGCTACGCCAAGAACCGCCGCGCGGTGACGGTGATCTCCATGGGCATGACGAGCTGAGGTCGAGCGGATGCGTCTGACCGGAATTGCTCTTTGCCTGGGCCTGATCGCCACCGGCGCGCAGGCCCAGCAAAGCGAGACCCTGGCGGACCTCCGCCAGGAACTTGTCATGCTCAACGGTGAGCTGCAGAAGCTCAAGCAGGAGCTGAACACCACCGGCATCGGGACGATGAACGTCTCGGGCAGCACGCTCGATCGCGTCAACGCGATCGAGGCCGAGCTGTCGCGGGTGACCGCGCGGACCGAGGAGCTGGGACACCGCATCGACAGCGTCGTGGCGGATGGCACCAACCGCATCGGCGATCTCGAGTTCCGGCTCTGCGAGATGGAGCCCGGCTGCGACATCGGCAACATCGGCCAGACCAAGCCGCTCGGCGGGCAGCAGCCCGCGACCGGCGGTGGCAGCGCAGCGCCTGCTCCGGCACCGACCCCCGAGGCGCCGGCCGGGGATGGCGCGGAGCTTGCCGTCGGCGAAGAGACGGACTTCCGGCGGGCGCAGGAGGCGCTCGCCAACGGTGACTTTCAATCCGCCGCGGACCAGTTTGCGGCCTTCCGCCAGGCCTACCCGGGCTCTCCGCTAGAAGCGGCGAGCTACCTTGCAGAAGGCCAGGCGCTGAAGAAGGCGGGCGACACCCGCGAGGCGGCCCGCCGCTTCCTCGGCGCCTATGCCAACTACCCTGAAAGCGAGGTCGCCCCGGCGGCGCTCTGGCAGCTCGGCACGGCGCTTGGCGAGCTGGGCAGCACCACCGAGGCCTGCGTCACCCTGGGCGAGGTCGCGACCCGCTACCCGGGAGCCTCCGAGGTCTCGGAGGCCCAGGCCGAGATGGGTCGTCTCGGCTGCCAGTAGGCGGCCGGATGACGCCCCGCGGCATTCTCCCGGTGAGCGCCTCGCTCGATCAGCGTTTCGCCGAAGCCATGGGCGCGGCGCTCGGTCCGGAGTTTCCCGAAAGCATCGCCCTCG
Source organism: Alloyangia pacifica (assembly GCF_020524285.1). Lineage (GTDB taxonomy): Bacteria > Pseudomonadota > Alphaproteobacteria > Rhodobacterales > Rhodobacteraceae > Salipiger > Salipiger pacificus_B. The sequence goes on from NZ_JAIVKX010000017.1 coordinate 112,342, forward strand.
CCGTTTCCGGCGGGGGCGACAGCATGGCGATGCTGACGCTGGCGCACAACTGGACCCATGTCTGGGGCGTGCGGCTGCGGGTGGTGACGGTCGACCACGGGCTGCGCCCCGAAGCGGCCGCAGAAGCCGAGATGGTCGCGCAGACCTGCGCCGAACTGGGCTGGGAGCACGCGACGCTGCGCTGGCACTGGGACGGGCAGGGCAACCTGATGGATGCCGCCCGCCGGGCCCGGCTCTCGCTGATCAACGACTGGCGCGGCGAAACTCGCGACGTGCTGCTCGCCCATACAGCGGATGACGTGGCCGAAAGCTTCCTGATGCGCCTGTCGCGCGGCGCCGGGGTCGAGGGGCTGTCGGCGATGCGCGCTGTGCGCGAGGTCCGGATGGGGCCGGATGCGCCGATGCGCCTCGTGCGGCCCTGCCTCAGCATGCGCCGGGCCGAGCTGCGGCACTACCTGCGGGTGCTTCAGGGGCAGTGGGTCGATGATCCTTCCAATGACGACGAAACCTATGACCGGGTGCGCGCCCGCAAGCTGGTGGCGCGGCTCGAGGCCGAGGGCTCGCTGACCGGCGCCGATCTCACGGCAGCCGCCGGCCGCATGGCGCGCGCGTCCGAGGCGCTGCGCGCCCGCGCCGCTCAGGTCTGGAGCGACATTGCTGCCGAGGTGCCAGCGCAGCGCTGCGGTGATCTCCTCTTCGACCAGACCGCATTTCAGGCCATCGAGCGCGACACGCAGCTGCGGTTGCTGTCGGCGGCGCTGCGCTACGTGTCCGGCGCGGAATACCCGCCGCGCGAGGCGCCGCTGGAGGCGCTGCTCGACCGGCTGCTCGGCGGAGGCGGTGGCACGCTGCACGGCTGCGAGGCCCGGATCGAGCGCGGACGCATCGCCATCTTCCGCGAGTTTGCCGCGGTGCAGGCGCTGTCCTGCGCAGCAGAAGAAGGCGCCCTCTGGGATGGGCGCTGGCGCCTTGCCCGCCCGGTGCCCGCGGGGTTGACGCTGCGCGCGCTTGGCGAGGATGGCTGGGCGCAACGCGACCGGCAGGCCGATCTCCCGGTGCCTTTCCACGCCGTGCGCAGCGCCCCGGCGCTTTTCGATGGGGCGTCTCTGGTCGGCTGCGATGCGCTGCAACCTCCGGACGAAGGGGCGCTTTTCGAACTCTGCCCCTTCGGGCACGGCGCGCCGGACTTCGCGGCTTTCCTGAGATCCGGCCCGGCTTCGGGGTGAAATCGCATTGAACCGGCTGGCTCAGCCCTTATGTTAGGCACAGATCGCGGAACCGAGAGGTGCGCGAGATACGTCATTTTAGGAGGCCGTCCTTGGGCAACGCACGAAATATCGCCTTCTGGGTCGTTCTTTTCCTGTTGATTCTGGCGCTGTTCAACCTCTTCTCCGGGGGTGGGAGCACGCTGCAGAGCCGGGAAATCAGCTACTCGGACTTCATGGAGGCGGTGGATTCGCAATCCGTCAGCTCCGTCACCATCGACGGCGAGCAGATCCGCTACCGGGGGAATGACGGGCAGGATTACGTCACCGTCAAGCCCGAGGATGCCCAAGTCACCGATGCGCTCATCGACAAGGGCGTGACCGTGCGGGCCGAGCCTCAGGAACAGTCGGGCTTCCAGGCCTTCCTGCTGAGCCTGCTGCCCTTCCTGCTGCTGATCGGTGTGTGGATCTACTTCATGAACCGCATGCAGGGTGGCGGTAAAGGCGGCGCGATGGGCTTCGGCAAGTCCAAGGCCAAGCTGCTGACCGAAAAGCACGGCCGCGTCACCTTCGACGACGTGGCGGGCATCGACGAGGCCAAGGAAGAGCTCGAGGAGATCGTGGAATTCCTGCGCAACCCGCAGAAGTTCTCGCGCCTCGGCGGCAAGATCCCCAAGGGTGCGCTGCTGGTGGGCCCTCCGGGCACCGGTAAGACGCTGCTGGCGCGTGCCATCGCAGGCGAGGCAGGCGTGCCCTTCTTCACCATCTCCGGCTCGGACTTCGTGGAAATGTTCGTCGGTGTCGGCGCGTCCCGCGTGCGCGACATGTTCGAGCAGGCCAAGAAGAACGCCCCCTGCATCGTCTTCATCGACGAGATCGACGCCGTCGGTCGCAACCGTGGTTCCGGCTACGGCGGCGGCAACGACGAGCGCGAGCAGACCCTCAACCAGCTGCTGGTCGAGATGGACGGTTTCGAGGCGAACGAGGGGGTGATCATCATCGCCGCCACCAACCGCCGCGACGTGCTTGACCCCGCGCTGCTGCGTCCGGGCCGCTTCGACCGCCAGGTCATGGTTGGCAATCCCGACATCAAGGGCCGCGAGAAGATCCTCGGCGTGCACGCCCGCAAGACCCCGCTCGGCCCGGATGTCGACCTGCGCATCATCGCGCGCGGCACCCCCGGTTTCTCGGGTGCGGATCTGGCGAACCTCGTCAACGAGGCGGCGCTCATGGCCGCCCGCGTCGGCCGCCGCTTCGTCACGATGGAAGACTTCGAAAACGCCAAGGACAAGGTCATGATGGGCGCCGAGCGCCGGTCGATGGTCCTGACCGCGGAGCAGAAGGAAAAGACCGCCTACCACGAGGCCGGTCACGCCGTGGTGGGCCTGATGCTGCCGCAGTGCGACCCGGTCTACAAGGCGACGATCATCCCGCGCGGCGGTGCACTCGGCATGGTGGTCTCGCTGCCCGAGATCGACCGCCTGAACTGGCACAAGTCCGAGTGCGAGGAAAAGCTCGCCATGACCATGGCCGGCAAGGCCGCCGAGATCATCAAGTACGGCGAGCCCAACGTGTCGAACGGCCCGGCCGGCGACATCCAGCAGGCCTCCGCGCTGGCGCGTGCCATGGTGCTGCGCTGGGGCATGTCAGACAAGATCGGCAACATCGACTACTCCGAGGCGCACGAAGGCTACCAGGGCAATACCGCGGGCCTGTCGGTCTCGGCGCACACCAAGGAGCTGATCGAGGAAGAAGTGCGCAACTTCATCCAGGTCGCCTACGAGCGCGCCTACCAGATCCTCACCGACAACAACGAGGAATGGGAACGCCTGGCGCAGGGGCTGCTTGAATACGAGACGCTGACCGGCGACGAGATCAAGCGCGTGATGAAGGGCGAGCCGCCGCAGGCCTCTGGTGGCGAGGATGACGGATCGGACGACACGCCCAGCGTGACCGCGATCCCGAAGACCAAGCCCAAGGCCAAGCCGACCGAAGACGGCGGCTTGGAGCCCGAACCCTCGGCATGAGCCAAACGGCGACAAACGACTGGAACCCCGGGACCTATCACAGGTTCCGGGGTCATCGTTTGCGCCCCGCCCTTGATCTGCTGCGCAGCCTCGGGCCGCTGCCCGAGGGGCCGGTGATCGATCTCGGCTGCGGCGCAGGAGACGTCGGGCCGGCCTTGCAGGCGCTGGGACGGCGGCTGGAGGGGGTGGATCTGAGCCCCGCCATGCTCGAGGACGCCCGCGCCACCGGCTGCTACGACGCGCTGCACGAGGCCGACCTGTCGGACTGGGCGCCCGATGGCCCGCCCGCGCTGATCTTCTCCAACGCCGCGCTGCACTGGCTGAAGGGCCACGACACCCTGCTGCCGCGCCTGCTGCTCATGCTGGCCCCCGGTGGCACGCTCGCCGTGCAGGTGCCGGCGCAGAACAATGCCCCCTCGCACCGCATGTGGCTGGCGCTGGCCGACGAGCATTTCCCCGGCCGCGTGGATCACGCGAAGATCCCCGGCATCCTGCGCCCGGCCGACTACCACGCGCTGCTCGAGCCGCTGGGCGAGACCGCGCTGTGGGAGACCGAGTACTACCAGCTCCTCGCGCCGCAGGAGGCCGGCCACCCGGTGCGCCATTTCACCCAGGCGACCTTTGCCCGCCCGGTGCTGGAGGCGCTCGACGAGGCCGAGCAGGCGCAGCTGATCGCCGCCTATGAAGAGGTCATCGCCAAGGTCTACCCGGTCGATGCGCAGGGGCGGGCGCTGTTCCCCTTCCGCAGGCTGTTCTTCACCGTGACGGTCTGAGGCGGCCCCAAGCCCCAAGCCCCAAGCCGCGAACCGCCCGGGTTCCCACTCTGTGTCAGACGCGCGCGACCGTGCCCCATGCGCGGCGCGGCAGCGGCCGCAGGCCAATGCGCAGGAACCGGAGCGGATCCCCCCTCGACGCCGCCGCGCATCTGTGGCCCAACTGGGCGCCGTAACGCCAGTTGAAGGAACCTCCCATGCCCGCGCTCATCCCCACCGAGTTCACCGCCCGTATCACCTGGCTCGGGCAGGTCCCGCTGGAGGGCGACAACATCCGCTCGCAGGCGGTCGAGGCACTGGACATCGGCTGGGGCGGACCCGAGGGCGAGCGCCATGCCGGGATCACCCGCCCGTCCTGTTCGCGGGTGACCTCGCAGCACAAGCGCGGCACCGAGATCGCCAACGTCCGGCAGCTCTGCCTGATGTCCGCCGAGGAACTGGCCGAGATCGCGGGCAGCCTGAAGCTTTCCGAGGTCGACCCGCAGCTCGCCGGGGCGACGCTGGTGCTCGAAGGCATTCCCGACTTCAGCCACCTGCCGCCCTCGTCGCGGCTGCAGGGGCCGGACGGGGTGACGCTGGTCATCGACATGCAGAACCGCCCCTGCCACCTGCCGGCGCGCGAGATCGAGGCCGAGCACGAGGGCCACGGCAAGGCCTTCAAGGGCGCCGCCAAGGGCAAGCGCGGGGTCACCGCCTGGGTCGAGCGCCCGGGGCGGCTGGGGCTCGGGGATGAACTGCGGCTGCACATCCCAGACCAGCGCGCCTGGGATCACCTTGCGGACGTGCGGAAAGACTGAGCGCTTCGCGCGTGACCGGCGCGTGGCAAGCGGTTATGGAGGGCGGCAAACGACTTGCCGGGAAGGAGGCCCCCGCCCATGACCACCGACATCGAAATCGCCCGTGCTGCCGAGAAACGCCCGATCCAGGAGATCGGCGAGAAACTCGGCATCACCGGCACGGACCTCATCCCCTACGGCCATGACAAGGCGAAGGTCTCCGCCGGGTTCATCGCCGGGCTGAAGGGGCGCAAGCAGGGCCGGCTGATCCTCGTCACCGCGATCAACCCGACCCCGGCGGGCGAGGGCAAGACGACCACGACCGTCGGTCTCGGCGACGGTCTGGCGGCGATCGGCAGGAAGGCGGCGATCTGCATCCGCGAGGCCTCGCTCGGACCGAACTTCGGGATGAAGGGCGGGGCGGCCGGCGGCGGCTACGCGCAGGTGGTGCCGATGGAAGAGATGAACCTCCATTTCACCGGCGACTTCCACGCGATCACCGCGGCACACAACCTGCTCTCGGCGATGATCGACAACCACATCCACTGGGGCAACGCGCTCGACATCGACCTGCGCCGCATCGTCTGGCGCCGGGTGCTCGACGTCAACGACCGGGCGCTGCGGGACGTGGTGACCGGCCTCGGCGGCGTGCCCAACGGCTTTCCGCGGCAGGGCGGCTTCGACATCACCGTGGCCTCCGAAGTCATGGCCTGCCTCTGCCTCGCCGACGATCTTCCCGATCTTCAGCAGCGGCTCGGCGACATGATCGTCGCATACCGTCGCGACAAGACCCCGGTGCACGCCCGCGACCTGAAGGCCGATGGCGCGATGACCGTGCTGCTCAAAGACGCGCTGCAGCCCAACCTCGTGCAGACGCTGGAGCACACACCGGCCTTCGTGCACGGCGGGCCCTTCGCCAATATCGCGCATGGCTGCAACTCGGTCATGGCCACCAAGACGGCGCTTTCGCTGGCCGATTACGTGGTCACCGAGGCGGGCTTCGGCGCCGACCTCGGGGCCGAGAAGTTTTTCGACATCAAGTGCCGCAAGGCCGGGCTGCACCCCGACTGCGTGGTGCTGGTGGCCACGGTGCGGGCGCTGAAGATGAACGGCGGTGTCGCGCGGGCCGATCTTGGGTCCGAGGATGTGGCAGCGGTGAAACAGGGCTGCACCAACCTCGGCCGCCACATCGAGAACCTGCGCCAGTTCGGCGTGCCGGTGGTGGTGGCGATCAACCATTTCTCCGGCGACAGCGAGGCTGAGGTGGCCGCGGTGAAAGCCTATGCCGAGGCCCGCGGCGCCGAGGCGCATCTCTGCCGTCACTGGGCCGAGGGCTCGAAGGGCATCACGGCGCTTGCCGAGCGGGTCGCACATATCGCCGACGGCGACGCGGCGCAGTTCGCGCCGATCTACCCCGACGAGATGCCGCTCTGGGAGAAGATCGAGACCGTCGCCAAGCGCATCTACCACGCCGAGGAGGTCACCGCCGATCCGCGTATCCTCGCGCAGCTCAAGGAGTGGGAGGAGCAGGGCTTCGGCAACCTGCCGGTCTGCATGGCCAAGACGCAGTACTCCTTTTCCACCGATCCCAAGAAGCTCGGCGCACCCTCGGGGCACATGGTGCCGGTGCGCGAGGTGCGGCTCTCGGCGGGCGCGGGCTTCGTCGTGGCGATCTGCGGTGACATCATGACCATGCCCGGCTTGCCGCGCGTGCCCGCCGCCGAGACCATCCGGCTCAACGCTGCGGGCGAGGTCGAGGGGCTCTTCTGACGCTGCCGATCGACCCTTCACAGGCGGGCGCCGTCCCGGAACGGCGCCCGTGGTTTCCGATCCGACCGCCGATTGTCGCCTTTGAGCCGTGCTTTGCCGCACTGGCGCGTTGATCATCGTGCCGCATCGCGGCATAGGGGGCGGACCGGACACGGTCACTCTTGCAAGGAGGCGCCCATGCGCGATCCCGCAACCCTCGGCGACATGACGGCGCTCCGCGCCGAGATCGACGACACCGACAAGGCACTGACGGCGCTGCTGGCGCATCGCCAGAGCCTCATCGACCGTGCTGCGGAAATCAAGACCGGCGCGGGGCTGCCCGCCCGTATCAAGGCCCGCGTCGACGAGGTCATCGCCAATGCCCGGCGCAATGCCGAGGCCGAGGGGATCGACCCCGACCTGAGCGAGACGCTCTGGCGCGAGCTGGTGGACTGGTCGATCCGCCGCGAAGAAACGGTACTGGGACAGGAGTGAGGCGCATGAGCGCAACGATCATCGACGGCAAGGCCTTTGCCGCAAAAGTGCGCGAGCAGGTGGCCACCCATGTGGCGCGGCTGAAGGACGAGCACGGCATCACCCCCGGCCTCGCCGTGGTGCTGGTGGGCGAGGACCCGGCTTCCGAGGTCTACGTCCGCAACAAGGGCAAGCAGACGCTCGAAGTGGGGATGAACAGCTTCGAGCACAAGCTGCCCGCCGACACCTCCGAGGCTGACCTGCTGGCGCTGATCGACCAGCTCAATGCCGACCCGGCGGTGCACGGCATCCTCGTGCAGCTGCCGCTGCCGGGGCATCTGAACTCCGACCTGGTGATCAACGCCATCGACCCGGCCAAGGATGTCGACGGCTTCCACATCTCCAACGTCGGCCTTCTGGGCACCGGCCAGAAGTGCATGGTGCCCTGCACCCCGCTCGGCTGCCTGATGATGCTGCGCGAACAGCACGGCAAGCTCTCGGGTCTGAACGCCGTGGTGGTGGGCCGCTCGAACATCGTCGGCAAGCCGATGGCGCAGCTCCTGCTCGGCGACAGCTGCACGGTGACCATCGCGCATTCGCGCACCAAGGATCTGGCCGAGGTCTGCCGCCGCGCCGACATCCTCGTCGCCGCGGTCGGGCGCCCCGAGATGATCCCCGGCGACTGGGTCAAGCCCGGCGCCACGGTGATCGACGTGGGCATCAACCGCATCCCCGCGCCGGAAAAGGGCGAGGGCAAGCACCGGCTGGTGGGTGACGTCGAGTTTGCCTCCGCCGCCGAGGTCGCGGGGGCGATCACCCCGGTGCCGGGCGGCGTCGGCCCGATGACCATTGCCTGCCTGCTGGCCAATACCGTCACCGCCTGCTGCCGGGCCAACGGCCTGCCCGAGCCCGAGGGGCTGACGGCGTAACTGCGATGCCGTGAGAGGCGCGGAACAAGGCGAAGCCGCCGCGCGAGCGCCGGCCCGTCCGCGCGGGCTGGCGCTTTGGCATCCGCGTGAGCGCGATTGAGGTCATCCGGGCTTGGCCGGCATGAAGCGCTGAGCGCAACCGATGTAGCGCCACCCCAAGGGCCGGCGCTCGCGCGGCTAATGTCACGGCTGCCGCTACCTCGGCATCGGCAGCCGAAGCGGCTTTGCCCCCGTCAGGATCGCCTGCGCGCCGTCGCCCATCAGCCCCGACAGCACCGCGCTGTCGGTGCGCAGCCCGCCGGTATAGGCGCCGTAGGCGGGCAGGATCAGCCGCGCGTCGTCGAGCAGGAAGCAGGGCCGCGAGATCACCCGCCCGCGCAGCGCAATGTGCGCCTTGGGGTGGTAATGCCCCGAGACCTCTCCGCTCGCGCCATCTTCGGCCATGTGCCGAAGCACCAGCCCGCCGAGCTCGAGCTCCGCCAGATGCGTGCCACCGAGAGACACCGGGCCGGGATCGTGGTTGCCCTCGATCCACATCCAGTCGCGCCCCGCCTGCAGCCGGGCGATCCACAACCGATCCTCCTCGGGCAGCACCAGATCGAGCCCCGCCGCGTCGAAACTGTCGCCGAGGCAGACCACGTGGCGCGCGCCGGTGACGTCGAGGTCGCGCTCTAGCCGCAGCAGGGTCTCGCGTCCCTCGTAGGGCGGCATCAGCGCGCCGCCCTGCGCGGCCAGCCGTGCCGACTTGCCGAAGTGCAGGTCAGAGACCACAAGCAACCCTTCGGCGGGCCAGTGCAGGGCCCCCGATCCCAGCGCCTCCAGCGCCGCGCCGTGAAACTCGAAACCGATGCGTGTCATGTCGCGGGCCATGCCAGAGCGCAGCGCGCCCCGCAAGCCGCTTGCCGCCGCGGCCCGGCCGCCCTAGCTGGCGGGCAGGACACAAGAAGGAGAGAGCCATGCGCCGCGCAATCGTCACCGGGGGCTCGGGCCTGATCGGCCGGGGCATCTGCGAACGCCTGATCGCCGAAGGCTGGGAGGTCGCCAGCTTCGACCTCGCCGAGGCTGGACCGGCGCGTCACATCCGCTGCGACGTCTCGGACGAGGCCTCGGTCAAGGCCGCCTTCGCGGCGCTCGGCTGGGATCGGCTCGATCTGCTGGTCAGCAACGCCGGGCGCACCGGCGGCATCGACATGGCGCTGGCCACGACCTCGCTGGACGACTGGAACGGGATGATCGGCAGCCACCTGACCGGCGCCTTCCTGATGAGCCGCGCGGCGCTGCCGCTGATGGGGCAGGGCGGGGCGATCGTCATCATGGCCTCGACCCGGGCGCTGATGTCCGAGGGCGGGGACTTCGCCTATGCCGCCGCCAAGGGCGGGCTGATCGGGCTGACCCAGGCGTTGGCGGTGCAGCTCGGGCCGCAGGTCCGCGTCAATGCCATCGCGCCGGGCTGGATCAGCGGCGAGACCGAGCTTTCGCAGGAGGACCACGCGCAGCATCCCGCAGGCCGCGTCGGCCGGAGCGGCGACATCTCGGATGCGGTGCTCTACCTTGCGGACGCGGGGTTCGTCACCGGCCAGACGCTCACCGTCGATGGCGGCATGACCAAGAAGATGATCTACGCCGAGTAGCGCTCAGATCTCCGCCAGCCCGCTCTCGCGCAGCAGCGCGCCGACCTCCTCCTCGAGCAGCCGCTCGTCGGCGCTGCCGCGGATCGGTACGCGCCCCGGTTCGAGGAAGAGCGGCGCGGAAAGCGGCGAGAGCCGCTCGAGCCGCAGAAGGTCGATCCGCCCCTCGACCCGCCCGCACATCTCGCGGATGCGGGCGAAATCCACCAGCCCGCGCATCGCCTCCTCGCGGGTGATCTGCAGCAGCAGGTGCTCGGGGTCGTATTTCACCAGCGTGTCGTAGAGGATGTCCGACGACATGGTCGCCTGCTTGCCGGTCTTGCGCTGGCCGCCGATGTTGCGCTCGATCAGCCCGGCGATGGTGGCCGAGGCGCGGAAGGTGCGCTTCATCACCGCGTTGCCCGCCAGCCAGCCCTCGAGCCCCGCCTCCAGCGCCTGCAGATCGAACAGTGGCGCCGGGTCGATCACCTCGTCGAGCCCCCAGATCAGCACGGCGTAATCGGTGGCGACGAACCCCATCGGCGCCAGCCCTTCTTCCTCCATGCGTTTGGTCAGCAGCAGCCCCAGCGTCTGCATCGCGTTGCGCCCGGCAAAGCCGTAGACCACCAGCTGCTCGCGCCCGTCATGCGGGAAGCTTTCGATCAGCAGACGCCCGGGCTGCGGCAGGCGCGAGACCTCGCGCTGCAGGCGCAGCCAGTCGGCGGTGTGCTGCGGCAGCCCGGGCCAGTCTTCCTGCTGGAACAGGCGCAGGATGCGCTCCGACAGCTGGGTGGAGGTGGCGAACTTGGTGCCCATGAAGGTGGCGATCTTGGGCTTGCGATGCGCGTCGCGGCTGACCTGCACCACCATCTCGCGCAGCCCCTCATAGCGCACGATCTGCCCGCCGATGAGGAAGGTGTCGCCGCGGGTGAGCTGCGCGGCAAAGCCCTCCTCGATCTCGCCCAGCGGAGCGCCGCCGCGCCCGCGGTAGCGCACCTTCAACGTGTCGGTGTCCTGGATGGTGCCGATGTTCTGCCGGATGCGCACCGCCGAGCGCGGATCGCGCAGCTGCCACAGCCCGTCCTCTCGCTGCTTGAGGCGCTGCCACTGGTCGTAGGCGCGCAGCGCGTAGCCGCCGGTGGCGCAGAACTGCAGGCAATCGTCGAAGGCGGCGCGGGTCAGCCCGGCATAGGCCCCCGCCGCGGTCATCTCGGCGTAGAGCGCCTCCGCCTCGAACGGCCCGGCACAGGCCGCGATGAGGATGTGCTGGCACAGCACGTCGCGCGGCCCGGACCCGCGGCTTTCGCCATCGAGATCGCGTGCGCGCACCGCCTCGAGCGCCGCGAGGCATTCCACCACCTCGAAGCGGTTGGCCGGCACCAGCAGCGCCTTGGACGGCGCGTTGTAGCGGTGGTTGGCCCGGCCGATGCGCTGCACGAGGCGTTTGACGTTCTTCGGCGCGCCGATCTGGATCACCAGATCGACGTCGCCCCAGTCGATCCCCAGATCCAGCGAGCCGGTGCAGACGATGGCGCGCAACTCGCCGCGCACCATGGCGGCCTCGACCTTCTCGCGCTGGCCGCGGTCGAGCGAGCCGTGGTGGATGCCGATGGGCAGGGCGTCCTCGTTGGCCAGCCAGAGCTTGTGAAAGAAGATCTCGGCCTGCGCCCGGGTGTTGTGGAATATCAGCGTGGTGCGGTGCCGCTTCACCTGCTCCAGCACCGCCGGAATGGCATAGGCCGCACCGCCGCCGGACCAAGGCGGCGCGGCCTCGGTCTGCAGCATCGAGATGTCGGGCTCGGGGCCGGGGTCGGCTTCGACGATCTCGCAGGGATCGGGGTGCCGGGCCAGCAGCCGGGCGATGGCCTGCGGGTCCTCGACTGTGGCCGAAAGGCCGACCCGGCGCAGGTCCGGACACAGCCGCTGCAGCCGCGCCAGCGCCAGCATCAGTTGATCGCCGCGCTTGCTCTCGGCCAGCGCGTGGATCTCGTCGACCACGACCCGCTGCAGCCCCTCGAAGATGCGCGGCGCGTCTTCGTAGGAGGTGAGCAGCGCGAGGCTCTCCGGAGTGGTCAGCAGGATATGCGGGGGATCGGCGCGCTGCCGCCGCTTGCGCGAAGACGAGGTGTCGCCGGTGCGGTCCTCGACGCGGATCGGCAGCCCGGCTTCCTCGATGGGGATCAGCAGGTTGCGCCGGATATCCGCCGCCAGCGCCTTCAGCGGCGAGACGTAGAGCGTGTGCAACCCACTCCGCGGCGCCTCGGTGAGCTCGGCCAGCGTCGGCAGGAAGCCCGCCAGCGTCTTGCCCCCGCCCGTGGGCGCGATGAGCAGCAGCGATGGGGCGGAAGCACGCTCCAGCATGCTGCGCTGGTGCGGGTGCAGGCTCCAGCCACGGGAGGAAAACCATTTGTCGAGAGAGGCGGGCAATGCGGACATGCCTCCAAGATAGGTGCGCCTCGCCCGAGGAAAAGCGCCCTGCATCCCCTTTCGCCTAGGTGAAAATATCCCGGGGGAGACCGCGCGGAGCGCGGGCGGGGGCAGCGCCCCCCTTGTCCGGGGCCGCGGTGCCGGGAGCGGCGCTGACGCCCGCACGTGCCCGCCTCACACCCCCATGTGCCGCCACGCACAGCGCCGGCTCTGGCCTTTCGGGATCAAACCACTAGGGTTCGGGGCAATCAGACAATGGAGCCCTCTCATGACTTCCGAATACACCCCTCCCAAGGTCTGGACATGGGACGCCGAGAGCGGCGGCCGGTTCGCCTCGATCAACCGTCCCATCGCCGGGCCGACCCATGACAAGGAGCTGCCGGTCGGCAAGCATCCGTTCCAGCTCTACAGCCTCGCCACGCCGAACGGCCAGAAGGCCGGGGTGTTGTTCGAAGAGCTGCTCGCCGCAGGCCATGACGCCGAATACGACGCCTGGCTGATCAACATCGGCGACGGCGACCAGTTCGGCTCCGGCTTCGTCGATGTGAACCCGAACTCGAAGATCCCGGCGCTGCTCGACCGCTCGGGCGACACGCCGGTGCGGGTCTTCGAGTCCGGCGCCATCCTGCTGCACCTCGCCGAGAAGTTCGGCGCCTTCCTGGGCAAGCCCGAGGAGCGTGCCGAGATGCTGAGCTGGCTGTTCTGGCAGATGGGCAGCGCGCCCTACCTCGGCGGCGGCTTCGGACATTTCTACGCCTATGCGCCGTCGAAGATGGAATACCCGATCAACCGCTTCGCGATGGAGACCAAGCGCCAGCTCGACGTGCTGGACCGCAACCTCGCCGAGCGCAAGTTCATGACCGGCGACGACTACACCATCGCCGATATCGCGATCTGGTGCTGGTACGGCAACCTCGCGCTGGGGCGCCAGTACGAGGCCGCGGAGTTCCTCGACGTGACCAGCTACAAGAACGTGCAGCGGTGGGCGCAGGAGATCGATGCGCGCCCGGCGGTGAAGCGCGGCCGCATGGTCAACAAGGCCACCGGCCCGATCGAGGAGCAGCTGCACGAGCGCCACGACGCCTCGGACTTCGATCTGCGCACGCAGGACAAGCTGGCGGGGTGAGGGGACGCGCAACGTCCTTCGAAGGACGTTGCAAATCTCTTCGCAGAGCTTTGGCCCGGGGGTTCAACTTCCCGGGCCTTTTCTTGCGCGGGCTTGTCCTTGTCAGACGCGCAGCATCTCGCAGAGCGTGCGCAGCGCCTCGCGGTCGGCGTCGTTCATCTTCGCGGCGCGTGAGCGGAAGAGCGTCGCCTGCGAGCGCAGCACCGGCTCCTCGGCCAGCACCTTGAGGTGGTTGGCGCGGAGCGTCTCGCCGGTCGAGGTGATGTCGGCGATGGCCTCGGCGGTGAGGTTCTTCACCGTGCCCTCGGTCGCGCCCTGGCTGTCGACGAGCTGGTAGTCGGCGACCCCGCCCATGCGCAGGTAGTCGCGCACCAGCCGGTGGTATTTGGTCGCGATGCGCATGCGGAAGCCATGGCGGGCGCGGAAGGCGGCGGCGGCGCCGTCGAGATCGTCGAGCGAGTCAACATCCACCCAGGCGGCGGGCACGGCAACGATGAGGTCCGCCTGCCCGAAGCCCAGCTCGGCCAGCTGCTCGACCTTCTGGTCCCATTGCACCAGCTTCTCGCGGATCAGATCGGTGCCGGTGACCCCGAGGTGGATACGGCCGGCGGCCAGTTCGCGCGGGATCTCCCCGGCCGAGAGCAGCACCAGGGACACGCCCTCGACGCCCTCGACCGCGCCCGCGTATTCGCGGTCCGAGCCGGTGCGCGACAGCTTGACGCCGCGCGCGCCGAACCAGTCGAAGGTCTTCTCCATCAGACGGCCCTTGGAGGGCACTCCGAGCTTGATGGTCATCGTGCCACCTCCAGAAGGATGCCCGGTCGGATCACGCCGCCGACGGCGGGGATTTCCTGCCCGCCGCCGAGCCGCCGGGTGAGCGCATCGTAGCGTCCGCCGGTGGCGACGGGCGGCAGGTCCGGGCGGCTCTCGCAGACGAAGCCGAAGGCGAAACCGTCGTAATATTCCATCGAGCTGCGGCCGTAGCTGGCCTCGAAGTCGAGCTCGGCCACGTCGACGCCGCGCGCCGCGAGCGCATCGCAGCGGCGCTCGAAGGTCTCGAGCGCGGGCAGCAGCGCGGGCATGTCCACGGCGATGTCGCGCAGGTGCTCGAGCGCGAAGGAGCAGGTCTCGCGCACCGCCAGCACCGCGTCGATCAAGTCCACCTGGGCACGCGACAGCGGCGGCTCGGCGGCATCGGCGCGCAGCGCGGCGATGCGAGCCTCGATCTCGCGCTCGGAGCGCAGGCCGATCACCGGTCCGGCCTTGGCCATAGGGTCGTCCTGCGCCAGCATCGCGGCGCGGGGGGCGGGCACCGGCGTCTTGCCCGAAAAGCGGTCGAGCAGGGCGCGGAAGCGGCGCGGCCGCCAGATGTGGCGCAGCAGCGCATCGCGGCGTTCCTGCGAGGTCTGCAGCCCGGCCACGGCGGCGGTCAGGATGCCGATGTCGCCGGTCACCGGGCGCAGGTTCACCGGCTTCAGCACCTCGGCGAACAGGCCGAAGACCTCGGCGTCGAGCTTGGCCTGATCGCCGCGGTCGAAGACCTCGTAGCCCACCTGGTAGTATTCCGACGGGCGTTCGGGGTGCTCTTCCTGGCGGCGGAAGACCTCGCCCGCGTAGGTGTAGCGGGCGGGCTCTGCGCCGTCGGACATGTGCATCTCGACCACCGGCACGGTGAAGTCGGGACGCAGCATCATCTCGCCGCGGTTCGGGTCATGGGTGACATAGGCGCGCGCCCGGATGTCCTCGCCGTAGAGGTCCAGCAGCGTCTCCGCCGACTGCATGATCGCGCAGTCGAGCGGCTGCGCCCCGGCCTCGGCGAAGACGGCCCTCAGCCGTTCCGCCTCGGCCTTCTCGGCAGCGAAACTCACGCCCATTGGCTCAGGATCTCGCGCACCTTGGCGACCAGCTGGTCGCGCGGCACCTCGTATTGCGAGGGCCGTTCCTTCCACTCTTCTAGGCTGGCGTTTTCGGCCAGTTTCGCGCCGAGGATCAGGTCCTTGATCTGCACCACGCCGCGCTCCTTCTCGTCACCGCCCTCGATGACGGCCACGGGGGATTCGCGCTTGTCGGCGTATTTGAGCTGGTTGCCGAAGTTCTTCGGGTTGCCGAGGTAGACCTCGGCGCGGATGCCGTTGTTGCGCAGCTCGGCGACCATCGCCTGGTAGTCGGCCATGCGCGCCTTATCCATCACGGTCACCACCACCGGACCCTGCGCGGCCCCGCCGATGCGGCCCTTGGCGCGCAGCGCGGCGAGCAGACGGTCGACGCCGATCGACACACCTGTTGCCGGCACCGACTGGCCGGTGAAGCGCTTGACCAGATCGTCGTAGCGCCCGCCGCCGGAGACCGAGCCGAACTGCCGCTTGCGGCCCTTCTCGTCGAGGATCTCGAAGGTCAGCTCTGCCTCGAACACCGGGCCGGTGTAATAGCCGAGGCCACGCACGACCGAGGGGTCGATCTCGATGCGGCTCGAGCCGTAACCGCCCGCGTCGAGCAGCGTGGCGATCTGCTCCAGCTCGTCGACGCCCTCGGCCCCCACGGCAGAGCCACCGATGGCAGCGCGCAGGTTGGCGAGCGTCGCGGCGGCGTCAGCGCCCTTGGAGGTCAGGAAGGCCAGCACCGGTGCCGCCTGATCGTCGCTGAGGCCCACACCGTCGATATAGGCGCCCGAGGCGTCGAGGCGCCCCTTGCCCAGCAGCTCGCGCACGCCGCTTTCGCCGACCTTGTCGAACTTGTCGATGGTGCGCAGCACGGCCTGCTGCTGCGCGTCATCCGACAGGCCCATGGTCTCGAGCACGCCGTTCAGCACCTTGCGGTTGTTGACCCGCACCACGTAGTCGCCGCGCGGGATGCCGACCTCTTCCAGAGTGTCCGACAGCATCGCGCAGATCTCGGCGTCGGCGGCCACGGAGGGCGCGCCCACGGTGTCCGCATCGCATTGGTAGAACTGGCGGAAGCGGCCCGGGCCGGGCTTTTCATTGCGCCAGACCGGCCCCATGGCATAGCGCCGGTAGGGGGTCGGCAGGTCGTTGCGGTGCTGGGCGTAGACCCGCGCCAGCGGCGCGGTCAGGTCGTAGCGCAGCGCCACCCAGCCGTCGTCATCGTCTTCCCAGGCAAAGACCCCCTCGTTCGGACGGTCCACGTCCGGAAGGAACTTGCCGAGCGCCTCGACGGTCTCCACGGCGGAGCTTTCCAGCGCCTCGAAGCCGTAGCGATGATAGACCCCGGCGATCGTCTGCAGCATATGCGCACGCTCGGTCACTTCCGTGCCGAAATAGTCGCGGAACCCCTTGGGCGTTTGTGCCCGGGGGCGGGGGGCTTTCTTTTCCTTGGCCATGGCCTCGCTCCGGCTTTCCAGATTGCGCGCATCCCATAGCCGCTCACCCCGCGAGGAGCAAGCAAAGCCCCGCCCGAGGCGGCAATTCTCCCACAGAGGCCCGGCTTTTCCTGCCCCGGCGCCGCGCATGGCGCGACGCCTGGCGGATTCGCATCGCTCGGGCGCTCAGCGCGCACATGGTGCGGCCAATGCTCTTAGGTCCGCGGTATCAGAAGGGTGGGATGGTGGGTGATGAGAGACTCGAACTCCCGACATCTTCGGTGTAAACGAAGCGCTCTACCAACTGAGCTAATCACCCGTGATGCGCGGTTTAGCCAAGCTTCAGGCGGCTTTCAAGCCTGATCCTCCGTCATATCGTCAATCGTTGCGAGCGGCCCCGGGCGCTCTTGGTCCGAGGGCTGTGCGGGAGAGCGCGAAGCCTTCCGGCGGGAGGGGGCGCCGCCGCGAGTTCAGTCGCCGCGCGGCGGCTAGAGGTGATGAATGCGGGCTTCGCGTTGTGCGCGCAGGCCCGGCGGTCTCGCGTGTCAGCCATCCTGGGGCAGGGCTCTGTCGCCGGGCTGCGCGGGGAGCCTTTCGCGAATCTCGACCGGCGAGATGCCGGGCGGCTGCGCCATTCGGACCATCGCGATCCGGCTAGGCAGGCGCCACGCGGTTGTGGGGCTTAACTTGTTGTCCGGAAATGAAAAGAGGCGCGCTTCGGGGAAACCGTGCAGCGCGCCTCTTGGAAGAATGGTGGGTGATAAGAGATTTGAACTCCTGACATCTTCGATGTGAACGAAGCGCTCTACCACTGAGCTAATCACCCGGTAGGCGGGCTTTTACTCATATGGCATGGGGCGCGCAAGAGGGATCGGGGCAAAAATTTCACAAATTTCCGGCCCTGCCGCGACGGCAGAAAAACGGCTGCGAGTGGTGCTATCCGAGGGGACTTCGCGCCTGTCGGCGTTGCAGACTCCCTCGGGATATCTGAACAGCATGGACGGGGCAGAAGAGCGCCCGGAATACAAAGAAGCGGGCCCCGGAGGACCCGCTTCCATGCTGTGGTGTATCGGAGGGGATCAGTGCGCGGTCGCGCCCGTGCCCTTCTCATCCTTGGCGCGTAGGGCGGCGGCAGCCTCTTCGGCTTCCTCGTCCCACTCGATGGGCTCGGGCTTGCCGATCAGCGCCATGTCGAGCACCTCGGAGACGTGCTTGACCGGGATGATCTCGAGGCCCTGCTTCACGTTGTCCGGCAGCTCGGCGAGATCCTTCTCGTTCTCCTCGGGGATGAACACCGTTTTGATGCCCCCCCGCAGAGCCGCGAGCAGCTTCTCCTTGAGCCCGCCGATGGCCGACGCATTGCCGCGCAGGGTGACCTCGCCGGTCATGGCGATGTCCTTGCGCACCGGCAGGCCGGTCAACACCGAGACGATTGCCGTCACCATCGCCAGGCCGGCCGAGGGGCCGTCCTTGGGCGTGGCACCGTCCGGCACGTGGACGTGGATGTCCATCTTGTCGAACTTCGGCGGCTTCACCCCGAGCTGCGGCGAGATCGAGCGGACGTAGCTGGACGCCGCCTCGATCGACTCCTTCATCACGTCGCCGAGCTTGCCGGTGGTCTTCATCCGGCCCTTGCCCGGCAGGCGCAGCGCCTCGATCTGCAGCAGGTCGCCGCCCACAGAGGTATAGGCCAGACCGGTGACAACACCCACCTGGTTCTCATCCTCGGCCAGACCGTAACGGAACTTCTTCACGCCGAGGAAGTCGTCGAGATTGTCCCGCGTGACTTCCACGTGCTTGGTCTCGCCCTTGACGATCTTGGTCACCGCTTTCCGCGCGATCTTCGCCACTTCCCGCTCGAGGTTCCGGACACCGGCCTCGCGCGTGTAGTAGCGCAGGATATCGGTGAGCGCCTCGTCGGTGATGGTGAACTCGCCCTTCTTCAGGCCATGCGCCTTGATCTGCTTGTCGAGCAGGTGGCGCTTGGTGATCTCGAGCTTCTCGTCCTCGGTGTAGCCCGAGAGCGGGATGATCTCCATCCGGTCGAGCAGCGGCCCCGGCATGTTGTACGAGTTCGAGGTCGTCACGAACATGACGTTCGACAGATCGTACTCCACCTCGAGGTAGTGATCGACGAAGGTGCCGTTCTGTTCGGGGTCGAGCACCTCGAGCATCGCCGAAGCGGGATCGCCACGGAAGTCCTGACCCATCTTGTCGATCTCGTCGAGCAGGATGAGCGGGTTGGTGGTCTTCGCCTTCTTCAGCGCCTGGATGATCTTGCCCGGCATCGAACCGATATAGGTCCGGCGGTGGCCGCGGATCTCGGACTCGTCCCGCACGCCGCCGAGCGAGATGCGGATGAACTCGCGCCCGGTGGCCTTGGCCATCGACTTGCCCAGCGAGGTCTTACCCACGCCCGGCGGGCCGACGAGGCAGAGGATCGGCCCCTTCAGCTTCTGGCTGCGCGCCTGCACCGCGAGATACTCGACGATGCGTTCCTTGACCTTGTCGAGGCTGTAGTGGTCGTGATCGAGGATTTCCTGGGCGCGGCCCAGATCCTTCTTCACGCGGCTCTTCACGCCCCACGGGATCGACAGCATCCAGTCGAGGTAGTTGCGCACGACCGTCGCCTCCGCGGACATCGGGCTCATGTTGCGCAGCTTCTTGAGCTCGGCCTCGGCCTTTTCCTTGGCCTCTTTCGAGAGCTTGGTGGCCTCGATCTTCTCGGCCAGCTCGTTGATCTCGTTCTGGCCGTCCTCGCCGTCGCCGAGTTCCTTCTGAATGGCCTTCATCTGCTCATTCAGGTAGTACTCGCGCTGGGTCTTCTCCATCTGCGACTTGACGCGGGTCTTGATCTTCTTCTCGACCTGCAGGACCGAGAGCTCGCCCTGCATCAGGCCATAGACCTTCTCAAGCCGCTCGCTCACGGGCAGCGTTTCGAGAAGCTCCTGCTTCTGCTCCACCTCGATACCGAGGTGGCCCGCGACGAGGTCGGCCAGCTTGGCCGGATCGGTGGTTTCGGACACCGCCGAGAGCGCCTCTTCGGGGATGTTCTTCTTGACCTTGGCGTAGCGCTCGAACTCCTCGGCGACGGTGCGCACCAATGCGGTGATCGCGGCCGGGTCGCCCGGCATTTCGGAGAGATACTCGGCCTTGGCTTCGAAGAAGCGGTCGTTCTCGAGATATTCGGTGATCTTGACGCGGCCCTGGCCCTCGACCAGCACCTTCACGGTGCCGTCGGGCAGCTTCAGCAGCTGCAGCACGTTGGCGAGCACGCCGGTCTTGTAGATGCCGTCGGAATCGGGGTCATCGACGGCGGGGTCGATCTGGGCGGCAAGCAGGATCTGCTTGTCGTCGGCCATCACCTCTTCCAGCGCGTGCACCGATTTCTCGCGCCCCACGAAGAGCGGCACGATCATATGCGGGAACACCACGATGTCCCGCAGCGGCAGCACCGGATAGGATGTGTTGAGAGGCTGTTGCATACGCATTCCTTGCTACTGGCAGGACGGTCTGGCCCCGGATATCGGCGACCTCTGCCGTCCCCTGTCGGAGTATTCAGGTGGGGCGCGGGCGTTAACTTTTCAAGCGCGCGAGACCCGTTCCCACCAATGTGACGTTCCGCTGCGCCGGGCGCAAGCGGGCAATTCGCGCATGGCAGGAGAATGCGGGGGGCGCGGCGCGAAAACCTTGCAACAGCCTTAACGGCAGCACCGTGAACACGCGGCGCCGCGCCCCCCACCGCCCTCAGGCGGCCTCGGTCAGCGTCGGGTAGTCGGTGTAGCCTTCCGCCCCGCCGCCGTAGAACGTGCCCTGATCGCCCTCGTTGAGCGGCGCGGCCTTTTCGAGGCGCGCCACGAGGTCAGGGTTGGAGATGAACGGGCGGCCGAAGGCCACCAAGTCGGCCTTGCCGGAGTTCACCGCCTCGATCGCCATCTCGCGGTCGTAGCCGTTGTTGCCCATCCAGACTCCCTCGTAGAGCGCATGCAGCGCGTCGAGGCTTTCGCCCTCGTTCAGCTCGCGCGGGCCGCCGGTGGTGCCTTCGACCACGTGCAGGTAGGACAGCTTGTAGGCGTTGAGCTTGCCCACGACATACTCGAAGAGCGGCTGCGGGTCGTCCTCGGTGATGCCGTTTGCCGGCGAGAAGGGCGACAGGCGCAGGCCGGTGCGGTCGGCGCCGATCTCCTCGGTCACCGCGTCCAGCACCTCGAAGAGGAAGCGCGCACGGTTCTCGATGGAGCCGCCGTACTGATCTTCGCGCTGGTTGGCGCCGGTCTTGAGGAACTGGTCGATCAGGTAGCCGTTGGCGCCGTGCACCTCGACGCCGTCGAAGCCGGCCTCGATGGCCGCGCGGGCGGCGTGGCGATAGTCGGCGACGATGCCGGCGATCTCATCGGTTTCCAGCGCGCGCGGCGTCGAGGTTTCCTCGAAGCCGTTCAGCGTGAAGGTCTTGCCGCCAGCCGGAATGGCCGAGGGTGCCACCGGGGCCTGCCCGTCGGGTTGCAGCGAGGTGTGGCTGATCCGGCCGACGTGCCAGAGCTGGATGACGATCTTGCCGCCTTCGGCGTGCACGGCGTCGGTCACCTTCTTCCAGGCTTCGACCTGACCCGGCGCGTAGATGCCGGGGGTCTGGATGTAGCCCTTGCCTTGCGGCGAGATCTGCGAGGCCTCGGTGATGATGAGTCCTGCGCCTGCGCGCTGGCGATAGTATTCCACGTGCAGATCGTTCACCTCGGCGGTGTCGTTGTCAGCACGGTTGCGGGTGAGCGGTGCCATCACCACGCGGTTGGCCATCTCGATGGCGCCGGCGGTGAAGGGGGTAAACAGGGCCTCGGTCATGGAATGTCTCCCTTGCTTTGGGCCTAGATCAGGCCGGGCGATCCCCGGCGTCGGACTGCAAAGATAGGGAGGTGCTGCGCTGCGGCAACCGCGCAGGGCGCTGTGCGGAATTGCACGGAACGCATGGCCGGTCAGAAAGGGGGGGGCAAAAGCAAAGGCGGCACCACGTCTCCGCAGCGCCGCCCTTCGATCGGTTCGGGATCGCCGCGTCAGAGCGGCGGGATGTCGCCCTCGGCGCGCTGCGCGTGAAACTGCTCCTCGAAGGCGGCGAAGGTGCCGCTTGCGATGGCGTCGCGCAGGCCCTGCATAAGCTCCTGGTAGTAATGCAGGTTGTGCCAGGTCAGCAGCATCCCCGAGATCATCTCTCCGGCGCGGTAGACGTGGTGCAGGTAGGCGCGCGAGTAGCTGCGGCAGGCCGGGCAGCTGCAGTGCTCGTCGAGCGGGCGCGGGTCGTCCTGGTGGCGGGCGTTCTTGATGTTGACCATGCCGCGCCGCGTCCAGGCTTGGCCGGTGCGACCAGAGCGCGAGGGCAGCACGCAGTCCATCATGTCGATGCCGCGCTTCACCGCGCCGACGATGTCATCGGGCTTGCCGACCCCCATCAGGTAGCGCGGCTTGTCCTCGGGCAATTGCCCGGGCGCGAAATCGAGCACCTTGAACATCGCCTCCTGGCCTTCGCCCACGGCGAGGCCGCCGACCGCGTAGCCGTCGAAGCCGATGGAGGTCAGTGCCTCGGCGCTTTCGCCGCGCAGATCCTCTTCCAGCCCGCCCTGCTGGATGCCGAAGAGCATGTGGCCGGGCCGGTCGCCGAAGGCATCGCGCGAGCGCTGCGCCCATCGCATCGACAGGCGCATGCTCTGCTCGATGCGCTTGCGGTCTGCGGGCAGCGCCGGGCATTCGTCGAAGCACATGACGATGTCCGAGCCGAGCAGCCGCTGGATCTCCATCGAGCTTTCCGGCGAGAGCATGTGCTTGGAGCCGTCGATGTGGCTCTTGAAGGTGACCCCGTCCTCGGTGAGCTTGCGCAGCCCGGAAAGGCTCATCACCTGGAAGCCGCCGGAATCCGTGAGGATGGGGCGCTCCCAGTTCATGAACTTGTGCAGCCCGCCAAGCCGCGCCACGCGCTCCGCGCCGGGCCGCAGCATCAGGTGGTAGGTGTTGCCGAGCAGGATGTCGGCGCCGGTGGCGCGCACGCTTTCTGGCAGCATCGCCTTGACGGTGGCGGCGGTGCCGACGGGCATGAAGGCGGGGGTGCGGATCTCGCCGCGCGGGGTGGAGATCACCCCGGTGCGTGCGGCGCCGTCCCGGCCGGAGAGGGTAAAGGAGGTCAGGCTCATGTGGTTCCTCTGCCCCAAAGCGCGGGATTTGCCAAGAGCTCAGCCTCTCGCCGAGCGCGGGCCCGCCGGCGCTTCCGGTGCCCGGCGCAGCAGCCACAGCGCGTAGAGCAGGTTCGGCAGCACGAGCATCAGCGGCAACAGCAATTGCGCCGGCTCGACTTCGATGCGGCCACCGCCGGAGGCCCGCATCCGCTCGAGTTCCTCCATCGCCCCCGAACTCAGCACGATGAGAAAGGCGACCCAGTCCCAGAGCGCGTGCAGCACGATGGCCAGCCAGAGCGACCCGCCGCGCAGCACCACGGCCATCAGCAGCAACCCGGTGCAGGAGGCGGCAACCGCCTGCACCATGGCGGCGGCGAAGCTGCCGGTCAGGAAGCCGTTGAGCACGTGCACAGCGCCGAAGCTGCCGGTCACCCAGAGGATCGACGGCCAGAGCCGCAGCCGCTCGCGCAGCGCGCGGAAGAGCACGCCCCGGAACATCACCTCTTCGGAAAAGCCCACCAGCAGCGTGTTGAACAGCACCAGCAGCACCACGCCGGGCGCGGGCAGCCCCATCGCGACGGCGAGGCCGAACATCGCCAGCACCAGCAGCCCCGGCAGCCATATCAGCTTCAACGTGCCCGGGGCAGGGGCGCGGAAGCCCAGATCCTTCCAGCCGCGCCAGGCGATGACGCCGACCAGCAAGACGCCCGCCGCCAGCACGTTCCAGGCGACACCGCGGGCCGCCAGGTCCTCCAGTTCGACCGTCTCGGCACCGAGCCCCGCGCCGAACACGGTGACCGCGATCCAGGCCACCAGCGTGGCCAGCGCCACGGAAAGACGGCGAACCTCGCCGGGCGCCCTTGCTACATCAGTCATTCCAACCTCATCCCGGCCCGCTGGCAGTTCACTCAATGGTCACGCTCAGCACGAAGGCAAGCGGCGCGCTCTCCTTGCTGACCACCTCGACGAGAACGTCCCCGGACTGCGGCAGCCTGCCGCTGTAGGGAACGCCCGCATCCGTGCCTTCGAGCAGCATCGAGCCATCGGGATTGCGCAGGTGGTAATACATCGCGCCGCCATCAGGCGCGACCCGCAAGTCGAGGGTTTGCCCCGCCCGCGCGCCCAGCACGAATTGCGTTGCGCCGCCCGCCTCGAGCACGCCGCTGATCTCGGCGCCGCTGGTGCCCGGGGCGAACTGGATGCGCTTGGGCGCGCGCGCAGCCTTTTCGGCGGCCCGCGCCAGAGCCGCCTCGACCGCATCGGCCTCGGCCAAGTCGAGCGTCTCGACCGTCCCGTCCCGGTAGCCGAAACACTGCCAGATCCGCCCGTCGCCATCCTGCAGGAAGACCATCGTGCCGGCCTCGGAATACATGCTGTCGATCACCTGCCCGCCGGGCTGCACGGCAGCGCCGCTCTCAATCAGCCTGTCGATGCAGCCGTCGATCACCGGCTGGACAAGCGCATCCTCGGCCATTGCGGCAGGCGCGGCGCAGAGCGCGGTCAGGGCAAGGGGCAGTGCCTTCATCATCATTCCTCCACCAGAGCGGACCATCCATAGCATAGGCGTCGGGCATCCCCTACCTGCAACGCGCACATGTGGTTTCCAAGGCGCTGCGAGCGCGCGCTTTTCGCCGTGCCGGGGCCCATGGCCACGCCGATGCCCCAGGCAAGCGCGGCAGTGGCGAAGCTCCGGCGTCAGGCCGACAGAGCGCCGGATCAACCCGCCGAACCTCTGAAGCAGCACGCCATTGAGAGGTCCGGGAGTGCCGCGAGGCTGCGGTCGAGACAAGCAAGCACACCATTGGCGTGCATTTTCCTCAGCCCATTCGTGCCAGAGCTATATCCGATCGGATGGGTGCATGTCCGAGGGGAGCGCGCACCTGTCCAGTATCGTATGAGACGAGTGGCCTGCGGCTGCGGCAAGCTCGTGGCATCAGTTGCCAAAGGTTTTGTTCCATGCCCCGCTTTTCGATCATTCTTGCCTGCTACCAGGCCGCCGCGACGCTCGAAGATACGCTCGCCAGCCTTCGCGCCCAGGAATTTTCCGATTGGGAAGCGCTCTGCGTTGATGACGGATCGAGCGATGCGACCTACGCGCTGCTGCGCACGGCGGCGGCGGCGGACCCGCGCATCCGCGTCGTGGAGACCTCGGGGCAGGGGCTTGCCGCCGCGCGCAACCACGGGGCGGCCATGGCCCGGGGCGAGATCCTGGCCTTCTGCGAGCCGGGCGATCTGTGGACGGCGGACAAGCTGACCCGGCTCGACGCGGCGTTCAGCAACGCCCAGTGCGACGCCGCCTTCGGCCGGGTTTCCTTCTTCCGGCGCGAGGCCGGGGACACGCGCGCGGTCACCAGCGTGCCGAGCCGTACGCTGACCATCCCGACGCTGCTGGCCGAAACGCCGGTCTGGACGATGTCGAACATCGCGCTGCGGTCCGAGGTCTTCGACCGCAGCGGCGGGCTGCGCACTGCCGCCGCGCATGACGGCGTGCTCGAATGGCTGGTCCGGCTGGTCGGAGGTGGCGCGCGGGTGCAGCCGATCGACCGGGTTCTTGTCCACCACCGCGTCTCGCGCCGGTGCGCGCCCGCGTACCTGGCGGCCCTGCGCGCCGGGCGCGTGGCGGCGTTCGAAAGCGCGGCGCGTTTCGGGGTGCATCACGCGCCCGCTGCAGAGGCCGCGCACCTGCGTTGCCTCGCGCGCCGGGCGATCGGGGTCGGACTCGGCGGCACCACCGCGCTCAGCCTTGCACTGCGCGGCCTCGGGCTGGCCCCGAGGGGCTTTTTCAGCCCGATGCACCGCGGCTGCAGCACGCTGGTCGGGGCGCTGATCGCCCCCGCCATGCCCGGCCCCGTGCGCCGCGCTTTCTTCTCGCGCTGATCCCACACCGAGTGGGACGCCGGCACCGGGCCGAGGCGCAGCGCCTTTGCGATGCGCCCCCAGCGCACGGGGCCGCCATCGCCTGAGACCACCCACAAAGGCGACAAACCCGCCGCCGGCGCTGGCGCGCGGCGTCAAACCTTTTGGGCGGCCCCGCCGCGTGAGCTATGCTGGCCGAGGCGCGCGAGTTCCGATTCGCCCGCGCCACAGAGTTATTTTGAGACGACGTATTTCTTCGCGGACCGCTTCGCCGGGACGACAGATTTTAAAGTGATTTCTTTGAGTTGTGGAGATTTCCCATGAAGTACCGCTCCGAGATTGATGGTTTGCGCTCCGTCGCGGTCCTTCCAGTCATCCTCTTCCACGCCGGATCGAGCCTGTTCAGTGGCGGTTTCGTCGGGGTCGACATCTTCTTCGTGATCAGCGGCTATCTCATCACCACCATCATCGTCGATGAATTGAGCCGCGGCGAGTTCAGCCTGCTGCGTTTCTACGAACGCCGCGCGAAACGCATTCTCCCCGCGCTCTGCCTGGTCAGCGTGACCGCCCTGGTGCTGGGCTGGCTACTGTTGCAGAACCGGCCCTTCGTCGAGTTCGTGCGCAGTCTTCTGGGGGTCGCGACCTTTTCCTCGAACATCCTGTTCTGGATGGAGGCGGATTACTTCGACACCACCGCCGAATTGAAGCCGATGCTGCACACCTGGAGTCTCGCGGTCGAGGAGCAGTTCTACATCTTCTTCCCGCTCTTGCTGATGCTGTTCTGGCGGTTTGGGCAGAAGGTCGTGCTCTACGTGTTGATCGCGATCTTTCTGGTCAGCCTCGCGCTGGCGCAATGGCAGGTGCGGACCGACCCGATGTCGGCCTTCTTCCTGCTGCACGCCCGCGCCTGGGAACTGGGGATCGGAGCCTTCTGCGCCTTCTACCTGCGGGCCGGGCATCCGCCGCTGGCCGCCGGTCTGCGCAACGGCCTTTCGGGGCTCGGGCTGGGGCTGATCGCCGTCGCGGTCTTCGGCTTCACCGCCGAGACACCGACGCCAAGCCTGATCACGCTCGTGCCGACGGTCGGTGCCGCGCTGATCATCCTCTTCGCCACCAGCGGCACCCTGGTGCAGCGCCTGCTCAGCACCCGCGCCATGGTCGGCGTCGGTCTCATCTCCTACAGCGCCTACCTCTGGCACCAGCCGCTCTTCGCCTTCACCCGGCACAACTCGCTGGAGGAGCCGGCGTGGTACGTGATGGCGGCGCTGATCGCGCTGACGCTGCTGCTCGCCTGGCTGAGCTGGAAATACGTCGAGACGCCGGTCCGCAAGGGGCGTTACCCCCGCTTCAAGCTGTTCGGCGCCAGCGCCACCGGGCTCGCGGCCTTTGCCGCGCTCGGCTTCCTCGTCCACACCTACGAGCAGGCGAATTACCGCAGCGGCCAGTTCAACCCGCATGACACCGAGATCAGCCTGCTGGACTACGAGAACGACAACGTCCTGCTGCACATGGCCAGCTATGTGCCGCTCCGGAAATACTCCCGCCAGCTCGCCTGCCTCGGCAATTGCGAGACCGGCTACAGCGACCAGGCGTGGTACAGCGACGATCCGGCGAAGCTGCGGCTGCTGGTGGTGGGCAACTCGCATGCGCGGGACCTGTTCAACATGATCCTGATGAGCGACCGGACCATGCAGTCGCTCCGCCCGGCGCCCTTCTTCACCGAGATCGCCGACGTCGGCCCGGACAGCGAGATGTTCGGCAGCCGCAACTACCGCGACGCGGACGCGGTGATGATCGTCAGCCGGTTCAAGGCGGCCCGCGGCGATCTGGACGCGCTCGATCCGCTGATCACCCGGATGTGGAACGACGGCAAGTCGGTCATCCTCGTGAAAAACATCTTCGAGTTTCCCAGCTACCTGGGCGGCCGCTGGACCCTCTTCGACAAGGTCGTTCACGCGGCCCTAGACGAGGGCATCACCGATGTCGCCACCATCCTCGCGCGCTCGAACCGGCAGCACTACGACCTCTACAAGGACGGCGCGACCGAGCGCCGCGTGATCGAGGCCAATGCCGAGATCGACCGGCTCAAGGCCGCCTACCCAAGGCTGATCGTGCTCGACCGCATGGACTACGTCTGCGCGCCGCGCGAAGAGACCTGCTATTCGGGCAATGCGCGCCTGCAGCAGTATTTCCCCGACTACGGCCACCATACTGTGGCGGGGGCGGAATTCTTCAGCGGACGCATCGACGAGGTCGGCTGGCTTGATCCGGTGCTCGAGCTGGCGGACCACAAGCACACGGCGCAGAACTCCGCGACACAGTGAGGCGCTGCGCGGCCTCTGGGTCGTGTGGGTGCCGCGTAGAGCAGGGCTGCCACATCGCGGCGAGGCCCGGCGCCGCGGGCGGCTTTTGGGATGCCCCGCGCTCGCGCCATGGACTCCGGCCCCGGTCCTGCCCTATCTGCATCGCCAGAGCCCCCCACCGAACTGTCCGTAGGAGCCCGACATGTCGACCGAAGTGGAAAGCCTGCAGGAACGCATCGCGCATCTGCAGCGTGCGGTGGACGACCTGTCCGAGACCGTCACCCGCCAGGACAGGGACATCGCCCTGCTGCAGCACCGCGTGCAGATGCTGATGGAGCGCGAGGCCGCGCGCGAGAGCGATGGCGGCGGCGGGGTGATCCTTGGCGACGAGCGCCCGCCGCACTACTGAGGCCCCTGCCGCGCGTCAGTGCTGCTCGAGTGCGATCACCTGCCCGTCGTGCAGCAGCATGTTGACGTAGGAGGCGCTGCCGAAGGCCGGGTAGACGCTGAGGAAGGCGGTGTCGCGCGCCAGCCGGCGCATCGCCCGGCCGCAGGGGCGGCCGGCGGAGACGCCGCAAACCTCGGCCTTCACCGTCTCGTAGGCGCCGTCGACACGCCCCCTGGGCAGACTGCGCCCCGCCAGCCCGTAGCGCAGCTGCTCGTGCAGTTCGGGATCGCCGAAGAGTGCCAGCGCGCCGGTCACCTGCCGGGCGCAGCCATCGTCGAAGCCGGTGATGTAGAGCGCGCGCGGCGCCGTGGTGCCGGGGCGGCTGTCGTAGAGAACGTAGCCGCGCCGGGTCTCGGGGTATTGCGCCACAGGCACGCCGAGCCGCTTGTCGGGCACGCCGCAGACCCGGGCGATCTCGCCATAGGGCAGGGCGGTGCCGAAGCGGATTTGCCGCGCGTCGGGGCCGCTGCCCTTGGCCGCCGCGGCCTGCCCGCCAAGCCAGCCGAGCAGCCCGTTCTGCGGAGGCGCGGCGCCCGGTGGGGGCGTCTCGGTGGCGGCGAGAAACCCGCCCTCCTCCGACAGCTCCGCCTCGGAGGGCAGCGCGGCGCTCTGCCCGGCGCTCTCGTCCAGCTCGACGTCCGACAGGCGCGGCACGTCGCCGGGCGTGTCGCAGGCGGCGAGGGCAAGCAGGGCGAGGCAGATCAGCCGCGGCGGGCATCTAGGGGCAAGGCGTATCACGAGGGCTCTCCGGGGCAGGGACCGTCGGCAGTCTCCACCCGCACGAACCGTCGCGGGGGTGGATAACTTTAATCCTCGTGTAACCCTTCGCGGGCTGCGGATCCACAAGCCCTTGGCAAGGCGGGGAATCTCGGCGGCGGACCGCTCAGAAGTCCTCGACCGCGAGCACCCCGCCGAGTGATTTGACCGCGCCCTTGATCTCGGGCGTCACCGGGAAATCCTGCTGCAGGTCCATCTCGACCTCGCCCGGCAGGCCGTGATCGGCAAGGCAGAGCCGCACCGGGCCGCGCCCGGCTTTCGGCATCTGCTCGGCGGCGCGGCTGAGCACCGAGGCGATCTGGTTGATCGCGCTCGCCCCTTCGATCCAGATCTTCAGCCCCGTGGCCCCGGCGCCCGCGACCACCTGCTCCACCGGCCCCACCGAACGCGCCAGCAGCTTGAGCTGGTCGCTCTCCATGGTGGCCTCGACGGTAATCACCACCTTCGAGCCGGTCTCGAGGAACTCGCGGCTCTTCTCCAGCGTCTCGGAGAACAGCGTGACCTCGTAGGCCCCCGTCGGGTCCGACAGTTGGGCGAAGGCAAAGCGGTTGCCCTTGGCCGACTTGCGCTCCTGCCGCCCGGCGACGACGCCCGCTAGCTTGGCGATGCACGGCCCGCCGCGGGCCTTGTTGGTGGCCTCCTCGAGCGTCATCACGTCGCGCCGCTTCAGGGCGGGCATGTAGTCGTCGAGCGGGTGGCCCGAGAGATAGAAGCCGATCGCCTTGAACTCTTCCGACAGGCGCTCTGCCGGCAGCCAGTCCGGCACCGGCGAGAGGCGCGGCTCGGGCAGGTCGTCCCCGGCCTCGCCGAAGAGCGAGACCTGCGCGCTGGCCTTCTGCTCGTGGATCGCGGCGGAATAGGCGACCAGCGCGTCGAGGCTGTCGAACACCCGGCGGCGGTTCTTGTCGAGCTGGTCGAAGACACCGGCGCGCGCCATCATCTCCATCGGGCGCTTGCCGACGCGCTTCAGATCCACCCGGCGGGCCACGTCGAAGAGCGTGGTGAAGGGCGTGTCGCCGCGGCCCTCGACCACCAGCCGCATGGCATCGAGGCCGACGTTCTTCAGAGCGCCGAGCGCGTAGACCAGCTCGCCGTCGACCACGTCGAAGCTCGCCTGCGAGCGGTTGATGCAGGGCGGCACGTAGGGCAGCTTCAGCCCGTTCTTCGTCTCGTCGAAATAGACGGCGAGCTTGTCGGTCAGGTGGATATCGCAGTTCATGACGCCGGCCATGAACTCCACCGGGTGGTTCGCCTTCAGCCAGGCGGTCTGGTAGGACACCACCGCATAGGCCGCCGCGTGAGACTTGTTGAAGCCGTAGTTGGCGAATTTCTCCAGAAGGTCGAAGACCTCGGTGGCCTTCTTCTTGTCGACGCCGTTCTCGGCTGCGCCCTTCTCGAATTTCGGGCGCTCGGCGTCCATCGCCTCCTTGATCTTCTTACCCATGGCGCGACGCAGCAGGTCGGCGCCGCCAAGCGAGTAGCCCGCCATCTCCTGTGCGATCTGCATCACCTGTTCCTGGTAAACGATGATGCCCTGGGTCTCGGCAAGGATGTGGTCGATCGACGGGTGCACCGAGGTGATCTCGCGCAGCCCGTTCTTCACCTCGCAATAGACCGGGATGTTCTCCATCGGGCCGGGGCGGTAGAGCGCCACCAGCGCCACGATGTCCTCGATACAGGTGGGCTTCATGCGCTTGAGCGCATCCATCATGCCCGAGCTTTCCACCTGGAACACCGCCACCGTCTTGGCGGCAGAATAAAGCTCATAGGTCGCCGCGTCATCCAGCGGGATGAGGTTCATCTGGTTCTCGGCGCCCTCGGGCGGGTCGTAGAGCTGGGTGCCGTCGGCGGCGACATGGATCGGCCGGCCCGATTTCAGGATCAGGTTCACCGCGTTCTGGATGACGGTCAGCGTCTTCAGGCCGAGGAAGTCGAACTTCACCAGACCCGCCTGCTCCACCCATTTCATGTTGAACTGGGTCGCAGGCATGTCCGAGCGCGGATCCTGATAGAGCGGCACCAGCTGGTCCAGCGGCCGGTCGCCGATCACCACGCCCGCGGCGTGGGTCGAGGCGTTCCGCAGCAGCCCCTCGACCTGCTGGCCGTAGGTGAGCAGCCGGTCGACGACCTCCTCGTTGCGGGCCTCTTCGCGCAACCGCGGCTCGTCTTGCAGCGCCTTCTCGATGGAGACGGGTTTGACGCCCTCGACGGGGATCATCTTCGACAGCCGGTCGACCTGGCCATAGGGCATCTGCAGCACCCGGCCCACGTCGCGCACCGCGGCCTTGGACAGCAGTGCGCCGAAGGTGATGATCTGGCCGACCTTGTCGCGGCCGTATTTCTCCTGCACGTAGCGGATCGTTTCCTCGCGCCGGTCCATGCAGAAGTCGATGTCGAAGTCGGGCATCGACACACGTTCGGGGTTCAGGAAGCGCTCGAACAGCAGCGAGTAGCGCAGGGGGTCGAGGTCGGTGATGGTCAGCGCATAGGCGACCAGCGAGCCCGCGCCCGAGCCCCGGCCCGGGCCGATGGGGATGTCGTTGTCCTTGGACCACTTGATGAAGTCGGCAACGATCAGGAAGTAGCCGGGAAAGCCCATGCCCTCGATGATGCCGAGCTCGAAGTCGAGCCGCTTCTGGTACTCCTCGACCGAGACCGCATGCGGGATCACCGCAAGCCGCGCCTGCAGACCCTCGTTGGCCTGCCGGCGCAGTTCCTCGACCTCGTCGTCGGCGAACTTCGGCAGGATCGGGTCGCGCCGGTAGGCCATGAAGGCGCAGCGCTTGGCGATCTCGACGGTGTTCTCGATGGCCTCGGGCAGGTCGGCAAACAGCGTCGCCATCTCCTGCGGGCTCTTGAGGTAGTGCTGCGCGGTCAGCCGGCGGCGCGGCTCCTGCTGGTCGACATAGGCCCCTTCGGAGATGCAGATCAGCGCGTCATGCGCCTCGTACATGTCGGCCTTGGGGAAGTAGACATCGTTGGTGGCCACCAGCGGGATGCCCATCTCGTAGGCCATCTCGACGTGGCCGCGCTCGGCGATGCGCTCCTCGGGGGGCAGGCCGTTCTCGCCCGGGTGGCGCTGCAGCTCGACGTAGAGCCGGTCGTCGTAGATCTGGTGCAGCCGGGTCAGCAGCGTCTGCGCCGCGGCGCGGTGGTTCTCGCGCAGGTGCCGACCGATGGGGCCATCGGGGCCGCCCGACAGGCAGATCAGCCCCTCGCCATAGGTCTCGAGCTCCTCCAGCGTCACATGCGCCTCCTGCCCGTCGCCGCGCAGGTAGAGGCAGGAGTTGAGCTTCATCAGGTTCTCGTAGCCCTGCTCGTTCTGCGCCAGCAGCACGATGGGGGCGGGGGCCTTCGGCTTTTCGCCCGGCACCGGCTCGACGTAGAGCAGATCCACCTGGCAGCCGATGATCGGCTGTACCCCGGCACCGCTGGCGGTCACCGAAAATTCCAGCGCCGCGAAGAGGTTGTTGGTGTCCGTCACCGCCACGGCGGGCATTTCCATGGCCTCGCAGAGCCCGGGCAGCTTCTTCAGCCGCACGGCGCCTTCGAGCAGGGAGTATTCGGTATGGACGCGGAGGTGGATGAATCGGGGATCGCTCATGCCGCCCAGAGTATTGCGCGGCGCCGGGGGGCGAAAGCCCCCGCGTGCGGGCGCGGCGGATCGGGCGATGCGCTTTTGCCGCAGGCGGTCCGGAACGGGGGGGCGCGCGGGAAAACGATTGTCGCAGGGATGTCGTTGGCGCAAACATTGTGGCACGGCGGGGATGTGTGAAAGGTCGAGTGAGGTACGTTGTGGTGCGGGAAGATGTGCAGGTGCAGGCCGCCGAAGGCGGAGGTGCGGGCGAACGTGCCTGCGAACCGAGCCTGCGCCGCAAGGTGCTGCACGGGGTGGCGCGTCTCGCGCCCGCGCTGACCGGCAGGCTGCTGGCGCAGCGCTACCTCAGCCCGGCCTCGCATCTCGATCCGGCGCATGTGGCGCGCAATGGCGCACGGCTGATCCCGCTCGGCCCGGACAGGGCCGTCCTGCGCTTTGCCGCCTCCGGCACAACGGAGCACTCCGCCGCGCGCGTGTTGCTGATCCCCGGCCATGACGGGCATGCCCGGCAGTTCTTGCGGCTGGTGCGTGACCTGCGCAGGGCGGGGGCCGCGGTCGACCTGCTGATCTTGCCCGGCCATCTGCACCCGGCTCGCACGCTCTGCAGCCTCGAGGACATCGTTCCGGCAATCCGGCACTGCACCCGCGACTGCGGCCCCTACGACGCCATAGGCGCCCATTGCGTCGGTGCGCGCAGCCTTCTCTTCGCGCTGGGCGAGGGGCTGGAGTGCCCGCGCATCGCCTTCATCTCGACCCCCGTGGAACTTCCCAAGCTGATCCGCCTCGGCGGCACGCAATACGGGCTCGACGGGCCGGCGCTGGCGCGGTTCGAGTCCGGGGTGGCGCGGCTCTGCGGGCGCTATGATCCGGCGGCGGACTGGCGGCCCGTGGCGCGCGCCCGGCAGGGCGAGACGCTGGTGGTGCATGCGCGGCACGACTACGCCGCGCCGGTCGCGGACGCCCGGGCCTTTGCCGCGGCGATCCCCGGCGCGGAACTCGAGGTCTTCGAGCAGGGCGATCACAACACCATCCTGAACCTCGCCACCGCCAGCCGCCGGCTGGCCGGATTTCTCGCCGGGTCCTGAGCGTCGGCGCGCGGCGCCTGGGAGGGTATGCGCATTTTTGCGCCTCTTTTCGGGCGCCTGCCTGTCAAACGGGCAATTTTCCCTTGCCAACCCCGAAAGCCGCCGCCTAGCCTTGGCGCAAAGCGATAAGAATCCGCGCGCCTTCTACGCCGCATCGAGGGCGCGCACCGGGGAAACAGTCACTGGTAAGGCGGCGGGTCATCAACATGGACATCTCCTTTCTTCTGAACGGGGAAAGCGTGGTGCTGCGCGACGTGTCTCCCACGCGCACGGCGCTCGACTGGCTGCGCGAGGAACGCGGCCTCCGGGGCACCAAGGAAGGCTGCAACGAGGGCGATTGCGGCGCCTGCACGGTGATGCTCACCGATGCGCGCGGCAGCCGGGCGGTCAATGCCTGCATCCTCTTCCTGCCGCAGCTGCACGGCAGGGCGCTGCGCACGGTCGAAGGCATCTCCGGCCCGGACGGCGCGCCGCACCCGGTGCAGCAGGCGATGGTCGATCACCACGGCTCGCAATGCGGCTTCTGCACCCCGGGTTTCGTGGTCTCCATGGCCACCGCGCATCTCAACGGCGACACAGGCCATGACGACGCGCTGGCCGGTAACCTCTGCCGCTGCACCGGCTACGCGCCCATCGTCCGCGCCGCCGAAGCCGCGACGAGCGCGCCCGTGCCCGACTGGATGTCCCAGGAGTCGCTTCGCCTGACGGAAATGTCCTCGGGGGGGCTCGGCGCAGCCGAGTGGGGGGCAGACAGCCCCCCTCCGGCGGTGGCCGCCCCCGAGCGTGCCGATGAGCTGGCGCGCCTCTACGAGGCGACCCCCGATGCGACGCTGGTGGCGGGCGCCACCGATGTCGGCCTCTGGGTGACGAAACAGCTGCGCGATCTCGACAGGGTGATCTTCCTGAACCGCTGCGCCGAGTTGCAGGAGATCGAGGTTTCCGAGGACTCCCTCCACATCGGCGCGGGCGTCACCATGGACCGGGTGCTGACCCTGATGAAAGAGCACTATCCCTCCTACGCCGAGATGCTGCGCCGCTACGGCTCGGCGCAGGTGCGCGCGGCGGCGACGATTGGCGGCAATATCGCCAATGGCTCGCCGATCGGGGACAACCCGCCCGCGCTTATCGCGCTCGGCGCGGTGCTGCACCTGCGCAAGGGGGACACCCGCCGTACGCTGCCGATCGAGGACTTCTTCCTCGAGTATGGCAAGCAGGACCGCCAGCCCGGCGAGTTCGTCGAGGCGGTCACGATCCCCCGCAAAGCCGACCGGCTGCGGGTCTACAAGCTCTCCAAGCGCTTCGACCAGGACATTTCCGCCGCCTGCGGCGCCTTCTGGATCGAGGTCGAGAACGGCACGGTGACCGAGGCCCGCATCGCCTTCGGCGGCATGGCCGGCACCCCCAAGCGCGCCACCCATGTCGAGCAGGCCCTGGTTGGCCAGACCTGGAGCGAGGCGACCGTGAAGGCGACCGCCGACGCATGGGAGAAGGACTACCAGCCGATGAGCGACATGCGCGCCAGCGCGGCGTACCGGCTGGAGGCCGCGCGCAACATGCTGACCCGCTGCATGCTCGCCGATCAGGGCGCCGCCACCGACGTGCGCGAGGTGCGGGCATGAGCGTCAGCAAACCCCTGCCGCATGACGCGGCCCCGCTGCATGTCTCGGGCAAGGCCCGCTACATCGACGATATCCCGGTGCCGGCGGACTGCCTGCACCTGGCCTTCGGCCTCTCTTCCGTCGCGGCGGGCAAGATCACCTCCATCGACCTCTCCGCCGTCCGCGCCGCCCCCGGCGTGGTGAAGGTCTGGGAGGCCAAGGATCTGCCCTCGGAGTGCGACTGCTCGGCCTCGCTGCACGACGAGCCGCTGCTCTCGGACGGCACCATCCACTACCTCGGACAGCAGATCTTCCTGGTCGCCGCCACCAGCCATCTTGCCGCGCGCAAGGCGGCACGGCTGGCAAAGGTCACCTACGACCAGCAAGAGCCGATCCTTACCATCGAACAGGCGCTGGCGGCGGACAGCCGCTTCGAGGAAGGCCCGCGCATCTGGGAGAAGGGGGACGCCGCCGAGGCGCTGAAGGCCGCGCCGATCACGCTGGACGGCTCGCTCGAGATGGGCGGGCAGGAGCACTTCTACCTCGAAGGGCAGGCGGCCATGGTCATGCCGCAGGAGAACGGCGACCTGGTGGTCGCCAGCTCCACCCAGCACCCGACCGAGATCCAGCACAAGGTCGCCCACGCGCTGCACCTGCCGATGCACGCGGTGCGGGTCGAGACCCGGCGCATGGGCGGCGGTTTCGGCGGCAAGGAGAGCCAGGGCAACGCGCTGGCCATCGCCTGCGCCGTCGCGGCCTCGGAAACCGGACGTCCGGCGAAGATGCGCTACGACCGCGACGACGACATGATGATCACCGGCAAGCGCCACGATTTCCGGATCGACTACACCGTCGGCTTCGACGAGAGCGGTCGCCTTCAGGCGGTGGACTTCCGGCAGTACACACGCTGCGGTTGGGCGCAGGACCTGTCGCTCGCCGTGGCCGACCGCGCCATGCTGCACGCCGACAACGCCTATGACATCCCGGCGCTGCGGGTCGAGAGCCACCGGCTGAAGACCAACATGCAGAGCGCCACCGCTTATCGCGGCTTCGGCGGCCCGCAGGGCATGTTCGGCATCGAGCGGGTGATGGACCACGTCGCGCACCATCTGAAGATCGACCCGCTGGAGCTGCGCCGCCGCAACTACTACGCCGACCTTGTCCCCGCAGGGACGGCGAACAAGCGCGTCCCCGCGGAGACAGGAGACAACAGCGTCCCCGCGGGGACAGAGGCGCTGGCGCATGACGACACCGACGATCTCGCTTCGCGTGGCGCGCTCGCCGGGGCCGGCGAGGGCCACGCCCCGCAGGAGACCCACTACGGCCAGCCGGTCGAGGACTTCATCCTCGGCGCGATGACCGCGAAGCTCGGGCAAACCAGCGGGTACGCCGCGCGCCGCAAGGCGGTGGAGGCCTGGAACGCCGCCAACCCGGTGCTGAAGAAGGGCCTCGCCATCTCGCCGGTGAAATTCGGCATCTCCTTTACGCTGACCCATCTCAACCAGGCCGGGGCGCTGGTGCACGTCTACCAGGACGGCTCGATCCAGCTCAACCATGGCGGTACCGAGATGGGGCAGGGCCTCTTCCAGAAGGTGGCGCAGGTGGCCGCCGCGCGCTTCGGCGTGCCGCTGGAGAAGGTGCGGATCACCGCCACCGACACCGGCAAGGTACCCAATACCTCGGCCACGGCGGCCTCGTCGGGCTCGGACCTCAACGGCATGGCGGTGAAGGCCGCCTGCGACACGATCCGCGACCGCATGGCATATCACCTCGCCGAGCTGCACCAGGACCTGCCAGAGAACGTCCGCTTCGAGGGCGGCATGGTGCACGTGGGCGGCACCGACATCCCCTTCGAGGAGGCGGCGGTGCTCTGCTACCAGGGCCGGGTCTCGCTCTCGTCGACGGGCTATTACAAGACGCCCAAGGTGGACTGGGACCGCATCCGCGGCCAGGGTCGGCCGTTCTTCTACTTCGCCTACGGCGCTTCGGTGACCGAGGTGGTGGTGGACACGCTGACCGGCGAGTCCCGCATCCTGCGCACCGACATCCTGCACGACTGCGGCGCCTCGCTGAACCCGGCGCTGGACATCGGCCAGATCGAGGGCGGCTACGTGCAGGGCGCGGGCTGGCTGACCACCGAGGAGCTCGTGTGGGACGGCAAGGGCGCTTTGCGCACCCATGCCCCCTCGACCTACAAGATCCCCGCCTGCTCGGACCGGCCCGAGGTGTTCAACGTCGACCTCTGGGACGGGCGCAACGTCGAGGAAACCATCTACCGCTCCAAGGCGGTGGGCGAGCCGCCCTTCATGCTGGGCATCTCGGCCTTCCTGGCGCTGTCGGACGCGGTCGCCTCCTGTGGCGAGACCTATCCCGACCTGATCGCCCCGGCGACGCCCGAGAACGTGCTGGCCGCGGTGCGGAGGGTGCGCGATGGGGTTTGACCTCGCCGAGCTGACGGCCGCCGTGGCC
Source organism: Alloyangia pacifica (assembly GCF_020524285.1). Lineage (GTDB taxonomy): Bacteria > Pseudomonadota > Alphaproteobacteria > Rhodobacterales > Rhodobacteraceae > Salipiger > Salipiger pacificus_B. Next base: position 150,043 of record NZ_JAIVKX010000017.1, read on the forward strand.
GCGCATGGCCGGGTCGCCCGCGTGGTGATCGCCGAGGTCTCGGGCTCCGCTCCGCGCGAAGTGGGCTGCGCCATGCTGGTCTGGGACGAGCTCGGCACGCTGCGCCAGAGCGGCACCATCGGCGGCGGCGCGCTGGAGCTGATGGCGGTCGAGCAGGCGCTGCGCGCGCCGGGGCTCACCCGCCACCCGCTGGGGCCGGGGCTGGGGCAGTGCTGCGGCGGCGCCGTGGTGCTCTGGACCGAGGTCTTCGACGCGCAGAGCGTCGCGGAACTGGAAGGCCAGGAGATCGTTGCGCGCGGGCCGGGCGCGCGCCCGCTCGCGGTGCAACGGCTGATCGACCGGGCGCGTGGGCAAGGCCGAGCGCCCGAGCCGCAGCTGGTGCAGGGCTGGATGGTCGAGCCGCTGGCAAAGCCCGCGCGGCAGCTTTGGATCTGGGGTGCGGGCCACGTCGGCCGCGCCATGGTGCAGGTGCTGGCGCCGCTGCCCGAGCTGGCGATCACCTGGGTCGACACCGCCCCCGAGCGCTTCCCCGAGGACGTGCCCCAGGGCGTCACCCTGCTGCCCGCCGCCGATCCGGCGCGGGTGGTGCGCCATGCGCCGCCGGAGGCAGAGCACCTCATCCTCACCTACAGCCACGAGATCGACCTGCAGCTCTGCCATGCCCTGCTGGAGCATGGCTTCGCCTTTGCCGGGCTGATCGGCTCGGAGACGAAATGGGCCCGGTTCCGCAGTCGCTTGCGGACGTTGGGTCACGCAGATGCCCAAATCTCTCGCATTTCTTGTCCAATTGGTCAAAAAACATACGGGCGGCACCCGCAGGCGATTGCCATCGGCGTGGCCGGGCAGATATTGGGGCAAAAAAAGGGGGACGGGACAGCGTGGCGACACTCCTCAGCATCCGGGGCCTGACCAAGGCCTATCCCGGCGTCGTGGCCAATGACGATGTCTCCTTCGACATCGACAAGGGCGAGATCCATGCGCTGCTCGGCGAGAACGGCGCCGGCAAGTCGACGCTGGTGAAGATGATCTTCGGGCTGGTGAAGCCCGACGCGGGCGAGATGGTGCTCGACGGCGCGGCCTATACGCCGGGCAAGCCGTCGGACGCGCGCCGCGCCGGCGTGGCCATGGTGTTCCAGCACTTCTCGCTCTTCGAGGCGCTGGACGTGGCCGAGAACGTGGCGCTCGGCATGGAGAATCCGCCGAAGCCGCGCGACCTCGCCCGGCAGATCCGCGAGGTCTCGGAAACCTACGGGCTGCCGCTCGATCCCACGCGCACCGTCGGCACGCTCTCGGCAGGCGAGCGCCAGCGGGTCGAGATCATCCGCTGCCTGCTGCAGAACCCGCGGCTGCTGATCATGGACGAGCCGACCTCGGTGCTGACGCCGCAGGAGGTGGAGATCCTCTTCAAGACGCTGAACAAGCTGCGCGCCGAGGGCACCTCGATCCTCTACATCTCGCACAAGCTCGAGGAAATCCGCGCGCTCTGCGACACCGCGTCGATCCTGCGCCGCGGCAAGAACGTCGCCACCATCGTGCCGCGCGACGTCACCGCCCGGCAGATGGCCGAGCTGATGGTCGGCGCCAGCTTCGACACGCCCGCCGCGCGGGCGGGCGAGAAGGGCGAGGTGCTGCTGCGCACCGACAAGCTGTCGCTGCCCGCGCCGGGCGCCTTCGGCACGCCGCTGCGCGAGGCCTCGCTCGAGGTCCGCGCCGGCGAAGTGCTGGGCATCGGCGGGGTCGCGGGCAACGGCCAGGACGAGCTGCTGATGGCGCTGTCGGGGGAGCGGCTGGCGCCTGCGGGCTCGATCTTCTTCAAGGGCAGGGACGTGAGCCGCACCGGCCCGATCGGCCGCCGCGACGCCGGTCTGCTGTCGGGCCCCGAAGAACGGCTCGGTCATGCCGCGGCGCCCAACATGAGCCTGACCGAGAACGCCGTGCTGACCGGCGCGCGCCGCGAGGGGCTGGTCAGGGGCGGCTTCATCGACTGGGGCAAGTCCAAGGGCTTTGCCGAGAAGGTCATCGAGCGTTTCGACGTGCGCACCCCCGGCCCCGGCACGGCGGCGCGGGCGCTCTCGGGCGGCAACCTGCAGAAATTCGTCGTCGGGCGGGAAATCCTGCAAAACCCCGATGTCTTCATCGTCAACCAGCCGACCTGGGGCGTCGATGCCGCCGCCGCCGCCGCGATCCGGCAGGCGCTGCTCGATCTCGCGGCCCAGGGCGCGGCGATCGTCGTCATCTCCCAGGACCTCGACGAGCTGATGGAGATCTCGGACCGCTTCGCGGCGCTGAACGAGGGCCGGCTGTCGCCCGCCCGCGCGGTGAGCGAGCTCGACATCGAGAAGATCGGCCTGATGATGGGCGGCGCGCATGACATGGAGGTGGCCCATGTCGACAGCTGACCTCCGGCGCGGCGCCGCGTGTATGGCGCCGGATTTGCGTATTTCTGAAGAGAAGAAGCCCTTGGGTTTTCGCCTCTCTTTCGGGGATCGCGCCCGGTCCGCCGCTTCTTCTCTTTCCAAATACGCAGGGCGCGCCGGGGACATCTGCGCGGCGCCGGTGGGAGGCTCCCAATGATCCGCCTCGAGAAACGTCCGCAGCCGTCGCGGCTCTGGACCATCGTGACGCCGCTTCTGGCCGTGGTGCTGACCATGGTGGTCGGCGGCATCATGTTCGCGTTGCTCGGCAAGCCGCCGCTGGAGGCGATCCGCACGATCTTCTGGGACCCGCTGTTCCACCCGCAGTTCGCCGGCTACTCGCGGCCGCAGCTGCTGGTCAAGGCGGGGCCGCTGATCCTCATCGCCATCGGCCTTTCGATCGGCTTCAAGGCGGGAATCTGGAACATCGGGGCCGAGGGGCAGTACATCATGGGCGCGGTCTGCGGCGCGGCGGTGGGGCTGGCCTTCTACCCCTCCGAGAGCGTGTTGCTGTTCCCGCTGATGGTGGTCGCGGGCGCGCTTGGCGGCTGGGCCTGGGCGATGATCCCGGCGGTGCTGAAGACCAGATTCGGGACGAACGAGATCCTCGTGTCGCTGATGCTGGTCTACGTGGCCGAGAACATCCTCGCCTCGGCCTCGGCGGGCTGGCTGCGCAGCCCCGAGGGCATGGGCTTTCCCGGCTCGCGCAACTTCAAGCAATGGCCGGCGGTGTTCAACGATGAGCTGGTGGCCAACACCGGCATGCACTGGGGCGTGGTTGCCGCCTTCATCGCGGTGATCGGGGCCTACGCGCTGATGGCGCGGCACATCCAGGGTTTCAACATCCGGCTCACCGGCGAGGCGCCGCGGGCGGCGCGCTTCTCGGGGGTGAGCCCGGTGCGGATCGTCTTCCTCTGCCTCGGCATCTCGGGGGCGCTGGCGGGCATGGCGGGGCTCTTCGAGGTCACCGGCCCGGCCGGGCAGATCACCATCGACTTCAATTCGGGCTACGGCTTCACCGCGATCATCGTCGCCTTCCTCGGGCGGCTGCATCCGGTGGGCATCCTGCTGGCGGGGCTGCTGATGGCGCTGACCTATATCGGCGGCGAGCTGGCGCAGCTCATGCTCGGCCTGCCCGGGGCGTCGATCCAGCTCTTCCAGGGCATGCTGCTGTTCTTCCTGCTGGCCACCGACGTCTTCACCAATTACCGCATCCGCTTTGCCAAGGGGGAGCTGGCCTGATGGATCCCGTACTTCTTGTCGCCTCGATCATGGTCTCGGCGACGCCGATCCTGCTGGCTGCCATCGGCGAGATGGTGGTGGAAAAGGCCGGGGTGCTGAACCTCGGGGTCGAGGGCATGATGATCACCGGCGCGGTGATCGGCTTCGCCGCGGCGGTGGGCACCGGCTCGCCGGTGCTGGGCTTTGCCGCGGCGGCGCTCGGCGCGGCGGTGCTGTCGCTGACCTTCGGCTTTCTCACCCAGTACCTGCTGTCGAACCAGGTGGCGACGGGCCTCGGCCTGACGTTGGTCGGGCTCGGGCTCTCGGCGCTGGTCGGCGCCGGTTTCGAGGGCGTGCGGGCGCCTGGGCCGGGCAAGCTGTGGATCCCCGGGCTGGCCGAGATCCCGGTGATCGGGCCGATGTTCTTCCGCCACGACTTCATGGTCTACGTCAGCCTGCTGCTGGTCGCCGGGGTCTGGGCATTCCTGAAATTCACCCGCGCCGGGCTGATCCTGCGCGCGGTGGGCGAGGACCACGAGAGCGCCCATGCGCTCGGCTACAAGGTGGTGCGGGTGCGCATGGCGGCGATCTTCTTCGGCGGCGCCTGCGCGGGCCTCGGCGGCGCCTACGTCAGCCTCGTGCGGGTGCCGCAATGGACCGAGGGGATGACCGCAGGCGCCGGCTGGATCGCGCTGGCCATCGTCGTCTTCGCCAGCTGGCGGCCGTTCGGCGTGCTGATCGGTGCCTATCTCTTCGGCGGCGTCACCGTGTTGCAGCTCAACCTGCAGGCGGCCGGGGCCAACGTGCCCGTCGAGCTGCTCTCGATGTCGCCTTACCTGATCACCATCCTCGTGCTGGTGGTGATCTCGGCCCGCGGGGTGCATGGCGCACCCGGCTCGCTGGGCCGCTCTTTCCACGCCTCCGCCTGAGCGGGGCAGGGACCAAGTCCGGGACAGCCGGACAGTGTTGAACTCAGTATGATCACAGGGAGACTGACCACAATGAAACGCAGAACGCTTCTTGCCTCCGCCGCGATGGGCCTCGCGCTCGCTGCCGCCCCGGCCTTTGCCCAGGACAAGCCGAAGATCGGTTTCGTCTACGTCGGGCCGGTGAACGACGGCGGCTGGTCGCAGCACCACCATGAATCGGCGATGAAGATGAAGGAGCACTTCGGCGATCAGATCGAGCTGATCGAGCAGGAAAGCGTGCCCGAGGGCGCCGACGCCGAGCGCGTGCTGACCCAGATGGCGCTGTCCGGTGCCGACCTCATCTTCACCACCTCCTTCGGCTACATGGACCCGACGATCAACGTCGCGGCCAAGTTCCCGGACGTGAAGTTCGAGCATGCCACCGGCTACAAGACCGCCGACAACGTCTCGGCCTATTCGGCGCGCTTCTACGAGGGCCGCGCGGTGACCGGCTACCTCGCCGGCGCGATGACCAAGTCGAACAAGATCGGCTACATCGGCTCCTTCCCGATCCCGGAAGTGATCCGCGGCATCAACTCGTCGTTCCTGCACGCCAAGAAGGCCAACCCCGACGTCGAGATGTCGGTGGTCTGGCTGTCGACCTGGTTCGATCCGGCGAAAGAGGCGGACGCCACCCAGGCGCTGCTCGACCAGGGCGTCGACGTGGTGCTGGCGCATACCGACTCCACCGCGCCGCTGTCGGTGCTGGAGAAGGCCGGCGGCTACGGCTTCGGCCAGGCGGCGGACATGTACGACTACGCGCCCGAGCCGCGGCTGTCGTCGATCATCGACGACTGGGCGCCCTATTACATCGACCGCGTGCAGGCGATCGTCGACGGCACCTGGGAGAGCCACAACGTCTGGCAGGGCATCGGTGACGGCATGGTCGGCATCGGCGAGATCACCGGCCCGGTGCCGGAGGACGTGAAAGCGACCGCCGAGCAGATGAAGGCCGATATCGCGGCGGGCGACTACCACCCGTTTACCGGCCCGATCAACAAGCAGGACGGCTCGGCCTGGCTCGCCGAGGGCGAAGTGGCAGAGGACGGCGTGCTGGCCGGCATGGACTTCTACGTCGAAGGCCTGACGGGCGAGATCCCGAACTGATCCTCTTCGCGAGGTGAGAGAGGCGCCGCCGGGAGATCCCGGCGGCGTTTGCTTTTTCGGCGGGTTGTGTTTCGCTCGGGCGCGGCGCTGCGTGGTGGCGTGCCGCGGGCGTATTTGGAAAGAGAAGAAGGGCGGGGCGATGGGCATGACCCGGGTGGCGCTGGTGCTGGGGGCGGCGGTCTGGGCCGGCGGACGGCCCTCGCCGACGCTGCGGCGGCGGGCCGAACATGCGTCGGCGCTCTGGCGGGCGGGGCAGGTCTCGGCCATCCTCGCCTCGGGCGGTGTCGGGCGCCATGGCCCCTCGGAGGCCGCGGTGATCGCCCGGCTCTGCCGCGAGGCCGGGGTGCCGCAGGCGGCGCTGGTGCTCGAGGAGCGCTCGACCAGCACTGAGGAGAACCTGCGCTTCTCGCTGCCGCTGCTGCGGGAGATGGGCGCACGCGAGGTGGTGATCGTCACCGACGGCTTCCACGCGCCGCGCGCCCGGCTGGCGGCGCGACGGCTCGGGCTGCACGTGGCGCTGGGGCCGGTGCGCAGCGACTCGCCGCGGGTGCCGCTGTCGCTGACCCGGGTGAAGGCGGGGCTGCGGGAGGTGCCTGCCTACCTCTGGTACGCGCTGCGGCTACGGCGCTGAGTGGGCCGGGGGCCGGAGGGAGTCAGAGAATGCCGATCTCGGCCAGCGCGCCGGCGAGGTCCGGTGGCAGCTCGTCATCCTCTTCGCGGGCGGTCGAAAGGTCGGGCGGCGCATCGGCGGGCGAGAGGTAGCGCCAGCCCTGGAAGGGGCGGCGCGGCGAGGCGGCGACGCGCCGCAGATCGGGGTCGAGCACCAGCGCGCAATGCCGCGTGCCGTCGTGGCCGGTGACCTCGTCGAGCCGGATCACCCGCTGGCGGCATTGGATCATGCCCTTGAAAACCCAGTAGATCGAGCCACCGTTGAGGAGCTCCGCCTCGCGCTTGGGCCACATGCGGGTGACGTGGCAGGGCAACCCGTCGGCGGTCTGCGCGGCGCGTCCCGATTGCCAGGCGGCCAATGTCTTGACGCTCTCGGTGCCGACGCTGAGCTTGATCAGATGGGTGAACTTATCCACGGAATGCTCCACAGAGTCCTCAACAGGATTGGACAGATATTGTAGTCTTTGCGGCGGGAGCTTCAAGCAGTGGTATTCCCGCAACCAAAAAACGTGTACTCTTACGCACCGCGCGTTCTTGCATCGGGCGGCGGTCGCGAGTAGTCACACCGCCCTGCCACCCCCTGCGCTGCTCTGCCGCCGCGCCCTCGAATTGACGAGCCAACAAGGAAGTCTGCTGCCATGACTCGCTTTGCCGCCCCCATCGCCGAACAGATCTGGGACATGAAATACCGCTTCAAAGAGGCGGACGGCACCCCGATCGACCAGAGCGTCGAGGACAGCTGGCGCCGCATCGCGCGGTCGCTCGCCTCGGTCGAGACGGATGCGGACACCTGGGAAGAGAAGTTCTACGGCGCGCTCGAGGACTTCCAGTACCTGCCCGCCGGCCGGATCACCGCCGGGGCCGGCACCGCGCGCTCGGTCACCCTGTTCAACTGCTTCGTAATGGGCACCATTCCCGACAGCATGTCCGGCATCTTCGACATGCTGAAGGAAGCCGCGCTGACCATGCAGCAGGGTGGCGGGATCGGCTACGACTTCTCGACCATCCGCCCCAAGGGCGCGCATGTGGCGGGCGTCGCCGCCGACGCCTCGGGGCCGCTGTCGTTCATGGATGTCTGGGACGCCATGTGCCGCACGATCATGTCGGCGGGCTCGCGCCGGGGCGCGATGATGGCCACCATGCGCTGCGACCACCCGGACGTGGAGCAGTTCATCTCGGCCAAGGCCGACAGCGCGCGGCTGCGCATGTTCAACCTGTCGGTGCTGGTCACCGACCCCTTCATGGAAGCGGTGAAGGCGGACGGTTCCTGGGACCTTCAGTTCGACGGCAAGGTCTACCACACGGTAAAGGCACGCGACCTGTGGAACAAGATCATGAAGGCCACTTACGACTATGCCGAGCCGGGCGTGATCTTCATCGACCGCATCAACAAGGCCAACAACCTCAGCTACATCGAGCAGATCGCGGCGACCAACCCCTGCGGCGAGCAGCCGCTGCCGCCCTACGGCGCCTGCCTGCTGGGCTCGATCAACCTCGCGCGGCTGGTGGACACGCCCTTCGAGAGCGGCGCGGAGATCCCCGAGGCCAAGCTCGACGAGCTGGTCGCCCTCGCTGTCCGGATGATGGACAACGTGGTTGACGCCTCGAACTTCCCGCTGCCGCAGCAGGCCGAGGAAGCGCAGAACAAGCGTCGCATCGGCCTTGGCGTCACCGGCCTTGCCGACGCGCTGCTGATGATGGGCCTGCGCTACGGCTCGGAAGAGGCCGCGGCGCAGACCGAGACCTGGCTCAAGCGCATCGCCCGCGCCTCCTACCTCGCCTCGGTCGAACTGGCCAAGGAGAAGGGCGCCTTCCCGCTGTTCGACGCCGAGAAATTCCTCGCCTCGGGCAACATGATGCAGATGGATGACGACGTGCGCGAGGCGATCCGCACCCATGGCATCCGCAATGCGCTGCTGACCTCGATCGCGCCCACCGGCACCATCTCGCTTTACGCGGGCAACGTGTCGTCGGGCATCGAGCCGGTGTTCGCCTATGCCTACACCCGCAAGGTGCTGCAGAAGGACGGCACCCGCACCGAGGAAGAGGTGGTCGACTACGCGGTGCAGATGTGGCGCGACAAGTTCGGCGATGCCGAACTGCCCGACTATTTCGTCAACGCCCAAACGCTGGCCCCTCTCGAGCACGTGCGCATGCAGGCGGCGGCGCAGAAGTGGATCGACAGCTCGATCTCCAAGACGATCAACTGCCCAGAGGACATCTCCTTCGAGGGGTTCAAGGACGTCTACATGGAAGCCTACGAGACCGGCTGCAAGGGCTGCACCACCTACCGTCCGAACGACGTGACCGGCTCTGTCCTGTCGGTCTCGGAGAAGGAGGAGAAGACCCCGGCCGAGAGCCCCGCAGTGGTCACCGAGGGTGCCGATGGCGGCGCCGAGGTGGTCTACATGTCCGAGCCGCTCGACCGGCCGCAGTCGCTCGAGGGGCACACCTACAAGCTCAAGTGGCCGGACAGCGAGCACGCCATCTACCTGACGATCAACGACATCATCGTCGGCGGTCACCGCCGGCCCTTCGAGGTCTTCATCAACTCCAAGAACATGGAGCACTACGCCTGGACCGTGGCGCTGACGCGGATGATCTCGGCCGTGTTCCGCCGCGGCGGCGACGTCTCCTTCGTGGTCGAGGAACTGAAGGCCGTCTTCGATCCCCGCGGCGGCGCTTGGGTTCAGGGCAAGTACATCCCCTCGATCCTCGCGGCGATCGGCGGGGTGATCGAGAAGCACCTCATCGCCACCGGCTTCCTGGAAGGCGAGGGCAAGGGGCTGAAGGCGGACCCGACGGCGAAGGTCGTGGGATTGGACGCCCCCCGCGGCAAGGCCTGCCCGTCCTGCGGCCAGTTCTCGATGATGATGGTCGAAGGCTGCATGACCTGCTCGAGCTGCGGCCATTCGAAGTGCGGGTGAGGGGTTTAGCAGGCAAAGTTGTTGTCAGACCCACAATAAAATGACCATTCGCCGGGGTTTTTGACCATTCCGACACGAAGAAAATGACCACCGGCAGGGCGCTCTGCCGGTGGTTTCTTTTTATTTCAGTGGCTTATCTTGAGATTCTCGGCGCGGCTTCGAACGCTTTCACCGTAAGGGGGGCCTCCGGGCGCTGGCCTTGCAACGTCGCCGAAAGTGTTCCCATTTTGTTCAGGTGGATCCGGATCCTCTCATTGAAACCAGCCAGGCCCTTGGGCCGGTACTCAGCTGTACGCGCGACCCGGTCGCGGCAGCTGCGAGAGGATATTGCCATGACACGGATACGTTTCGCCGACGTGACCTTCCCCGCTGCGAATGCTCCCAGAGAATATGAAGTGGCGGCGCGCCTCAGACGCTTTCTTACGAATTACCGCATCCGGACCGGAAGCTCCGAGAACACGCACCTTCTTTCTGACAGGGATCGTGATCGCATCGACCGGCATGCGCAGGCCTTTCTCCTGGCCAGGGATCGGAAGTCAGGCATGGGGCACCTCGACAAGCGGGACAGGGAAAAACTAAGTGCCCTCCGCCTTGGAGCTGAACTGCGCGGGATCCAGTCGGAACACGAGGCGGATGTTGTTGCCAGTGTGATCCATCAAGAGATGCCCTGGATGGCAGCGGCGACCGAACGCGTCTGGCAGGAGATGCGTGCCTCGGTCCGACGCGGAGACCCGGCGCCGCGTCTGTCCCCAGTCCTCCTGCTTGGGCCCCCGGGTATCGGAAAGAGCCACTGGGCGCGCCTGCTGGCCGAACAATTGAGAGTTCCAACCTGCATGGTGGACGCAACGAATGAGCCTGCCTCCTTCTCTATTGTCGGGTCACAGCGAGGTTGGTCTTCTACGGGCCCGGGAAGGCCGCTCCAGACCATCCTCGCGACGAGTGTCGCCAATCCAATCGTCGTCATAGACGAGGTGGAGAAGGCTGGCAGTGCCGAGGGGCAGAGTGGCACCAGCTACAGCCTTTCCCAAGCACTGCTGCCTCTTTTGGAGAGATCCACGGCGACCAGCTGGACGTGCCCCTACTTCCGAGTGCAATTCGATATGTCGTGGGTCAACTGGGTGCTGACTGCAAATACCCTTGGTGGCCTTCCTCGGCCATTCCTAAGCCGCGTTCCACCTTTAGAGATGCCAGCGCTTAGTCTTGAGCACCTGCTTGGCTTCGCTGAGCGCTAAGGGAAGAATCGAGACCTGCCTAACGGAGCAATCGACGCGGTTTGTGAGGTCATCTCCACAGTTCAGGTGCCACAGCTGCTCAGTCTGCGGTCGATTCTGCGGATGATCGACAGGTTGAAGCAGCAAGCGGATCGGCCGACTCTGCACTAGCGAAAGAAACCACTTTTACGGCCTTAAGGTGCTATGAAATAACGATTATCCATAGTTATACCAAGGGGGTATAACCGGCGGCAGTGGGGGTGGGATTACGCCGCGTGCCCATCCCCAGATGAGACCGGACCTAACAGTCCGCTGAAAAAGGCTTTGAGAAGGGAGTTCTCGTCCTGCTCTTCGGCTCCCGACGCGATCTATTTCTGTCAGCAAAGCGAGGGAGCCGACGCGCGCCGCAGCCTCGGCACCCTCGAGGCGCGTCATGACAAGAGCTCCGATGAACACCAAGACCTTGCACGACAGCGGCGCATCGGCTCAGCCCGCGCGCGCGACCGGCGCCCTTTTCTTCGACCTGTTCGGAGTCGGGCCAAGGATATCTTGGAAAGGTATGCCCATTAGCGCCTCTGCCATCAGCACGACCTCGGCCGAGGCGCGCGCGTCCTCGCCCGCGTCGTGATGGCGGAAGTCCAGCCCCAGTGCGCTCTTGAGATGGCCGAGCCCGTGCCCCCCATTGCCCTTGAACTCAGGCCAGGCGCGTCGCGCGACCCGGACGCTATCATGCCATTTCAGGGGAGCGGATATACGGCCGCATGCTTCGGTCGCAGCTCGGAACGCCCGGGCGTCGAACGAGCTGTGCTGGAACAGCATGTGCCGCTCAAGGAAGTCGCCTATTGCGTCCAGAAATTCCTCGAACCGAGGTTCCCCCAAGACATGCTCGGGGCGGATGCCATGGATCTGGATATTCATTCCCGCAAAATGACAGCGCGGGTCGATCAGAAGGGTGACAACCTCTTCCAGGCCAGTCTCGCCGACGCAGGCGAGGCCGATCTGGCAGATACTGCTGGCGTCCGAATTGGCCGTTTCAACATCGATCGCGATAAACCTGTAGGTCTTCGACAAGACGGCCTCGAGGGCGCGGAAGGCGTCTGGCGCTGAAGCGCGAAGAGTATAACTGACCATGTCTGACCCAGTTCGGATTTTAGTGTCTTGGATGCGTAGTGCATCTTCCAGGCATCCCAGAGTCAACTGGCTGCGGTGGCGTCGTCGCAAAGGGCGGGTAAGCGCGCCGCACCGAACCTTGCAGTTGCGGTTCAGCGGATGGCCGGAGGCAGCCCTTATCTGCCCTCCATGCTCGCCCCAGCATGAAGCCCGGCACCGACACGTAGGGCGGAAAGCCGAAGTTCGCTGCGGGCACCTACGAAGGTCTGCTCAGGCGCTATCTATTGTGGAACCCAGGGCCGCCCGCGTTAAGACGGCCCTGTTCGTTCAAAGCTCTACGGCTTCAGCGATGGCGAGGGCGTCCTCAAGTTCCACGCCCAGATAGCGCACCGTGCTGTCCATTTTGGTGTGTCCAAGCAGAAGCTGAACCGCGCGCAGGTTTCCGGTCTTACGGTAGATTTGCGCGACCTTGGTCCGGCGCATCGAGTGCGTACCATAAGCACTTGCTTCGAGCCCGATCGAAGTCACCCAATCTCGGACGAGACGCGCGTACTGCCGCGTTGAAATGTGGGGGCGGTCGTGAAAGCGGCCCGGCCACAGGTGTTGCGAGCCGATCATCATGGGATCGTCCAGCCAAGCGGCGAGAGAGTTCCGGGTGCCTTCGGCGATCTCGAAACGGACCGGTTTTCGCGTTTTACTCTGAATGATCGAGGCGCGCTGCTTGACCTGGCCGGCGGCGTAGACATCTGCCACCTTCAGCCTGACCAGGTCGCAGCCGCGCAGCTTGCTATCGATGGCGAGATTGAACAGCGCGAGGTCGCGAGCGTTGCCTGAGATTTCAAGCCGAACGCGGATCGCCCAAACATGCTTTGGCAGGAGCGGGCGCTTCTGACCAACGATGCGCCCTTTGTTCCATGCCGGACGGCAGGCGCGGATGGCGGGCAGGTTTGCGATAGACATGGCGATCCTCCGATCCACCTCCCCCAGCCCCATCGCCAACCCAACGTTGGCAAATCAGGATACCATGAAGACATGCAGGAGCAGAGATAGTCTGCGCGGAGCTGTTCCAAGATGCTCGCCACGACAGGCAGAGTGGCTTCTTCGCATATGGAACACTGCCGCGAAAGGCTCCAGACCGTGCGGCGGAACCACCGGCCGTTTACACGCCTGAATCTGCGAATAGGGAGATGATCAATCGACTTTCGGTTCAAGCCCAAGTGCCACAGTACAACATTAGCTCCAAAGCTTGGACATCTGGCCGTCTTTTTGAAAGTCGGCAGCACCGACTACGGCAGGATTTGCAAAGAGGAGATACGCCTCTTTCAGCGCCCGGCGCTTGGCGCGCGACCCATCAAGCCATGGCCGCTTGCTTGAAGCCTGCCAAGCGGGCGGCCTTTAGGAAAGCATTGCGGGCATCGTCGACGGAGTTCATGCATTCCATGGCCGCCTCCACCTTCGCCAAGGCGGTCTGTTGCGCCGCATCGGCCACCGGCCATTTCCGGCGCAGCCAGTAATGTACCTTCTCGATCGTGCAGAAGCGCGTAACGTCCCCGTCTTTCGGGTCAATCAGGATAAGAGGGTCACCCCAGAAAATTTCCATCATATGTGTTGTCTTTCGTATTCGTGAGGCCTGGTGACGACGCTGGCGACCACTCTCGCGAGTTGCTCCATCGGCGGCGCCTGCGGCGTGGGAAAATGTTCGGACGCAGGAACGCTCATGCGCTCAAGGTCGCCGGATTGGGTGGGGCCGGGACATCGTCAAGATAGATGAATGTCGCCCGGCCAAAATTCGAGGCGCAGATGTTTCTGCGCTGGCAGCCCAACCAGTGGGCTGAAGAAAATTGCCGCTCCGAAGTCGCTCAAGGTTGTTCCTTGCGGTGCGGTTCGGGCGGGAAATGATAGCTTGAAGGGGCCGTTTTCATTGGGATTGGCCCAGCTTGCGGCCCTCGAAAGGGTGAGCCGTCGCGCCGGAATTTATTCCGACTTTTCCTCGGTGGGCTGTGCTGCGGGCTTGGCAACCGGCGTCGGCGGTGTCCGGAATTTCTGGAAGCCGAAAGTTTTCGCTCCAGGGCGTTTCTTTGCCGGCTGGCTCAGGAAGTCCTTGAGGTCCAGCTGTTTTTTCGAAGGCGAATAGCCCATGTCTCTTTCCTCTAAATGGTCAAAGTGAATGGAAGCTGCCGCAGGTCAAGCCCTGCAGCAGCTCCTCCAGGTGAGACTGATGCGGAATGGTCGAGACCCACAGGAGGGGCCAATCCACTCGACGCGCTCACCCGGAATTCCGATCTACTTGGCCCGAAGTGTGCGGGCCGATCAGATCGTCGTCGGCAATCGCGAGACGGCGCCGCACGGGCAATCCAACCCTTCAGCGCCGGCCGCGTCTTGGCGGTTACGTCTTGTCGCGCGCTTCGCGAGCAGCTTTGAGGCGCGCCAGCTTTTCGGCGCGCTCGTCGGCTTCTTCTTTAAGCACGCGCTTGGCGCCCGCCGTGATCTTGTCGAGCTGGGTTTCCGGCCCGGTCCGCTTCTCACCGGACGTCCCCTTGGGCTGCCGCGGTTGCCCGCCGTTCCCGGATTGCGCCGGAATGCCCTTCAGCAGATCGTCCAGCGAGCGCTTCAAGCCAGGGCCAGATTGCTGGCGGACTCGCGACCGTCGCGGCCTGTCTCGACATCGAAAGTCACGTTCTGACCGTCGTCGATGCGCGTAATGCCAGCGCGTTCAAGCGCCGTGACGTGCAGAAAGATATCCTTGTCGCCGCTTTCCGGCGCGATGAAGCCGAAGCCCTTGGTGCTGTTGAACCATTTTACGGTGCCATTGGCCATGTCCGTAGTCTCCTGAATATGCTGCCCGCGACATGCGGCAGCCCGGCAAATGTCGATCCAAGACGATCAACCGAAACCGGGTCAGCGGAAGCAGCATTTCGAAGAGAAAAGCGTAAGCTCATTACATGTGGAGACTGCCGGGCAGGTTTACAAGGACAATCGGAAGTTGGTGAAAATTAAGTTCTGCCCGAGCGAAGCCGATGCGTCCGGCACACGGTCCCACTCTTGGGCGGCTTATTGATTTACCGTGAAGATGCCAATATCGGCGCACCGATCTTAGGGGCCTGAACGTTCAAGGACCATCCACGCTCACGCTCACTCCCACCTCCAGAGAGAGAAGATCGCAACCCCTCCCGTAGTACCCGCCACTCACCGGCGTCACCTGGGCAATGTTGCGCGCGACCGCCACCGGGATGAGGTTCGCCGCACCGACGGAGCGATTGGTCGGGTCGAAGGCGATCCAACCCGCCCCGGGAACGAAGACCTCAACCCAGGCGTGGGTCGAGCCCGCGCCGGATGAGCCAAGGTTTTCCTCTGCGGGGTCGTGAAGATAGCCGGAGACCAGCCGCGCGCCAAAGCCAAGCGTGCGCACAGCCTCGGCAAAGAGGACCGCGATATCCCGACACGAGCCCCAGCCTCTGTCCAGGGTTTCGAGCGGCCCCTGAGTCCCTTCCGACGAGCGGCTTTGATAGGAAATCCACGCGTTCACCCCGTTCGCCACGTCCTTGAGCAGCGACAGGGTGTCGGTCGGCCATTCCATGACAAAGCAATCTACCCAGCGCGCCAGCCTGCCGGCGTGGTCAGCATACTGGGGCTGGGCGAGCGGCCCAAGATCGGTCCAATGATCGCCCTCGTAACGAAAGGGGTAGGACGCCGCTGAGGCGGCAATCGCAAAGATCGGCCAAGTCGGAGCACTCAACTCCACCGTCATCCGCGATTGGATGCACAAAAGCTCGGAGGAGGTGTCGAAGGTGGCCGATGCGACCGCGTTGCCAGCGACGTCCTGAGCCCAGTCGATCCGTGCGGAGGGTGAGATCTGCAGATCGAATGCGATCAGGCGCAGGTCTCTCGTCTCTCGGGGGCGCAGCATTAGTCGATGGGGGCCGATGGCCACGGCTGTTCCGTAGCGGTACGTTGTGATGTGTGAGATGTTCAGCGTCGTCATCAGAGGTCCTACGGGCCGACGCCGGAGGACCGACGCCCGACAGGGCGCGAGCCGGCCGGCAGCGACGATCGCCAGGTGGCGGAACGTTTGCAGTGAGCACAAATTCTCTCGCCGAAACCTGTGCTCAAGAAACGCGCACCGCAACGCAGACATTTACGCTCTGCTTCCACGTCACCGCGGGCCTTGGTCAAAGCCAGCGGCGCTTCTTCATCTTCGGTCATAGTTTCGTCCCTTCGCGTTCCTTGAGCAGATCGAGGTCCTTGAGCGCCTCTTCGATGATCGTCTTGATCATGGCCTCTCTGACTTCTGGCTCATTCTGGTGTTGCCGCAGCAAGATACGCACCTGCTCCATCGCCTCGATCCACCGGCGCAATGAATCTGCCAGCAACATCACGTCGATTTCGACGCCGTCGTGATCGAGATGGGCCAGAAGTCCGGAGTTCGCCGCCATACGGCGAATGCGGCTTTCGAGCCGTCCATTGGGCGTCCTGTGACGGTCGAGATCGATGGGAAGATTTGTCATGGCCCGGGAGCCCGACGTGCCGGCGTCATCGCACGTCCCCGAAACCGGCGCGTGTCAAGACGCCTCATTCGCCAATGCCCGGCCGAGAAGACCCGGAACACGGGAACATGTCGGGCTTGCTCCCCACGCCTGCTGCGGCAGGGTGGTCCCCGCGAGCACGATGCCGATGAATGCTGCTCCCGGGTGATCTTGTGGCATAGTAGTGCCGCAAGTCTCGCTCGCTGACGCCATCCGCCAGCATCACCATGCGAATGAGTGGATCGGCCAGCATCTTCTCAAGGAATGTGTCCCTCAGCTCCGTCTCCCCCATCCTGTCTTTCGCCATGGCCAGTTCCAGATCGCCAAGCGGGACGGTCAGGGTGCGTGCGAGGCCTGGGTGAGCGATCTGTGGATGCAGATGGACGAGAACTGACGACGCAAGGGTTTCGTCCGCTCCTCTGGCACCCAATGGCGGTAATTCGGTCTCGATGAGGTACTCGCCCGCTGGCAGGGTTTCATCAAAACTCTCAAGTTCAAAGGAATTCAGAAAGACAACGATGGTGGGGATCGGAGTGCGCATGTCTGGTCTCCCAAAAAGTGTCGTTGGTATGTAGCCGTGGGTGGAACCGAAAAGCGCCATTGCTGATCTGGCCCTGTGATCAGCGGCTGCATGCGGATCAAGCACCAGACGCCTTGATGAAACGCCAAAAGCCCTCAGTTGAAGGCCTCCGCCTCCTCAAGACTCCCGGTCGGCTCCGCTTCCTCCGTCCAGACCTGAAATCCGGTCAGCGTATTCGGCCCGAAAGTCTGCGTCAGCGGAACGTCCGCCGCGTCTCGACCTCGGGCTATGAGGATCCGCGCGGTCCGACGCGTGTTGTTTCGCGGATCGAAGACCCACCATCGCCCGTCGAGGAACACTTCCATCCAGGCCGCAAAATCGCCCGCGGGGTGTGGCTCCGGCTCACCGATATCGCTCAGGTAGCCCGTGCAGTATCGTGCAGGAATGTTCATGCACCGGCAGAATGTTATCGCAAGATGGGCAAAGTCGCGACAGACGCCATGCCGGGCGGACAGTGCCTGTGATGCCGTGCGCGTCGCATCGGCCTTCATGTAATCGAACCTGATCGTCTGGTGGACGTGGTCACAGATGGCTTGGACACGTGCCCAGCCCGGGGTGGTGCCTTCGAAGAGCTGCCATGCCTCCTCGGATAGGATGTCGGTGTCGCAGTAGCGGCTTCCCAGCAGGAACACGAGCGTCTCGAACGGCAGGTCTTCGACATTGTGTTGCCGCGCCGCCGGGGACGTCGGATCGGGCTGCCCGGTATCGTGGAAGATGCCGCTGCTGGACAAGGTGAACTCTCCAGCCGGTGCCAGCATCCGCGTACACCAATTGCCGAAACCGTCGCGATAGCTTTCAAGCGAGACGCTGGGGGACGTGACAAGATAGTCCGCCTGCTCGAGATCGCCGAAGCGCGAGTAGTGGACGTTCAGCATCGCGATCAACGGTGTCGGCTGCACGAAATCATACTGCAGGCGGCACCCTATTCTAACTCGCATTTGGATCTCCTTGGCGCTGCATGTGCGCGGATGGTGTTGCAGGAACTTGCGCCGGGACCGAGCCATCGCGGCGGTTTTCGGGTGATGCAAGGGCCGAATGTGTATCAGGGTGCGCGCGCGGTCAGGCAGGCCTTGGCTGCGTCCGGGTCCGATTTCTCAGCGCCGGGGATCGTCTTCCAGACTGCTGAAATACATGCACCTTCTCTGCATTGGGAGCGAGGGCTCGGATTGTTCGCACCTTCGCATCGTACCTCGCACCATCATCGGACCCTCCCAGGTGAACCCGAGCATCGCAAGAGCAACAGGCCCCGGCACTCCAAACGCCTCGCTTGATCCAGGAGGCAGTCTTCATAGTTCGGTCCCCCATGGAAGTGAGCGCATGCCCCACCGCTCTTGGTGAAAATGCCTCACTGGTGTTAGGGCATCGATGAGGGTCGCGCGCTTACACATGTTAGCGGCTTCTCGCGGGGCAGGTCCGCGGGGCCGAATAGCTGTTGGCGCGCGGGCACGCATAAAGGATCGGCAGTTTGCAAACCTTGCGTCGCCGCGAAAATCCGAAAACCCGCGACATGTGCGCCATGGAAACAAAAGATTGATGGTTTGCGAAGCGCCCGATCCAGCGATGCTTTTTGGTGCTTTAGGGCCGAACGCGCCAAAAGAAATCGGGCAACTCTCGGGTCTTGGTTCCGTCAATTTAAGGCCACTGTCCAATGCGCGGCTACACCGGGTCATGCTCCGGAGAGCAACGGCCCTTCTTGGTCCAAGTAGGTCGGATCAAAATCCGCGAGCGTCACCAGCCCGTCGTAATCCTCGAACGACACGTGGCCGTCTCGAAAGGTGACCAGCCCTTTTTCCCGCAATTGCCGTAGCACGCGATTCACATGGATGGCACTCAGACCCAGGGCATCCGCCAGGTGGTACTGCGTCAATGGGCAGTCATATCCATCTCGCCCCCCCAGCCCGACCAGCGACAGACGGGCCGCGAGTTCCAGAAGGAAATGCGCCATGCGCGCCGCGGCATCACGCCGACCGATCCCGACAAGGTGCTCGACCACCATGGCCTCGTCCCGCGACGCGGCCCAGAATATCGCGGTCGCCAAGCGCGGCATCTGCGTGAGGAGATTCAGAAGATCGTCCGACAACACCTCGATCGCCTCGATGTCGGTGATTGGTTCGAAACTATGGTCTGACGTGCGAAGAAGGACGCTTCGCAGGCCGAGGAAATCCCCCGGGATCTGGACATCGACGATCTGCCGGGTACCGTCTGCCTGAACCTTGTAGGAACAGGCCCAGCCGGCGGCGAGCACGTAGGCCGCTTGCCGCGATTGCCCCTGATAGACGAGGTCTCTCCCGACCGAAAAGGACCTGCGACGCTCATGGAGGCGCTCAAGCATCGCAGTCTCGCTTTCATTCAATAGCGCGAACGCCGACAGCTTGCGGGTGAGAGGGCTGTCTGTTCCGGCAGTCATTGGCGCCTCACTGGGTTCAGAATTTCGTGACCCCAAAAAATCGAACTGACTGCTTCAGGTTAGTTCACCATAGCAGCCTATCGGTCAAAGTGCAGACCTACAATCGGACAGCCGCTTTTTCCCGGTTCATGAAGGAGGTAAGATCAAGATGTCTGACCATGTCGAATATCTCGGCGTTGCCGCGGTCTCCATTTGCGAAGCACTCCTGTTGGCCCTGAAAGAGAGCGACATCCTCCCCGACGGCGAGATAATGGGAGTTTTGAAGGATGCCGCCGCGACACATGAAAACGCGGCAAAAGCGTCCCAGCAGCCAGCCGTCATCGAAATGCACCGCGAAGTCGCGTCGGTCATCAACGGCATGATCGCCGGCCGAGCGACGATCATCTTCCAGGGCTGAATTCGCGAACCACCGTGTTCGAAGAGACAAAACGGTGCGGTTTCATCAGCGGGATCGATCAGGCTGAGCGAACGGCGGCTTAGACTGGCCGCGCTTGCGGCATGCGGAACCGGTGCCGAAGGTCGGCTCGGGGCCCGAGAGCGACGGGTGCTGCGGTCCGCCAGGTGTACGCATCGCTGCTCTGCCGCAAGCCCGCACCGAGCTGACCTTCTCGGCCTGTCTGGATGCTGCATCGCGTCGCTTGGTCATGCGAAGGCCGTGAGGCTTACCATTCCCCCGGCCTTGCTCTTGGCACCCAATACTGCAACCTTGCCTGCGAGGGCATAAGGTCCGAATGATCGCGCCACAAGCGCGCCCGACCGCGCAGGGAAACCAGAGAATGACCTATATTTCCACTCAGCGCCAGGTTGACAGCTACAGTCTCAGTATGACTGCGATGCATGCGTGCCATCTTGATGCCTTGCATCGCCTTTCAGCTTGTGTGGGCTGGCCCCACCGTCGGTCCGACTGGGCGGCGCACCTCGAGACAGGTCTTGGGATTGTTGCAGTCGACGAAATGCAGCGCGTGCATGGCTCGGCAATGTGCTTTCCCTACGGCGATGGGGCCGCAGCGGTCGGAATGGTCATCGCAAATCCAAAGCTCCGCTCCTCGGGCCTTGCCGACATATTGGCAAGGGAAGCCGTGGATCGAAGTGGCGGGCCAAGTGCCTTCCTAAATGCCTGCCAGGGCGACGTTCTGTTCTATCGCAGGCTCGGAGCGAAACGAGGCGAGCAGGTCTTCAAATACGAAGGCGTGCTGAAGGTCAACTTGGTGGCCTTCGCCCCGATCCGGGATTTCGCCCCTGGAGATTTTCTCAAAGTGCTGGAGCTCGACCAGACGTCCTACGACGCCGACCGATCTGCGGTTTTGTCGGGGCTGCTGGCAACATCGGATGTTCGGGTGATCGAGCGTGCGGGGCAAGTTGTTGGCTTCGCAATGCGGCGAAGGTTCGGACGAGGCTACGTCATCGGCCCGATCACGGCGGAGCTCGGAAGCGACGCAGTCGCGCTCGCGACGTCCCTGCTGGCCGACCTCAAAGGCCAGTTCGTCCGGATTGATACGCGCCACACCGACGGGGTGTTCCAGCGATTTCTCGGGTCCTTGGGGCTTCGGTGCAAACCGGATGTGGTGACAATGACATTCGGTCGGAGCCCTCGGATCGGTTCCCCCAGCGGCTACGCTCTTTCGAGCCATTCGACGGGGTAGAGAAGAGGCAGGCGCTGCGCAGGCCTTACTCACTCGTCCAGAATGAATAGCGATATCGAATTCCGGTCGGTCGAATATGCTGCCCGGCAAAGTCGAACTACCGCAGCTCTACGGCAGCTTTGTCCGCATTGGCGCCGTCGAGCAACCGGATCGTGCTGCACAGTGCCACGAATGGCTGGTTCAGTGAACTACATCACCGCGTAGATTGGCCCGATGAATGTCCGAATAGGGCCGAGAGCGACGGGTGCGGCGGCCCGCCATGTGTATCGCTCGCTGCACTGCCGCAAGCCCGGTCCGAGCCCAAATTGACGGATGCCACGTGGCGTTGGAACGGTGGTAATGCGCCCCATCCTGGCCGTTCAAGGCCGCGGCTTCATGCTCCCCCCGGTCGCTGCGATCTGCGTGAATGTCCGGGAAGCACAAGCGCTGATACTTGAGGCGATAGCACTGACCGCTCTTATCATAGTTTAGATGATGCCGGCTCCATCTTCTAAGCCCGGAGAAGCGGGGCCTATCCGCTTGCGGGCATAGCGAGGTGCCCATAGTCTCTGGGTCGTGGATTTCATGTTTAGAGGCGGGTGGATATGTTCGATGCCGTGATCGCGAAGAAAGCGAGAATGGATAAGATCCTCCATGGCGCGAAGCGTAATCCCCGCGAGGACCTCGTAACCTCTTCTCTCTTCGGAATGCTGCGGCTTCTGACGCCCGAGGCTCGGCAGGCGGCGCTTTCAGTCTTGTGTGACTGCCCTATGCCGAGCGACGCCAAGATCTATCTTTGGCCGTTTTTCGTCGGCAAAAACGAGAACTCCGAGCCCGATGTAGTTCTGGAGTTCACGAAGGACGGGCGGAGGGCCTTCTGGATCGTTGAGGTAAAATGGGGAGCGCCGCTCGGCGCGGACCAATGCGCTCGCGAAATCCGAACCGTAGAGCGTGGGCGGTGCCTCCGCGGCGGCGTGCCCGTGGGGGTGCGGAAAGTGCTTGGCTATACGCTCCTTGGGGCCGAGCTTCAGCACCAGAAGGCGATGGCCGACCTTCGCCTCACCGTTCAGAACGGGCTGGAAGCCGTGCCCATCGATGGCATCAGATCGCTGGAATGGACTGCCGCCGTCGAGAACCTGCGGACTTTGGAAACTGACGCAACCGACGCTGGTCTCAAGTCATGGTCGCAACTGTCCGCCAACTTCCTCGCCGGGCAACCACAGGGCGCCGTGCTGGGGGGCTGGCCGACAATGAAGATGCCGGTCAAGGGTAGCTTTTTCTTCGACGAAGAGGAGAGGTTTGCCCTTCCGCCGATGACTGCCGTGCCTGCAACCCGATACGATTTCAGAGAGAACGAATGACCGACCACGGTGCTATTCTTTGGCAGTCCGCGAGGAATCTGCTCGATGCGCAAGAGAACCTGAATAAGCTGTATGACGCCTTCTGGCAGATCGAATGCAGCGACACTGACCTGAAAATCGAAGCGTTCGACGAAGACGAATCGGTTTCGGATTTCATCCAGCCTGTTTGGAACACCTATTTCCGCCACCGGAGGAACACGCGCGCAAACAGCAAAACCCGAGGCTTCGTGACTATCGCCATCCAGCTTACCGCAGACGAAGGCACCGAGGCCGATTGGGCATACGGCAAGCGGTCAAAGGTCATAGTCGGGTATTCGATCGGCAGTGAGGGCCAGGATAAATGGGAATTCACAACGGACGCCCTCAACGAGGCGGGGTACACAGAATATTGCGTCGCCGAACAGCGCTTCTGGCGCCCAGAGGACAACGAAGACAAGAGCTGGTTCTATGCTGTGCCCCTCGATCTTCTGACCAACACCAAGCGCGTACGAGAACTCGTCGTCGCCCCTGTACATGAGATCCTGCGCGGCGGGCCGGTTGACGACTTCATCGCCAAGGTCGATGCCTCACTCGTCAAGATCGAAGCAAGCCTCTGCCTGCCGCCACAGCCGAGCGCCGCCTGATGCCAAGCTCTTCATCATCGGCAGCGGGTTAGGCCATTACGCCGCTCTCTGGTAGGCGGTTGCAATCGGGCACTTACGGCCAAGATGGCTGGTCGCTTCGTCGTGAGCGGGTTCTACGAATGTTTGCATCAAATGCTTGAGCGCAAGGACTTGTTTGGCCAGAAACAGCCCCGAAGCCGTTATGGCGTCGGGTATTGCGGATGTCAGCGTGGTCCGCGTTGCTGATCTGCGCCCGCACCGCCATGCTGCACGATGCCTCGAATGACCGCTCTGGGGAAGCTGCACTGTAGCGAAAAGCGAGGCGCCCAATGACAGCATAGGGCCGTCACCGCCGCGCGGACCTGGTTCATCTCGGCGAGGAGCCTGCCGCGCCGCCGCAAGGCGGCACCGAGCCCTTTCACGAAGTTCAGGCTGATCGCATGGCGCATCCTTCTTTCGCAGGCGCGGCATAGTCCTCATATACACCTGGCAGAGTAAGGTGATTGTGGCTTGTTCTGTGATTGCCTGGCGCGAGGCGCTTCTCTTCAGGGATGTACGTGTACAATCCGCAGAACATGTTCCAGCGCGGCGAACTCAAATTCAGACGTCTTGCTCCCCGGATCGGAAAAAAACCGTGGCGCAAGACTCGCATCTTGCTGCGCCTTACCGGCCTCGAGCACCCGGCCCTCGATGACCGTTCCCCAGACGCTGATGTCCAGCAGCTCTTCGGGCTCGGCGCTCATCGGGTTCTTGTCGAGGATTGTCAGGTTGGCGCGCTTGCCGGGGACGATGCTTCCGATCTCGTCCTCCATCTTCAGCGAATAGGCGGCCTCGATGGTCACCCCGCGCAGTGCCTCTTCGACGGTCACCGTCTGGTCCGGCGCGGCGACGCGACCGGAGCTCGTCTGCCTGGTGACCGCGCACCACATCAGGAAGAGCGGGTCGGC
Organism: Alloyangia pacifica; assembly: GCF_020524285.1. Lineage (GTDB taxonomy): Bacteria > Pseudomonadota > Alphaproteobacteria > Rhodobacterales > Rhodobacteraceae > Salipiger > Salipiger pacificus_B. The sequence continues at coordinate 173,712 of NZ_JAIVKX010000017.1, forward strand.
AGGTGCCATCGGCATGTCCGAATGCAGGGACCAGCGGATACCGGCCCGCGACAGGTCTCCGAGACGAACCATGGCGTCAGCACGCTCGGGGCCGAGGCCGACCTCGGAGTATTGATCCGCCAGAGCGGCAACGTAGTAGGGATTCCCGCTCACGATGGCGCCCAGAGCCCTGATCCGCTCCACCTGATCGAAGGCGCTCACTGCAAAATGCACGATGACGGTGCGATGATCGTAGCGGGGGTTGCGGCGCAGGTTCAGCTCCAGCGTGTCGAGAACCCGGTCGAGGCCGGCATCGCCGTTCACATGGACATGCAACTGGTAGCCCGCATCCCAATAGACGCGAAATGCCCGCTCGAAGAGCTCGCGGTCCATCATCCATTCGCCGTGGTGCGCGTCGAGATAGGGCTCCCGGACCTGCATGAGCTGCGAATAGATTGCGCCGTCCGAGAACAGCTTGGCCTGCTTCGGCGCGAGACTCGTCATGCCTCCGTACCAAGAGGCCAGTTCCTCGGAGCGGGCGATCACCTCGGCATCGTCGGGATAGCGCGCCACCAGGCTTTTTGCGTCGACGATGAAAGACCAGCGGAAGGGCATGTCGGGACTGGAGAAGACGGCGTTGACGGCGTCCTGCACGGGCTTTGCCAGAATGCCGCCCGGTTCATTGCCGAAGGTGATGCCCTTGCTGTGCATGTAGTCCCGGCTCAATTCGAGCCCGGCGCGCAGCCGTTCGGGGCTTGCGGCCAGGGATGCGATGTTCGGCATGACGGCAAAGAAACCCTGCTCCCAGAACCGTCCCTCCTCGAGGTTGGACTGCGCCCGCGACGTGTCGTCGAAGGCATCGACGACCTCCTGGGTAACACCACCCGCCTTGAGCGCCGCGCTGTTCAGGATCATCTCGTGACAGGACCGTGCCCAGACCAGAATGGGCCGCTCGGTGCTGATCGCATCGAGGTCGGCCCGCGTCAGCGCGCCGTAGAAGGCGGGATGGTAACCCCAGCTCATGAGCGGCTCTCCTGGGGCACCGCTGTCCGCCTCGGCCTTGGTCAGGCGGGTGACGAAGTCCTGTCTGTCCTTGACCGCCGCAACCGTGCCGGTGGGCAGCGCCCAGTCTTCGATCGAGAGAATCTCGGACGACATGGTCAGTGCTGCGAGCACCGGATGATCATGCTGGGCGATGAAGCCGGGGACGATGACCTTGTCCGCGAAGCGCGCGTCGTATCGCCGGGGCTGGTCGCCGACGATGGCCTCGACCTCATCGACAGAGCCGGTCGCCAGGATGCGGCCACCCACAACCGCCACGGCCTCTGCGATGGGCCGCGAGGGGTCGAGCGTGACGATCTCGCGGGCCTGGAAGATAGTCACCTCGGGCGACGAGACGATCGAGGCTCCGATATCCGACAGCGACGTCGTCTCAGCCACTGAACGTACAGAGGTGGCCGCAAGCGCGGCACCGGCCACGCTCCCGAGCAGAACCGATCTGCGATGGATGTTGGTCATGAAAAGCCCTCCCTAAATGGTCCGAGGATAGCAGAAATACCCATGCGAAAGCGTGGTCGCATTGCGGCTACCGCGCCGGAAGTTTGCGGCCCTGCACGCGACAGAATGCAGGCAGGGCTGCCGTTCGGCTGTCCGTCATTGCTTTGGCGGAAGCCCAAGGCGAGGCCATATGCGACAATCCCTTCAGGGTGCCGAGGCCCGATTTCGCCAACGGCCGCCCGTCCGGGTCTCTGCCGCGACATGGACGAGGGCGACCGCCGGAGAGCGCCTCCTGCGGTCGCAATCTGTGATCAGGGTTTGCCGAGGCCGATGTCCGTGCTGGGATAGTCGGCAAAGGTCGCAAGGTGCCTCTGCACCCGTTGCAGCGCTTGCGGCAGCCCCCACTCGAACCGGGAGTGTCCCGAGCTCGCCTGCTCCTTGGGGTCGATGTAGAGGTTGTAGACCCAGGGGCTCATGCCGACATCCGTGACCGTGGTTTCGTCGAGATTGCGCCGCGCGGCATGCTGCAGCATCACCTTGAAGTGGACTTTGTATTCCATCCAGCGGATCGCCATCAGCGTGTTCTCGGAATACATAAACACCGCATCGCGCCGAGACTGGCCGTCATCCGCCAGCAGGAAGGACGACTGATCGATGCCGTCGATGAAGCGCTCGCTTGGAATGCGGTCTGACGCGCCCGCGAGGGCCAGCGACGTGTTGAAGAAGTCGGTCAGGTCGAACAGCCCGTCGCTCTCGCGACCCGGGGCGATCATTCCCGGCCAGTAAGCGATGCCCGGAACCCGCACTCCGCCTTCCCATGTCGTCCCCTTGCCACCGCGCCACGGCTGGAAACCATTGTCCGGGTAGAGGTCCTCGTTGGCACCGTTGTCCGAGGTCAGGAAGACGAAGGTGTTCTCGAGCTCGCCGGTCTCTTTCAAGACCCCGATCAGGCGGGCGATGATGTCATCGACCTCGAGGACCGCATCCTTGTAGGGAAAGCCTGCCGGGCTTTTTCCAGCGTAGCCCTCGGCCGGGTAACTATCGTTGTGAAGTCGGGCAAAGGAATGCTCGAGGAAGAACGGCACGTCGTCCGCGGCCGCACGGCGGATAAAGTTCTCAGAGAAATCGGCAAACTTCTGGTCGATCTGTGCCAGTTGCTCGATCGAGGTGATCTCCTCGGCGACTTCCAGGGGCTGGCCCTTCAGGCCCTTGGTGATCGCGGCCTCCGAAAGTTTCTTTAGCGCGGCCAGCCTTTCCGGGCGCAACACCATGTCCGGATAGAGCCGCGCGTCGAGCTGCTGCGACATGTCGCTGATGACGGACAGGATGCCGTACCACTCGTCGAAACCGGCCTCATGCGGGCGTGAGCCTTCGGCTTCGCCGAGGTGCCACTTTCCGGCAAGCGCCGTGCGGTAGCCGGCATCGGACAGCAGGCCGGGGAGCGTGGCCTCGATCTCCCATGGGTTGGTCGTCGGGTTTTCACCCGACAGCGTAGGGCGGGTCAGGCCGCTGCGGGTGGGGATCCGCCCGGTGAGAAGCGCGGCCCTGGTCGGGGTGCAGGTCGGCTGCGAGTAGGTCGATGTGAGGCGAAGCCCCTCCCGCGCCAGCATGTCCATCTCGGGCGTCGGCGCGCCCACCGCGATGCCGCCGCCGTAGGAGCCGGGATCGCCCCAGCCCATGTCATCGACGAGCAGCAGCAGGATGTTCGGCTTGCCACCGGTCTTTTCGGCGAGCCCGGCGAGCTTCTGCGCGGCTTCGGCTTCCTGCTTAGGCCGGGGAATGTGAGGCTCGAGATACGGCTCGCTCTGCACGGTCTGATTAAAAGCATCGCCCGCCTCCTGGGCCGCGATGGGCATGACCAAGAGGCTAAGCAGGGAAGCGAGGGATAAAATGCGCTGGTGCATGTCGCACCTCCTCGAAGCTGAAAATGAATTTTGGTCGCATGCCATCTATAGCATGTAATCATGGCGTTTGGTCAGGCATGAACACGGCTTGGCAGCAGGGTCCGGAAATGTCTCCGAATGGTTCATGCGAGCTTGAATTCGGCGGGTTTGCGTCTGCTTGGTACGCGAAGTGTGAGTTCGCCCAGGCCTCGCCTTCGCAACCGCGGCGAATAACCGGTCTCGGGATGCTGCGCCGCTGCGGAAGACGGTAGGACGGGCGTCGGGAAAGGGCCGGTAGAGATGGGCGCGCCAATGCTGCAGGTGCGAAATCCCCTGCGAGAAACGCGGTCAGTTACGGGCTCGAAGCGGGCTTGTGGCAGTGCAGCGAGCCCTACACCTGGCGGGGAGCGCCGCCCGCCGTTCCCGGCCGAGACCTGCCGTTCAGTCCCTGGCCGACCGCCGCGGTGCAACTTCACCAGACCAGCCATTCGTCCATCGCGCAGCATCTTCGGAGGATGAAGGTCGGCAGGGCGGGACCTACCAGACGTTCGCGGCAGATCGGTATAACCCGGTAAAGACTCTCCAGAACTCTCACCATCAACGCCTCTACTTGCCCTTCCAGCCCAATTGGCGCAATCGGTCGAGAACGGCGTCCGCATTGCGCTTTTCGCTATGCCTGCCGTAGAACATGATATCGAGCGGCGCACCGGGCCAAGTCCGTTCCAACTCTTCCAGCTTATGACGCGCCTCCTTTTCGCGGCCCATCGCAGCCAACGCCGCGGCCTGGTAAGCGAGAGATGGCGGACTGATGGGAGCACCGGAAGCAACAGCCTGCTCGAGTGCTTCATAGGCTGCTCGATAGTCGCCGATATGATAACTCGCCGCAGCAAAGATATTGCGATTGGCGAACCGCTGGTTGCTATCAGGCCGTGGCTTGCCGTCATTCGCGGCTTCGATGGAACGTTGGAATTGTCCAGAGAAGAGGGCAATCGCAGCTAAGCCATCGAGAACCAGGTCGTCCTCCTGGCCGATTTGCGCTGAGAGTTCTGCAAGGCGCATCGCCTCATCATAGTCTTTGCGAACGAAGGAAACCCGCGCCAGAGCGGAAAGGGTCCATGCCTGTTTCGGGTCGAGGCTCAAAGCGGTCTGTGCCATTGCATCGGAACGCGCAAGGAGTTCCGCGCGAGCTGCCGGATCAGCTGCCAGCAGCGCACGGCTGGCGAGCACATAGGCGAGTCCGGAATAGCCTCCGTGGTAGGCGGGATCGAGTTCGATGACGTACTCGAAGACGGGTGTCAGCAATTCCTGTCTTGGCAGGTCGAAGAGTGGGTACATCATGCGCCGCCCGTGCTCGGCAAGGCTGATCGCTTCGAGGGACGAGGCTGACTTTTCCCTAATCGCCCGGCGTTCAGCGGCTTGCAGGCCGGTGGATGCGCCCGATGTCAGCTCAACTTTCATAGCCGCGGTTTCCAAGTCCTCAACCGCACTCCTTGGAGGAAGCAACAAGTTAAGGGCAAGACCGACAACTGTTCCGATCACAAAGAGGCTTAGGTGAGATGATGAACCAACACGAATTTTCCGCCAGATTGCCTCCGGACGACCATGCGTTGCCTCGAACCGCGGTCGGTAGCTGCCCGGCTCCAAATGGAGGCGGACCGGGTCGGTCATACCCTCTGTCGCGTAGTAGTGGTCAAGTTGCTGACGTAAACGCCGCGCGTCGACGCGGACAATGTTTTCGGAGTCTGCACCGTGCTCCGCTGTGCGTCCGTAGACGTCTTGGGCGATAGTCTTGCCGCGGATGCCTTCGCCGCGTCCGGCGAGTTCTTCGCGCACGACATAGGTCAGAAAATCTCTCAGCCGCCCGGCTTTTTCGAACAGAGTCGAACCGAGAATCCGATTCACCACGTCATCTGCGGCAGCACAGGATACACCGCTTAGCGGTCGTCGAATGGAATTCGACTGCTCTCTCACAGGCTGTTTCAATGCGTTGCCTCCTCCTGCAGAGACGTGAGTCACCCCGCCTGTCACGGTGACTCCGTTATGCGGAGTCTTTCAATCAGGCAGGCTTTCGGGACTTGCGGCCCCAGGTCTCACCGAAATCGCTCCTCCGCGATCGGTTGACAGGGCCCAAACCTCGTTCAAACGGGAGGATCTTTCCATGACATATCGCAATAGAGCATTCAGGAGGGCGGCCAGCTTCATGGCCGGTGTCGCGCTCGGCGCCTGGCTGGGCGCGCCAACGTCGAGCGACGGATATGGCCTGATGTTTGTAAGCGCGGCCTATGCACAGGAGACGGACGCGTCGCCAACCATGGTGCGCGACCGCGAGCGCGACACCTACTACCCAAATACCGAAGATCTCGCCGAGGACGAGATGCGCGTCGTCGCCTGCGGTACGGGCATGCCGACCACCCGCGCGGCTCAGGCCGCAGCATGCTTCCTTGTCGAGCTCGGGAATGGAGACAAGTTTCTTTTCGACATCGGGTCTGGCTCGGCGGAACGGCTCTCGTCGTTACAGATTCCCTACAATTACCTCGACAAAATCTTCGTAGGGCACCTGCATACAGACCATTTCGGCGCTCTGCATGACCTGTTCATTGGCGGCGCACTGATGGGCCGCAATGTTCCGCTCCGGGTCTGGGGTCCGAGTGGCGCGACGCCCGAACTCGGCACCGCCTATGCCCTGAAAGGCATGATGCAAATGCTCACATGGGATATGGCGGGACGCGCCGGCAACGTCGATTTCCGCGGCTACAAGCTCGATGTGACCGAGTTCGACTACAAACTCGAGAACGAGGTGATCTACGAACAAAACGGCGTGAAAATCCGGACCTTTCCCGCAATCCATGCAATTGACGGGGCCGTAAGCTATGCGCTGGAATGGAACGATCTGAAATTTGTCTTCAGCTCGGACACCTATCCCAACAAATGGTTCGTGGAGTACGCGAAGAATGCGGATCTCGCGATCCATGAGTGCTTTATTGCGGTCCCTGATCTTGTCTCGAAGATGCGCTTCACTCCGGAATCCGCGCTACTTGTCGGAACGCAGGTGCATACCGCGCCCGAAGCGTTCGGAAAGGTTATGAGCGAGATCAGGCCCAGGCTCGCCGTCGCATACCACTTCTTCAATGATTTCGACACGGGCACAGCGGTCTACGAGCGCATCCGGAAGACCTATGACGGCCCCCTCAGCCTGGCGAATGACTTCATGGTCTGGAACGTCACTAAGGATGACATTCGGATTCGGATGGCGGTCACCGAAGAGGCGACATGGGCACCCCCGCTCGGCGCTCCCGCCCAGGCGCCCTCTCTCGACGACAGAGCAGCTTTCGCCGGCGAGGCGGGGATCGACATCGCGGACATCGGGTTCTCCGACTTCACAAAGAGCGGGTACTGGAATGTCGATGATGCGCTGCGCCCAATCTTCGAGGAAGCGTCAAAAGCGCTGGGGCGGGAGTTCCCCTATCCGGGCGACGAGTGATCCTCTTGCTCAGCGCCCCCGCGCCAAAGTGCGCGGGGGCACCATCCGAGAACCCGGGAGCCCGATCATGTCCGTCCTGCTTCGCTTGCTTTCACTTGCTGCCCTTCTTGCGTGCCCCTCCCCAGGCCGAGCCGACCTTGTCTCGCCCTATGGCGGTGAAACCGCACCGAACTTTGTCGAGATCTCGGTGCTCTCCGACCGCGTTCGCATCGCACTCGAGATCGACCCGGCGGACTATCCGTTATTCGTCTCCACCGACGGCCCTGCTCTGTCGCTTGCCGCGCGGACGGGAGGAACGCTCGTGATTGAGGCGGACCGAACCCGCCTCGTGCCTACTTCCCGCAAGGTGGAGCTTCGCCCGCGCGCGCCCCGCGTCTCTGCCGCCACCACGATTTACCCCGCGCGCCCCAAGAGCGCGCAGGTGATCTACGCCGAACTGGAATTTCCATTTGCGGGCCAACCGCGGAGTTTCACTTTCAAACCACCGCTTGACGCTGACGGCATGCCCACTGCTTCGCTCGGTGTCCTCATTGAGCACCTCGGAGTGCCGGTGACGGACTATCGCTACCTTTCGCGGGCGGAAACTCTGGTGCCCGACTGGACCGATCCCTGGTTCAGCGTCTTCGAAAACCCGAACCTGACGCGCCACCACCGTTCACCGCTGATGTCCTTCATCTCGGTCGAGCCTCGCGAGGTGCGCAACGAGATCATCTTGCGCTTGCACGATCTTGAGGGCTGGATTGACCTCGGACTCGACAGTGCAGACACCGTTGGGGCGGCGCAGCTTGCGATAATTGAACCCGCGGTCGCTGAGTTCCTGCGCGACCGCAACCCTATGGTGATAGACGGTGAAGAGCTGCGTCCGGCCGAGATCAGGCTCTCGCAGGTGAAGATCGGGGCTGAGGGGCTACGTCTGCTCGACGACGACGAGACTTCCGATCGTGCGACGTCTCTGTTGGGGGTGATCCTGTCTTACCCGCGAGAGGCGCTCGCGCGAGAGGTGGAGATGACATGGGATCTCTTTCCCACAGGTTCGGACGTTGTTCCTGTGACCTTGACCGACCCGGCTGGTGGCGTTCCTGTGGTAGCCCGTCCCGACGATCCTGTGGTGCGATGGATCAACCACCTGACAAACTGGGTGGAACCTCAAGCCTCGCCCGTGAGCCTTTCCACCGCGCGCGTAATATCGCTTCCGCTGCTGGCACTCCTGCTCGTGGCGACGGCTGTCATCGCCGCGTTGCGCGGCTACAGAAATCGTGGAAAGCGCAGGTATGTCGGGCTCTCTGTCGCGGCGCTTGCCCTCATTGCTGCGGTCGCTTCGGTTCCGGTCACAACACAGGTCAGCCTGCCTGGGCAGCCTGCGCCCGACGCGGAGATGGCACGGCAGCTCCTGTCCAGGTTCCTGGAAAACGTCGGCACAGCGATGCTCGAAACGCGCCCCGAGACTTTCGCGGCGGCCCTGTCACCCTTCGTCGCCTCAGATCGTGTGAGTGACGTTGCGACCGAGCTAAGGAGGGGGCTGTCGGTCACTTTGCCGTCCGGAGCGCTGGCACGTGTCGACGAGATCAATGAGCTTCAGGTCGAACAAATATCCCCGGATCGCAGCGGGTCCGGTAGCCAGATTCTCGCGACTTGGACGGCTGCGTTGAGCGGGGGCCACTGGGGCCACATGCACCGGCGTCTCGTGACCTATCGCGCACTCGTCGACCTATCGCGCAAAGATAACCGGTGGTTTCTGAGCGATCTGACCATTCTAAGCGCCCAATCCAAAGCGTGAGGACATCATGAAGCGTCTGTTCATCCTTTTGCTCGCCTTGCTGCCCTTCGCCCTAAGCAGCGCGGCCTGGGCGCATTTCAAACTCAACCTAAACGTGCGCATCTTTCACATACTGCATACCGAAGACGGGCTTGAGGTGTACTTCCGCACACCGATGTCCTTCCTCGTGGCCGACAAGCTCGGCCCGCTCGGGACAGACGGGCTGCCGGCGCCGGCCCCCTTCACGACGAACCGACTTGAGGATCGAAAGCTGATGCATCTGATAGATTGGGCGAGCCTGCGTACAGACCCGCTCGGACTCGGCAGGATCGCTGCGCAGGAGCTGCGGCTCGAGAGCGACGCCGGACTGTTGGCTGGCGAGATCGTTGCAGTGCAGGTTCACAGCGTCGGACGCGAACCGGGGTTTGCAACCCGAGAAGAGGCCTTCGGGGCGTTGCAGACTGGCGGGGCGGTGCCGGGAGGGCCGGAGGAGACCTACGTCGGGGACGCATTGGTCGATGTTCACTTACGATATGCCGGCACCACCGCGCTCGCGAGTTACCGGCTTTCGGTGCTGTCCGATCCCGGATTGCCCAGACAGGAGGAGACGGCGAATCTCGTTCTGGACTATCGTGGCGAGACCACTCGAACATTCCGTGCCACTGGTCTCATGGCCGAGCCAATCTCGGTTTCGGGCTCAACTATCGCGGCGGCGTCCACTTTCATCGGCTCAGGGGTTTTACACATCCTCGAAGGCACCGATCATGTTCTCTTCGTGATCTGCATGGTGATAGGGGCGCAGACCCTCGGAGCTCTGCTGGCGCGGGTTTCCGGTTTCACCGTTGGACACACCGTCACTCTATCCATGGGCTTTTTCGGAATTGCCCCGTCTGCGCCATGGTTCATTCCCGCGGTCGAAACCGCTATCGCGCTGAGCATCATCTGGGCGGCTGCCGATGCCATTCTGCAGCGCCCGGGGCGGTCTCGAAGCAACCGCGCCGCGGTGTTCATAACCGCGATGATAGGATTGCTGCACGGCTTCGGCTTTTCGTTCATGTTGCGAGCGATGCTGCGTGCGGACGCGGACGATGTCTGGCAAAGTTTGCTCGCCTTCAACATCGGCGTCGAGGCCGGACAAGTTGCGATCGTGGCGCTGACATGGCCGCTGGTTGTTCTACTCCGCAAGATGCCTGAGCGCGTTTGGATCGGGGCCCGCGGCGCAGTGGCCATTTCCGTATCCATCGCCGCTGCGCTCTGGTTTCTTGAAAGGGCCACGTCCATCATAGGGGCCGGGATCTAAGGCAGTCGATAAGGAGAACGAGAGGAAGAAAGTGGACATCGCCTGCGTCCAGAATTCCGCAGAGCTTTTCCGTGAAAGCTCGACGGGATGTTCTTGCGCATTGCCAAACAGACCTTTGACACGTTGCGGTCTGTACTACTCATTTTGGCAGACTCGGCAAAATTGATGTGCGCAGGCGAATATTGGAAAGGCCTCTGCGAGGCCCAGCCTTCGGGAGCAAGAGCCTCTCGGCAGTGCAGCAATACCCATTTCGCAGACCGGAAGGAGAGGGCCCGATTGCGGTCATGCGGCGATGCAAAACAAACTTCGATTTTGGTCCGCTCTGAATGTCCGCTTCCCGCGTTGCCGAGGGAACGGATTGTCACCGCGGCGAAGGTACGTAACCCTCCCTCCCTTTCTCCCTCGTGACTTCGCGGGCGCAGCGTGAATCGAGCACATGCAGCGAACGTCCGAAAGGTCCGCACAGCGTAACGTAGCCGTAGAAAAATGCTGCGCGAGGCATGAATGACTGTTTCCGTGAAGCTGCGCCGCAGCGAGGTCGTCCAGCCCCAAGGTCGGGTTAGGGCCGGGCGCGCCTATGACGTGAGGCGCCCCGGCTCGACCGGGCACGTCCGCTTCCTGCGCATTGCTGCCGCTGCTCGCAACCAACGCTGCATGCGCAGCGAACGTCAGAAAGGTCCCGCACTGCCGACCTCGGACCGTTCAAAATGCTGCGGCCTGCTTGAATGGCCGCTTCGGTGAAACGGCGGAGCGGCCCGGCGACGACTGATCTGGGCCGAGAGGAACGCGCGCTCCTGCCCGCCATGTGTACGGCACGCTGCACCGCCGCAAGCCCACTCGGCGCCCTTTCCAGTCGCTCCGACTACTTATCTTGTGCCGGATGCAGAATTTTTGGATGCATCGGAATTGGCCCTAGATCCACATCACCCGATGAAACGCGAAGGAGGCGCCTGCATGGCCACCACCGGAAAACAGCTATTCACCACGCTCGAGGCCGACGGCACACTGACCGTCGCGCTTGAAGACGTTTCATTTGCCGACCCCACCCACAATCAGGTGCTGGTGCGGATGGAAGCCGCGCCGATCAATCCCTCGGACCTTGCCATTCTCGTCGGCGGCGCCGACATGGAGAACGCGGAGTATATGCCGGGCAAGTTCGCGGCCCGAATGCCCGAGGCGGCAAATGCCGCGTCGAAGGCGCGTCACGGTTTGAAATTGCCCGCTGGTAACGAAGGCGCAGGCACGGTCATCGCCGCTGGCGACAGTGATGCTGCGCAGGCGCTGGTGGGGCAGCGCGTCTCCTGCGTCCCGGGCAACGCCTACAGCCAGTATTGCCTCTCCGACGCGGACATGTGCCTCCCGCTGGGCGAGCATTCCGTCGAAGAAGGCGCCAGCGCCTTCGTCAATCCGATGACCGCCCTCGGCTTTGTGGAGACTGCCAGGGCCGACGGACAGAACGCCATCCTGCACACTGTCGGGGCCTCGAACCTCGGCCAGATGCTGACGCGCATCTGCGCAGAGGATGGCATCGGGCTGGTGAACATCGTGCGAAAGAGCGATCAGGTGGATCTGCTGAAGGGGCTTGGCTCCGAGCATGTGGTCAACTCTTCCGAAGACGATTTTATGGACAAGCTGACCGACGCAATTCGTGAGACAGGCGCCTTCTACGGCTTCGATCCCGTGGGGGGCGGCACGCTGGTCGATACCGCATTTCGGGCGATGGAGAGGGTCGCAAGGGAGCAGATGGCCGAGTATTCGCGCTATGGATCGAACCAGCCGAAACGCATGTTCATCTACGGCCGCCTCGACACCAGCCCTACCATCCTGACACCCAGCTACGGGTTCGGATGGACCTTATCTGGCTGGCTTCTATTCCCATTCCTGCAGTCGATTGGGCAGGAGACCATGGGCCGGATGCGTCAGCGCGTACGTGACAACCTCACCAGCACCTTTGCCAGCAGCTACAAATCTCGCGTCACGTTGGAGGAAATGCTGACCAAGGACGCCGTGCTGGACTACCGCGCTATGCGCACGGGCGAGAAATACCTCGTCACGCCCTGGGCCTGACCCGCAGGGCAGAGAGGCGCCGCCCGTCGCCGGGCAGCGCCACATAAGGTTACAGAAGCTCGAGGACTTTCTTCGCCGCCGCCTCCGACGAAGCCGGGTTCTGCCCGGTCACCAGCCGGCCATCGGCCACGGCATGAGGCTGCCAGTCGCCGACGCTCTCGAAGTCAGCCCCGAGTTCACGCAGCTTGGTTTCCAGCAGAAACGGCACCGTCTCCAACAGCCCCACGGCCTCTTCCTCGCTGTCCGTGAAGGCCGTGACCCTGCGGCCCTTCACGATGGGATCGCCATTCGCATCCACGACCTTGGCAAAGGCCGCCGGACCATGACAGACCGAGGCGACGACCTTGTCGCTATCCCATGCCTTGCCAATGACCTTGGCTGCAAGCGGGCTTTCCGCGAGGTCGAACATCGCGCCGTGGCCGCCCGGTATGTAGAGCGCGTCGTAGGTTGTGACGTCCTCGTCCTCGAGGCGGCCGGGGTTGGACAGAAGCGCCGTTGCCTCCGTATCTGCGCGGAACCTTGTGACCGAGGCTGGGGCCTCCTCACCAGTCACGTCGGAATTCGGGTCAATGGGAACAGGTTTGCCGCCAAGCGTCACCAGCGTGACCTCGTGGCCCGCATCAAGGAAAGCGTAATACGGGCTCGCCAACTCTTCGTACCAAACGCCGGTGGGGTTGCCGGTATCGCCAAGGACATCGGCCGCAGTGGACAGGATCAGAATACGTGCCATTTTTCAGGTTTCCTTGCGTTGTCTCAGAACGTCCCGCGAGGGTCACTGCAGGAACGTGTCCGCAGTGATATGGGACGAATTTGCAAATCGAGAAATTGATGCGCAGCATGTCAGATATCGGTAAGCTGGACACATGACCCCAGACATATCTCTTCTTCGCGTCTTCCACGCCGTGATGGAAGAACGCAATGTCACTGCTGCGGCGCGACGCCTCGGCCAGTCGCAAAGCACTGTCAGCGCGGCGCTTGCGCGGCTGCGCGGCGCCTTGGGGGATGAGCTTTTCCTGCGCGCCAGATATGGCGTCGAGCCGACCGAGAAAGCGTTGCAGATCGCGCCGGACGTCGCGGCCGGGCTGGACCGGCTCGAACGGGCGTTCCGTGCCGCCGAGCCTTTCGACCCCGCTCAAAGCACGCGGCGCTTCCGGCTGTTGCTGGGTCCTTACGCGGAGGTCGTGCTCGCCCCGCTTCTGGCCGCCGCCTTCGCGCGTCACGCCCCCGAGGCCGAGCTCGAAATCGCCCCGATCGGCCCGGACCTGGATCCGCGCTCCCTTGCCGGGCAAAGCTTCGATCTCGCCATCGGACGGTTCTCCCCTCCACCTGAGGACCTGGTCGTCTCGGAACTGTTCAATGACGGATTCCGCTGCATCGTAGCCCCCGAGGCTTTGGCAGACGGCGCGACCCTGGATCGCGACCTTTATGAGCGGCTTCCGCATGTGGTGGTGGTGCCGCCCGGAAGATGGCGCACCGGATTGCACAAACTAACCGCCGACACGGGCCTGCGCCGCAACACCGCGGTGATCGTCTCGCACTTCCTGACGGCAGCCCCGACAGTCGCCCGCGTCGGAGGCATCGCTACGGTCCCTGCGCGCATAGCGGCGATCATCGCCGAACCTTATGGTCTCCGAGACATGCCGGTCCCACTGAACCTTGGCACCTTCCCGACGCAGGTCGCTTGGCACCCACATAACCGGAGCGACGCACGCCACATCTGGCTGCGAGACCTTCTGAACAACATTGCATTCGGAGAAAAGGAGAGGGGCCGAGACACGTGACCACAAAGTCATTGGCAGTTCATTGCGCCTGCCTGCCGTCCCGGTCATGAGCAACGTCTGACCGCGTCGACTGCCTCGCCACCCGGGTAATCCCCAAGACCTGACTGTCATGGACTCCTGGCGCGGCCCGTAGTGTCGTGCGACTCAGTGCAGCCGAGCGCGCACGAAATAGGCCAGCACGGACTCCTCTCCCAGCACCCGAAGCGCCTCTAGTCGGTGGAGACCTTCGATCAGCACGTAGCCGTCTCCGTCAGGCCGGAGCTGAATTGGGGTGGTCTGCCCGTCCTCCAAAATGCTCTCGGCGAGCTTGTGGACTTTGTCCTCGCAGAGCGTCTTTTTTCGCTTGAGCGGAACCCTAATGGCGCTGATCGCAACGGTGTGCTTTTCCAACATTGGTGGAGCATGGGGCAGATTGGCATCAGGCGCGAGTCCTTTCGAAGCTGGGGCGCGTGTCAATGATGTCCAAGTCATCGGGCGGGCCACCCAACGCAATACGCGCTTTGCATGCGACCAGTGTCACGCCGCGATCTCGCCGTCCCTTGCCTGCGCTGAGTCGACCCACCCAGGTTTTTTGGACAGGGCCGTTTGGCTACTTGAGCCCAAACGCGACCTTCGCCCCGAGATGTCTATGCGGCGAAGCGGACCTTCACCCCAAGAGCATGGGGCGGCAGTGGTGCGGGACTCTGCGAACATTCGCTGCATTGCGGCAACTCTTCCCCTGGAATGGAGAGTGTCGCTTTCGCTTTACGCGTGGGCACTCGGAGGTCGCAAAAGAACCACCCACCAATCAGAGCATCAAAACTGATGCCAACTTGGAATTTAACTTGACACAGCAGCTTCGGTATCGCTCCGGCATCCCGCTTGCCGCCCCGGCGAGCCCCTCAAGATATCGGAGTATTCCATGCCTATCGGAGTCTGGGCCCTGACGGCCGCGGCGCTCGCCATCGGAATGGCGGAGTTCGTGATCGTGGGCATCCTGCCCCAAATCGCGCGCGACACCGAAGTGAGCCTCGCCACTGCCGGTCTCACCGTCAGCATCTACGCGCTGGCGGTGGCTGTCGCCGCCCCACTTCTCACCGCCGTCACCCGGCGGTTCGACCGCAAGAAGCTCGTGCTCGGGCTGATGGTGCTGTTTGTCATCGCCAACACGCTCGCGGCGCTGGCGCCGACCTTCGGCACGCTCCTGATCGGCCGCATCCTGTCGGGCGTGGTGCAGGGCGTCTTCTACTCGGTGGCCACGGTGGTCGCCGCGCAGCTGGTGCCGAAGGAGAAGGCTGGGCAGGCCATCGCCACCATGTTCACCGGCATCACCCTGTCGCTGATCTCCGGCGTGCCGGTCGGCACGTTCATCGCGAATTATTTCGGCTGGCGTGCGACCTTCGTCGCTGTGACCGGCATCGGCGTGCTGTCCTTCCTCGCGCTGGCCTGGTTGCTGCCGCGCAACATCGAGCGGCCCGCGCCCTCGTCCTTCCTCGAGCAGATGTCGGTGGTGCTGAAGCCGCGGCTGGCGCTCCTGTTCGCGATCACCCTCGTTGGCTATGGCGGCTCCTTCGTGGCCTTCACCTATCTCTCGCCGATCCTCGAGCAGTTCACCGGCATGTCCCCCAACGGCATCGGCACGCTGTTGTTCTTCTACGGCGTCGCCGTGGCGATCGGGAACCTGATCTGTGCTCGTATTGCCGACCGGGTCGGCGCCATGCCGGTGCTGCTTGGCATCTATGGCGTGATGGCGCTGGCGCTGCTGCTGCTGATCCCCTTCGCCGGCAACCTGATGACGGTCGTGCCGCTGGTGATCATCTGGGGCATCGTCGCCTTCGGCTCGGTGTCGATCCTGCAGCTCTACGCGGTGAACCAGGCCAGCCTCATCGCCCCGCGTCTGGTGAACGCGACGTCGAGCATGAACATCTCGGCCTTCAACCTCGGCATCGCGCTTGGTGCGGGCGGCGGCGGCTGGGTTGTCGATCACCTCGGGCTTGGGATGACCGGGCCGGTGGCTGGGATTGTGGTGCTGGCAGGCCTCGTGCTGGCGCTGGTCAGCGCGCGCGTCGATCGCCGCTATTGTGCCGCGCTGCGCGCCGGGAACGGTGGCACCTGCCCGGACGAGGTTGCGGCCTGATCGGCAACATTCCCAATGCAGAGAAGCGGCGGCCCTATGCGGCCGCCGTTTCCGTGTTCAGCGCCAACTGCCGCAGCGTTTCCAGCAGCGGCGACGGATCCTCGCGCCGCCAAGCCAGCGCCACGCTGAGTGTCGGTGCAGGCTCTTCAAGATCGACGATGCGCATGTCGTCGCTGGTGGCGCAGTCGATGCGGTTCGTGACGAAGCTCACCCCCATGCCCGCCTCGACGAGGCACAGGCAGGTCTGCCCCTCGGTGCAATCTTTCACTTTCGGCCGGAAGCCCGAGACCGCACAGGCGCGGATGATCTCGTCATGCACGCCGGGGTTTTCCGACCGCGGCGGGATGATGAAGGTCTCGCCCGCGAAGGCCGAGAGCGGCATCGGCCCGAGGCCGAGCGATTTCAGATGCGGATGGCTCGTCGGCACCGCAAGGCGCATCTGCTCGGAGTGAATCTCCCGCACCTCCAGCGCATCATCCGCCGCCGGAGCGAGCAGGAAGGCAGCGTCGATCTCGGCGGCCAGCAGCGCCTTCACCTGCGCATCGGTGGGCAGCTCGTGGATCGACACGTCGATCCCCGGATGCGCCTCGCGGAAGCCGCGGATCACCGCCGGAAATACCGTCTGCATGGCCAGCGGCGTCACCCCGATGGCAAAGCGCTTGCTCTCTTCGGCGATGGCGTGGCGGACGGCGCGCTGCACTTGATCGAGATGCGCCAGCAGCCCCTCGGCCTCGCGCCGCAGCACCACGCCAGCGGCGGTCAGCGCGACGCGGCGGGTGGTGCGGTCAAAGAGCTTCACCCCCAGCTTGTGCTCGAGCTGGGCGATGGTCTTGGTCACCACCGGCTGGCTCATGTTCAGCTGCTCGGCGGCCCGGTTGAAGTTCAGCGTCTCGGCGACCCGCACGAAGCAGCGCAATTCCTTGATTTCCATGGCGCCCTCATTGATGCGATCTGAGAATATATGGCGATAGCGTATTAGAACTTAATCATTCGCCTTTGGGGCATATATGACCGCCGTAGCAACAAACGGCAAGGTCATGCACAGAAGACTCATCATCCTCGGCTCCGGCCCGGCAGGCTATACGGCGGCGATCTACGCGGCCCGCGCCGGGCTGTCGCCGCTGCTGTTGACCGGGCTCGAGCCCGGCGGACAGCTCACCATCACCACCGACGTGGAGAACTACCCCGGCTTCGCCGACCCCATTCAGGGCCCCTGGCTGGTCGAGCAGATGCGCGAGCAGGCGCTGCGCATGGGCACCGAGATCGTCACCGACATGGTGACCGAGGCTCGGCTGACCGGCAAGCGCACGCTCAAGGGCGACAGCGGCACGACGTATAGCTACGACGCGCTGATCATCGCCACCGGGGCACGGGCGAAATGGCTCGGCCTGCCGTCGGAGGCACATTTTCAGGGCGGCGGCGTCTCGGCCTGCGCCACCTGTGACGGGTTCTTCTACCGCGGCCGCACCGTGGTCGTCGTGGGCGGCGGCAACACCGCCGTGGAAGAGGCGCTGTTCCTCGCGGGCATCGCCGGGCGGGTGATCCTCGTGCATCGCCGGGACAGCCTGCGCGCCGAGAAAGTGCTGCAGGATCGGCTCTTCGCCCATCCGAAGATCGAGGTCATATGGAACGCCGAGGTTGCCGAGATCATCGGCACCGAGACCCCGCGCGTGGTCACCGGCGTGATCCTGAAAGACCGGATCGCGGGCACGGTTGAAAAGCTCGACGCAGAGGGCGTCTTCGTGGCCATCGGCCACAGCCCGGCGACCGAACTTTTTTCCAACCAGCTGCCGCTCAAGCCCGGTGGCTACCTGCGGACCAAACCCGGCAGTACCGCGACGGCGCTGCCCGGGGTCTTTGCCGCCGGTGACGTGACCGACGACCAGTTCCGTCAGGCGGTGACCGCCGCCGGACAGGGCTGCATGGCGGCGCTTGAGGCCGACCGCTACCTCGCGGGGCTGCCTCTCGACCTCCCGGCCGAGCCCGCCTCGGACTGACTCAATCCCAACCCAAAGTTCAAGCCAATGGAGAGAGACATGGCAGATGTAACGACGCTCGATACGAGCAATTTCGAAGGCTTCATGCAGGCACCCGGCACCGTGAAGGTGGTGCGCTTCTGGGCCACGTGGTGCCGCCCCTGCATCGCGCTCGAGCCGACCTACAACGAGGTCGCGGGCGAGATGAAGGACAGCGCCAACTTTGGTGAGGTCGACATCGACCTCGCCCCCGAGATCGCCGGAGCCTTCGGCATCCGCTCGGTGCCGACCGTGCTGGTGTTCAAGGACGGCAAGCCGGTCGACATGGTCGTCGGCCTGAACCCCAAGGACAAATACACCACCGCCGTGAAGAGCGCGGCGTAAGAGGAGTAGAGCAAATGGCTGATATCAAAATGACCTCCACCTGGACCGGTGGCTTCAAGGGTGAAGGCAAGATCACCGGCGAGGGCTGGGACGTGGGCATCGGCATCCCGACCGAGCTCGGCGGCAGCGGCGCGGGGGCCGACCCCAAGTCGCTCTTCACCGCCTCCACGCTGGCCTGCTTCACCGCCACCCTGCGCGCGATCACCGAGGGGAAGAAGGTTCCGGTCGAGACGATCTCGGTCGACACGGACGCCCAGGCCGGTGACGACGATTTCGCGATCCGTCACGTGGCGCGCGTCACTCTGGCCGCAGGCTCGAGTGAGGCGGACACTACGGCCGCCGAGGCGGCCATCGAACGCGCCGACGCGATCTGTGCCGTCGGCAACATCGCCCGCAAGGCTGGCGTGACCATCGCGGTCGAAGCCGACGTGCGCGTCGCCGCCTGAGGCCGCGCCGCTCTGCCCGGTCCCGGCCTCACGCCGGGACCGGTGCCCACGCGAGGCGCTGTCGCCCCGCGGCTTTCCCGGATCAGCCAGACAATACCCAGGAGGCTTTCATGCCCAAGATCGACATCTACACCTCGCCCTTCTGCGGCTACTGCTCGCGCGCCAAAATGGTGCTCGACAAGAAGGGTGCAGACTACACGGACATCAACATCATGGTGGTTCCCAAGGGACGCCGCGAAATGCTGTCACGCTCGGGCGGCGCACACACCGTGCCGCAGATCTTCATTGGCGACATCCACGTCGGCGGCTGCAGCGAGCTTCTGGCGCTCGAGCGTGCCGGAAAGCTGGACGCGCTGCTGGCGGGCTGATCCGGGCCTGCCCGGTGGTCGGCGACTGATCCAAAATCGCAATCAATCGGAGCGCCGGAAAGAATTTATCTTTTGCCACTCCGACAGATACGCCTGTGCCGCTGCGGCACCGTTCCTGTTTCCCTGTGGAGGGTCCCCCATGACGTTTGACCTCATCACCTTCGTCCTTGTGGTCGGCATCGGCTCGACCATCGCGCTTGACCTCTGGGGCCTCATAACCGCGAAGATCGGCTGGATGCCCGGCACGCATTGGCCCTCGGTGGGGCGCTGGCTGCTGGGCATTCCCGCGGGCCGGCTGGTGCTCGACGGCGGTGATGACCGTGCGCACCGCGTGGGCGAGGCATTGACCGGCTGGGTCTTCCACTATGCCATCGGCATCGCCTATGCGGTCATGTTCCCGCTGTTCTGGGGCGTTGATTTCATTTCCGCTCCGACCGTGTTCCCCTTCGTCCTGATCGGGGTGATCATCAGCACGCTGGCTGGTCTGATCATCCTCATGCCCGGGATGGGCGGCGGCATCTTCGCGCGCAAGCTGCCCAACGCCGGGGCGATGATCACCTACGTGCTTGTGGCGCATGTGGTCTTTGCCATCGCGCAATACCTGCTGGCGCTGTTGGTCGCCTGAGAAGCGTCACGCAATTCACGGACGATTTTCACGCCACTCAGGGCAGAGCGGCGGAGCGAGTGCTGGGCGTCCTACCGTGCGCTGCGACGAACGTCGCGAAAGATCACGAAAACGGTCGTTCAAGGATTCACCAGACCCTGGAGCCTAATCCCACCATTCGCTGCGCCTCGCTGCAGCACTACCGATGCGGACCTCCGGTCGTTCATCGGACAACCAATGCACGTGCAGCACAAGCACGAGGCGCTCTGGTGGGCGTGATTTGAATGGTAGTGACCTTCGAGATGCCGATAGTGCGGGATTGGCTCGCTCAACTTGGAACCCCCTCCAGCATGCGCCTGACCGCGGCTGCTGCGCTCGGATTTTGATCCTGCGCCCACAGCAAAGTGACATCGACATCGTAGTGCCTGTTCCTGAGCGTTCGAAAGACCGCGCCGGCTTCCGAACGCGCCATGACCTCAGGAATAATGGCAACCCCCAGGCCTGCCGCGACAAGGCCCACCGTCATCGAAGGGTTGCTGACGGTCCGGTAAGATGCCGGCCAATACCCCAAGGCACCCGCTGTCAGAGACAGGCCCGAAATATCATCCGGTCCGGCGAACCCAATGAACGTCTCGTCCCGCAAGTCCTCTGGCGAGACGTCTTCGCCGGGAGCGAGGGGGTGATTTTCGGGCAGGACCACGATCGCAGGTTGGACGATCATCTCATGCATCGACAATCCATCAGGTACGGTCAGTGAGGCAACCGTGGCCAGGGCCGCATCGAGATCGCCCCGCAGCACTGCGGCGGGCGCACGTGCCGGATGGACCTCGACCGGTTCAATCAAGAGCTTTGGACTGGTCCTGTTAAACGACTGCATCACCATTCTGAGGACACCCGATTCAACCGCGCCCGACGATATGCCAAGCCGCAGTTTGCCAACCATCCCCTGATGGGCTGCACGCGCGATGTATTGGGCCTGCTCGGCATGGTGCAGGCAGCGGCGGACCTCCTGCCGGAACAGATCTCCGGCGTGGGTGAGCGCGACCTTGCGTTTTGACCTGGCAAACAGCGCGACACCCAGCTCCTCTTCGAGCTTCTTGATCTGCATCGACAGGGCAGGCTGAACGATGTTGAGGCGTTCGGCTGCCAGCCCGAAATGGAGGGTGTCGGCAAGAACCGTGAAATATCGCAGCTGGCGAAGCTCCATAAATCAGAACCTGTGATTATTCAGTCAGAAATTCCTATTACACCTGATTTGTCTGGCGCGATACCCACGGCTTGAAACGATCAAGTGCTTAGGAATCGGCATGAAACTGACACGCAGGAACTTCTTTCGAAACGCAGCGATCGGCGGTGCCGCCGCGGCTATCACCGGCGACATCGCCCTTGCGGACGCTCCGCTGGGGCAGATCCCCTTCGCGACGGCCACCGGTCAACTGCCGGGCAAGCCCGAGCTCTATGCGCTGCGTGACGGAGAGGGGGAGCACCACCTGATCGGCGGTCAGGTCGCAACGCTGATCGCGCGGCCCCAGGACACCGGTGGCGATTGCCAGGCCGCAGTGCTGACGGGGTCGATGGAGGCGGGCCTGCCGCTGCATCGCCATGACGATACCGAGGAAGCGCTGTATGTCATGGCCGGTCGGCTGGAGCTGCATCTCGATGGCAAGGTCCACATGCTGACTGCCGGGGACTACGCCTATGTTCCTGCCGGGACCGTCCACGGCTATCG